>DATBKD010000146.1:0-29214 GCA_036556025.1 Gemmatimonadales bacterium | reverse complement strand
GACGTGGTTCGCCTCCCACCGAGCGTCGCCGATCGGCTTGCCGACGTTGCGCGCCTCGAGGACCGCGAGCTCCTCGGCGTGGGCCCGCACCAGATCGGAAAATCGGAAGAGCAGCTCCGCCCGGGCCACCGCCGTCCGGGCCGACCAGGCGGGAAACGCCGCCTTGGCGGCCGCAATCGCAGCCTCGAGCTCGGCCGGGCCGGCCGCGGCGACTTCCTCGAACGGCTCGCCCAGGGCCGGCTCGATCACGCGGATGACGCCTTGCCCAGCGAGACGTCGTTCGGCGATCAGCAGATTTCGCATGGGTGTTTGGATCCGGTCAGCGGGAGGCTTCGGTCGAGTGGCTCTCGGGGCGGGCGGCGTCTGCGGTGATCAGCGGCGTCAGGCGCTGCGAGAGCGCCGGCGCCAGGCTCCGATTGAAGGTGGCCGTCAGGTGACTGTGGTCGCGGTACACGACCAGGCCGTGCTGCACTGTCTCACATGTCACCGGACCGCACACCAGGTCGGACAAATCGATAGTGGAGATATGAGTCAGACCGCGGGCTGCTTCCTGCTCCAGTCGATAGATCTCCGGATACACGGCCCCCTCGCGCTCAGCGTTGCATTCCGAAGAATCCCACCCGAAATACTGTGCCCGAGAGAGACAGATGGGCACGTCCTCTTTTGGCCGAGGCGTGTCGCGAAAGAACAGGCCGCGAATGCCGGCTGAGTCGAGAGTCACGAAGGTGGTCCGAACGCCGTCCTCCCATTGGCGGTAGGAGAGCTGAGAGAGGCCGCCGGACTCCCCAGGCCGCTTGATGTAGCCTACCGAATTCGCCATCACCAGTAGCGTCGGCCTGAGCTCCATGATTTGGCGGAGCGCCAACCTCCGCCACACCGCGCATTCGGCCTGCTCCTCACCCCCTCGCGGATCATAGACCGGAACCGTGGCGACCGGACAACTCGCCCGCACCATCGAAATGAGCCGCCAGCGCCGGTCCATGGCGATTTGCTCCAGGGCCGGAAACCACTGGGCCGCGTGCGAGTCGCCAAAGAGCACCAGAGTCGTGGACGAGGTGGAGTCTCCGAATACACACTGCCGCAGCCCTTTCCGCTGTTCGCTCATGAAGCAGCCCCGGCGCGCGAGCGAAGGCCCGTCGCCCACCGCCTTGGCATACGAGTGTTGCGGCTGGTGGGTGAGCAGGGCCCGGGAATAGCGATACGACCCCAGGCCGAAGATCAGGCCCGCCAGCGACAAGACCGCAGCCAGGCCGAGCGACGCTCGAGGGCGGGGCAACAGCGCGGGGTGGAACCGGATCCGATTCTCGACCAGGCCAAAGGCCAGTGCCGCGGCGCAAAGGGCGCCCAGCGCAAAGAGGGCGCGGGCGGGAACCGAAAGGTCGGGCGCCACCGCCAGGGCGAGGACCAGCACCGGCCAGTGCCAGAGATACCAGGAATAAGAGAGCCGGCCGAGATGCTGCAGTGGTGGAGAGCCGAGCGGGAGGCCGACGCCGGTACCCGGCATTCCTGTGCCGGCCAGGAGCATGCCGACGGTGCCAATCGCGGGGATCACCGCCCAGGGACCAGGAAACAACATCTGCCCGGTCAGGGTGGCCGCTCCGATAAGGACCGTGACCAGGCCGCCCCAGCCCAGGGCTCGACAGAGACCAGGGCGCTCTCGGAGGGCCGCGACCGGTGCCAGGCACGCCAGCCCGCCGATCCCGAATTCCCACGCGCGCAACGGCGATCCGAAGAAGGCCCAAGGCTTCTTCACCACCGTCAACCACACGCATGCCGCCAA
Organism: Gemmatimonadales bacterium; assembly: GCA_036556025.1. Taxonomy (GTDB): domain Bacteria; phylum Gemmatimonadota; class Gemmatimonadetes; order Gemmatimonadales; family GWC2-71-9; genus CAVVWJ01. The sequence continues at coordinate 27,434 of DATBKD010000146.1, read as the reverse complement.
GGACAGGATGCACACGGCAATGATGAGCTTGACCAACCTCCCGACGGGACGGCGTCCGCTGAAGCCGATTGCGATCAACATCGGCCACACCAGATAGAACTGCTCCTCGACCGCGAGGGACCAGGTGTGAAGGAACGGGTCCGATGCCAGGTTCGGGCCGAAGTAATCGGTAGCCTGCCGCATGAAATGCAGGTTGCTCACGTAGATCGACGTCGCGACGGCGGATCTGGCGTAGCGGAACTGCTCCAGCGGGGAGAGCACCAGCAGGCTGGCCGCGAGCGTGACGGTCAGGACCAGGATCGCCGCGGGCAGGAGTCGCCGGGTTCGGCGGGCGTAAAACTGCACGAAGCTGATGCGGCCGGTGCGGGCAGCCTCCTTCACCAGCAGGTCGGTGATCAGAAATCCCGACAGCACGAAGAAGACGTCCACCCCGATGAAGCCGCCGCGAACGCCGGGGATTCCCACGTGGTACAGCACTACCAGGAGCACCGCGATCCCGCGCATGCCCTCGATGTCCGGGCGGAACGCGCTATGCCCGCTCCGACCGGGGCGATGGAAGGCCGATGCAGCAGTGGAGGATTTGGGATCGGCGCCGGTTTGGGCCGGTGCTGCGCTCATCGAGCCACTCGGCTGAGGGGCCGGCCGGACCCGGGGACATCAAGTGTAAGATTTTGCAGTACCGTCACTTCCGTCCCTTTGCATGCCAGGCTGACCGAACCGACAGCCCAAGTGTCGGCTTGACAAGAAAGCCCGTGGAAAATAGGAATGCGAAAATACCGGGACAACCCGAACTCCGGCTCCAGCTTGCAGCAAGGGAAGTGCCTGAGTGGGCCGGAAGGTTTCTCGGTGGAACCTGTGAGCGTGTGGGAGCGTTAGCTCACAGCGCAGGCGACCTGAAGCAGCCGTGGAGGCGACAACAGCTCAACGAGGTCGTTGCAGTGGCTGGTGCATCGGTGGTTGCCCGCAAATTTCTCCCGGACGCGGCTGGGGCCGACCCCCTGGTGCAAGCATGTGTCCGCGAGCTCCGTCCTCCTCACGAATCTCTCCCGCTCAGATTTTCCGGCGCCCGGCTTGAGTCTCCTCCAGGGGTGACATACCATGCAGGCATCGGCCGAGGCTCAGCGTGGCCTCCAGGAGGCGAGGTGCTCCCAGAGCGTCTCTACGGTCGCGTCCCGCATGCCCCAGAGCTCGAGGGCGTGGAAGATGGTTCGGAGGTATTCGACTCCGCGCCCGGCGGTTCCGTGTGCGGCGAGCAGCGCGTCCACGACACCGTTGCCGGCTGCCCACCGGCTGGTCTCAGCGATGCGGGGCTGGCTGATCCAGACGGTAGCGCGCTGGTCGGCTCCCGATTGCAGGGCAACGGGAAGTCGGCGCTTGGCGTACTCGGCGCGGTTTTCGGTCGGCTCCAACCGGCGGAGCATGCGGCGCCGATCGGCCCAGGGAACCTCGAATGCCAGGCCCCAGCATTCGCCGCCGGGAGACAGGCCGACGAGGGGACAGGGTTGCTGCGGAGTGCCCCACAGCAGGGTAGATCCGTGGTTGAACGAGCGATGGTATCCCGCCAGTCGGGCCGGTTGGGCGTGATACTCCCGCAGCAGCACTTCACCCATCAGCTCCGCGTACGCGAACAGCCAGCTCACTCCGCCTCCCCCGGTTGGGCCAGCAATTATACGCAATCCTGTCAGGAGACGGGTGACTCTCTCCTATGTCGAGCGCTGAGCGCTCGATGTCGGCGGGATCCGGCAGGGCGGCCCGGCCCAGGATGACTATGCCACGTCCTCCCATCCTCGACCTGTTGAAAGCGGTGACCACAGTGGCCTCGGCCCATCGCGAAGTCACCGTCTGGTGGTATGTGCCGCCCGGCTCCGATGCGGGCGCCGCGTCCGCCACGCTCCCCCCCGCCGAGCTCGTGCTCGAGACCGACCGAGACTCCACCCCCGACCTGGACACCATCCGCGCCAGTCTGACCGGCCTGCTGGGCGAGTCCGGGGTCGTGGTGCGGTCGCATCGGGGCCCGGCAGAGCCACACCATCTCTATCGCCTGTTGAGTAGAACCCCATGATGCCCCACATCGAGTGGTTGGTGTTGATCGGCTACCTCGAATCCCTCTTCGCGGAGAGCTCGTCCCGCAAGCTGGAGCCGCCGCCGGCCGGCCCAAGCCCGGAGACCTTGAATCGACTGTATCTCAACTGCATGCGGGAGCACGAGCGCAAGACCGCCCTGTTTTCTCTCCGGGAAGGCCGCTGGGAGCCATTGCCGGACTGGCGGCTCGACCGGAGGGTGATCCGGCTGGCTCTCTATCTCCAGGAGCGGATCGGCCTCTCCGCCGGCGACCGAGTCGCGGTGGTTTCCGAGCTCCGGCCTGAGGCCGCGGTAGCGGACTTCGCGGCACTGGGGCTGGGCGCGGTTTCGGTAGTCGTTGATGCCGACGTGCCGGCCAATAATCTGGTAGCAGCGCTCATCGACGTGGGACCCAAGGTGATCTTCGCTTCGCCCGCCGGACTGGACAGGCTCGATGGCGGCACCCTGCGGCTCCCGGGGTTGGAACAGGTCATCGCGCTGGATGGGGGCGAGCTGGGCGAGGGCGTGGTGCGGCTGGAGGCCGCCCTCGAGCTGGGAGGCACGCTGGACACCGCCGAACGTGCGCAGGCCTTTCGGGCGAACGCCCGCGGTGTCGAGCCCGGTCGTGCCGCCATTGTGCACTACGAAGGAAGCGAGAACCGGGAACCGCGGTGGCAGGAGCTGAGTCAGGGGGAGGCGGTGCAGAGAGTCGAAGCGATCTGGGGTACCCAACAACCCTCGGCGGGGGACCGAGTGTACCTCATCGCCCCGGAGTTCTCTCTGGCCGTTCGGCTGGCCTTGTACGCCAGCCTAGGTGATGGGTACAGCAGCGCGGCGCTGGCATCATCGCTGGGGACTGCAGCCGAGCTCACCGAGCTCCGGCCCCATCGGGTCATCGCGTCGCCAGGCATCATCGCGCAACTGGTGCGCCGCGCCCGGGCCGCAGCGCCTCCGCCGGCGCGTCCGGGCGGCTGGCGCGCCCGCGCGGCGCTCTTGTTTCGCCAACGCAAAGAGCCGATGATGCAGCAGGCGATGCGCGACGTGCTTGGCAGCCAGGTGCGAGGGATCAGCCCAACGGAGCCGCTCGATCCGGCCCTGGCCGCCAACCTGCAGGGTGTTACTCTCATCGGCCCGCCCGTCGGGCGGACCGCGCACGTGTGGACGGGATCAGAAAGAGGTGGCGTGTGAATGAAATCCTTGCAGCAACTGTCCGGGAGCTCGCGAACGCGGGATGGCACGCGTTCCAGGCGGTCAACGGTGCGGTGCCGGAGAGCCAATCGCTCCAGCCGGGGTGGGCGCCCGGCCCTCTGCTCAAGAGTCGCGAGCGAACCAAACCTCCGCTGGGCTGGCCGCGCGAGACCGACTCCCTGTGTCCTCGATGTGTGGTGGAGACGCGCACTGCCATCATCCGCGGCGAGCGAGATCTCGCCGAGCTGGTGAACGGCCGGGTCGGGGAGATCAAGGCAACCATCCTCGAGGAAAACGGGCGGGTGATCATGCGCAAGACCTGTCCGGTGCACGGCACCTTCGAGGATCTGCTCTCCATCGATGCCGAGTTTACCCGGCTGCTCGAAGCCCGCTACCCCGGCCGGGACTTCCGCACCCGGGGCGATGAGCGGATCCATCGTCACGGTACTTCGTCGATTCGCTTTGGCCGCGGAGCGGTCCTGACCATCGATCTGACCAACCGCTGCAACATGATGTGCAATCCCTGCTTCATGGACGCCAACCAGGTCGGGTATGTCCACGAGCTCACCCTGGATGAGGTGAAGCAGATCCTGGACGATTCGATCTCGTTCAAGCCCCGGCGGCAGATGTCGGTCCAGTTCTCCGGTGGCGAACCCACCATGTCGCCCCACTTCCTCGAGGCCTGCCGCTATGCCAAGGATCTGGGCTACTACTCGGTCCAGGCGGCTACCAACGGCCTCCGATTCGCCCTCGAGCCGGAGTTCGCCTTTCAGGCCAAGGAGGCGGGCTTCGACATCGCCTACTTCCAGTTCGACGGGGTGACCAACGAGGCCAATCGGCACCGGCACATCAGCAATCTGTACGATGCCAAGCTGATGGCGATCGAGAACATGACCAAGGCGGGCATCGACATCACACCCGTGACCACGGTGGTCAATACGGTCAACAATGCCCAGGTCGGTCCACTGCTGGATTTCGTGATCGACAACTGCGAGAACCTGGGCGGGATCTCCTTCCAGCCGGTGTCCTTTACCGGTCGCGATGAGGACATCAGCGACGCCGACCGGCACCGGCAGCGGTACACCCTCTCGCATCTGGCCCATGACCTGGAGAAGTACTTCGACGGGAAGATCGATCCCTATCGCGACTGGTATCCTCTGGGAGCCGTCGGCGGGTTCACCGCGCTGGCCGACCACCTTCGCGGCACCGAGGTCCAGTTCGGCGGGCTGGCCTGCTCCTGCCATCCCAACTGCGGCTCCAGCATCTTCATGGTCGCCAATCGCAAGACCAAGACGTGGGCTCCGGTGACCCAGTTCTTTGATGTCGATCAGTTCATGAAGGACATCACGGTGATCACCGATACCGCCCGGGGCCAGACGCTGAGCGTGGTGCAGACCGCGCTCGCCTTGCTCAAGAACTTCGACCAGCGCAAGGCGCCCTCCGGGCTCACCCTGCCGGAGTTCATCAAGATCCTGAACCGGAAGTCCGGTGGCGCCATGAGCAGGGGCAAGAAGCCCAAGCTGGGCGACTGGAAGCTCATGTGGGTCGGCGGGATGTGGTTCCAGGATCTTTGGACCTACGACTTCCGCCGCACCGAGATGTGCGTGATTCCCTACGCCACCCAGGAGGGCGAGATCTCCTTCTGCGCCTACAACACCGGGGTGGGCTGGCGGCAGATCGTGGAGAACATGCACATGGTGGCCACCACCAAGGAGTGGTTCCAGCAGCGCGGCCGGCACAAGATCTACGCCGGGGACCGCCCGATGGAGCTGCCCAGCCGGTCGCTGCCCATCGTGGAGGCGCCGGCCGGAGCGGGTGCGGCGGCGCACAGTTGTGCGTGCCATTAAACTGCAGTGAGGAGTGAGGAGTGAGGAGTGAGGAGTGAGGAGTAAGGAGTGAGGAGTAAGGAGTTAAGAGCAAGACCAGAAGGCCGGAGCTCAATGTGGGCTCTGGCCTTCTCACTTCTCACCTCTTACTTCTCAGTCCTCACTCCTCACTGCCTACTGCTCCCTGCACTTCAGCTGGCCTTCACCAGTCGCTCGGCCAGATGTGAGCGGGACTGTTCGATCCACGACACCAGACCATGCTCCGGTGGCACAAACTCCGGCTTCGGGGTGGATCCGGGGTACTGCAGGTAAGCCTTGGCGTTCCGCATCTCTCTCGAGGCACTCAGCACCCGGCGTACCGCGAATCCTTTCCCTTCCAATACCAGCCCCGTCAGTTTGCGTATCGCCGCCCAGCTGAGTTGAGTCGTTTCGTCCATCAAACAGTACAGCCGAGCCAGCCGCTGAAAGAAGCGCTCGGGCGGGAGCTTCGACGGCAGGACCAGATGCATGACGTCGAACAGGTTGTAGTCCGTGGTCGTGATCTGGGACTTGGTCGATTCCCAGAGCTCGGTGCCGGGCAGCGGAGTGAGCACGGTAAACGTGGGGCACGGCAGGTGGGCGAGCTTGACGAACTCCTCCAGCCGGTCAAAGTCCTCCTCGCCCCATGCCGGATCGGTGATCAGCGAGGTCATCGGGGTGATGCCCTGCTGCCGCAGGATATCGATGGCCTCGAGGTTGGTGGCAGCGCCGCCTTTGGTGCGCTTCCGGACCGCGTCCAGCCCGGTGTCATCCACTTTCTCGATGCCCAGGAAGATCGTCTTCATGCCGATCTGCTTCCACAGCCCGAACAGGTCGCGGTATCGCACCACCAGATCCGCTCGGGTCTCGGCGGAGTAGAGCAGCTGAAGGCCGGCCGCACGGATCTGGTGGGCCAGCTCTTCGTACGCATCGTGCTGGAGAAACGCGATATCGTCGGTGAAAAAGACCCGCTCCTCACCCATCGCGCGGACCTGGGCCAGGTCCTCCACGATGCGCTCCGGCGAGCGCCGCCGGGCGCGCCGCTGGTAGAAGACCCAGATGCTGCAGAAGTTGCAGTCAAAGGGACACCCGCGCGACGTCTCGACACAGGCTGAGGGAGTGTCGAACGCGTGGTGATAGCGCCTGCGGTAGCGCCGGGTCAGTTGTCGATCCGGGAGCGGCAGCTCATCCAGGCTGTTGGAGTAGGCCCGATGGAGCACGCCGCCATGAAGGTTCGCCAGCGTTGCGACCGCCGGCACGCTCGCCGGGTCCTGCTTCCGTTCGATCGCGTCCACCAGCTCGAGACCGGTCCACTCCCCTTCCCCGATCACCACGGCGTCAACCGGAGAGCCTGGAAACAGGAAATCTCCCGGGATGAGCGAGGCGTGGTGTCCGCCGACGAAAACGGTGGTACTGGGAAGATTGGTCTTGACCAGCCGGGCGATGCGGAGGGTACTGTAGACGTCGGTGGTGAACCCGCAACTGATGCCGACGCTACCCGGCTGGAACTCTCGGAGCTCTAAGAGAAGAGTCGAGACACCTTCCAAACGAAGGTCGAGCAGATGGACTTGGTGTTGATGCAGCTTCAAGGCTGCCCCCACACATTCCAGGCCGAGCGGCTCTACCATGAGGATGCGGGTAAAACCGAACCGGGTACCTTGGGGGGGCTGAACCAGCGTCACGCGCATCGGTAGACTCCTTCCTACCGTTTGAGGCCCGACATCCAGCCGGGCGACCGTCCCGGCCTCACCCACCCTCACAACATGCAAACGTCGGCCCGTCAGGAAAAGATGTGAATCTCGCCTTTCCAAGTCGGGATTCTATTCCGCGGCCCAATCCCTCGGCTCGAGCATCCCGATCAGCTCGGCCTCGAAGCTGCCGGGTTCATATCGGGGATCGTATTCCCATGCCGCCAGCGGTGGAAGGCTCATGAGGACGCTCTCGACCCGGGCGTTGGTCTGCAGCCCGAACAGCGTTCCGCGGTCGTGGACCAGGTTGAACTCGGCATAACGGCCTCGGCGAACCAATTGGAAACCTCGTTCCCGCTCACCGTACGCTTCCCCCCTGCGGCGGTCGACGATCGGACCGTAGGCCGCGGCCAGGCAGCGTCCCACCTCTTCCACGAATTGGGCCAGCCGCTCCGGAGGCAACCCGCTTTCTCCACCCCGGAGATTGTCGAAGAATACCCCTCCCACTCCGCGTCGCTCCTCCCCTCGGTGGGTATTCACGAAGTAATTGTCGCACCAGATCTTGAAGCGGGGATAGAAGGTGGGATGAAAGCGCGCGCACACCTGTTTGAGGGTGCGATGAAAGTGGACCGCGTCATCGGGAAAGGGATAGGTCGGAGTGAGATCGGTTCCTCCGCCGAACCAGGAATCCTGCAGCTCACCGCTGGGCCCGGTGATCTCGAAGTAGCGCACGTTCAGGTGCACCGTCGGGATCATGGGGCTCCGGGGATGCACGACCAGGCTGAGGCCGGTCGCGAAGAAGCCGGTGGGCTCGGCCCCGCTTACCTGGGCGCCCAACCGGTGCGCGACCGCCGCCGGCAAGACTCCATCCACCGTCGAACGATTGACCCCGGCCTTCTCGAAGGTGGCGCCCCGGGTCAAGACGCGCGCGATTCCCCCGCCGCCACCCGGGCGGCTCCAGCGGTCCTCCTGAAAGGTGCCGCCTCGATCGAGAACCGTGAACAGCCGGGTCGCCTCCTCGTGCAGCGACCCCACCATGTCCGCGACCCGGGACCGGAACTCCGGCGGACTCACCTGGGCCGCCAATTCTTTACGGTGTCCACGAAGGTCCGGGCATGGGCAACCGGCACATCGGGAAGAATCCCATGCCCCAGATTCGCGATGTAGCCCTGAGAGCCGAATGCGAGCAGCATCCCCTGGGCACGCTCGCGGATGACTTTCGGCTGGGCGTAGAGCCAGCAGGGATCGAAGTTGCCCTGGAGCGCCACCGGGTACGGAGACAGTCGCCGCCGCGCGACCGCCGCATCGGTTTGCCAGTCCACGCCCATCACATCAGGGCCGGTGGCGGCCGCGATCTGCTCCAGGGCCCAACCGGCCCCCGGGCTGAACACGATGATCGGCACCCCTGCCCCCGCCGCCGCCCCCGCCTGGCGGGCGACCTTCACCGACTCGGCCAGGTAGGGCAGGGCGAATTCCTGGAAGTCCCGCGGACCGAGTGCCCCGGCCCAGGAGTCGAAGATCTGCACCGCCTGCGCGCCGGCGTCCACCTGCGCAGCCAGGAATCCACCCACGGCGCGCGCCAATCGGGCGAGCAGAGCATGTGCGGCCGCCGGCTCCTCCAGGAGGAATCGCTTCGCCCGGCTGAAGTTCTTCGAGGCCTCCCCCTCCACCATGTAGCTGAGCAATGTCCATGGCGCGCCGGCGAATCCGATGAGCGGCACTCGGTCCGCAAGGCGGGCTCGAGCGAGCCGGATGGCCTCGAGCACGTAGGCCAGCGACTCTTTCGGCTCGACCTCGCGCAGCCCGGCCAGATCGGCGGCGCCCCGAAGCGGCTGAGCGAATCGCGGCCCTACACCGTCTTCCACCGAGAGCTCCATACCCATGGCCTGGGGAATCACCAGGATGTCGCTGAAGATGATCGCGGCGTCGACGCCCAGGACGTCAACCGGTTGGAGCGTCACCTCTACGGCGAGCTCCGGTGTGCCCACCATGGTGAGAAAGTCGGCGCGTTCCCGTATGGCCCGATACTCAGGCAGATAGCGCCCGGCCTGACGCATCATCCAGACGGGCGGGCGTTCGACCGGCTCGCGCCGGCAGGCGCGGAGGAAGAGATGATCCATCGCGCTCCCGAGGTTCACCTGGCCGTGAGCAGACTCCGTACTCCGCCGGTCAACGCTTCCGTGCTGGGGTGTGCCGCAACCGCCGCTGGGGGCCAGCCGCAGGCCCGCGCCGCGGCTGCGGTGGTGGGACCGACAGCGAGCAGCGCCGGTCTGATCCCGGGCGGACAGGACCGGGCGAGGAGATGCGCCACGCTCGGACTCGCGACCACCAGCACCTGGGCGCGTTCGGCGGCGGCTCGGGCCTCGGCTTCGGCCGCAAGCACCGACCGATAGCACACGACCTCCTCGACCTCGACGCCCAGGTCCCTGAGTCGCGCCGGGAGCTCCTCCCGCCGGCGGTCGCCGCAGGGAAAGAGAACCGGGCCGCTCACGCCGGCTGCCATCATGGCCTGGGCCAGCGCGCCGGCAGAGCCGAACTCGCCCACCGCCTCATCGCTGGGGCGCTGCACTCGCCCCAAGAGATCCCCCAGCGCAGCGGCCGTTCCGGCGCCGCCGGCCCAGACCTGCGGCCCGGGAGAAGCGGGCCGTCGGGCCCTTCGTTCAGACAGGCGGCCCAAGAAGGCTCGAGCGGCTCGGGGCGAGGTGAACGCAATCGCTTCGAACTCACCCCAACGTTCCAGGGCCGAGTCCACCGGACCCCATTCGGGGGGAGCTTCGAAACTGACCAGGGGGCACTCTTCGACCGCGACCGGGAGCGCGCGCAACGCCTCCACCAGCCCCGGGAAAGTTCCGCTCGACGCCGTGACCACGACGGCGCCAGGCATCAGGGCTCGCTCACGGCCGGGGATCCCCCGGTGCGCACGTCGGCCAGGATGGCGGCCGCACCATTAGACAGCAGACGTTCGGCGAGCACCGTGCCCATCTGTTCGGCCTCAGCCTCGGTACCCACCTCGCCGGCTTCCCGGCCCTCCACCGAGCGCTCACCCTCGAGTGAGATCACTCGTCCGCGGAGCTGAAGCCGGCCGCCGGTCGCATCCAGCATCTCAGCGTACGCGGCCACCGGCACCTGACAGCCACCTTCGAGTCTCCGGAGGAAGGCGCGCTCGGCTCGCACGGCCCGCGCTGTCGGTTCGTGGTGCACAGTTCGGACGATCGCGACGGCGGCATCGTCGCCGGTTCGCACCGTAACCGCCAACGCGCCCTGCCCGGGTGCGGGAAGCATGATCTCCGGCGCCAGCCGTTCGCCTATCCGGTCAGCCAGCCCCAAGCGCGTGAGACCGGCAGCGGCGAGCAGAATGGCCGCCCACTCCGGGTGCCGGTCCAGCTTGGATAGCCGGGTATCTATGTTGCCCCGAATGTCGCAGACTTGAAGATCGGGCCGCGATCGCAGCAGCTGGGCCCGGCGCCGTAGACTGCTGGTGGCGATCATGGCGCCGGGCGGAAGGTCCCTCCAGCCAATCGAGCCTCGTCCAACCAGAGCGTCCCAGGGATCGTTTCGCTGGCCAATGGCACCCAGAGAAATGCCTTGGGGGAGCTCGGTAGGCAGGTCCTTGAGGGAATGGACGGCCAGATCGATCCGGCCGGCAATCAGGGCATCGTCGATCTGCTTGGTGAAAAGCGCTCGGCTGCCGATCCGCGAGAGAGGAACGTCCTGCGTCAGATCGCCGGTCGTCCGAATCTCCACTTGCTCGGTGGCATATCCGGCGGTCCGAAGCAGAGCGCAAATCCTGTCCGTCTGCCACAGTGCCAACGCGCTGCCCCGGGTCCCCACCCGAAGCGTGCGCGTCTTCACGCCACCCCCGTCTTACTGGCCGCCTCGAGCTGCGCCGCGATCCGTTCGGCCTGGGCCTCAGCGGAAACCATCACATCTCCCAGGGCGACTCCATCGCGATAGGAGCCGGCCAGCCCCAGCCCTGGATTCCGCCGCTCGACATCGTCCATGATCTCCTTGAATCTGCCGTAACTCAGCTCGTACTGAGGAATCGCCTTCGGCCAGAGGTGGAAAGCCCGGAAGGTTGGCTCGCCTCGGGCGCCCAGCAAGGTCCGGAGATCGTCCAGCACCCTGGCGGTGAGGGTCGAGGGATCGGCATTGGTCAGGTCGGGGTCCCGCGTTCCCCCCGCGAAGACCGTGAGCGTCACATGTCCTCCGGGAGCCCGCTCGGGAAACAGCGTCGATGAGAAGATCACCCCCAGGACACGGCGCCGCTCTACCTCGGGGGTGAGAAACCCGAATCCATCCAGCGGGTGGGTTATGTCTTCCCGCCGAAAGCCAAGCACCAGGACCGCGACCGCGGGATGAACGATGCTCGCGAGCGTCTTCATCCGCTCGCTGCCCTCGAACTCGAGGTCGATGGAATCACTGCAGTGCGCCGGCGCGGCGTAGATTACCGCGTCGTAGAGCTCGGCCGCCTGGTAGGCGGCACCGACGGTCCATCCCCGAGGCCCGCGGCGGACCTGCGTGACCGGTGCCTTCAGCCGAAGCTCCGGGTTGAGCTCTCGAGCGAGCGCATCAGGAAGCTCCTGCAGGCCCTGGCGAAACGAGACCAGTGAGGGAGCGCTCATGCCGGCCTCGTCGGTGCGCCGGTGGCGCATCATGTCGACGAACGCCCTGACGACCGACCCATGCGTCCGCTCCAGGGCATGCAGCCGGGGAAGCGCATGGCGCACCGATAGCTGCTCCGGATCCCCGGCGAAAATGCCGGCCACGAAGGGATTGGCCACATAGTCGAGAACCTCCTGGTTGAATCGCCGGCGGACGAAGCCGGCAACGCTCTCTTCCAGGGGTGAGTCCCCCGGCTCTTCCAGCGGCTCTCCAAAGACGGCCAGCTTGGCGCTGTTGGAGAGCAGCCGAGTGGTAAGGAGCTCGGGGGGAGAGGTCGGCAATGCGATCAGCTTCCGTCGGCGCACGATGTAGCGAGTTTGCGCCGCCGGCGAGGCCACCAGCAGCCGGGACTCGAGTCCCAGATCCGATAGGAGTGTGCGAACTCGAGGGGAGGGGGCGGCCAGAGAGTTGGGACCCAGCTCGGCGAGGTATCCCTCACGCCGCTCGGTCAGGATCACGCCACCGGGCCGGTCGCCGGCCTCGTAGACGACGACCCGAACGCCTCGCTGCTTCAGTCGGTATGCGGCGGTGAGTCCTGCGAGACCGGCGCCGACGACTGCTACCGCGGCCATGCCGAGGCCAAGGCCGTCTCGACGGCTGCCAGCTCGGCCTCGCCGTGCGCCGCCGAGGTGAACGCCGCCTCGAAGGCGGATGGCGGCAAGTACACTCCACCCTCGAGCATGCCGTGGAAGAATCGGCTGTATCCAGCTCGATCGGTACTTCTGGCCTCAGCGAAATTTCGGATCGGCGTCTCGCTGAAGAACGGAGTCAGCATCGTCCCCACCCGCTGGACGGTGAGCGGAATCCCCGCTGACGCGGCCGCGCGGGACACGAGGTACGCACAGCGGGCCGCCCAGGCCTCAGCGCGGTCCCAGGTGCCGGGCCGGTTCAGAACTTCCAGGGTCGCGAGGCCCGCGGCCATAGCCATTGGATTGCCGGAAAGGGTTCCCGCCTGATATACCGGACCAGCCGGTGCGATCTGCTCCATCAGTTGACGCGAACCGCCATACGCGGCCGCCGGAAGCCCGCCGCCGACCACCTTTCCGATGCAGGTCAAGTCGGCCTCGAGCCCGTAGAGCACCTGAGCTCCCCGAGGGTGTACCCGCCATCCGGTCATCACCTCATCGAAGATCAGCAGGGCACCGTGCCGGCGGGTAATGGTCCGCAGTCCCTCGAGAAATCCGGGGAGCGGCGGCACCACGCCCATGTTTCCCGGCACTGGCTCGACCAGGACTGCCGCGATGTCGTCCGCGCGAGCGGCGAAGAGCGCCTCGACTGCGATTATGTCGTTGAACGGGAGGACGAGGGTGTCGGCAACGGTAGCAGGGGTAACACCGGGAGAATCCGGGAGGCCGAGCGTGGCTACTCCGGAGCCGGCGGCGGCGAGCAGTGCGTCGGCGTGGCCGTGATAGCAGCCGTCGAATTTCACGATCGCGCGACGGCCGGTGGCAGCCCGGGCCAGGCGCACCGCACTCATGACTGCCTCGGTCCCCGAGCTCACGAACCGCACCATCTCGAGGGAGGGGAACGTGGCCACGACCCGTTCCGCCAGCCGAACCTCCAGCTCGGTCGGTGCGCCGAACGTGGTGCCCCGCGAGGCGCTCTCGACAACCGCCTCCAGGACCTCCGGATGGGCGTGACCGAGTATCAGCGGCCCCCAGGAAAGCACCAAATCCACGTAGCGGTTGCCATCCGCGTCAACCAGCCAGGCTCCCTCGCCCCGGGTGATGAACCGGGGCGTACCGCCGACACTCTTGAACGCTCGCACCGGGCTGTTCACTCCGCCGGGGAGCACCCGCTGGGCCGCGGCAAATAGCCGCTCTGACGCCGCGGTCATCCGGCCGGCGGTCCGGAGCTCTGTCACCGCCGCCGTTCCTCCGCGAGCCAGCAGGCGACGTCCTTCGCATGATAGGTGATGATGGCGTCGGCCCCCGCCCGCCGCATGCCCGCGAGCACCTCGAGCACGATGCGGCGCTCATCAATCCAGCCCTGCTGCGCCGCGGCCTTTATCATGGAGTACTCGCCGCTCACGTTGTAGGCGAGGAGCGGCAGATTGGTGAGCCCCCGCACCGCACGGACCACGTCGAGATAGGCCATGGCCGGCTTCACCATCAACAGGTCAGCCCCCTCGGCCTGGTCCAGTGCCACCTCGAGCAGCGCCTCTCTGACGTTGGCCGGGTCCATCTGGTACTGTCGCCGGTCCCCGAATGCGGGCGCGCTGTCCGCCGCCTCCCGGAATGGACCATAGAAGCCGCTCGCGTATTTCACGGCGTAGCTGAGAATGGCCCGGTCCTGGTGACCGGCCTCATCCAGAGCGGTTCGAATGCCGGCTACCATGCCGTCCATCATTCCGCTGGGTGCCAGCACATCCGCCCCGGCTTCGGCGTGGCTCACCGCCACTCGGCCGAGAATCTCGAGGGTGGCATCGTTGTCCACTGATCCGTCCCGCAGCACGCCGCAGTGACCGTGACTGGTGTACTCGCAGCAGCACACATCGGTCAGCAGCAGGAGATCCGGTGCGCGCTGGCGCAGTCGGCGGAGAGCTCGCTGCACGATCCCGTCGGGAGAGAAATTTTCGGAGCCGATCTCGTCTTTGGTTGCAGGGAGGCCAAAGAGCAGGACAGCGGAAATCCCCAGGGCCTGGATGTGATCGGCTTCCCGGTCGAGCATCGCGTCGACCGAGAGCTGGGCGACGCCCGGCATCGAGGCGATCTCGCGCTGCACTCCCCTGCCGTGGACCAGAAAAATCGGCTGGATGAGGTCGGCCGCGCTGAGGTCGTGTTCCCGGACAAGGCGCCGCATTGCCTCGGTGCGACGGCGCCGGCGGGGTCGGATACTGAGGGGGGAGCGCACGACGGAAGACTAGAAACGGCTTGCGGCTCCCGCAACCGGAACAATACGGAGGGTTCGGCACGGTGGTTGCCGCGCCTAGGCAGAACCAGCAGCTCTCCGGCCGGAACCGCAAGGAGGAGAATCGGCGTTACTATAAAAGAGTGTCGGTCCTCTCTTCCCCTGCGTTATAAGGCAATCACCCACGCTGAAACGGGTTACATCGATGGGTCTAGGGTCGCCTATAGTGGCCCCGGTCACGATCCCGCACACCTTCGTATCACCGCTAGACTGCCCTGGCTTCTGGCATGTTCAAGACAGGTCGTGCGTTCCGCGGTGTCGCAGAGGGTGACTCAGGCGGGCCGCTTAGCTGGGACGGAGCTTGCGCAATGAGAGCCTTCTTCACCACCACGGCTGCGACCCTAGGACTTGCCGCGACCGCCTGTGGCCCCCATCCGGCCAGGGTAGTCGAGCCTGCCCCCGTGGCTCCTTCAATCGCAATCGTCGGAGCAGTTCTCTGGGATGGTACCGGCCGGGCGCCGGTGCCCAATGCGGTCACCTTGGTGCGGAAAGACCGCATCCTCTGCGCGGGCGCGGCCAGCGAGTGCCACGTTCCAGCCGGCGCACGAGTCATCGACGCTCGGGGTCAGTATCTCATCCCGGGCCTCATCGACAGTCACGTGCATCTGCTCTTCCTGATGAATGGCAGTGCCAGCGAGCAGCTTGGGCTGGACCTGCGAGACCTCCTGGCACAGGGTGTCACCACCGTCCGAGACATGGGCAACAATCCGGTCGAGCTCCTGAGCCGGGTGCGGGCGTTGACGGTGGCGCCCCGAGTCTATGCCATGCAGCTGGTGGCGGGCCGCCGGTTCTTCTTCAGCGGGTTCCACGCGACCCAGACCAATCGAGGAACCATCATCCGCCAGGCTCCGGCCATGGCCATGCAGCAGCTGGGTTGGACGCCGATGCTCTACAATCCCGGAGACAATCCCGACTCTCTGGTCGCCGCCGCGCGCCGGAATGGAGCCATCGGCCTCAAGCTGTATGCCCAACTGGATAGCCTCTCGGTCCGGCGCCTGGTCGAGGCGGCCCACCATGCCGGCATGCCGGTCTGGGGACACGCCTGGGTGCAGCCCGCAAGTGCCCTGGAGCAGGCCCGAGCGGGGCAAGATGGCGTAGTGCACGCCGCGGGCTTCGCCGGTGAGCTGTTCTCGCCCACCGAGCGCGACTCGCTCGTCAACGATGGCGATCTGCAGATGGCAACCGCGAAGGCGGCCACTCCTGCCTCCGCCCAAGACCCCCGGGTGCTCGCCGCACTCGATGATATGGCCCGCTTGGGCACCATGTTCGAGCCCACCCTGGATGCGGTTCGCCACAGCGTCGCGTCATACGATTCCCGGTTGCGTCGCATCCCGTCCATCCAGGAAGACTACGCCCGGGCAGCGGCTGGGTTCGGCATGGAGCTCACGCGTGAGGCCATCAAGCACGGAGTGAAGATCAGCGCCGGCAGCGACCACGTCGCCTATGGCCCCATCGCCGACCGGGCTTCGGTGTTCGGTGAGCTACAGCTCCTGGTCGACTCCATCGGTCTCTCGCCGACCGCGGCCCTTCTGGCCGCCACCCGCGACGCCGCTCTCGCTATCGGGGGCGAGCCGGGCCGGCAATTAGGCACTATCGAGGTGGGGCACTACGCCGATCTGGTCCTGCTCAGCAAGAACCCGCTGCAGGACATCGCGAATCTGGATTCGGTCGATTGGGTCATGCTGGGCGGCCATATTTGGCGCCCGGGCCAGCTGCGAAGCGGGATTGCGATGCGGTAGGGCGGGAAAGGCGGGAAAGGCGGTAAGGGCGGGAAGGACGGAAAGGGCGGGAAGGCGGAGATCGAAGCCTGCCGCCTTTGCCTTACCGCCTTTCCCGCCTTTCCCGCCCTTACCGCCTACCGCCCTTCCGCCACCGGCAGATCCTCCAGCTCCGCCCACTCAGTCCACGACCCGACATAGACCCGCACCCTCGGGTATCCCAGGAGGTATCTCAGGGTGAAGTGAACATGGCTCGCCTCGGTGGCGCTGTTACAGTACGCGATGATGTTCTTGTCCGCGGTGATCCCCTGAGCGGTATACGCCGCCCGCAGCTGATCCACGCTCTTCCAAACGTGGCCGAAGCCCTCCTGTGTCAAATCATCCTGCCAATAGTGATTGATTGCCCCGGGAATATGCCCGCGGCGCATCTGGGCGCCGGCCTCACCGGCGTACTGGTCTGGTGGTCTGGCGTCTACCAGCAGGGCATCATGGTCGCGCAACGCGCGCTTCACGTCCTCCAGGTTCGCCGTGTCCGGGTGGAAGGGTTCCGCGGGGAACCGAGTCTCCGGCAGTCGCGGGTAGTGCTTGGCGATGGGTCTCTGCTCCAATTCCCACTTGAAGTACCCTCCGTTCAGCACGTAGACCTCCGGGTGACCAAACCCGGCCAGAAGAAAGGCCAAAAACGTGGCGTCGATATTGTGGGTCTCTCCGGCACTGTAGATGACCACGGGGCGATCGAGGCTGATGCCCAAGCGCGAAAACAGTTCGCTATAGCTCTGGGGGGAAAGGAGGCGGGTGGGTATTCCGCCCTCGCTTGCCCGGATGGTTTCCGTATTCAGGTATTCGGCACCCGGCAGGTGACCCTTCAGATAGGTAAACACGTCGGTACGCACGTCGACGACAACCACCGGCCGTTTTTTTCCCCACTCGGCCAGCTCATCGGTGGAGATGAGTGCTGGTTGCCTCTTGGCTGGCACCGCCCCCGCCCCCGCCCCGGTCGAGGCTGACGGTGTAGCACAACCCCAGAGCGCCAGAATGAGCGTGAGCCAGCTCTGTCTCACTCTCGCCCTCATGGTGTCGAGTCCAACCCCATGTAGCTCCGCTCCTCTTCCAGGTAGATCCGCACCGCATTCCGTCTTCGCCGGGAGTTGAGCGACACCGGTCGAGCCGAATCGGCGGGCGGGAGAGCGGCCAATGCGCGCTGCATGGGAACACCATGTTCGACGGCCTGCCGCATCTGGCCCCGAAGGCTATCGATCTCGGCTCTGGTGCGGGACACGAGGTCACCCGGGCGGGTCGGGATAGCGCCGTGACCCGGCACAGCGGTGGCCGGCTTCAGCCTATCGATCAGATCCAGCGCGTGCAGCAGGGCCATCGAATTCCCATCCACCACCATGGTCATGCCGTCCTCGATCAGGATGTCTCCGGCGAAGAGCACCCGCTCGGCCGGCAACCAGACCATAAGATCGCCTGCAGTATGAGCCGGTCCCGGATGGAAGATCACCATCACCCGTCCTCCCAACCTCAGCGTGTCGCTTGCGGTCACCGGTCGGTCCGGCGTGTCGGCATACTGGAAGCCCCGCATTGCCTCTCGACCGACGACTCGGGTCCAGTCACGAACCAGCTCTTCCGGTCCCGCCTCGCCTGCCAGAACCCTCCGGTCCGGATGGGCGATGACGCGGGCCCCGGCACGACGAAACACGATGGCGCCAAAGTGATGGTCGGGATGGTGGTGGGTCAGGACTAGCCACTTGACCGGTTGGTGTGTGGTTGTCCGGATGGTGCGGAGGAGACGCTCGCCATCTCTCGGACTGGCCAGCGCATCGATCACCACGACGCCTTGCGACGTGACGATGAACCCGGCGTTCGGCCGGCCCTCCGAGCCTCGGTTGGTATCGCCCAGGACCGCGTAAACCCCGGTCGCCAGGGCACGGATCGGCAGCGTTTCTTGCCTCGCTGTGTCTGTCGACGGAACTGCGGGCGCCAAGGCGGCCACCAGGAGCAGGAGGAAGGTCACGCGAGTGGAATCGTTCTGGAGGGAACCGCGAAGCGGGCTGCGGCTAGGCCGCGGTGAATGCGATGTTGACCGACTGCTTGTACGAGCCGCCTTTGTTGTCCGTCCACACCATGGTCAGCGGAGCTTCCCTGTCGGCTCGGAGCGTGAAGCTCACCACCGGATCGCGGCTGATGCCCGACGTCCAGTCGAACCGAGCGATCTCGTCCGAGCCATAGGTGATGACGACGCTGGAAATAAAGTAGGCCGGGATCGGCTTCCCTTCCGCGGTCCGGAAGAAGCCGGTGTCCATGGGATGGGAGATGATCGCGTTGACCAGGATGAGGTCTCCGCGGTTGATCCGATCCGGCACCCGGATTCTGGCGTCCCCGATTCCGGTGGTCATCAGCCGCACCCGTTCAATGTCACCAGCACCCGAGCGTAGTCCGCCCAGACCTCCCCGGTGCTGGTCTCCACGATCGCGCGGACCCACGTCGTCCGCTTCATCTTGATGCGGGTGGAGATGGAGACGCTGCCGATCGCCGGAGTCAGGTGGAAGGCCGCGAGGTGGGGGTCCGGATTGTGGTCGACAATGAGATGGACGCCCTTGACGTGCTGATCGGGCCGCATCGGCAGGTCGCTTTCGATGATCACCGGCACGACCCGGCCATCCTCCGCGACGGCCGGCATGTCGAGTGACACATGACCCTTCCGAATCGGACGATTGCCGAACAGGCTCTTCAGTATCCGGGCGACCTCTTCGTTGGGGATCTCCGGGTCCCCGGGTCCGCCGGGCATGTTGGCCCAGGCGAGCAGCCGCTCGCCTTGCAGCAACCTCCCCGAGCCGAGGAGCGCCGCGACAGCCAGCCCGCACGTCCGCAGGAATGTCCGGCGCGCGAGTTGATCCCTGGGTGAGGTTGCCTCGTTCCGACTATCCATCGACATATGATCGAAAGCTCAGCCTCGACCCGGGCCAAGTCAAGCGAATCGCGTGTGTCACCGTCTCCCATAGAGGGCACTTTCGCGACCTCGTCCGTTCCCGCACCCAGCTGGACATCCCCTGCCGAAGTCGCTTTCCCCCAAGACCATACCCCCCACGGCCCTTGCGCCCGAAGCGACGGCGCGTGGTTTGCGGCGGCTTCCGCGGCTCCCGGAAGAGGGCCTGCAACTTGTGTCACCCTTTGGGGGTTGCTACTTTAAATCGTTCAGCCACAAAGCGATGTGGGAGCGTTCCTCACCTCCTCTCCCCTAGCCGAGGCATCGTGGATACACAGGAACTTCAACAGGTCGCGCTGTTCGAGAAGTGCCGTCAGTTCACGAAAGCGCGCGAGCTACAAGCGGCCGGCCTCTATCCGTATTTCAACCCGATCTCGGAATCCGAGGATACCGTCGTCGTCATCGACGGTCAGAAGCGGATCATGCTCGGGTCGAACAATTATCTGGGGCTGACCCACCATCCCAAGGTGCTGGAGGCCGCCTCCCGAGCCCTCACCCGCTACGGGTCGGGCTGTACCGGGAGCCGGTTTCTCAACGGGACCCTCGACCTCCACGAGAGGCTCGAGTCCGCCCTGGCCGAGTTTGTCGGGAAGGAAGCCTGTCTGGTCTTCTCGACCGGCTATTCGGCCAATCTGGGGCTGATTTCCGGCCTGGTGAGCCGGGGCGAGGTGGTCTACCTGGACAAACTGGACCATGCCTCGATCGTGGACGGCGCCAAGCTGTCCTACGGAGAAACCGAGCGCTTCAACCATGGCGATCTGGACAATTTGGAACGTCGCATGGAGCGCAACGGGAGCCGCCGGGGCAGCATGATTGTGGTGGACGGCGTCTACTCGATGGAAGGCAACATCGCCAACGTCCCAGCGCTGAGCCGCCTGGCCCGGAGATATGGTGCCGCCCTGGCTTTGGACGATGCCCACGCGCTCGGCGTGCTGGGTCCGAACGGAGACGGTACGGCGGCCCACTTCGGCATGACGGACGAGGTGGATATCATCGCCGGTACCTTCTCCAAGTCGCTCGCCTCGATCGGCGGCTTCGTGGCGGCATCCGACAGTGTGGTGCACTACCTTCGCCACCACAGCCGGCCGCTCATCTTTACCGCTTCACTTCCCCCGGCCAATACCGCGGGCGTCCTGGCCGCACTCCAGGTGCTTCAGGATGAACCAGGGCGACGGGATCACCTCTGGGCCAATACCCGGCGGCTCCAGGATGGTTTCCGCAGCCTCGGATTCGACATCGGCCCGACGGAGACTCCGATCGTCCCGGTGCTGATTGGACCACTGGAGAAGACCTTCTTGATGTGGCGCCGGCTGTTCGATGCCGGCGTATTCACCAACCCGGTAGCGCCGCCGGCAGTGCCGCCGACCCAGTGCCGGCTGCGCACCAGTCTGATGGCGACCCATACTTTCGAGCAAATCGATTTTGCGCTGGAGCAATTCGCGCGGATCGGCCGGGACCTGGGGGTAATCTGAACCAACCCGTGCGCGTCCGAACGGCGCGCGACCGGCGGGATCTCAGACGCTTCATCGATCTGCCCTACCGACTACACGCGCGGGACCCTCTCTGGGTCCCGCCGTTGCGTCGGGACGTGGAGACGCTTCTCTCCCGTAGCAAGAACCCATTCTTCGAGCATGCCGAGGCCGAGTACTTCATCGCCGAGCGAGGGGATGAGGTGGTGGGGAGAATCGCCGCCATCAGTAACCGGTTGCACAACGAAACCCATGAGGATCGGGTGGGGTTTTTCGGTTTCTTCGAGTGCATCGAGGATCAGACCGTCGCCAATGCCCTGCTCACGGCCGCCGGACAATGGTGTGCTCAGCACGGGCACGATGTCCTCCGGGGTCCGGCTTCCTTCTCGGTCAACGACGAGTGCGGTCTGTTGGTGGAGGGCTTCGACACCCCGCCGGTTCTGATGATGCCCCACAACCCGCGGTATTACCCCCGGCTGATCCAACAGGCTGGCTTCACCACGGCCAAGGATCTGTTCTGCTATGAGGGTCGCGCCCCCGCGGGCGATGCGGCAGATCGGGTCAGCCGCGCGGCCGAGTTGATGCAGAAGCGCTACGGGATCACGCTCCGGCCCCTGAACATGGGCGACTTCGACCATGAGGTGGAACGGATCAAGCAGCTCTATAACGAGGCCTGGGAGAAGAACTGGGGCTTCGTGCCCATGACCGATCGGGAGCTCGACCACCTCGCCGAGCAGTTCAAGCCCGTGGTCCTGCCGGACCTGGTGACCTTTGCGGAGAAGGACGGCCGGACGGTGGGCTTCTCCATCGCCCTGCCGGACCTGAACGTCGCGTTCCAGCATAATCGAAGGGGCGGCTTTCTCCGCGGAGTTCTCACCGCCTTGTTCATGCTCAAGACCAAGCGCATCCCTCGTCTCCGGGTGCTTCTCCTGGGCATCGTCCCCGAGTTTCGAGGCAAGGGGCTGGACGCTGCGCTCTACCACTGGATCTGGAAGAAGGCCATCGCGAACCGGATCTACTGGGGAGAGGCCGGTTGGATTCTGGATGACAACTCTGCCATGAACGCCGGCATGGTGAAGCTCGGCTGGAAGCACTACAAGACGTACCGGTTGTATGATCGCTCTCTATGAAGGCGCTGGTCACCGGCGCCACTGGATTCGTCGGTAGCCATCTCGCCGAGGCGCTGCGCCAACGGGGAGACGAGCTGACCGTACTCGCCCGGTCGGCGGCCAAGGCCGGCACCCTGGCACCGCTCCAGTGCCGCGTGGTCAGCGGAGATCTTCACGACGCGCAGGCGCTCGCCCGGGCGGTCGAAGGACAAGACGTGATCTACCACGTGGCTGGGGTCATCGCCGCCCGCACGGAGGCCGAGTTCATCCGGGCCAATCGCGATGGAACGGCCCAACTGGCGGCAGCCGCCGAGCGCGGTGGACGCCCTCGCCTGGTTTTCGTGTCCTCCATGGCAGCCGCGGGCCCGGCCCGGCGGGGCACGCCGTTGGTGGGCAACGAGCCGGCTCGACCCGTCACCGCCTACGGGCGCAGCAAGCTGGCAGCCGAGCAAGTCATCACCGGAAGTAGCCTGCCCTGGTCGATTGTCCGCCCGCCCATGGTCTATGGGCCCCGCGACCTGGAAGTGCTCAAGGTGTTCCGCTTGGCCCGCCTCGGCTTCGCACCGGTCTTCGGGGACGGCACCCAGGAGCTTTCCGCCATCCACGGCGCCGACCTCGCCACAGCGCTGATCGCGGTGGCAACCTGCCCTGCCGCCGTCGGCAGGACCTATTACGCCTGCCATCCTGAGGTCTTCACCAGCGCCCAGTTCGTCCAAGCGGTGGGAGCTGCGGTGGGCCGAAAGGTCAAGATCGTCCGGATTCCCCTTGGAGTGGGGAGGGTAGCGCTTCAGATCACCGAACTATCCGCACGGGTGGGCCACAAGGCCACCATTCTCACGGCAGACAAGGCCAACGAGTTCTTTCAGGTTGCCTGGACCGGCGACCCTGCTCCGCTGGCTCGGGACACCGGGTGGAAGGCAGCATTCGACCTGTCCCGAGGCCTGGCCCAGACCTTTGCATGGTACCGGAGCGCGGGGTGGCTATAGCGGTGGGCGGCCCAGCGACTGCCACGGCTCCGGCGACGCATTCGCGCCTACAGGCAGTCGACATCCTGCTGCTGGCCTACCTCGGTGTCATTTCGCTGGTGGCGCTCCGACGAGCGTCGCAAAACCCGAACTGCTGGTGGCTGCTCGGGGCTCACGGGCTCTTCCTGATCTTGTTGGTGCTGGTGACCCGCCCCGATTTGGGAAGAGTCGGACGCGTGCTGCGGGAGCTGTACCCGCTTCTGCTCCTGATAGGCCTTTATGGCGAGCTGGACGTGCTGAACGGCATCAACGGCCCGCCAGTCCACGATGCCACCATCCAGCGGTGGGAGCTCGCGCTGTTCGGCGTGCAACTGAGCCGGGTGTGGTGGCAGGAGCTGCCGAGCCGATTCTGGTCGACCGTGCTCCACGGGGCGTACTTCTCCTACTACCTGATCGTCTCGATCCCGGCGTTCTACTTCGCCTGGAGGCGAAGGCTGGGGAAGCTCAGGGAGTTCGTCCTCGGCGTGATGATCACCTTCGTGATCTGTTATCTGATTTTCGTGTTCTATCCCGTGGCCGGGCCATACTACGTTTTCCCTCGCCCGTCCGCATGGTTCGTCGACAACGGACCGGCGCGGCTGGTGTATGCCATCCTCGCGACGGGAAGCTCCTATGGCGCGGCCTTCCCGAGCTCCCACGTCGCTGCCAGTGCCGCTGCGACCATTTCGGCATGGCGGGGATCACCTAAGCTGGGTGCACTCTTGCTGGTCCCAAGCGTGCTTCTGAGCGTCGGCGTGGTGTACTGCCAGATGCACTACGGAGTGGATGCGCTGGCGGGTCTGGGGCTGGGAGTGCTGGTGGCAGCGGCGATGGCATTCAAGCGGGAAACGGGGAACCGGCAACGGTGAACGGGGAAAAAAGCAGATGGGCAAAGGAAACGGGGGCTCCGTCGGCGGCCCCCGTTAACTGTTTACCGTTTCCAGTTTACTGCTTTACTGCACCGTGATCTTCCCATGCATCTTGAGGGCCAGGTGGGGCAGGCAGTAGAACTTGTACTCGCCCTTAGGAGCATTGGCAAAGCTCACCTTGTAGACGGCATCCTGCTCGGTGAGGAGATTGGACTGGAGGGGGGACATCTGATCCGGCATGCCCGCCTTCAGGGCGTCTGCCGCACCGGAGGGAATGCTGTCGGGCCAGAACGAAACGTTGTGCGGCCCGCCGCTCTTGTTGTGGAACTGCACCACGTCGCCCGACTTGATGGTCAGCTGGTCCGGAACGTACTTGTATTGCCCCCCTTCCAGAACCATGTTGACATCGTGCGTCGCGCCAGTTGCGCCCGGCGCCGCCGGCGCGGCGGCAGGTGCGCCCTGCTGCTCGGGAGTCGTGGTCGTGGTCTGCTCACTGCTCTTCTTCTCGCCGCCGCCACAGGCAGCAAGGACGGTGGCCAGCGCCGCCATCAGGGGAATCACACGCATCGCCGCTCTGCCTCCGAGTACTGGGAAGGTTTTTTCTCTTTGTGAACCCTTTCACAAGAGCGGAAGTATACTGCCGATTCGGTTGAAAGGAAGTGTCCTGAGTCACCGGTCGGCCAGGGCATGTTCACCCTTAGCTTAGACGTGTATGGCAGCTTCCGGCTCGGCCTCCAACTCAGCGACATCCGCCGCCCCCCGCTGTGGCGGGATGGGCGCTCACTGTTTGGGTTTGCGAGTAACCCTTCGGATCGGGGAGCTCGAAGAGGGACCAACATCCCTCGATCACGAAGCGACTTGGCTCCTGGGACACACCGAACGGATCAGCTTTGCGGAACTGTGGGAGGACGAGGGAGACTTGTACGTCGAGGCGGTGCTGCACGTGCCCTGCCGCTACCTCCATCAGGAGAACGGCACGTCGCATTGCCAGGCTCACGGGTTTCTAGGCCCCACCCCGCGCGGGCCCCGGCGGATGGAGCAGGCGCTCCAACTGGGGAACGATCGTTTCACCGTAGTGGATGATTGCCGAAGTGCCGTCCGCACGCTGGCCTTCGCGCCCACACCCCGCTCTCTCCCAGTGCTGGACAATCCGTGCGCGACGGCACCCTGTCGCACTTCGGACAATCGGCGAGGGTCCGCGTGCTGTCGCGATCTCCAAATAGAGATCATGTGCACCCGAAGCCAGCGGCGGCTCGAGGCCCTGGTGCGGTCCCGCCGCTCACCCTATCTCTGTAAGGTCGAGCGGGAGGGTGAGTTCTCGATCGAAGCGGAGATGATTTCCGCCTGCGGCTACCTGGACCAGGACGGGGTGGGTTGCACTCTGCACGGTCGCAAGCGGAGCGATGGCAGACCGGCCAAACCCGACCTCTGCAGCGAGTGGCCCCCCAAAGACCAGGACCTGCACCCCGGCTGCGTATTCGCCCCCGGTCCCGGGCGGCGGCGGCCCCGGTGAGCCCGGTCCAAGTGTGCAAGGCCAGAGCAGTTGGCCGTCTCAAGGTCGAGCCTGGTTGCAGGTGAAAGCCCGTCCGGCAGGGTGTGTGGAGGTACGGTGACCGACGAGCTGGAACAGCTTTACCAGAGCACCTATACCGCGGTGGTGCGCTTCCTTTATCGCAAGGTGTGGGACGCGGAGCGCGCAGAAGATCTAGCCCAGGAAGTTTTTGTGCGGGCACTGGCCCACCGGCCGGAGAAGCCTAGGGCCTGGGTCTTTGCAGTCGCCGCGAATCTGGCGCGGGACGAAGCGCGCGCGGCGGTGCGCCGCAAACGGCACTTGACTCTGCTCAAAGGCGATCCCATCGCGCAGCCTGCGACGGCCCCTGCGGCGGATGACACCGTCGAGCACGATGAGCAGGTCGCGTCGGTCCAGGAGGCGCTGAACACCCTGACGCCGAGGGACCGGGAAATTCTCCTCTTGTGGGACGCGGGCCTCAGCTATCCCGAGATTGCGGCCCAGACCGGCCTGGCGGTTGGCGCGGTAGGCACCACGCTTGCAAGAGCTCGCCGCCGGTTGGTCGAGGCTCACGATCGCCAACAGTCGAACACGGGGACCGATGCGGCACATTCCTGAGGCCGAGCTGCACGCCTATCTGGACCAGGGGCTGAGCCGGTCGCAGTGCGTCGAGATCGAAAGCCATCTCGCCGATTGCCCGGCCTGTCAGGGCACGCGTGACCGCATTGCGGCACTGCGGGACCGGACGACTGCCCTCCTGGCCCGATTGGCACCGGCCCGCACGCCGCCGCCCGCGTTCGACACGCTTCGGCGGCGGGCGGCGGAGCATGCCTCGGAGCGCCGGCGGCGGTTGCACAATGCCCTCTGGGTTGCCAGCCTCGCGGCGGCGGTCGGCCTGGGGTGGGCCGGCAGCTACTTGCTGGGCCCCGCATCGGCCCGGCGACCGTCCCAGCATGTGGCCAGCACCGTGACACCCCGCACTCAGTCACCGTCGAGAGTCAACGAATCCCTCAAAGCACCCGTAGCAGTGAACCAACCGGCGGCCAAATTTCCCCCGGTCGCATCGCGCGATTCGACGCCACGTCGGGTGAGGTCCCGTCCCCCAGAGGTACGGAGGGCCACTCGCGAGGTCCGCTCGGATTCAGCCACCGCGGCGGCGCTGGCCGTGCTCAACTCTTCGCCGGCGGTGGAGCTCTCGGTGCTCGACACGACGCGTTCGGAAGGAAGCGAGTTCGGTGGGATGTGGCGGACCATGTCCTGGGACGGCGCTCAGGCAGAAGCCGGGCAGCCGCTACCACACATCGACGGGCTCCCGGTGGTGCAGGTACAGGTACAGTCGGGCGAGCAGGGGCAACGGCCGGTGATGGTGGTGGCCCAGAAGCTCGCTTCGGGTGAGGTCATTCGCACCATCGAGGGGCCGGCAACCGATGTGTCGCAGCTGCTGGCACGGCGGGTCGGCGACGCGGATTCCATTCCTCTCCGCACCGACTCCAGTCCGCCTCGAAACGATGTCGTGGGTCAGACCATGGCGATGCAGGTGGGTGACCGGATTCTCGCGATCACCGGCTCCCTCCCGCCTGACAGTCTGCGCGCCATGATTCGACGGTTGAATGCGGAGATGAGGAGCAAGTAAGCTAACAGCTATCAGCTATCAGCTAACAGCTAACGGCTATCAGCTATCAGCTATCAGCTATTAGCTAACAGCTAGAACTCGCAACCCGAACCAAAAACCCTCCGGAATTATTCCCGGAGGGTCATTGCTTTTTGGGATCTGAATGCTCAAGGCTGATAGCTGATAGCTGATAGCTGATAGCTGATAGCTGTTAGCCTATCTCGGCCTTTCCCTCCGTTCGATCAAATCCGCCGGCACATAGTCCTTGGGCGCTTCCTCGTGGTCGAATTCCGCCGCTACGATTGCATGGCCGCGTTCCCGATCCAGGGTGACCCGAGCCAGCCGGGGGGAGATCATGGGGAAGGTCCGGGCGAACAACGCATAGCACAGGAGAAAGAGTCCCAGGAAAAGCAGAGTGGGGCCAAGCTCGGGCAACTCGAACCGCGGCCCCGGCAAGACGGTTACCGAAGGCATCACCAGCAGATAGCGCTCGAGCCAGAGCGCGACCAGGCTCACCGTCGCGAAGAACCCCAGCGTCACCCGGACTTTCTTGGGCGCCACTCCGAGCAACCCGAAGAACGGGATGATGAACATCCCCAGGCCCACGGTCGTGCCGATCGGAAGCCAGGGGCCCCACAGACGGGAAAACACGAAGCCGGTTTCCTCGGGGAGATTGCCGTACCAGATCACCAGGAACTGGGCCCACATGAGGTAGGTCCAGAACACGGTAAATCCGAAGCACAGCTTGCCCAGGTCGTGCCGCTGCTTGGGCGAGACCAGATCGCCGACACCGAGATGCGA
>DATBKD010000145.1:0-41614 GCA_036556025.1 Gemmatimonadales bacterium | reverse complement strand
GGGAAAGTGCAAGTCTTGTGAGGGCCCGGAACTCCACTATCCACCTAACCTTACCGCCCTTTCCGCCATTTCCGCCTTTCCCGCCCTCGCGTGGCATACACTCTGCTCTCCGTCGGGCATCCCCTCTCTTCGGAGACGAGCCATGCGCCGCTCTTGGATTCCAGCCCTGGTCTTCGCCCTGGCGGCGTGCTCCGACCACGACGGGTCGGGACCGGGGACTCCCCCAGACACTCCCAGCAGCCTTTCCAGCACCAGCCTTGACGGCGCCGTCGCGCTGACCTGGGACGACAACGCCTACCGTTCGGACCCGTCCAATTTCCAGAACTACCGGATCTACAGTACCAGCTACAGTCTCGACGAACCGGTCGGCTGCGGGTCGTCCTTCCGTCTGGAGGGGACGACGGTTGCGCCGGAGTTTGTGGTCGGCGCTCTGACCAATGGCATCCCGCGCTGCTTCACGGTGACGGCGGTCAGCATCGACGGGTTTGAGAGCGACCGTTCGCCGCTGCAGAACGACACGCCGCGGCCGGACAGCCGCAACGTGGTGCTCTTCGCGGTCCAGTCGCAGAACAGCGGCAGCGGCTTCCGCTTTTGGGATGATCTCAACCACGACGGCCATGCGGACGACAACGAGCTCGGCCTGGTCCGCTCGGGGACGGCGAACGATATCGATTTCTTCGTCGACCGCGATGGGGCAGGGGATCTCTTCCTCACCCCGGTACGGGCGGGAACCGGAGTCGAATATTACGACGACAGTGCCCCGGTCGAGGATCTGACCAGCATCGACTTCGCCGAAGATCGGCCCTACCGCACCTCCGGCATTCTGGCCATTCCCGGATACGGCTATGTGTTCGAGATGGACGGAGGCGACGGATTCAAACGGTACGGTGCCCTCCGGGTGACGCACGTGGGTCAGAGCCTGCTTATCCTGGACTGGGCCTTTCAGACCGACCCGGGCGATCCGGAGCTGATGGTGGCGCGAAAGAAGTAGGAGAAGAGGACGGAGGGGGAGCAGGGAGAGGGCAGAGAGGACGTCTCTGCCCTCTCCGTCTATCTTATGTGCCATGCCCAGCCCAACCTGCGTCCTCGATGGCCGATCGCTCACGATCCAAGAGGTGGTGCGCGTGGCCCGAGACGCCGAGGTTCGAGTCACCGCCGCTCCGGCCGCTCGGCAGACACTGCTGGCGAGTCGCCGCCTAGTGGAGGCTGCCATTGCATCGGGACAGACGATCTACGGCATCAACACCGGCTTCGGTAAGCTCGCCAACGTTCGGGTCGCGGCGAACGCCCTGGATCAACTTCAGGCCAATCTGATTCGCAGCCACGCGGCCGGCGTGGGTAGTCCGCTCCCGGCCGAAGTGGTCCGCGGGGTGATGTTGCTGCGCGCGAACGTCCTGCTACGGCCCACCAGTGGAGTTCGGCCGGAGTTGGTCGATGCGCTGTTGGCGCTGCTCAACGCCGGCGTGGTGCCGCTCGTGCCGGAACAAGGAAGCGTCGGAGCCAGCGGCGATCTGGCGCCGCTCAGTCACATCGGGCTCACCCTTATGGGTGAGGGAGAGGTACTAACCCCGGCCGGCAGAGTGCCTGCTGGCAGAGTGCTGACCTCCGCTGGCGTTTCGCCCTACCGCTTCGCCCCAAAGGAGGGGATTGCTTTCATCAACGGCACCCAGGCGCAGACCGCGCTGCTGGCCATGCTGGTGTACGACGCCCGGGTGCTGTGGCGTACCGCCGTGGCGGCGGCCGCGATGAGTCTGGAAGCGCTGCGAGGAACACCCGCACCACTCGATCCCCGAATTCACCAGGCTCGGCCTCATTGGGGTCAACTTCAAGCCGCGGCGCTGATGCGCGGCCTGCTGGAGGAGAGTGAAATCCGGGAGTCACACCGGGTGGGCGACCCGAGAGTGCAGGATGCCTACAGTTTGAGATGCGCTCCACAGGTGCTGGGTGCGGTGGCCGATGCCATCCGGTTCGCTGAACAGACCGCGGAGGTCGAGCTCAACGCCTCGACCGACAATCCGCTGGTCTTCGAGGACGGCGAGGTCATCTCCGGCGGCAACTTCCATGGTCAGCCGGTGGCGCAGGCGCTCGACATTCTGGCGATGACTCTGACCACGCTCCAGGCCATCTCCGAACGGCGGGTCGAGCGCCTGGTCAACCCCGACCTGTCCCAGGGTCTCCCCGCTTTTCTCACTCGGGACCCCGGCCTGTCTTCCGGATTCATGATGGTCCAAATCACGGCGGCCTCCCTGGTGGCCGAGTCCCGCGCGCTGGCCATGCCTGCCAGCATCGGGTCGATTCCCACCGATGCCAACCAGGAAGACTTCGTGCCCATGGGGATGGCTGCGGCCTTCAAGGCGCAACGCATTCTCGCCAATGCTCAAAAGGTCGTGGCGGCGGAACTGCTCTGTGCGGCTCAGGGCCTCGAGTTCCTGAAGCCGCTGGCGCCGGGGCATGGGGTTGGGCGGCTCTATCGCCGCCTCCGGGCGCTCACACCGGAGATCACCCCGCTGAAGCAGGACCGTCCCCCAGCTCCCGATCTCGAGCATCTCGCGCTGGCGGTGGCCCGGGGAATGCTGGATCCGGATCAGCCATGAGGCCGCTCCCAGAGCCGTGCTTGCCCGGCCCTTGACCGTCCGGTATCTTTCGGTCGCTTCTCGCGTTAACCCCCGTTTTCCTCTTCTCCCCCGAGCCGCATGAACCTGGAAAAGCTGAAGGATACGGCGCGGAAGTTTGAGCAGAAGGAAGACTGGCGGAAGGCCATTGAGGTCTATCTAAGAGCCATCGAGCAGATCGAGTCCGGTGCCGAAACCGCCCCGGACCTCTCGCTCTACAACCGGATCGGCGATCTCCACCTCAAGGTCAATGACACCGCTGCGGCCGTGCGCTCCTATGAGCGCGCGGTTGATTTGTATGCGGACCAGGGCTTCTTCAACAACGCCATCGCGCTCTGTGGCAAGATCCTGCGGGTTAATCCCGGGCGAACCCAGACCTATCTCAAGCTGGCCCAACTGCATGCCCGGAAGAACGTGGTCATCGAGGCCAAGCGGAATCTGATTGAGTTCATGGAGCGGATGAACGCGCTGGGCCAGCTGGACCAGGCGTTCCAGTCGGTCAAGGAATTCGCCGATCGGTTCTCCGGCAGCCAGGAAATCCGGCTGATGTTGATCGAGCTACTCCGGGCCGCGTCACGGGAGGAGGAGGCTCGAGAGGAGCTGGACAAACTGGCCGGCGAGTTGGAGTCTCACGGCGACGCTTCCAGCCGGCCGCGCGCGCCGGAGATGACGGATGCCACCGAGGTCCGGGAACGGCGGCGGGAGACACCCGCTTCCCTGGCCGGCGGTGGACTGATCTTTCTCGACACCGGCATGGATCTCCCGACGTCGCCGCCCGCGAGCATGGCCCAGGAGTCGGTCCCAGTAGAGCTCTCGCCGCCGTCTCCGCCGGAGGGCCTGATGGTGACGGAGCCGATGTACGGCAGCGCCGCGCCCCGGGCTCAACCCGAAGTTCCCGGGTTGGAGCGGACGGCCGAGCTCGACCTGGATGCTGCGACCACGGATCAGTCCGGCCCGCCTCTGGATTTGGATCGGGTGGATCCGGCCGATCTCGAGTTCGAGGGCAGCGTGCTGGAAGAGGTCGAGGACGATCTCACGGTGGTCGAGCCACTCGTCACCTCGCTGGACGATGAGATGGACGAGAGTCTGGTCGAAGACGAGTTGGTTGACGTCCCGCTGGAAGAGAACGTCGATTTGCAGGTGCCTGAGCCGGTCGACCTTCCTCTCATTCCAGTGGAAGGTCCCACCGCTCCAACCATCACCGAGCTCGAAAGCCGGGTGCTGGACGACCCCGACAACCCGGAGCTCCACGGGGAGCTGGCGGACCGTCTGCTGCTTTCGGGTGAGCGCAGCCGGGGACTCGAGGAGTTGGAGCTGGCGTTGGAAGGCTATGAGCGGGCCGAAAATTGGCGCCTGGCCTCCAGCATCGCCGACCGCCTCGTGGCTCTGTCTTGGGACAGCATCCGGTATCAGCAGAAGCGCGTAGAACTGGCGTACCGCCTGGGGGACCGCTCCCATCTGCTCGAGGCCTATCTTTCGCTTGCGGACCTGTTGGTCCGCATCGGGGCGATCGACAAGGCGAGCGCGGTCTACCGGCGAGTGCAGGAGCACGACCCAGGAAACACCAGGGCAGACGCGGCCTTGGCACAGATTCAGCTCGAAGCCGGGAAGGCGAAGACTGAACCTCCTCCAACCCGGCCTTCGGTGACTCCACCTGCGGTTCAGCCAACCGGCCGAAGTGCGGCTCCGCCGGAACCGCCGCCTGCGGCCCCGCCCCCGCAGGTTACCGCCCCGGCTGGCGGGGGCGCGAGCTTTGTCGACCTGAGCTCCATGATTTTCGAGGAGACGGCGACCCGCGACACGCGGATGCGGATCGACCGCCGTGAACCCGAGGACCAGGACGAACAGCGGGAGTTCAAGGAGATTCTGGAACAGTTCAAGCGGGGCATCGACGAAAATCTCGACACCGAGGACTATCAGGCGCACTACGATCTCGGCGTCGCCTTCAAGGAGATGGGCCTCCTGGACGAGGCCATCTCGGAGTTTCAGAAGGCGCTCCGGGCTCCCGAAGGCCGGTTGCGTACCTCGGAGGCTTTGGGAATCTGCTTTTTCGAGAAGGGGCAGCCCCCGATTGCGGAGGCAGTGCTTCGCCGCGCAGTGGACAGCCTGGACGGAGGGGACGACGCCAAGATCGGCCTGCTCTACTGGCTCGGGCGAGCTCTGGAGGCGCAGGGCAAGGAAGCCGACGCATTGGCGAGTTACGAGCGCGCCCTGGCGGTGGACATCCGCTTTCTCGATCTGAGCGACCGGATTCACCGCCTGGCGGCGGGCCGGCGGCAATGAGCCCGCAGACGGCCCCCGTCTCCCTGGCCGATCTGCAGAGGCCTCTCCGGTCGCGGCTGGAGCGGGTCCAGCAGGAGCTCCGCCGCATCGTGCAGGCGGACTTCGACCTGATCACCCAGGTCAATACCCACCTGTTTCAGATGCAGGGAAAGCTGTTTCGGCCCACCCTGCTGCTGTTGGCCGAAGAGGCGACGGGAACTCACCAGGAGCGGTCGATCAGCCTCGCGGCCGTGGTCGAGCTGATCCACCTGGCCACCCTGGTGCACGACGACTCAGTGGATCATTCCGTCCTGCGCCGCGGCATGCCCACGATCAACGCGCTCTTCAGCCACCAGGTTTCGGTCATCATGGGCGATTATCTCTACTCTCGCGCCGTGACCGAACTGGTGCACTTGAACGATCTGGAGCCGCTCCGAGTCCTCAGTCGGGTCACCAACGAGATGACCGTGGGTGAAATGCGCCAGCTTCTGGCGCACGATCCGCTGCAGTTCTCGGAGGAGGAGTACGACCTGCTGATTCGGTCGAAGACGGCGTCACTGGTTTCTGGGGCGTGCGAAGTCGGCGCGCTGCAGGCCCGCCCCGGCGAGCGCCAGGCCCTCCGGCGGTTCGGCGAAGCGGTCGGCATGGCGTTTCAGATCGTAGACGATTTGCTCGACTACATGGGGGACAGCAGCGTCACCGGGAAGCCGTCAGGTTCGGATCTCCGCGAGCACAAGGTCACCCTGCCGCTGATCGCCGCGCTTCCCCGGATGGGACCGCCAGAGCGTCGAATGGTAGCCGAGTTGCTGACGACGCCGGAGCCGAGCGACGCGCAGATCGTGGAGGTGATCGCCACGGTGGGCGAGGCCGGTGGCTTCGAGTATGCCCGTCAGCGGGCCCTCAATCTGGCGGAACGCGCCGACCGCGAGCTCGACCGGCTGCCGTCGTCTTCCGCGCGCGAGGCCCTGAGAGCGAGCATCGTCTACGTCGTGGACCGCAGACGCTGATGGCAAGCGGTCCGCATCGACCCGGCTTCTATCTTGGTGTGCTGATCACCGGCTTCATTGCCGGTGGCGCGCTGACCGCCCTCCTCCGCCAGTCCCTTCCCGACAGTGCGGCACGGACCTTCTTCACCAGCACCTGGACGGCCAACTTCGGCCCTGTCTCCATGGACTTGCTGGTGATAAACTTCACCTTGGGTCCCATCGGGCTACACGTCTCCCTGCTCAGCCTGATCGGGGTCCTCGTGGCGTACCTGATCGCGCGATCCCTCTTCTAGGGGGGCCTGTGGGCAACCTCGGTTTTAGCGAAATCATGCTTATTCTGGTGGTCGTGCTGCTGCTCTTCGGGGCCAAGCGGCTCCCCGAGGTCGGAGCCTCCATTGGGAAGGGCATTCGGGAGTTCAAGCGTAGCCTCACCGACACCCAGGATGCGATCATGGGCACGGATGAGCAGAGTCGGAACATCCCACCTCATCCGACCGATGCGTCGCCGCCGCCCACTCAGTCCTCGGGCGAACCCAAGCGGCTTTCGCAATAGCAACGCACGAGGGGGCATGATGTCGATCATGCCCCCTCCGTTCGAGTTGAACCTGGCGCTTCAGCTCGGCTGACCCGCCGGCAGATTTCGCAGGACCTTCTTCCGATTGTCCACCACCTTGGCTGCTTCTCGCAGTGACGCTAGGTAGCTGCGCACCCGCTCCTGGCGCGCGCTTTGAATCATCTGGCTGCGGTACTTGTCCAGCTCCTTGACGAAGGCCGCTGAATCCGGCTTGGTGTGCTGGAGGACCTGGAGGACGTACATCCCCTGCTTGGTATCGATCAGGCCACTCCGCTTCCCGGAGTCGAGCCCGAAGGCGGTCCCCACGACCACCGGGTCGGTCAAGGGCGGATTGACCCGCGGGAAGGGGCCGAACTCCTTGTTGGGAAGCTTCATGGCCTCGGCCGCCTGGGCCAGCGTGCTCCCCGAGTCCAGTCGCTTCAGGTAATCCTCGGCCAGCTTCTTCGCCAACCCCTCCTTTTTCTCGCTTCGGGCAACTTGAGCCACGGACGCCCGGATTTCCTTCAACGGCGGTACCCCTTCGGGGCGCAGGCTGTCCAACCGGAAGACATAAAAGGCGATGGTGGTCTCGATGACCGGGCTCGTCGCCCCTGGCTTGGCTTGAAAGGCCCACACAGCGGCGTCGGGCACGACCAGCTGGCCCAGCTGGACCTTGGTACCCTCCTGGACCGGCCCGGACTTGCCGATCGGCAGTTTGAGCACTCGCGCGACCGTATCGAGTGACGCAGGATCCGCGCGGTCGGCGGCGAGCCGTTCCAGGCTGTCGGCCTCGGCATCGAGCTTATCGCGATGGGCTCCCGCCAGCTCGATGGGAATGAGGATGTGACGGCCCTTGGCCTTGTTCCCCTTGCGGCTGGTGATCTCGATGAGGTGAAACCCGAACTGCGACAGCACCGGCTGAGAGACCGTCTTGAGTGGCAGCTTGAATGCGGCGGAGTCGAAGGCCGGGTCCATCGCGCCCCGGGTCCACTCTTCCAGATCGCCTCCGTGGGCCGCGCTGCCGCTGTCGGACGACTCCCGTCGGGCGACGTCAGCGAAGGGAGTGCCCCCGATGATCTCTTGGCGGGCCGAATCGGCACGGGCTCGCGCCGCGGCCGTGTCGGCGGCATTGGTGAGCCTTGGGAGCGCTACGAAGCTCAGGAACGCGGTGGAAGGACGCTTGAAATCGTCCAGGTGTGCCTTGTAGTACGCCGCCACTTCGGCATCACTCAGCTTGACCGCCGAGTCGGCGATCACGGTTCGCGGGACGATCGCAGTGAGGGAAATCTTCACCTCCTCGTGCTCGTCGCGATACTGCTCCCAGAGGGCAGGGTCTGACAGGTACACGTCGGCCGTGACCACTCGAAGCAGCTTGGCGCGCTGCAACTGGTCCCGGTACTGCGCCTCCAACGACGGGAGGTACTGCTGCGCCACGCTGGAGGTGAGCCAGCGTTGGTACTTGCCGAGATCGAATTGGCTATCGGTCTGGAACTCCGGGATCTTCTGGAACTCGGGAGGCGGGGCGTTGCGCATCGCCTGGATGATCTCGTCCTCCGAAACCGTGATCCCTCTCCGGCGATACTCCTGCTCGAGCACCGTATTCTGTACGAACTGTTCCCAAACCTCGTCTCGAATTTGAGCGTAGTCCTCCAGACCGAGCTGTCCGGGCGACTGGCGCTGCCGCTGGTCGATGGACTGCTGGACCACTGTCTGGAAGGTGCGGGCGTCAATGCTGTGGCCGTTGACCTTACCCACCGACGTTCGGGTAAGCAGGCCGGTGCCTCCGGTGATGCCGCTCAGGTCGAGGACCAGCCAGGCAAAGAAGGTGAAAGCGACCACCACCATGAGTGGCTTGGCCGCGTTTCGGAAAGCTTGCATCATATGCTGCCGTGACTCCGGAGCAGAGGAAAAGAGCCCGAAGTCTAAGCTTCCGGGCACAGAACCTCAAGGCACGGCACCGGTTAGGAGTTGACATGCCGCAGGTGGCGCGCTACTGTCACCTGACTCCCCACACGCCTGTTTACCGCCGCCTACCACGGCCAGCGCGCCTTCTATAAGTCGGGAACCGGATGGCAATTAGCGAGATCGAGAAGCTCGAGCGTCGGTACGCCGAGAACCCTCAGGGTCTCACCTTCGCGCCGCTCGCCGAGGTGCACAGAAAAAATGGCGATGTCGGCCGCGCCCTCGACCTCCTCCGACCCGGCCTCGAGCTCCACCCCGACTATATCCCCGCCAGCATCGTCCTCGGGCGCTGCCACTTCGATCTGGGTGATCTGCCTGCGGCTGAAGCGGCCTTCAATCACGTACTCGCCCTCGATGGAGAGAACGTGATTGCACTCAAGGCGTTGGCTGATATCAGCGAGCGGCTCTCCCGATTCGACGATGCCGACCGCTGGTTGCGGACGCTACTGGCGGTGGATCGCAGCAACGACGAGGCCCGGAGTCAACTCGAACGGATCGAGGTCTCCCGACGGCAGGCGGAGCTCGGATCATCGGTCAATCCTGAAGCCGCCCGCAGTGTGGAGCTCGTCGGCGAATCTCCGGATGAACCGGTGGAGGTGCCTGCCGAAGGGGGACGCTTGCCGGAGGGGGAAACCTCGGAGCCGATGATCTCCTGGGTCTCCAATACGGGTGCCAGGGAGAGCGAAGACCTGGAGCCAGCGCGCTTGGAGGAGCTGACTCCGGAACCGATGTC
This sequence comes from Gemmatimonadales bacterium, assembly GCA_036556025.1. Taxonomy (GTDB): domain Bacteria; phylum Gemmatimonadota; class Gemmatimonadetes; order Gemmatimonadales; family GWC2-71-9; genus CAVVWJ01. The sequence goes on along the minus strand of DATBKD010000145.1, from coordinate 32,506 downwards.
CTCGGATCTGGAGCCAATGGAGGGCACCGAAGAGCTGGATCCCCGGCATCCCTTTCTCGAGCCGGTAGAACCGCTGGCAGGTCTGGTAGGGCGGGACCAGGAGGATCTGGAAATCGGAGAGGAATTCAAGGTCGAGACCAGCGAAGACATCATTTTGCAGAGCTCGGGCGGGGGGGAGTTCCAGGTACCCGATGCGTCGGAGGAGCTTATTTCCGGCTCGCCGACGCCCCCATCACCCTTCGTGGAGGCACCTCTCGCCAGCGCGGGGTACGAGCCCCCATCTCCGTTTGGAGCAGGGGTCGAAAAGCCGGAGGAGCGAGCTGCGGATGTTGCCGCCGAAGGGAGCGCCCACACGGCGGAGGTGGCCGAGGGACGTGATGCCAGCCTGGCCGAGGCGACCCGGCGCTGGCCGGAGATGAGCTCCTCCGGGCCGGAGACAGAACCGGCTCCCGATCAACAGCTCGGGGAAGCCGGCGCACCTCCTTCTGAACTAGCGGCCACTGAAGCAGCGGCCACCGAAGCAGCGGCCACCGAAGCAGCGGACACTGAGGAGGTGCGGCAGCCCGAGCCCGCGGCGCAGAGCGATCAGCCATCACCCGCGGGTGAGTGGGAACCGACGGGAGAGACCGTCACCCTTCCGGAGCTGGCCACGTCGGAGTTGGCCCCTCCTGCTCCCGAACCTGCCCCGTCTGAAGGGGCGGCCCCGGAGGCACCTGTGCCTGCGGCCTCAGAGGATTCAGCGCCGTGGCACTTCTCGTCCTCCTCGCCGGCTCCGCCTCCTGTGCAGGAGTCGCCGCCAGCACCTCCGACTCCATATCCACCGGAGCCGCTGGCAGCTCCGGAGCCGGAGCTGGTGGTCACTGAGACGATGGCGGAGGTCCTCCGCGACCAGGGTCATTCAGCCGACGCCCTCCGGGTGTACCGAGAGCTCGAGACCCGAAGCGCCGGGAATCCTCGTCTGCAGCAGAAGATCGCGGAGCTGGAAGAGGCCGCTCGAGCCTTGGTGTCGGCTCCCCGGCACACCTACCTGGCTCGCGAGACCCAAGGACAGTCGGTGGCCGAATTCTTCCGGGCGCTGCTCGCTGCACGGCCCCCGGTCTTGACTCCGGCCCCAGCCGCACCCGCCTCCGCGCCGCCACCCGCGCCCCAAGCCACCGGGGCTCCCACCCGGCCGGCTACAGAGACGCTCTCACTCAGCGCCGTGTTCGGCGAAGAGGGCACGCCCACACCACCCGCTGTCCCGTCCCCCGGCACACCACCGGGCAGCGGCGTTTCCTACGACGAGTTTTTCGGGGGTCAGGGAGGAGCTGGTGCCCAGCGCCCTGGAAAAACTCAGGACGCCAAGAGCGACGATCTCGACCAGTTTCACGCGTGGTTGCAGAACCTGAAGCGCTGAATGCGGATCGCGGTCCTCAACGGCCCCAACCTGAACCTGCTGGGGCAGCGGGAGCCGGAGTTGTACGGCAACACGACCCTCCCCGAAATCGAGACCATGGTGCGGGAAGCCGCGGGCCGTCTGGGCGCGGAAATCGATTGGTTCCAAACCAATCACGAGGGTGCCTTGATCGACGCAGTCCAGGGACTCCGCGGCCGGGTTGACGGCGCCCTCATCAACGCCGCGGCGCTGACCCACTCGAGCCTGGGATTGCGCGACGCGGTGTTGGCCGTTCAGGTGCCCTTCGTCGAGCTTCATCTCTCCAACATCTTCGCCCGGGAGCCGGCGCGACGGCATTCGGTCATCGCGGACCTGGCGGTAGGCATGGTCACCGGCTTCGGACCTCAGAGTTACCTTCTGGCCCTGCAGGGGTTGGTGGGCCGACTCCGTGCCGCCTGATCGCCGGCTCGAGCGTCAGGAGGCTCTGCGGGCTCAGCTGATGCAGGAGGGGATCGACGGGCTGCTGGTCACCCACCTGCCCAACATTCGCTACCTGACTGGCTTCACCGGATCGGCCGCGCTGCTCCTGGTCCGTTCCGACGCCACGATTTTGATCACCGATTTCCGCTACGCGGTGCAGGCGCCGGCGGAAGCCGGGCAGGCCGCCGTCGTCGAGATCGATCAGAAGAATGTGTGGGAGCGCCTCGGGCGCATCCTGGGTACCCACCCGCTCTCCACCCTGGGCATCGAAGCGCACGCCCTGACCGTCCGGGATGCGGAGCGGGTATCCGGCCTCAGCCGGAACCGAGTGGTGCCCACCTCCGAGCTGGTCGAACGGCTACGGACGGTAAAGTCTCCCGAGGAAGTGGCCGCCATTCGGGACGCCGCTTCGCTGGCGCAGGATGCACTGGCGGAAGTGCTGCCCCGAATTCGAGTCGGCCAGAGCGAGCGGGAGATCGGGGCCATGCTCGAAGAGGCCCTCCGCCGGCGAGGGAGCGAGTGGCATCCGTTCCCGACCATCGTCGCATCGGGGCCGCGGTCGGCCCTGCCTCATGCTCGGACCAGCGCCCGGACCGTCGGCCTGGGGGAGTGGCTGCTGCTTGACTTCGGCGCGCAGGTGGACGGATACTGCGCCGACCTCACCCGGACCGTGGTGGTCGGGCGAGCGGACGAGCGCCAACGAACCATTCACGAGCTGGTGCGAGCCGCGCAGGGCCGGGCCCTCGAGCATCTCCGCGCCGGAATGACGGGCCGGGAAGGCGACGCCTTGGCCCGAGATGTCATCGTCGCCCGTGGGTTTGGAGAGGCGTTCGGTCACTCCCTCGGGCACGGCCTCGGCCTGGAGGTCCATGAGGCGCCGCGGGTGGCTCCGACGACGGAGACGCCGCTCCCGACCCACGCCGTGGTCACGGTTGAGCCGGGCATCTATCTTCCGGGCTGGGGGGGAGTCCGGCTGGAAGACGATGTCCATCTGGGACCCGACGGGCCGGAGCGGTTGTCAGACGGGAAGACGGAGTTGCTGGAGCTGGTGTAAGAGACTTGTCACCTGAGACTTCATGGCCACCACCGCCGACTTCAAGAATGGCCTGGTTCTCGAGATCGAGGGCCAGCTGTTTCAGCTGATCTATTTCCAACACGTGAAGCCGGGGAAGGGCGGAGCCTTCGTGCGGACCAAGCTCAAGAACATCCGGACCGGGGCCGTGCTGGAACGGACCTTCAATGCCGGCGAGCGGGTGACCGACGTGCGGCTGCAGCGACGGCCGATCCAGTTCTCCTATGGCGACGGGCACTTCTATCACTTCATGGACCAGCACACCTTCGATGACATCATGCTGACCGACGAGGTCATCGGGGGCGAGCAGCTCAAGTATCTGAAGGAGGGGATGGAGTGCGAGGGCCTGGTGCACGATGACCGCGTGATCCAGGTGGAGTTGCCGTATTTTGTGGAGCTCACGGTCACCCGTACCGATCCCGGGATCCGCGGGGATACGGCGGGGGGCGCCACCAAACCGGCGACGCTGGAGACCGGCGCTACGGTGCAGGTTCCTCTCTTTGTCGAGGAGGGCCAGGTGATTCGGGTCGACCGCCGCGAAGACAAGTACCTGACTCGCGTATGACGCCTCAGGAGATGAAGCAGCTCGCCGAACTGCTCCAAAACGTGCCGGGCATCAAGTCCATCGAGTTGGAGGACGTGCAGGGGCTCGCCCAGCTGCTGCGGGAGTCCCCCGAAATCGGCTCGATTGAGATCAAGGGCTGGTTCGGCACCGGCGTAGTCATCACCCGCACCTCGGCGGTGCCTCCCTTCGCCTCGACGCCGGTCGTGCCCCATCCGCTCGCCACCCCCTCGGCGCCCTCGCCGGAGGCAGAGCACCGGGAGCCTCCCCGGGCGGCACCCGCCTCCGGGCTGAAGGAGATCAAATCTCCCATGGTGGGCACCTTCTACAAGGCGCCCGAGCCGGGAGCCGATCCTTACGTGAAGGTGGGCGGGCGGATCACGCCGGGTCAGACGGTCTGTATCATCGAAGCGATGAAAATCATGAACGAGATCGAAGCCGAGGTCTCCGGGGTGGTGCGTGAAATCTGCGTGGAAGACGCGCAACCCGTCGAATACGGCCAGGTCCTCTTCCGAGTCGATCCTCATGGGTGAGTCCGCCGGCGCTGGCGCCGCTTCTCCGTCCTTCAATTTCAAGCACACCATCCGACAGATGGTGCAGCGAAACGCATCGGATCTCCTCCTCAAGGTCGGGCGCCCTCCGACCGTGCGTCTCAACGGTGAGTTGCAAGGGCTCGACTCGCCGCCGCTCAAGCCGGAGGACCTCAAGCTGCTGGCCGAGCAGGTGATGACCCCGCGGCAGGTGAAGGAGTTTGCGGAGAAGAAGGAGGCGGACTTTGCGATCGGGGTCCCCGGAGTCGGCCGGTTCCGCACCAACGTCTATCAGCAGCGGGGGACCCTGGCCTTCGCCTTTCGAGCCATTCCCTACGAGGTGAAGACCATTCGGGAACTTCACCTGCCGGAGGTCCTGGAGGAGATCTCGCTGAAGGCGCGCGGGCTGATTTTGGTCACCGGCATCACCGGCTCGGGCAAATCCACCGCGCTGGCGGCGATGATCAACCACGTGAATCAGAATCGCCGCGTCAACATCATCACTATCGAAGATCCGATCGAGTTCCTCCATCGCGATGTGATGTCCAACATCTCCCAGCGAGAAGTCGGCAGCGACACGTTGTCGTTTGCCTCGGCGCTCCGGCATGTGCTCCGGCAGGATCCCGACGTAATTCTGCTGGGCGAGATCCGCGACGCGGAGACGCTCGATACGGCCCTCAAGGCCGCGGACACCGGCCACCTGGTCTTTTCCACCCTGCACACCACCGACGCGACCCAGACCCTCAACCGGATCATCTCGTTCTATCCCCCGTACCAGCACCAGGAAATCCGCATGCTGCTCGCGACCGCACTGTCCGCGGTGGTCTCGCTCCGACTGGTGCCCCGGTCGGATGGCAGGGGCCGGGTTCCCGCGGCGGAGGTGCTCATCAATACGGCGGCGGTGGCCGACAACATCCGGGATGTCGAGAAGGCCCTCAACATCCCCGACCTCATCGCCGAGGGGACCGTGTCCTACGGCATGCAATCGTTCGATCAGTCGCTGATGAAGTGGTACAAGGACGGTTTGATTTCTTACGAGAGTGCCCTGTTCTACTCGTCCAACCCCAGTGAGTTCGCGCTGCGGGTCTCGGGCGTGGATTCGGCCTCGGACCGCAAGTTTACCGAGATCACCGGTGATGCGGTGCCGTCCCGCTCGATGGATCTGACGCCCTGATGTTCAAGAAGGTCCTGATTGCGAACCGCGGGGAAATCGCCTTGCGGGTGATTCGCGCGTGCCGCGAACTCGGGATCTCCACCGTAGCGGTCTACAGCGAGGCCGATCGCGAGTCGCTGCACGTTCGCTTCGCCGACGATGACGTCTGTATCGGGCCCCCTCCCAGTCGCAGCTCCTATCTCAAGATCCCCAACATCATCGCCGCCGCCGAAATCACCGGAGCGGATGCCATCCACCCCGGCTATGGCTTCCTGGCCGAGAACGCCGAATTTGCCGACACCTGCCGGGCATCGAACATCACCTTCATCGGCCCCACCGGCGACCAGATTCGGATGATGGGGGACAAGGCCAGCGCCCGACGGCTGGCTCAGGAGGCCGGCGTCCCCACCATCCCCGGTTCGCCCGACACCATCGACGACCCCGACGCGGCTCTCGCCTTCGCGACCGACATCGGCTTTCCCGTCATCATCAAGGCGACCGCCGGGGGGGGCGGGAAGGGAATGCGGATCGTTCAGGACCCCGAGCAATTCCCCCAGCTCTTCGGGCTGGCGCAGAACGAGGCCCTGGCCGCGTTCGGCAACGGGGCGGTCTACGTCGAGCGATATCTCGATCGTCCGCGACACGTCGAGATTCAGGTGGTGGGTGACTGCTTCGGCAAGGTTTCCCACTTCGGCGAACGGGACTGCTCGGTGCAGCGGCGCCACCAGAAACTGATCGAGGAGAGCCCCAGCCCGGCCCTGGACCCCACGCTGCGCGACCGCATGGGCCGTGCGGCGGTGGCCCTCGCGAGCAACATCGGCTACATCGGTGCCGGGACCCTCGAGTTCCTGCTCGACGCCGCTGGCTGCTTCTATTTCATGGAGATGAACACTCGCATCCAGGTGGAGCACCCGGTCACCGAGATGGTCACCAGCTTCGACCTGGTGAAAGAGCAGATCCGGGTCGCTGCCGGCGAGCCGCTCGGATTTCAGGGAGATGGGCGGCGGCTTCGGGGGCACGCCATCGAGTGTCGCATCAATGCCGAGGATCCCTACCGCGGATTTCAGCCCTGCCCCGGATTGATCACCGCGTACCACCCTCCGGGAGGTCCCGGCGTTCGGGTGGATACCCACGTGTACGCCGGCTACACCGTGCCACCGTATTACGACTCGTTGTTGGCCAAGGTGATCGTGCGAGGCAACGACCGGGCCGAAGCGCTGAGTCGAATGGGTCAGGCGCTGGACAGCTTCATCCTCGAAGGCGTGACCACTACCATCCCCTTCCTCGCGCGGGTCATCCGTCACCCCGATTTCGTCGCCGGCGAAATCGACACCAAGTTTCTCGAACGGGAGTCGCAACTGCTCCGTCCGGAAGCATGAAGCTGGATGTGGTCTTCACTCCCTCGGGCATTACCCCGAGTGAGGTGCAGGGCCGGACGGTGCTCGTGGTCGATATTCTCCGAGCCACTACCGCAATGTGTGCCGCTCTCCATCATGGAGCCAAGGCGATAATTCCCGTCGCGGCCACTGAGGAGGCTCTCCGCCTGGCTCAGACGATCGGGAGCACCGACGTGCTGCTCGCCGGAGAGCAGAATTGCGTCCGCATTCCCGGATTTCAACTGGGCAACAGCCCTCTGGAGATGACCGAGTCCGCAGTGCGAAGCAAGACCATCGTCACCACGACGACCAACGGCACCAAGGCCCTGCTCGCCTGCCAGGGTGCCGGCGCGGTCCATCCGGCCTGCGCGGCGAACCTCACGCTCGCCGCGGAGAGGGCGCGCGAGGTGCTGGAGCGCGACCGGGACCTGCTCATCGTGTGCGCGGGGCGGGACGGATCGTTCTCCCTGGACGACGCCTACTGTGCCGGGCGCCTCGCGGTCGCCGCCCTGGGTGGACGCAAGCCACGGCGGGGTCTCAATGACGCGGCACTCGCGAGCCTGGATCTGGTTCGGCGCTATGGGGACCGATGGGAGCGACCGTTGAGTTACAGTCGAGCCGGAAGAGAGCTCATCAAACTGGGTTACCGGGACGACGTGCTCGACGCCAGCCGTCTCGATGCCTACCCGGTCCTGCCACACTTTCATGAGCGCCGCGTGACGCTCGCCCCGGTTCCGGTATGACTCCCGCCAAGAGATCGCTCGAGGCGGCGGCCAGCTCCGCCGCGGTGGAAGCAGACACGAGGGGGCGACGGCTGGGCGCGATCACCGCGCTGGTGGTCGGCCTCTTCGTCGGGCTCACGCTCCTTCCTTTTCCCATTACCGGCCCCATCGGCCGATCGCTGGGCCAGACGCTCTGGCATCTCCTCGGCGCCGGCGCGCTCGGGGTCCCCTTGCTGGGCATCGGTCTGGCGTTGGCAGGATTCGACCGTCTGGGTGCGCTCGACATGAAGCGCTCGGCCGTACTCATCGTGGGGCTCAGCGTACTGCTGCCGTATCTCACAGGGGTCCTGGCGCACGTTACGGTACGCGAGCTCGATGATCAGACGGTGCTGGGGCGGTTGGTAGGCGTGGTGCCGGGCTTCTTCGCGGTGGAGATCCCCCGCGGCATCGGACCCGCGGGCGCCGTCCTGGTGGGCTTTCTCGCGCTTTCGGCGCTGACATTGGGCACCTTCGCGTGGCATCCGCTCCAGCGGCTGGAGAAAGGCGGGAAGGGCGGAAAGGACGGTAAGGGCGGTAAAGGCGGGAAGGACGGTAAGGTTGCTACTGAGCCCATCGTATCCGAGGCGAATGGGCACGAAGGTGTGCTTGCAACATTACCGTCTTTACCGCCCTTTCCGCCTTTCCCGCCTTCCGAGCCCGGGAAGGGACGCAAAGAGAGGGACAAGAGACCCAGGAAACCCGCGGCGCCCGCCGCCGCTCCGACCGAGGAGGAGTCCGAGCTGCCGCCGATCGATCTGCTTACCACGCCAGGCGAGCCCTCCGATCGAAACGCGGGACAGGCCGAGCTCGATCGGCTGGGTCAGTCGTTGATCGAGACCCTGCGAACCTTCAAGGTGGACGCACGGAACAGTGGCCGCACCACCGGCCCGGTGGTCACCCAATTCGAGGTCGTACCCGCGCCCGGAGTCAAGGCGGGTCGGATCGTCGCGCTGGCTGACGATCTGGCGATAGCCATGCGGGTTCCCTCGGTAAGAGTGGCGCCGATTCCCGGCAAAGGTGCTGTGGGCGTGGAGATCCCCAATCCGGTGGCTCGGATCGTGAATCTGCGGGAGCTGATCGAGCCGGTCGATTGGCGCCACATCCGCGTGGGTCTTCCCATCGCCCTGGGCCACGACCTGGAGGGGAAGCCCGTCGTGGCCGATCTGGCGAAGATGCCGCATCTCCTGATTGCGGGCGCCACGGGTACCGGCAAGTCGGTGACCATCAACACCATCATTACCAGTCTGATTTACCGCTACACCCCGAAGGAGCTCCGGCTCCTGATGATCGATCCGAAGATGGTAGAGCTGTCGATGTACAACACGCTCCCCCATCTCCGGCACAAAGTGGTGACCAATAACCACGATGCGGCGACCGCGCTCAAGTGGGCGGAATTCGAGATGCAGCGGCGCTACGAGCTGTTACAGGCGAATGGCGCTCGCAATGTCGCCGACTTCAATCGGAAGCTGGAAGAAGGCAAGCCCCTGCGTCATCCCGCTCGTCCCAAGCCCACCCTGGTCACCATCAGTGCCGAGCCCGCCGATACGCCGCCGGCACCACCCGCCGAAGAGACCTACTCCGACGGAGTGCTCCCGTTCATCGTGATCATCATCGACGAGTTGGCCGATCTCATGATGACGGTGCAGGGCGAGGTGGAGACGCCGCTCGCTCGGCTGGCGCAGAAGGCCCGGGCCATCGGCATCCATCTGATCCTGGCGACCCAGCGACCGTCGGTGAACGTCATCACCGGCCTCATCAAGGCGAACTTTCCCAGCCGAATAGCGTTCCGGGTGGCGTCCAAGGTCGACAGCCGCACCATTCTGGATCAGAACGGCGCCGAGGCCCTGCTGGGGAACGGGGACATGCTCTTCCTGCCGCCCGGCAAGAGTGAGCCGATGCGACTTCAGGGAGCCTACATCTCCACCGACGAGAGCGAAAAGGTGATGAGCTGGTACGCTGGACGGCGGGAAGCCAGGAGAGCGGCCCTGACGGGGGCCCGGGAGCCCGACATTCTGGAGATCGTGCGCTCGCAGGAAGGTGAAGGCGAAGGCGGTGGCGGCGACGAGCACGAGGGCGAGCGGGACACCCTCTTCCGCGAGGCGGCCGAGGCCTGCATTCAGAACCAGGGTGGGTCCACCTCACTGCTCCAGCGCCGTTTGCGTATCGGCTACGGCAGAGCGGCGAGAATCATCGATCAACTGCACTATGCCGGTATTCTCGGGCCCCCGGACGGAAGCAAGCCACGGGAGGTCCTGGTGGGATTCGATCAGCTGGACGAGTACTGCAAGTAAGCCATCGATGGCCCGCCGTCGAATCCCATCCTATCTCGTCCTCGGATGGTTGCTCCTCCCGACAGTCATGCGCGCGCAGTCGGACTACGATCGGCACATCCTGTTCGATCACAGTCTCACCCCCGAGCGGTACTTCCATAGTGCCGGGCAGATCTCGGCTCCGAGCGAGCTGACCCTGGATCGGGGTCGTATTCCCGTCGACACGGTCACCTTCTTTACTCCGCCCAACGCGCTGCGGTTGGAATGGCAATCGGCATCACAGGGGTACTGGGAAGCGACCGTTCAGGTGAATCGGTGGCGTAACCGCGATCCCGTCTTCCGAGGCGACACCCTCTTCTTCTGGTGCTTTTCCGCCGAGTCGCTCCCCGCCAGGGCATTCCCCCGGCTCCGCCTCCAGGACCGCAAGGGCGTCATCTCGCTTCCGGTCGAGCTCGATTCTGTCATTCAAAGCCTGCCGGCCGGACACTGGACCCAAGTGAGGGTCCCGCTTCGGCTGTTTCAGGCACCGGCCGGAGTGGAGCTGGACCCCCACAGACTCATGGCCCTCAGCTTTCTTCAGGGGGCAGCGGATGAAGCCGGGCACACGCTCCTGATCGATGAAATCCGGATGGATGGAGGCGAGCGGGCCGTCCGGCGGGATAACAGAGCTCCGGCCGCGCCCGCTGGGCTCGAAGCAACCGGCGCCGATCGCCACATCGAGCTCACCTGGCAGCCGAGCGCAGGCGGTGGAATCGAGCGGTACGTGGTCTACCGCTCGCTCGACCGGGTGCACTACCAGCCGATCGGCATGCAGCGGGGCACTGTCCACCGATATGCCGACTTCCTGGCTGCCCACGAGGTGCGAGCCTGGTACAAGGTCACCGCCAGCGGGCGCGACTATCGGGAGTCGCCCTACTCCCAGCCCGTGAGCGCCACCACCCGACGGCTGAAGGACGACGAGCTGCTCACGATGGTGCAGAGGGCAGGATTTCTCTATTACTGGGAGGGTGCGCACCCCGTCGCAGGAATGGCCCTGGAGAACATCCCGGGGGACGACCGCATCGTCGCTACCGGCGCATCCGGTTTCGGCATTCTGGCGGTCCTGGTCGGTGTCGAGCGCGGGTTCGTGAGCAGGGAGGACGCCGCCCGCCGCATGCTCACTATCGTCGAGTTCCTCCGGCGCGCCGACCGTTTCCACGGTGTGTGGCCCCACTTTCTCGATGGGGGCACCGGCAAGGTGCTCCCGGTCTTCGGTCCCCGTGATGATGGGGGCGACCTGGTCGAGACCGCCTTTCTGATGCAGGGACTCCTGGCCGCCCGCCAGTACTTCAATGGGAGCAGCGATCTCGAGCGGCGCATTGTCCAGATCATCACGGCACTCTGGGAGGGCGTCGAATGGGACTGGTATCGCCGCGATCCGGCAGGCGACTTCCTCTACTGGCACTGGTCCCCGGACCACGGCTGGCAGCTGAACCACAAGCTGATCGGCTTCAACGAAACACTCATCGCCTATGTGTTGGCGATCGCATCTCCTACGCATGGCGTGCCCGTCAGCCTCTACTACAGCGGCTGGGCGAGCCTGTCAGACGAGGCGGCCGGTTACCGTCGAGGCTGGGGTGGCACCTCGGACGGGGAGCGGTACGTCAACAGCAAGACGTATTACGGAATCAAGCTCCCTGTCGGCGTCGGTCGGGGTGGGCCGCTCTTCTTCACCCATTACTCCTATCTCGGCCTCGACCCGCGAGCCTTGCGCGATCGCTACACCAACCATTTCGAGAACAACCGAGCCATCGCCCGAATCAACTACGCCTATGTCGAGTCCAATCCCGGGAGGTTCGCCGGCTACGGCGACGGCGCCTGGGGACTCACGGCGAGCGACGGCCCATCGGGCTACCGGGCACACGAGCCGAGGGAAGGGGTGGACGATGGCACCATTACCCCGACCGGCGCGCTGGCCTCATTTCCCTACACGCCGAACGAATCGATGGCCGCGCTGCGGTACTTCTATGGCGAGCTCGGGCAGCGACTCTGGGGCATCTATGGGTTTCGCGACGCGTACAACCTGACCGAGGACTGGGTGGCGCCGATCTACATGGGACTGAACCAGGCGCCGATCGTGGTAATGATCGAAAATTACCGGTCGGGTCTGCTGTGGAAGTTGTTCATGGGCAATCCGGAGGTGCGGTCTGCCGTGGAGCGAATCGGCCAGGCAAGCAATAGGCAAGTGAGAAGTGAGAGAAGTAAGAAGTGAGAAGTAAGAAGTAAGCAGTGAGCAGTGAGCAGTGAGCAGTGACATTCATCCTTCGCGTCCGCTCGCGCCACTCCTTACTCCTCACTTCTCACTTCTTACTTCTTACTTCTCACTTCTCACTTCTTACTTCTCTCACCTTTCACTTCTCACCGCGGTTCTCACTTCGAACTTCGCCTCCCGTACATCCACCGAGTTCGTCCCCACGTACACGGTAAACGTCCCCGGCTCGATCACCGGGCGAAGATCGCGTCCGGGAAACGCAAAGTCGTCGGGACCAAGGGTGAAGCTGACCGTGCGGCTTTCCCGCGGCTGCAGGCTCATCCGCAGAAACCGGCGTAGCTGCTTCACCGGCCGGGTAAAGCTGGCGACATCGTCCCGCAGGTAGCACTGGACCACCTCATCGCCGGCACGGTTGCCGGTATTGGTCACCCTGACTCGCACCATGATCGAATCCGTCGCTCGGATCTTCGCCGCGCTCAGCTCCAGGCTGTCGTAGCCGAAGGTGGTGTAGCTCAGCCCGTAGCCGAACGGGTAGAGTGGGGTCCAGGGCACATCGATGTACTTCGAGGTGTAGCGCTCCTGCTCACTGGGCGGGCGGCCGGTGTTCTTATGGTTATAGTAGATCGGCACCTGCCCCACGGTGCGAGGAACCGTGATGGGCAACTTCCCACCTGGGTTGTAATCGCCGAAGACCACGTCGGCCACGGCCGGACCCATCTGAACCCCGAGGTACCATGCCTCGAGGATGGCGGGTACGTGTTCCTCGAGCCACGGAGTGGAGAGAGGCCGGCCATTCATCAGAATCACCACCAGCGGCTTGCCTACGGCGGCGATCCGCTCGGTCAACCGCTGCTGCACACCGGGCAGGTCGAGCGAGCTGCGATTTCGCGACTCGCCACTCATGTCCCGGTCTTCGCCCAGCACCAGGATGACGGCCTGAGCCTGCCGGGCGATGCGTTCGGCCTCCGCGAAGCCGGTGGTATCGTCGGAAGCCACGCCGGCACCCTTGGCATGGAGCACCTGCGAGCCGGGCAAAGCCCGACGGATCCCTTCCAGTACACTGACCGCATCTTCCGGCCTCCCCTCGGACTGCCAGGAGCCGAGCGTCGAGGCGGCGTCATCGGCGAGCGGACCGATGACCGCGAGATTGCCCAAGTCCTTGGACAGCGGCAGCGTGGCGTTCGCGTTCTTGAGCAGCACGATGGACTTCCGGGCCATCTCTCGTGCGGCCGCCAGGTGCTGCGGTGTCAGCGTGCGGGCTCTCTCCCGGGTGGTGTCGCTGTAGCGGTAGGGATCGGCGAAGAGACCGAGCAGATACTTGGCGCGGAGGACCCGCCGGGTGGCCTGATTCACCAGGGACTCGGGGATCAGGCCACGGCGTACCAGGCGGGGCATGTAGTTGAGATAAATAGTGCTGACCATGTCCACGTCCACCCCAGCGCGCATTGCGAGCAGGCCGGCCGCGGCGCTGTCTTCCGCGACCCCATGATGGATCAACTCCCAGATGCCGGTGTAGTCGCTCACGAGGACGCCCCTGAACCCCCAGGCCCGACGTAGCACGTCGCGGAGAAGCTCCCGATTCGCGTGCATGGGTACGCCGGCGATCTCGTTGAACGCCGCCATCACGGATTGCGCCCCGGCCCGGACGGCCGCATGGAAAGGCGGGAGGTAGATCTCCTGTAAGGTCCGCTGGGAGAGGTCGGCGGTGTTGTAGTCGCGGCCTCCTTCGGCCGCGCCATACGCAGCGAAGTGCTTCGCCGTCGCGAGCAGGGTGCTGTCGGTGGAGAGGTCGTGTCCCTGGAACCCGCGTACCCGCGCGGCCGCCATGACCGAGCCCAGATAGGGATCCTCACCGGAGCCCTCCACTACCCGCCCCCAACGAGGGTCACGGGCGATGTCGACCATTGGGGCGTAGGTCCAGTGCACCCCATGGGCAGTGGCCTCCACCGCCGCGATGTGGGCGGAACGCTCCACCGCGGCAGGATCCCAACTCGCTGCTTCGGCGAGCGGGACCGGGAACACGGTGCGGAATCCATGGATCACATCGTTGGCGAACAGGAGCGGGATGCCGAGCCGGCTCTGCTGCACCGCGACGCGTTGGAGGCTGCGGGTATAGGCTGCCCCGTTGACGCCAAGGAAGGAACCAATGCGGCCGGCCCGGATGTCGGCCTCAGTTCCTGCCCGGGCGGCGGGTCCGGTGCGATTGTCCGGACCTGCAGGCTGGTTGAGTTGGCCCAGCTTCTCCTCCAGCGTCATCCGGCCGAGCAAGGAGTCCAGAAACCGGTCCATGACGGGGGAGTCGCTCGAAACTGCGTTGCTGGCGGTCTGCTGGGCGGACGCGCTGGGGGCCGGCCACCCGATCAACAGTCCAGCCGCGAGCCCCACGGTGGGAAGGAGGACGGCGCGCAGGCCGGGCAGAAGGCCTCTGCGTGGGTTTGAGCTCACCCGTTAAGGCTCCTCTCCGAGGATTCAGTCGGCGACAGGTTCCTCTCAATCTTGACAATTTCACGCCAAAATGTAAACGATTACATGGCCGTGAAACTGCGGCAACAGTATCCCATGGGTCCGGTCGACACCCCTCCAAGGCGGACCAGCATGGCCACGATCAGGGACGTCGCCCAGGCGGCTGGGGTCTCGGTCGCCACCGTATCTCGGGTCTACAACGGCAGCAACCTCGTCCGGGAGGAAACCGGCCTCCGGGTCCGGGAGGCTGCCACCCGGTTGGGCTACGTCCCTCACGGCGCGGCCCGCAGTCTCATCACCAGCCGAACCAACACCATCGGCGTTCTCCTGCCGGACCTGTACGGAGAATTCTTTTCCGAGGTCATCCGGGGAATCGATCAGGCGGCGCGGGGACAAGGGTACCACCTTCTGCTCTCCAGCTCGCACGACCAGCGAGACACCTTCGAGGCCGCGCTGCGTTCGATGCGGGGTCGAGTGGACGGGCTCATCGTGATGTGGCCGGAGATGGACGTCGAGACCGCGGTACGGAACCTTCCAGCCGGCTTTCCCGTGGTGCTGCTCCACGCGCCGGTCGGTCCGGACGCCTTTGACGTCCTCACCATTGACAACCTCTCGGGCGCCCGGGCCATGGTCCGGCACCTCCTCGATCTGGGGCACCGGCAGGTGGCGATCATCAAGGGCGCGGAGGGGAACTTCGACGCAGCAGAGCGGCTGCGGGGTTATCGGGAGGCGCTGGCCGAGTCTGGTATCGAGACCAGGAGCGTGCTCGAGGCGTCTGGGGACTTCAGCGAGGCATCCGGCTTCCGGGCCGTCGCCGTGCTGCTCGAAAGTCCCGCCCGCCCCACCGCGATATTCGCGGCCAATGATGCCATGGCCATCGGCGCACTCAGCGCGCTGCGCCAAGCCGGGCTTCGAATACCGGAGGACGTCGCCGTCGCCGGCTTCGACGACATTCCAATCGCCCAGTACCTGGACCCGCCGCTCTCCTCCGTCCACGTAGATATCAGCGCGCTGGGCGAGCGCGCCACCCTTCGGCTGCTCGACGCGGTGCGAGATAAGGAAGCTCATGTTCGGCGGGCGGAAACGCTGCCCACCACACTCGTGCTCCGCCGCTCCTCTGGCGCGGCGTTGCCCGCGGCGCACCCGGTCGCGCCGGCCCGCAGCTCCTCTCCGATCACATCCACATCCCTATGAGGCCCACCATGAGTATTCGCTTTGTTCTTCGCGGCTGTTGGGTGGCGCTGCTGCTCGCCTCGGCGCTGCTCCCGGCCCGGCGACTCGTAGCCCAGACCAGCACGGGCAGCATCCGGGGTGTGGTCTCCGACTCATCCGGGGCACCGCTCACCGGGGCCCAGGCCGTGGCCCTGAACCCGTCCACCGGGGTCTCCCGCACGGCAACGACCAACGCGCGGGGATTCTATGCGTTGACCGGACTCACGCCCGCCAGCTACCAACTGACCATCCGCTCGATCGGCCACACTCCGGCCCAGCGGCAGGTGCAGTTGCAGGTGGGCCAGGTGTTGACCCTGGACTTCAGTCTTGCCCCCACCACGGTGCAGCTCGCGGAAATCGTCACCACCGCGGCCGCGCCGGTCGCGGAGGTGCGTAGCACGGAGAACGCGACCAACGTGACCCAGGAGCAGATCCAGAGTCTCCCGACCAGCAGCCGAAACTTCCTGGATCTGGCGCAGCTGGCGCCCGGAGTGCGGGTCACTCCCGATCGGATCAATGGCACCGGCAAGACCTTCGCCTCCGGAGCGCTGCCGGCGGACAACATCAACGTCTTCATCGACGGACAGTCCTACAAGAACGACATCACCATCGGGGGTGTGGCCGCCCAGGACGCGAGCCGGGGAAATCCCTTCCCCAGAAACGCGGTGCAGGAGTTCCGCGTCGTCACCAACAACTACAAGGCGGAGTACCAGAAGGCGTCGAGCGCCATCATCACGGCGGTAACCAAGTCGGGCGGGAACGAATGGCACGGGAGCCTGTTCACCGGCTACCAGAACAAGGGATTGGTGGCGCTGGACACCTTCCAGCTGAGTGATAAGGAGGCCAATCCCGGAACGTTCGAGAAGCCCGACTACAGCCGAGTCCTGACGGGCGCCAGCGCCGGCGGCCCGCTGGTGCGGGACAAGCTGTTCATCTTCGGCGCCTACGAGGGCAACTACCAGAACCGGCAGGGCGTGACCCGGTTCAACGGTGACCCGAGTACCTGGCCGGCCAATGTCGCGGCGCTCGAGGGTGAGGCCCACACGTCGCCCTTCCGCTCGACCCTGGCATTTGCCAAGCTGAGCTACAACCACAGCGAGAATCAGCTCTTCGAGCTGAGCGGCAACGTGCGGCACGAGACCGACAAACGACGCTTCGGCGGGCAATTCGGCGACGTCTTCCGGTCCTTCTCCGCGGGAGAAACCTTCCGCAACAACGTCGTGGACGCTGGTCTCAAGCACACCTTCTTCGGGCGAGCCTGGACCAACGAGGGACTGGTGAGCTTCCAGTGGTATCAGTTCAACCCTGAACCCTTCGACTTCACCGACGTCGGGCTGGATTTCAATGGCATTGGCCGGATCGGCGGCGCGGATTCACGCCAGGATCTCACCCAGAGGCGCCTGTCTTTTCGGGATGATTGGACCTACTCCGGGCTGCAGGCCGGCGGCGCGCACGTGATCAAGATCGGCGGCAACCTCGACTTCGTGAAGTACAAATTGAACAAGCAGCTCAACGAGAACCCGGTATTCAGCTTCAACAACACCAACAATTTCGCGACGCCCTTCCAGGCGCAGCTCGGGATCGGTGATCCGGAGATCGACGGTAATAACACTCAGCTCGGGATCTACGCCCAGGACGACTGGAGCCCCAACGACGCCCTGACGATCAACGCTGGAATCCGGTGGGACTACGAGAGTGGGATGTACGACCGCGACTACGTCACGCCACCCCAGTTGATCGATACCCTCACCCAGCTCCGAAGCCAGCTCTTCATCGACATCGATCCGGCGAGGTTCTTCACCGACGGAACCCAGCGGAAGGCCTACACCGGCGCCTTCCAGCCGCGGGTAGGAGTGAGCTACGCCTTCGACCCGGAGAAGAACACCGTCATCTTCGCCTCGGGGGGCATCTTCTACGACCGGTTTGGCTTCAACTCGTTTATCGACGAGACCTATCGCAGACAACATCCCAATCTGTTCTTCACCTTCTCCGACACGGCTCGGCCAGGTGCCATCACCTGGGATCCGGCGTTCCTGAGTCGGGAAGGGTTGCTCAACCTGGTCGCGTCCGGAGTCTCTCCCAAGCAAGAGGTGTTCCTGGTACCGAACGATCTCAAGCCGCCCAAGTCGTATCAGTTCAGCGCCGGGGTGCGGCGCCAGTTCGGGACGGTAGTCGGCGCGCTCAGCTACAGCGGTATTCGCGGGCGCAACGGCTTCAGCTATGAGTGGGCCAACGTCGCGCTCAATCCGGACATCAACGACTGCTGCATTTCGATCGACACACCCTATCAGAACATCCTGGTGGGCAACAACACCGTGCGGACCTGGTACGACGGGGTTGAGGCCCGGATTGACCGGTCCTATCGCAAGAGCAGCGAGCGCTTCGGCTGGGGTGCCGGAATCGCCTATACCCTGTCCTGGGCGTATGCCGAGGGCGGCGACCTCTTCAGCTTCCCGACGATCACCGCCAACTTCAACGCCAAGCATCCCATCGCGGACGACCAGCGGCACCGCATCGTGGTGAACTGGGTGGCGGATATGCCATTCGCCTTCGGCATCCAGTTCAGCGGGCTGGCCACCTTCGCCTCGGGCAAGCCGTTCAAGAGTGTGAAGCTCTCCACCGGTCCCAGCGATCAGCGGGTAGTTCTCGGCTACGACCGGACGCCCTGGTTCAAGGACGTCGATCTCCGATTGCGGAAGGACTTCCCCAACTTTGGCGGCACGCATCTTGGGATCACCGGAGACCTCTTCAACATCTTCAATACCCAGAACCTGGGCTGCTTCGACGAGACCGCCTTCAACGGCGACGGCACCGCGAACGCGAACTTCGGGAACGGCAGCTGCACCATCAGTGATCCGCGGCGCTTCCAGCTCGGATTCCAATACGACTTCTGACCTTCCAGGGGCGACGGCGGACCGGTGCTCCGGCCGTCGCCTTCTGCTTCTGCTCGCCGCGCTCGTCCTGAGCGCTGCCTGCGGTGGCGCCAAGACAGCGGCGACGGTAGACGGGTGGCGGCTGTCGCCCCGGCAGGGCGCATTTCTCGATACGCTGCAGCAGCGGACCTTCTTGTTCTTCTGGGATCACACCAATCCCTCCAACGGACTGACCGCGGACCGATGGCCGACCCCCTCGTTTTCCAGCATCGCGGCGGTCGGCTTTGCATTGACCGCCTATCCCGTCGGGGTAGAGCGGGGCTACATCAGCCGGGGCGAGGCCCGCGAGCGGGTGCTCGCCACCCTCCGGTTCTTCTGGCGCGCCCCCCAGGGGTCGGCGCGCTCAGGGGTGACCGGGTACAAGGGGTTCTTCTATCACTTCCTCGACATGGAGACCGGCCACCGCTTCGAAGCAGTCGAGCTTTCCACCATCGACACGACGCTGCTCCTCGGCGGCGTGCTCTTCTGCCAGGTGTACTTCAACGCCGATGATGATGCCGAGCGGGAGATCCGCTCCTTGGCAGACTCCATCTATCGCCGGGTGGACTGGCGTTGGTCGCGATCCCGGCCTCCGCTCGTCAGCATGGGGTGGAAACCGGAGGATTCGTTTCTCTCGGCTGACTGGCGCGGGATGAACGAGGCGATGCTGCTCTATGTGCTCGCGCTCGGATCGCCCACCCACCCGATTGACCCGGAGGCATGGGACGCGTGGACCGAGACCTATGCCTGGGGCCGCTTCTACGGCCAGCAGTACGTAGGCTTCGGGCCATTGTTCGGCCATCAGTACTCCCACGTCTGGATTGACTTTCGCGGGATCCGAGACGCCTACATGCAGGAGCGGGGCATCGACTACTTCGAGAACGCCCGCCGAGCCACCTATGCGCAGCGCCTGTACGCGATCGCCAACCCGGGAAAGTGGACCGGCTATGGTACGAGATCCTGGGGGCTCACCGCATCCGATGGACCCGCCGACACGACGTTCGTCATCCAAGGCCGGAGCCGGCGGTTCTACAGCTACGCGGCCCGGGGCGCGTCATTCACGGAGGTGCTGGATGATGGCACCATCGCGCCCACCGCCGCGGGTGGATCGCTGCCCTTCGCGCCCGAGATCACCATTCCGGTGTTGGTCGCGATGCGGGAGAGGCACGGCGAGCCGCTGTTTGGCGAATACGGCTTTCTCGACGCCTTCAATCAGACGTACCCCTCCGAGCAGTCACCCCGGAAAGGGCGCACGATCGCCGGCAGGGGCTGGTACGACTGCGATTACCTCGGTATCGATCAGGGACCGATTCTCATCATGGCCGAGAATTATCGGACGGGCCTGGTATGGCGGTATATGCGGCGGAGCCCGTACATCATTCGCGGGCTCAAGCGAGCGGGTTTCACCGGCGGGTGGTTAGAGACAGTAGGAAGTGAGAAGTGAGAAGTAAGAAGTAAGAAGTGAGAAGTGAGAAGTAGCAGGAGGGGGCATGCGGCTGGGACAACGAGCAGAGTCCTTCGTCTGCTTCGTGGATCCATGGTGAACGCAACAGCCATGGCGGCACTCGGGCTGACGCTCGCTGGGTGCACCGGGTCCACCGCGAGTAACCGTACCACTACCGTGAGCTTTTGGGGGATGGGTCGGGAAGGCGAAGTAGTTCAGCAACTGGTCCCCGAGTTCGAACGCCAGAACCCGGGCGTCCGAGTCCACGTGCAACAGTTCCCCTTTAGCGCCGCGCATGAGAAGCTGCTCACCGCCTTCGTAGGCGACGCCACTCCCGACCTCGCCCAGCTGGGCAATAGCTGGATCGCGGAGCTCGCTGCCCTCGGCGCCCTCGAGCCGCTGAATCCGTGGGTCTCCCACTCGGAGGTCATCGACTCGGCGGGGTACTTCCGGGGTATCTGGGATACCAATCTCATCGGCGATACCCTCTTCGGGGTTCCCTGGTACGTCGATACTCGGGTCATCTTCTATCGCAAGGATATCCTCGCGAACGCCGGCTTCTCGGAGATGCCCTCTACCTGGTCCGGGTGGGAACGGGCGATGCAGGCGATCCAGCGGCAGGTAGGCTCCGGCCGCTACGCGATCTTCCTCCCGACCAACGAGTGGGCCCAGCCCCTCATTCTCGGGCTCCAGGTCGGCTCGCCCCTGCTGCGGGACGGCGGCCGCTACGGCGCATTCTCCGATCCCACCTTCGAGCGGGCCTTCGGGTTCTACCTGAGGCTCTTCCGGACCGGGTTGGCGCCCCCCCTTGGAAATAACGACATCGCCAATGCCTACCAGGAGTTTGCCCGGGGACGTTTTGCCATGTGGATCACGGGGCCCTGGAACCTGGGGGAGTTTCGCAGGCGCCTCCCTCCGCAGCTGCAGAAGCTGTGGGCGACCGCTCCGCTCCCGGGGCCAAGCGGTGATTCGTCGGCGGTCTCCCTGGCCGGCGGGTCGAGTCTGGTGCTCTTCCGGCGCTCCCAGCAAAAGCCGGCTGCTTGGCGCCTGGTCGAGTTTCTCTCTCGTCCGGAACAGCAGCTGCGAGTCTACCAGCTCACCGGAGATCTACCGGCCAGCACCGCGGCCTGGCGGGAGTCGGCGCTGGCGGACAGCGCCCAGATGCACGCCTTCTGGGTCCAGCTTCACCGGGTCAAGCCACTGCCCAAGGTGCCCGAAGTCGAGTTGATCGCCACCAAGGTCTATCAGTACGCCGAGCAGGTGATCCGGGGCGGACAGCGACCTGAGGCGGCACTGGCGGAGCTCGATCGGGACGTCAACCGCATTCTGGAGAAGCGTCGCTGGGTGCTGTCCCGGGTGAGCAGCGGGCGAGAAGTGCTCGTGCGATGAGCCGGAGCAGCGGGGGTCCCGAGACCGGGGCGGCCTGGCTGTTCCTGGCCCCCGCCCTGATCCTCATCGGCGTCTTCTTCTTCTTGCCGGTGGGCGCGTCGCTGCTTCTCAGCTTCACCGACTTTGACATCTACACCATCGCCCATTGGCAAAACGTCCGATTCCTCGGTCTCAGGAACTACATCGAGCTGGCCCAGAATGCGACCTTCTGGCTCGCGGTCAGGAACACATTCTATTTCGTGCTCGTGGGCGGGCCGCTGACGCTGGGGGCGTCCCTGGCTGCTGCGCTGCTGGTGAACTCGCGCCTGGTCCGCTTCAAGCCGTTCTTCCGGGCGGTGTATTTCGCGCCTTTCGTCACCACGCTGGTCGCCGTGGCGATCGTATGGCGCTCCCTCTATCACCCCGAATACGGACTGATCAACTACGGACTGGGTCTGCTGGGCGTCGGTCCGATCAACTGGCTGGGAGATCCGCTGTTCGCCATGCCCGCGATCATCCTGCTCGCGGTCTGGAAAAACTTCGGCTACAACATGCTGATCCTCATCGCCGGGCTGCAGGCCATCCCGGAGGAGCTGTACGAGGCGGCCTACCTCGATGGCGCCGGAGCCTGGCGGCAGTTCCGCCACGTGACGCTCCCCATGCTGGGACCTACTCTGGTCTTCGTGGGGTTGATCACGATGATCGGCTTCTTCCAGGTCTTCGCCGAACCCTACGTCATGACTCAGGGCGGCCCGCTGCGCAGTACGACCAGCATGGTGCTGCTGATGTACGAGGAGGGATTTCGCTGGTGGCGAATGGGTAACGCCGCTGCCATTGCCTTCGTCCTGTTCGGGCTGATTCTGGGCGGGATGCTGCTGCAGCGGCGGCTGCAACGGGAACGGGTCCCATGAGGGTCCGGCCGGCCGCCGCCTTGCTCTATGTCGGGCTGATCGGCGGGGCATTGCTGGCGCTCGGGCCGATGCTGTGGATGGTATCGGCATCGTTCATGGCTGCGGGCGAGGCCACCAGCTTTCCTCCACCAATCCTCCCCAGCCGCTTCACCCTGGAGCACTATCACACGCTCTTTGCCCGCCTGGATCTTGGCCGCAGCCTGTTCAACAGCAGTTTCATCGCCGTCTCGGTCACGGCCATTTCCTTGCTGGTGAACTCCATGGCAGGGTATGCCCTGGCCAAGCTCCGGTTCCGGCACCGGGAAAGGCTCTTCCACAGTCTGTCCGCCGGGCTGCTGCTTCCGGTGCAGATCTCCATGCTCCCGCTGTTTCTGCTGTTCAAGGAACTGGGTCTGATCAACACGTATGGCGGGGTGATCATCCCATCGTTGGCGAGCATCTTCGGGATCTTTCTCATTCGGCAGTACGCGCTCGCGCTCCCGGATGACCTGCTGGACGCCGCACGGATGGATGGTGCGGGCGAGTTTCGCCTCTACTGGTCGATCGTACTCCCGGTCATCCGCCCCATTCTCGCCACCATCGCGATCTGGACCTTCATCAACAGCTGGAACGATTTCATGTGGCCACTCATCGTGCTGAGCGAGGAGTCCCGCTACACCCTTCCGGTGGCACTGGCCAACTTGGCGGGCGAGCACGTGCAGGATACCGAGTTGATGATGGCGGGTTCGGTGGTGACGGTGCTGCCGGTGCTGGTGACGTTTCTGTTCCTGCAGCGCTATTACATCCAGGGCGTGATGGCGGGGAGTGTCAAGGGATGAGGCTGGTCACTCCCTGGTGTTGACCAGCGAAGGGGCCGCCTCGATTTCACTCAGGACCTCGCCGCGGGTGCGGATCACGTCCGCATAAAAGCGGGCGCTCGCCTTGGGCGTCCGTCTCTGGGTGTGATAGTCCACGTGCACCAGCCCGAAGCGCTTGGAATAACCCAAGCTCCACTCCAGGTTGTCCAGCAGCGACCACGCAAGATAGCCGCGGAGGTTCACGCCCAGATGGAGTGCCTTATGTGCCGCGAGAAGGTGCTCGCGATAGTAGCTCACCCGGAGGGGATCGTCGACCCGGCCGTGGATGGCCATCGGGGGGTCGTAGAACGCGGCGCCATTCTCGGTGATGTAGAGCGGCAGATCGCCGTACCGCTCCTTGACCCAGGTCAGCACTGAGGTGAGGGCCGCCGGATAAACTTCCCAGCCGGTTTCGGTATAGATGTGCTGCGGCTGAGGCACTCCACTCGCCTTGACCGGCGTGGCGGCCTCATCGTGCCGGGCGACCGATCGGGTATAGTAATTGATGCCCAGAAAATCGAGCGGCTGCTGGATGAGCCGCAGGTCCGAATCGGCGTGCCTGGGCCAGGCCGGCCCGAAGATCTCCTGCAGCTCGTGGGGATAGCGGCCGAAGAACACCGGATCGAGATATTGCCGGTTCATGTACGCGTCGGCCCGGCGGGTTGCCGCGATGTCTTCCGGAGATTCGGAGAAGGGGTACTTGGGCTCCAGATTCACCACCAGGCCGATCCGGCCCTCGCACTCGGCGCGGTACGCCTGAACCGCGGTGCCGTGCGCCCGGAGCAGGTTGTGCGAGACGATCGGGGCCTCGAACAGGTTGCGATGCCCCGGCGCCAGCGCACCGCGGAGGTAGCCCCCGTCGGTGATCACCCACGGCTCATTCAGCGTGGTCCACAGGGAAACCCGGTCGCCCAGCGCCCGAAACAGCGCCCGGCCGTAATCGGCGAACCAGTGCGCGATGTCCGGATTGAGCCAGCCCCCCAGGTCATCCAGCGCCGCGGGAAGGTCCCAATGGTAGAGCGTGATCAGCGGTTGGATGCCCTCGGCGAGAAGCGCGTCTACCAGCCGATCATAGAACCCGAGTCCGGCGGGGTTTATCGATCCCCGACCCACAGGCAGAATCCGCCCCCAGGCCACGCTGAATCGGTAGGCATTGAACCCGAACTCCGCCATGAGGCGCACGTCGGACGCCCAGCGATGATAGTGGTCGCAGGCGACGTCACCAGTCTCACCGCTGGCGGTCAGCCCGGGCGAGTGGACGAACCGCTGCCAGATGCTGGGTCCGGCCCCGTCGGCCAGGGGAGAGCCTTCGATCTGGTAGGCCGACGTCGCGGCACCCCACAGGAACTCATCGGGGAACCGCGTCGATTGGCTCATAGAAATGGTGCGTCCTCATGGCAGGGGTGAGGCTGGTCGGGGTGAGGAAAATATACGAGGAACGGGGCCACACGCAGGTGGCGGTCCACGGGCTGGATCTCGACGTGGCGGATGGTGAGTTCGTGGTGCTGGTCGGGCCGTCCGGTTGCGGCAAGAGCACCACGCTGCGGATGATCGCGGGGCTGGAGTCCATCTCCGGTGGCCAGGCTTTCATCGGGGAGCGGCTGGTAAACGACACTCCCGCCAAGGACCGGGATATCGCCATGGTGTTCCAGAACTATGCCCTCTACCCGCACATGACGGCGTACGAGAATCTCGCCTTCGCCCTCACCCTGAAGAAGATGGGGAAGGCGGAGATCGATCGACGGGTGCGAGAAGCCGCGGACATGCTGGGGATTGCCGCGCTGCTCAACCGGCGCCCCCGCCAAATGTCGGGCGGCGAGCGGCAGCGTGTGGCCCTGGGTCGGGCACTGGTGCGACACCCGCAGGTGTTTCTCTTCGACGAGCCGCTCTCCAATCTGGACGCCAAGCTCCGAGTGCAGATGCGTCGGGAAATTGCCCGACTCCACCGGCAGCTCCGCACCACGATGATCTACGTGACCCACGATCAGGTCGAGGCGATGACGCTGGGAGACCGCATCGTGGTCCTGAGTCGAGGCGAGGTACAGCAGGTGGATACGCCGACCGCGGTGTACCAGTATCCCCGAAACACCTTCGTGGCCGGCTTCATCGGAACGCCCCCGATGAATCTCATCGAGGGAAGGTTGGTCCACGAGCACGGACTTCGATTCGAAGCTCAGGCTGGAGACCTCAGTGTCCCGCTGGATAGCACCCGTGACGAGCCCGCGCTGGAACGACTCGGAAGGGTGATCCTGGGCATTCGACCTGAGGACCTGCGGCCGGTGCAACCTGGGCAGGGGAGGGCATTCGAGCTCACCGGCAAGGTGGATCTAGTCGAAGTCCTGGGCGGTGAGGTGCTGGTGCATCTGAGCTTCGGTGGCGGGGAGCTCACCGGCCGTTTTGCCGCACCCCCGATTCCGCAGGTAGGAAGCGAGCTACGGTTCTCCATCCCGCCGGACCGGATCCATCTGTTCGACGGCGAGTCCGGGCAACGACTGCCATAGCGCCTCGCCCCTTCCCCACGATTTCGTCCTGCGTCGCACGGCTGGGATACCGCAGCAGCGGTCGGCCGAGCCTATCCTCTCCCCGTGCCAAGCATCCGCCGATTTACTCCGGCCTCCGAATGGGAAAATCCTCGCCAGCTCCGAGGAATTCGAGGCGAGCACGTCGCCTTGGCGTTCCTCACCGCCTGCGGCTGGGACATCGAGGCCCATCGCTTCCGCCTGGGCCACCACGATATCGATCTGATCGCTCGCCGGGGCGATCTGGTCGCCTTCGTGGAAGTGAAAACCCGGCACTCGGCAGTCTGCGGATCGGCGCTCGAGTCGGTCAGTCGGCTCAAGCAGCGGCTCATCTCCCGGGTCGCACTGCTCTGGCGGCTGCGCCACGGACGGCCCGGCGATGAGTATCGGTTCGACCTGGTGGCGGTGCACGACCTCGGCTGGGGTCGCTATGCGGTGGACCATATCGCGGACGCGTGGAGGTTGGAGTGGAGTGGGTGTTGAGGGATGGCCCAAATCGCAGGTCGGTACCGCCACAAGTCTCAAGTCGCAAGCTCGCGCCTTGGAATCTGCCGCTTCAAGTGTGACTCAAAATCAGTCACTTTCAGCATCTTGCTTCGGCGCATTTTCGGTATTAGCTTGGTACTCGCATTTCTTGTGTAGCAAAATCGGTCACTCTCATATCGAGGCATACATGGCCGCTGAACAGACCCGGCTCGATCCCGACCGCCGGAAGGCCCTCGGACTCGCCATCTCCCAAATCGAGAAGCAGCTCGGAAAGGGCTCCATCATGCGGATGGGCAGCGAGTCGGCTCGGGTCAAGGTCGCCGCCATCCCCACCGGCGCCATAAACCTCGACGCGGCCACCGGCATTGGTGGCGTTCCGCGGGGCCGCATTACCGAGATCTACGGACCGGAGTCCTCGGGCAAGACCACCCTCACCCTGCACCTCGCCGCCAACGTGCAGAAGGCCGGCGGTGTGGCCGCATACGTCGATGCCGAGCATGCGCTGGATATCGAGTACGCCAAGAAGCTGGGCGTGAACATCGAGGATCTGCTGGTGTCCCAGCCCGACACCGGGGAGCAGGCGCTCGAGATCGTGGAGATCCTGGTGCGGTCGGGGGCCGTGGATCTGGTGGTGGTGGACTCGGTGGCCGCACTGGTCCCCAAGGCGGAAATCGAGGGCGAGATGGGCGACAGTCACGTGGGGTTGCAGGCGCGGCTCATGAGCCAGGCGCTGCGCAAACTGGCCGGCGCCATCAACCGCTCCAACTGCGCCGTGGTCTTCATCAATCAGCTGCGAGAAAAAATCGGGGTCATGTTCGGCAATCCCGAGACGACCACCGGAGGCAAGGCGCTCAAGTTCTACGCCTCGTTGCGGCTCGACATCCGCCGGATCGGCCCGGTCAAGGAGCGCGAGGTGGTCATCGGCAATCACGTGCGGGTCAAGGTGGTCAAGAACAAGGTGGCCCCGCCGTTCCGCCAGGCGGAGTTCGACGTGATGTTCGACGAAGGCATCAGTCACACCTCGCTGCTGGTCGATCTCGCGGCCGAAGCCAACATCATCCAGAAGTCGGGCGCCTGGTACTCCTACGGCGATCAGCGCATCGGCCAAGGGCGCGAGAACGCCAAGCTCTTTCTCCGGGACAACCCACCCCTGCTGGCCGAGGTCGAGAGCAAGGTCAAGGAGCTCCTGGGTATGCGTCCCGCGGTGAGCGTGTCCGCCGATGAGGGCGACGAATGAGCAGTGCGGCTGACGCCGGTGTTCGCCTGCCGCTGATCTCCGCCCTTGCTCCGGACCCCAGGCGGCCAAGCTCGGTTCGGCTGGAGATCGACGGTGTTCGCTTCGGATCGGTGCCTCGCGAGGTCGTCGCGAAGGAGGGGCTCGAGGTCGGGCGGCCAGTGGATCCCGACTTGCGCCAACGGCTCATCGCGGCGGGGGACGTCGAGGCGGCCATTCGAACGCTGCTCCGAGCGTTGGAGCGGCGGTCCTATGCTCGGTCCGATCTGGGACGGCGCCTGTTGCGAAAGGGCCATCCCCGGGCGGCGGTAGATGCGGCGCTGGAGAACGCGGCCGGCCTCGGTCTGCTGAACGACGCTGTCTTTGCCCGCGACTACGTCCAGAGCCGGGCGGCGCGAGGTCGGGGGCCGTCCCGGTTGACTCGCGATCTTCTGGCCATGGGCGTCGACCGTGTGGATATCGAGCGCGCCCTCGCGGCGGAGTGGCCCGAAGGCAAGGATCAGGGCGATGTCCCCCTGGCGCTCGCCACCAAACGGGCGGAGCAGTTGGGCCGTCTTCCCCGTCCGGTCAAGCGGCGCCGGGTCCTCGCGTATCTCGCACGCCGTGGGTTCACCGGACGGGAGGTGACGGAGATGGTGGGGAGGGTGGTGGGGTAGTATTTTGCCACCATGAAGTCGTCTCAAATTCGTCGTCTCTTCCTCGATTTCTTCGTGGCTAAGGGGCACCGAGAGGTGCCCTCTTCGTCGTTGGTGCCGGCCGACGATCCTACCCTGCTCTTCACCAACGCGGGCATGGTGCAGTTCAAGCGAGTCTTTCTCGGGCAGGAGCGTCGAGACTACACCCGGGCGACCACCTGCCAGAAGGTCGTCCGTGCGGGCGGCAAGCACAACGACCTCGAGCAGGTGGGCCATACCAAACGGCATCACACCTTTTTCGAGATGCTGGGCAATTTCTCCTTCGGCGATTATTTCAAGCGCGAAGCGATTGCCTACGGCTGGGAGTTTGTCACCAGCCCTTCGTATCTCGGCATCTCGCCCGATCGCATCCGGGTGAGCGTGCACCATGCCGACGCGGAAGCCCGGGGATACTGGCGGGAGATCTCAGGCCTGCCGGAGCACCGGATCTATGGTCTCAGCGACAAGGACAACTTCTGGCAAATGGGCGACACGGGCCCCTGTGGGCCGAGTACCGAGATCTATGTCGATTTGGAGGAACAGTCCGCCTCGTCCGCCGAGGAAGTCATCCCCCGAGAGGAGTTCGAACGCCTCGCCGAAGAGGGCCGTTTCCTCGAGATCTGGAATCTGGTCTTCATGCAGTTCGACCGCTCGGACGATGGTACCCTCACGCCGCTGCCCAAACCCTCCGTCGATACGGGGGCCGGTCTGGAGCGCATCGCCGCGGTGATGCAGGGTGAAGACGACAACTTCCACACCGACATTTTCCTGCCTCTGATCGACCGGGTGGGTGCGCTGGTCGGCAAGTCCTACGACCGTGACGCGGAGAACCGCGGGTCCTATCGGGTGCTGGCCGACCACGCACGGGCTGTCAGCTTTCTCCTGGCCGACGGTGTGTATCCCAGCAACGAGGGAAGGGGCTACGTCCTCCGCCGCATTCTGCGCCGGGCCGTGCGCCACGCCTGGCTGCTGGGCCGGCGCGAGCCTACCGTCGCGCTGCTCACCGAGCTGGTCGTCCAACAGATGGGCGAGGCCTATCCCGAGCTCGTCGGCAAGGCCGGCTTCATCCGAGAGGTGACCGAGAACGAAGAGCATCGCTTCCTCGAGACCATCGAGGGTGGGCTCGAGCGGCTGGAGGAGATCTTCGTCGGAGGGGCGCGGACCATCTCCGGCGAAGACGCCTTCAAGCTGTACGACACCTACGGCTTCCCCATCGATCTCACCCAGATCATCGCTGGGGAGCATGGGATCGGCGTAGATCTGCCCGGCTTCGAGCGGGCTCTGGACGAGCAGCGGGAGCGCTCCCGCGCGGCGCGGAGCAGTGGCGCGCATGGTCAGGTCCAGGAATCGGGGGGGCCGGCGGTCGTCGTGCCCAAGCCGGGGAAATGGCGCTCGGTAAAGCGAGGCAAGCAGAAGTTCGTCGGTTACCAGCGAACCGAGACGGACACCGATATCCTCGCCTTTCGGCAGGAGGGCCCGCGCGTCGAGCTCATTCTGCGGGAGAACCCCTTCTACGCCGAGTCCGGTGGCCAGGTGAGCGACGTCGGCAACCTCACTGGCGACGGCTGGGATCTGACCGTGGACTCGGTACGCAAGGATCCCAAGGGCACCGCGGTCGGCGGGCACTTTGAGGAGAGCTTCGAGCCCGAGCTGCTCCACGCTGCCGTCGATGCGCCCCGCCGGCGAGACATCGAGCGCAACCACAGCGCCACCCACCTGGTGCATTACGCGCTGCGCAAGCATCTGGGCACGCATGTGCGGCAGCAGGGCTCTCTGGTGCAGCCGGACCGCCTGCGCTTCGATTTCTCCCACCACGGGCACATCGAGCAGTCCGTGCTCGACGCGATCGAAGCCGAGGTCAACGAGCTGGTGCTGGCCAACGAGGCCGTCACCACCCGGGAGATGCCCTATCCCGACGCCTTGGGCCTGGGCGCCATGGCGTTCTTCTCGGAGAAGTACGGCGACACCGTGCGGGTGGTGCAGATGGGGCCTTCCATCGAGCTTTGCGGCGGCACCCACGTGCGGACCACCGGGCAGGTTGGGACCTTCCGGTTCACCAGCCAGAGCGGTGTCGCCGCCGGCGTCCGCCGCATCGAGGCCGTCACCGGCACCGGCGCGCTGCGGGCTCTCCGCGAGCTGGAGCAACGGCTCGGCCAGCTGGCCGAGACGCTCAAGGCCCAGCCGGAGCATGTCGTCCGTCGAGTGGAGCAGTTGCTCGAAGAGCGGCAGCGGCTGGAGGCGCGGCTGGCCGAGGCGCTGAAGACCGGCGGCGGCGCGGGTGTGGTCGGCGAGACCGCCCGGGTGGACGGCGTCGATCTCACCATCGCCGAAACCGCGAGCGACGACCGCGAGGAGGTGGGTCAGATCGCCGACCGCTTCCGCGAGGGCAAGCGCAACGCCGTGTTGGTCCTCTTCAGTACCGGAGGACGTGGGGCGATCCACGTGACCGTGACCGACGATCTGGTGGGCGCTGGACGAAAGGCCGGTGATCTGGTCAACCGGATCGCGGCCCTGAGTGGAGGGAAGGGTGGCGGGCGTCCCCACTTTGCCTCCGCCGGCGCTGGCGACCCGACCAAGCTGACTGCCGCGCGTGCGGCCACTCCCGCCCTGGTGTCGGCCTGGTTGGGCAATCGCCAGGTGGCCGAAGTCAGCGGCGGGTGACGGTGCTCGCGCAATGGCTGGAGCAACACATCAGCCGCGCGCCCGCGCCGCTCAAGGGACGGGTCAGCGAGTATGCCGCGCAGGAGGAGAGTGACGCGGCCGAGCTTCCCGGCCTGCTGGCGCGCGCGGGCCATCGGGCCCTCACCCGAGTGCTGGCTCACCCCGGGGATCGCTCGGTGGCGCTCGACCTGCTCGCCGCAGACGCGCTGATCACGTTGGCCCTGCTGGCACAGGCGCAGCAGGCACCGGAGAGGCTGGACGAGTTCGCCGCGACGATTCTCCAGGCCGGCCGGCCGGGCGCGTGATCGACCTACATTCTCACCTCTTGCCAGCCGTGGACGACGGCTCCCGCTCGGTCGGGCAGTCGGTCAAGGTGCTGCGCGAGTTCGCCCGGCTCGGCATCACCGACGTCTGCCTCACCCCGCACCTGCGCGCGGGCCAGGCGTCCGCCGGTCCTCCGGCCGCGCACGATCGTGCCTACGCCTCCCTGATGGCAGAAGCGCCCAAGGAACCGCGACTCCATCGTGCGGCGGAGATCATGCTCGATCGCCCGCTGCCGTCGGACAGCTCGCAATTGCGGCGGCTATCCCTGGGTGGAAGCCGCTACATCCTGGTGGAGTTCCCCCGATTGGTCGCTCGGGACACGGTCACCAACGCATTGAGCCGGGTCCTGGATAGCGGAATGGTTCCGGTCCTCGCCCATCCTGAGCGGTACAGCTGCTGCCGGGCCGAATCCGTGGCGGCCTGGCGGGAGCTCGGTGCTCGAATGCAAGTGGACGCCACGACGCTGTTGTCGCCCCAGACGCGAGGCCAACGCGCCCGCGACCTCATCTCCCATGGTCTGGCGGATATCCTGGCGGGCGACAATCATGGGGACGACCGAAGCGTCGCCGCCGGGTTTCAGTTTCTGACCGCGCAGGAGGGTGAGCAGCAGGCCGAGCTCCTGGTGGTCGCCAACCCGGGCGCCATGCTCAAGGATGCCGCACTCATGTCCGTCCCTCCGCTGCGCATCAAGCGGACCTGGATGCAGCGAATCCGGCAGATTCTCGAGGGGGGCGAGTGAGTCGGGCGCGGATCGAGGCCGGACTGGACCGGCTTTCGCGCCTGGTAGACCGCAGCAAGTCCCTGGCCGACGCCGTTGCCGAGGCAGCAGCTCGATACGCCGAGGTGCTGCGCGGCGGCGGGACCCTGTTTTTCTGCGGCAACGGGGGCAGTGCCGCCGACGCCCAACACCTCGCGACGGAGTACGTAGTGCGGTACTCCACCCGCCGCCGAGCACTCGCCGCCGTTGCTCTCACCACCGATTCATCCATTCTCACCGCCGCCGGCAACGACTTCGGCTTTGAGCAGGTCTTCGCGCGTCAGGTCGAGGCACTCTGCCGGCCGCGGGACCTGCTGGTGCTGCACAGCGCCAGCGGCAAGAGTGCCAACCTGGTTCGGGCGGCACGGGTTGCCCACGAATCGGGCGTGGGCACGGTGGGGTTCTTGGGATGTGATGGCGGTGAGCTGGCCGGATTGGTGGATCACGCGCTGGTAGTGCCATCCGATGTGACCAGCGAGATCCAGGTGATCCATCTGGCTCTGGAACATCTGATCGTGGAGCTGGTCGAGGAGGAGTTGGCGCAAACTCCATGATCGCACTCTCGGAAAAGACGGTCATGTTTCACGCTATTTCCACGTGATCCATCTCCTCTTCACCGGCGGCACGATCTCCATGCAGCGGGATGCTGCCGCCGGCGGGAACGTCCCTCGACACGGCGGCGAGGCGCTGGTCGGGTTGGCGCCTGGCCTGGAGCGAATCTCTCCATTTCGCATTGAGAACTGGGCCAAGGTGCCCGCCGCTCATCTGGGCCCGGACCGGCTCTGGGCCATGCGGGAACGCGTCCGGGCAATCGCCGAGTCGGGGGAGGTCAGCGGCATCGTGATCACCCACGGAACCGACATCATCGAGGAGAC
>DATBKD010000144.1:0-2549 GCA_036556025.1 Gemmatimonadales bacterium | reverse complement strand
AACAACAACCTGCGATGCCTCTCGGCGGCGCTGACCTATGCCAAGGACCTGGGATACATCGATCCAAGCCCAAGATCAAGCTCGTCAGAGTGAATCCAGAGAACCCGAGGGTGCTGTCGCAGGCTGAGATCGAGGGGCTGCTGCGGCAGGTGGCCGGGCGTCCAATGGAGCGGTTCGTGAGGCTTGCGCTCCAGACCGGCATGAGGCCCGGCGAGATCATCCATTTGCCGTGGAGCGAAGTGGACTTCGAGGTGGGCATGATTCACGTGCGCTATGGCGGCGACGGCGCGACGAAGAGCCGCCGGGACCGAGTGCTTCCCATGCACCGGGACCTGCGGACGTTCCTGGCCGGCCTCAGGCCGAGAATCGGGCTAGTGGTGCCGCTGTCGAAGAACCAGGTGGAGGATTGGTTCCGCGATGATCTACGTCCACCTGACGCCGGAGGACCTCCGATCGGAGATCGAGAAGCTGCCCTGCCTGCCCAAGGGCCCCAAGTCGGGATAGGCGGTTTGAATGATCCTCAGATTGATTGCCCGCCCGGCGTTCCAGGCCCAGGGATACGAGATTGCTTTCGACGATCCATGTTCATCTGACGAGTGCCGATATAGATTGAACTTACTGCGCCCGCGGGAAGGCGGCTCTTGCCGACCGTTTTCAGAGCAGCCTACAACCTCGGGTTCAGCCCACGAGAACTCAGGAGGCTCCACTCCATGGTGGAGCAGCACCGACTAGAGCTATTGGAGCATTGGAATGAATTCTTCCGAGCCTAAACCGGGAGAACGCATCAAGCACGTTCGCATTTCGGAAGACGCGCTGACCGTCGACCTTGCGGACGGCCGCACCATCTCCGTGCCCTTGGCCTGGTATCCCAAACTGTTGAACGCAACGGCTGAGCAGCGCGCCAACTGGCGCGTTGCCGGGGGCGGCTATGGGATTCACTGGCCCGATATCGACGAAGACCTGAGTACAGCCGGGCTCCTTCGAGGTGCCCCTGCCCATCCTCTCGCGACCAAGGCTCTTCCGTAGTCGACAGAATGGGCAGACTCACGTCACGCCCAGCGCTCGTCCGACTCCTTTCCGTAGCTCCTCCGGCAACACCCCCTCCGACGTCCACCCTACGTGCCCGTCCGGCCGAATCAGGGCCGCCGTTCCCGACAGACTGGGCTGCCACGCGCGCCAGATAGCGCCCGTCACGTCCCAAAGGTCTTCCGGCGCCACTGGCGTCGCTCCAGCTATCAGAACACGGTAGACACGCAGCCGAGGGATCCCGCTCAGCAGTCCTTGCACCTGAGGAACGTCCCACCGCGGGAGCCGCCCATCATCGAAGAGAAGCAACGCCGCCTCGCGACTCGCCAGGTCCAGAAGCCGGACCTCCCCTCCATCGCCCCTCCGAAGCACGCCATCGGGCGCTCGCGCTCCCAGCCACCGCCCACTGCCGATGATCAGCCGGGAACAATACCGGGTGTCCAGCATCGCCATCCTCGGTCCGGCGCGCCGCATCAGCGCCCGCTGCCGGACGGCGATCCCGGCGGCGCCCAGGAACAGCGTCCTGACCAGAGGCGGCGCCAGGAGTACCCCCCGCGTCAGCAGGTCGGTGTAGCGATCGACGTTGGTCACGACGGCCGGGCGTCGCTCCTCCTCGTAGGAAGCGAGAAGCGCCTCTCGGTCCGTCTTACCACCTGGCGCATCCCGCCACGGGCGGTCGGCACGATCGCTACCCGCCGGCCCGCCCTCGATCGCTCGCGCCAGCTTCCAGGCGAGGTTGTGCGCGTCCTGGATCCCGCTGTTCATCCCCATCCCACCGGCCGGGCTGTTCAGGTGAGCCGCGTCGCCGGCCAGGAGAACCCGCCCCTGCCGGAAGTGAGGGCTGTTCCGGCAGTGGATTCGGAAGACGTCCGCCCAGACCAGCTCGAACGGCCCGGAGCCGAAGAGCAGTTGCACCTGGACGGCGATCTCGGGCTCGCGTGTCACGTCCTCCTCCCGAGCCTCCGGAGCCAGGGTGGCGATGATCCGCCAGAGCTCGGGCTCGATCCGGATCGCCGCCAGGACCCCATTGGACACGGAAGCGAAGCGCGGCCACGGAAGCTCGTTCCTCTGATCGGGCAGGCGGACGTCGGCCAGCATGAGCCGGGTGGGGTAGGTCTTGCCTTCCAGCGACCATCCCAAGGCCCCTCGAACCGCGGAGTGGGCGCCGTCGCAGCCGACCAGGTATTCCGTCCGCAGCTCGTAGGCCGCTCCCTGCTGCGGCTGCACCATGACCGTCACGCCGGAGTCGTCCTGATCGAACCCGATCACACGGTGCCCGAAGCGGACCTCCGCGAGGCCGGTCCTGGATACGTGCTCGTACAGGAGCCGCTCGGTCTTGTCCTGCGGAAGGATCAGCACGCCCGCATATGCGGTGAACTCCCGCAGGAACCCGAGGTCCAATCCGCCCCGGGGAGCGCTCTCGCCCGGCACCCAGAACCGGGGGCGTGAAACGAAGGTCCCTTCCGCCAGGAAGCGGTCCACGACGCCCCACGCGCGGAAGACCTCCAGCGTGCGCGGCAGGA
>DATBKD010000143.1:0-49627 GCA_036556025.1 Gemmatimonadales bacterium | reverse complement strand
CGGCGCCTGATCGGCCACCTGGGGCGGGATCGGACGGTGGTGCTCTCCACCCACGTGCTCTCGGAAGTCCAGTTCACCTGTTCCCGTCTGCTGATCATCAATCGCGGCCGCATCGTCGCGGACGGCCCGGTGGACGACCTGGTGTCCCGAGCCAAGCACGGCGCCCGCATCGCGGTCGAGGCGGCCGGACTGACTCCCGACCGGCTGGCCGCGCTGCCAGGGGTGCAGGCGGTCGAGCATCGGGAATCGGGCGGACGCACCCGAGTGAGCTTGACTGTCGCCGGGGCGGAGGACCTGCGCCCCCGCATCTTCGAAATTGCGAAAGCCGAGGGTTGGACCTTGTTCGAGCTGCATCAGGAGGCCGGAAGCCTCGAGGATCTCTTCCGTCAACTCACCACCGACCAGGAGCCCGTATGAGCCGCATCTGGACGGTGGCCCGGCGTGAGCTCAAGGCACTCTTCGATCTGCCTACCGGGTACGTGCTGCTGGTGGTGTTCCTCGCCGTGAACGGATTTTTCTTCTTCCGCCAGGCCTATCTCTCCGGCACCGCCACGCTGCGGCCAATGCTCGATCTGCTGCCCTGGATATTCCTCTTCTTCGTTCCCGCCGTGACCATGCGGGCCCTGGCCGAGGACATCCGCGGGGGACAGATCGAGGTCGTGCTGGCTCAGCCGCTGAGCGAGCTCGAGCTGGTCGTGGGCAAGTATCTCGGCGCGGTGCTCTTCCTCCTGATCGCCCTCGCTTGCACCCTCACGATCCCCCTCGCCCTGACGCTCGGTGCCAGCCTGCAGTGGGGAACGATCATCGCGCAGTATGTCGGCGCCGGACTCCTCGCGGCCGGCATGGCCGGTGTCGGGGTCTGGGCCTCGAGCCTTACCCGCAGCCAGATCACCGCGTTCATCGTGGCGATCGCCGTGCTCTTTCTCCTCGTGCTGGTCGGCCTGGACCCGCTGCTGGTCGGCCTGGGGCCCACGCTGGG
Organism: Gemmatimonadales bacterium; assembly: GCA_036556025.1. Lineage (GTDB taxonomy): Bacteria > Gemmatimonadota > Gemmatimonadetes > Gemmatimonadales > GWC2-71-9 > CAVVWJ01. The sequence continues at coordinate 48,648 of DATBKD010000143.1, read as the reverse complement.
CACCCTCGCGGCGCGCATCGGTGTGCTCTCGCATTTCGAGAGCATCGGGCGCGGCGTCATCGACCTGCGCGACGCGATCTACTTCCTCTCGCTGGCCGGGATCTTCCTGGCGCTGGCGTACGCCTCGGTACTGAGTCGCAAGCTGGCTCCGTCGGCCGGGCGGCAGCGACTCCGCCTCGGCGTCGGGCTGCTGACGGCCTCCCTGGTCGTGGTCAACCTGCTCGGCTCCTACATTGGCGGCCGGCTCGACCTGTCGCCCGGGCACGCCTATACCCTCTCTCCGGTCACCAAGCGCACCGTGGGCCAGATCGATGACCTGATCACGATCAAGGTGTTCGCGTCGAAGGAGCTGCCCACGGAGGTCGCGCTGATGAAGCGGGATCTCGACGATATCCTCCGGGACCTGCGTTCGGCGGGACACGGCAAGGTCCGGATTGTCGAGCGGGATCCGGCCGACAACGATGCCGCCAAGCGCGATGCGCAGGCGCTCGGCATACAGCCGGTGCAGTTCAACGTGATCGGCGAGTCCGAGCTCCAGGTGAAGCAGGGATACCTCGGGCTCGCCATCCAGCATGGCCCCGAGACCGAGACCATTCCGTTCGTGCAGCACACGGACGACCTGGAATACCGGCTGGTCTCCTCCATTCGCAACATCACTCGGCAGAAGAAGCCGGCCATCGGTTTGGTGACCCAGCGGGGCCAGTCGGGGGTGACCTTCCAGGAGATGCAAGACGAGTTGAACAAGTCCTACGAGGTGCGCCAGGTCAGCTTCGCCGATTCGGCGCCGCTCGCCCCCGAGATCACGGCGCTGGTGCTGGCCGGCTCGCCGGACTCCGCCCTGCGACCGGCCGAGCTGGCCCGGTTGCAGGGGTTCGTGGACCGCGGCGGCAGCTTGCTGGTCCTGGCCGGTGGCATGGAGGTCAGCCAACAGGCGCCCACCGCGCAACCTCGCCCGGTGGCGTGGAACGCGCTGCTCAAGCCCTATGGCGTCTCGATCCGGAGCGACATGGCGTATGACCTTCTCGCCAACGAGGTCATCCCCCTGCCCACCGACTTCGGCCGGGTGCTTCAGGTCTACCCCTTCTTCATCCGCGCGCAGAGCAGCCGGCTGTCGCCGATCAATCAGGATCTCGGCGCGGTGGTCCTCACGTGGGCCAGCACGATCGACACGTCCGGAGCCGCCAAAGGCACGGTGACTCCGCTGCTGAGCTCGAGCCCGGCGACCGGCACTTTCACGGCCACGACCACGATCGAGCCCAGCCAAGACTTTCCGCAGACGGGCCTGGGGCGGCGCCTGCTTGCGGCCGTCGTCGCCCCAGCGGCCAAAGGAACACCCACCGGGAAGGCACGCGGCCGGGTGGTGGTCGTCGGCAGCCTCGAGTTCGCCACCGACCGTTTCGTCCGGACCGCGCCGGAGAACCTGGCCTTTGCGCTCAATGCGGTGGACTGGCTGGCCCAAGACGAGTCGCTCATCGCGATCCGCTCCAAGGATCGCCGGCCACCGGCGCTGGTGTTCTCCAGCGCCACCCGGAGAGAAGGCGCGAAGTACGCCAATTTCATCGGCGTCCCCCTGATCGTCGCGGCCGCCGGATTGATTCGGCTGGCCCGGAGGCGGCGGCGCACCAGAGAGTCGTATCATCCCCTGGTCCCGGCTCAGGAGGGCGCGGCATGAGCGGGAAACAGCTGGCCCGGCTGGCCCTGGTTCTGGTCGTGCTCCTGCTACTATGGGGTGCCGCGGCGCTGGCCCGCAGGCGAGAGACAGTGGACACGTCCGATCACTTCAAACTCCCCAAGATCTCTCGCGATCAGGTCGACAGCATCCGGATCACTCGCGCGGCCGACACCACTTTGCTGGTGCGCCAGGACTCGATGGGCTGGCGCGTCAACGGGCATCCCGCCTCGAAAGCGAGCGTGGCTGATTTGCTCACCGCGCTGGAGGACACCGCCCCCGAAGCCGAGCTGGTCGCGCAGCGCGCGGCATCTCACGCGGGCCTGGGCGTGGACAGTGCCACCGGCGCCCACGCTCAGATCATTGCCAAGGGCAAGGTCCTGGCGGATCTCTTCAGCGGCCACCAGACGCGAGACATGGATGGTGGCTATCTCCGCTATGCCGGGAAGAACGAGACGTACGCCGTCCACGGCCGACTCTCCGAGCTTCTCGGGCGGAGCGCGGATGAGTGGCGGGACCATCGGATCGGGGCCGTGGCAGGCGACAGCGTGGGCTCAATCGAGCTCACCCGGGGCCGGCGATCGTACACCGTCAAGCGCGGAGTGAAAGGATGGAACCTGACCAGCGGCGGACCAGCAGATTCGGCGTCGCTCGCCAGCCTGCTGGGGGCGCTCAGTCAGGTTGAGGCGACGGGCTTTGCCAACGGCGCTCAAGCCGATTCCGCCAAGTTCAGTCCCCCGGACCGGCGACTCCGGGTGCTTCGTAAAGACGGCACTCCGTTACTGGCGCTCGTGTTCGACTCCACGGCGTCGGGCTTCTGGGTTCGGTCCGACACGGGCGGCACCATCTATCGAATGGAGTCCTGGGCCGCCGACCGGATCACGCCGGCGGACACGAGCCTGAAGGTGAAGAAGCCGGGCGTGACGAAGAAACCGGACGTGACAAAGAAGAAGTGAGAGCAGGGTCCTGCCTGCTGGACGGATGGCTCCGCCGGAGATAGACTCGAAGGAACATAAGGAGCCATATGGGAATGTTAGGTATCGCTCCGGCGTCTGCGCTTCTCCATCTTACCGTCACACCTGTCCCAGCACACTGACCCCATGCGACGCCCGGCGCGGAATTGGGCCGGCCTTGGGCTCCGGATGGGAGTCGCCCTGGCGGCGTCCCTGCTGCTGCTCCTGTTGGGACTTCCTCTCATCGGTCTGGTTTTTCGGGTTCCACCGGGCGATCTGCTTCGCCGGCTCCGGGACCCATTGGTGCTCGACGCCCTGCGCCTCAGTCTGGTCACCAGCACCAGCGCCACGGTACTCATCCTGATTCTGGGCCTGCCGGTTGCCTACCTGCTCGCCACCCGGGAGTTCCCGGGGAAGCGCGTGGTGGAGGTGCTGCTCGAGCTCCCCATGGTGCTTCCTCCCACCGTGGCCGGCGTGGGGCTCCTGGTCGCGTTCGGGCGAACGGGACTGGCGGGCGGCGTCCTTCACGCGCTCGGGATCAGCCTTCCCTTCACCACTCTGGGCGTTGTCGTGGCCCAGGCCTTCGTGGCGGCGCCGTTTTTCGTGGGAGCCACACGAGCCGGACTCAGCGGGGTAGAGCGCCGCTATCTGGACGCCGCGGCAACCCTGCGCTCCGCTCCGGCGCGGGTCTTCCTGCGAGTCATGCTTCCGCTGGCCCTCCCTTCCCTTCTGGCCGGCGTGGCGATGAGCTGGGCCAGGGCGCTGGGGGAATTCGGCGCGACCATCACTTTCGCGGGCAATATGCCCGGGGTGACACAGACCATGCCGCTGGCGGTGTATCTCGCTCTTCAGAACGACCTGGAAGCGGCCCTGGCGCTCTCGGTCCTGCTGCTCGCCGCCTCCCTGACCGTGCTGCTGGCACTGCGGCTGGCCCCACTGGGCGCCATCGCGCTCTCTACTCGTGCTGATCACGAGCTTCACTAGCCGCCGGGGTAGCCTCCAGCTGGAGGTGAGCCTGTCCGCGCCGGCCGGCGTCACCACCGTTCTGGTCGGTGAGAGCGGGGCCGGAAAGACCTCGACCCTGCGGATTCTCGCCGGACTCGACTCGCCGGAGCGAGGCCGCCTCACCCTCGATGCGGACGTATGGTTGGATAGCGAATCCGGTCACTGCGTATCCCCGTGGGAGAGGGATGTGGGTTATGTGTCGCAGGACTACGCTCTCTTCCCCCATCTATCGGTCGCCGACAACATCGGCTTCGGCCTCAGGGCCCAGCGCCTCGGAGCTCCGCTCATTCACGAGCGAGTCCGGGCCGCGATGGAGCAGACCGGCATCGCCGGTCTGGGCGATCAGCGCCCGGCGCAACTGTCCGGAGGGCAGCAACAGCGCGTTGCCCTGGCCCGCGCCCTCGTGCTTCGCCCCAGGCTGCTGCTGCTGGACGAGCCGCTTTCCGCCCTGGACCTAAGGACCCGCCGGCAGGTGCGAACCGAGCTCCGCGCGATTCTGCAAGGACTCTCCTCCGTCACGATCTATGTCACCCACAGCCCGATCGAGGCGCTCCTCTTTGGCGAGCAGATCGTGGTGCTGCATCAGGGCCGGGTCTCGCAGCGCGGCTCCCGCGACGAGCTCCTGCGCTACCCGCGAACCCGCTACGTCGCCGAACTCATGGGCACCAACCTGTTCAGAGGAACGCTGGGATCTTCAGCGGAGTCCGGCCCGGTTCTCCAGACCGCCGAGGGAGGGCTGAGCCTGTCGGCCGAGGGCGGAGAGGCCTTTGCCTTGGTGGATCCGACCAACATCACTTTGTATCGAGAGCCCCCGACTGGTGGCGCCAGCGCCCAGAATCTGTTCTCCGGCCCGATCCTGGAGGTGGTGCCCGAGCCACCCACCGGAGACCGAGTGCGGGTGGTGCTGGCAACCCAGCCCGTCCTGGTCGCCGAGGTGACCCGCGAGGCGGTCTCCGCCCTAGCCCTTCGGGAGGGCGAGCGGGTGTTCGCCAGCTTCAAGGCCACGGGGGTACGAGTCTATAGGTGAGAAGGTGCGGTCATCCGGCTTGCCTTCCAATGGTCACTGCTCACCGCATGGCCTTCGTCTGCCTCTTAGCTGTTTGTGTGCTGGTCAACTTTTCGGGGGAAGCCATGACAACCGGCCGTGGGAGGGAAGCGAAGGTCCGGGCAGAATACCGGGACCTGTATCGCGGGATCCAAGCGACCGATTGGCAGCCGGTCGAGCACATCCTCGAGCAGGTCACCCGACTGGCTTCCGAGGAAAGAGGGAGGGATGGGTCGAAGGCCCGGCCGCTGCAGGACGATCACTTCGAATTCCGCGGCAGCTCGCCTCGGCCGGAGGGGTTCCCTCCGAGGCTGAGCCGGGCGAGTGATGCCGACGCTGAGCCCAGGAAAGTGGCCGCTCTCCAAGAGGGGGTCGAGCAGGAGCAGCATCAACTGACGGCGCGCCAGCGCGAGGCGGATGCGACCATCGCCCGGGCCGAGCAATTGCGCGAGAGGGTGGACGCCTTGCAGCAGGATTTCGAGCGGCTGCGCCAGCGGGCGGCGGATCTCGACTTGAGAACGGGTCCGGTCCCCGAAGCGGACCCGTCCGACGAGTAGACCTCAGGCGGTCAGCTGAATACTTGACAAAGTCAGGCATTTGCGTGACCTTGGCAGGAGCTCAGAGCGCCCTCCCCCTGGAGGTCCTGGTTGTACCAGCCGGTCCCTCCTGCCCGCGTCGCCACGGTCCGCCACTTCAACCGCTTCTACACCAGGCAGATCGGGGTCCTGAATCAAGGGCTGCTCCGGAGCCGGTACTCTCTCGCTGAGAGCCGCGTCCTCTATGAGTTGGCCCATCGGGATCAGCCGACAGCGGTGGAGCTGGCCCATGAGCTGACGCTGGACGACGGATATCTGAGCCGGATCCTGCGCGCCTTTCTCAAGCGCGGGCTCATCGCAAGACGAGCCGCCAAGGCGGACCGGCGGCAGCGCCTCCTCAGCCTCACGCCCCGGGGCCGCAGCGTATTCGCCAGCCTGAACGCCCGCTCCGATGACCAGGTCGCCACCATGCTGCGGGAGCTCGCCCCCGGCGACCAGGAACGACTGGTTCGGGCGATGGGCACCATCGAACAGGTGCTCCAGCGCGAGCCTTCAGCACCCGCGAGTCGGTCGCCCTACCTGCTGCGCCCGCATCGGCCCGGAGACATGGGATGGGTGGTCTACCGCCATGGCATCCTGTACTCGCAGGAGTATGGCTGGGATGAAAGATTCGAGGCTCTGGTCGCCGAAATCGTGGCGCAGTTCATCGAGCGCTTCGACCCTAAGCGGGAGCGCTGCTGGATCGCGGAGAAAGACGGAGAGAACGTCGGGTCGGTCTTCCTGGTGCGGCACACCCCACGCATCGCCAAGCTGCGACTGCTCCTGGTCGAGCCCAGGGCCCGGGGACTGGGCATCGGGCAGCGCCTGGTTGACGAGTGCGTGCGGTTCGGCCGCCAGGCGGGCTACCGGAAGATCACCCTCTGGACCAACAGCGTGTTGCATGCCGCCCGCCGGATCTATGAGCGGACCGGATTCGCGCTGGTCAAGGAAGAGCCGCACGCTCGCTTCGGGGAGGGCCTCGTCGGGCAGACGTGGGACTTGACGCTCTGAGCCATGCGCGCGTCAGGCAACGGCCGGCGGAGGCTGAGCAACGCCCTCGGCGGCCTGAGCCTCGCGGAGCTGCTTCAGCCCGTCCTGAATGAAGGCCAGCACCAAGAGCCAGGCCGCACAGCCCAGCACCAGAAACTTGCCGTAGAAGGGAAGACTTATCGGCGCGTTCCAGGCCATGTGCATCACCACGCACAGGCCGAATACCCGGAGAAATCTCGGGTCGGTCAGCATCTCCCGCTGGAATGGCCGGTCGCCGCGCACCCGCCAGAGTGCGGCTCCCACCAGGCCGGTCCACACTACATGGCCGCCGAGGACACTCAGCAGGCCGCGCTTCACGATCACATCCCGCATGGCATCGGATCCCTCGCTCAGTGCGGCCGCCAGGGCATAGCCGGCGGACTCGAACACCGCGAAGCCGGTCCCTATGGTGGCCCCCAGGAGCAGCCCGTTGAGGGTCCAACGGAACTTGGCCCGGCGAACCACCAGGACCAAGGCGAGGGCTTTGCCGGTCTCCTCGATCACGCCGGCGCTCGCGGCACCCAGCCAGCTGTCCAGGCCGGTCCAGCGAAACCCGAAGAGCGAGACGACAATGGACAACAAGCCGCCGACCAGGAGCAGCTTGATCACCTGGTAGAGCGAGATGTTCCGGGGGACGTTGACTTCAAAGAACAGGATCAGCAGGGAGAAGGGGATCGCCACCGACCCGGTCATGATCAGCCCGGGGATCAGGTACAGATTCTCGAACTCATTCCAGGCCGCGACGAACCCGAGGTAGAGGATCAGGGACAGCGTAAAGACCCGACCGAACACCCAAGGCTTGGGCCAGTGCGCGTGTATTGCCGAAAGCGGCGGCGTGGTCCGACTCGTGCCGACGGTGAAGTAGTCTTCGATCTCATCGTCGGTGCGGTGCTTGGCGACGTCGGAGAACATCTCCCGGGCGTTCCACCCGCGCGGCTTCTCTACGCCAGCTACCATGGTCAGTTGATCGCCCAACCGATTGACGAAGGCGAATACCCCTTGTTCCGGGGTCGGCATCCCGACCTGCCAGACCGAGCGGCCGAAGCGGACCTGTTGTCCGGCGGTGAGGGTGGCCTCGGTGACCGGATGCCCGTCGACGAAAGGCAAGGTCGTCGAAAGGGCCCGGATCCGGAGCCGGTCTCCCTCTAGGCTGAGATCGGCGAAGTGCTCGGCGACCTCAGCGTCGTCGCACAGCAGGTTGCAGTCGCCGGCCCGGCCGACCCGAAGCGACTCGGCCGAGAGGGCTACTCGTTTCCCTCGGTCGGGACCGGAAATGCAGGTGAGGAAGTAGCCGGCGAGGTCGCCGGGTTTCGGTTCAACCGGAGTCATCGGTCTCGACCCAGTGAGTTCATCGATGGCGGATGGGCTCTCCGAGTGGTACGCTGATGCCGGCCATCAGCACGAAATCGTTTTGGAGTGATGAATCGGATTCTCCACCCTGGTCGTCCTTGAGCTTGGAGGAGTAGACGTGATCCCGGCCTTCGAACCTGGCATGAAGCCCCCGGCCGATGGGAATGCTGTAGCTTCCGCCGAGGACCAGGCCCAGGTCGGTAAACCCTTTGGTTCCGGCATCCTTCAGCTGCCCCACCGCATCTCCCCCATGGTGGATGATGCCCAGACCACCCAGCACATGGATTTTGTTTCGATCGCTCACGCTGTTGACCTGGTAGCGCGCCACGCCGCTGAAAATGATGAGGTTGTCGTCCTCTTTGCCTCCGGGACTGGCATCCATGTCACCTGAGGCAAAGCCCAGCTGGCCTTCGAGCGCCAGCCTCGGCGTGGTGGAGTAGGCGAAGTTTGCCCCGAAGGCGAAGCCGGAGGTCTGGGAGATCTCCGAGGTGCCCAGGTCGCCACCCTGGTACAGGGTGCCTACCGGGATCAGGTATCCGATGAAGGGGGTGATCTCGAACTGCCGCTGCGCCTGCGCTGGGGAGGCGAGAACGGCGCCGAGCAGGAAGCCGACGGCGGCACCCACCATGAGCCTGCAAGGCTGAACCATGCGCTCGCTCCTTGTGCGAGGATGACCGGGCAAAGAAAAGAGAACCCGCCTGCATCACAAAGTAGTGACTCGCGCCGATTGCTTGCAGCTTTACTGTTCAGACTGGTTCGGCCTGCCGAGAAGAACTAGCAGGAGTGGCTATGCCAAAGCGCATTCACCGCCGACGGGATAGCGATCCCTCGGAGGGGCGGAGAAAATACGGCGACACCACGTTCGCCGATCCCACCAACAAGAAGTATCCCATCGACAGCCCTGGGCGGATCAAGGCCGCCTGGGCCTATATCCATCAGCCGAGAAACGCCGCCAAGTACAGTGCGACCGAACGGCGGCTGATTAAGGAGCGCATTCGAGCGGCCTCCAGGCGTCGCAACATCGCCTTGCCGGATCCGGACGACTTCATGGACCTGATGGCCAGAGTGAGGAAGAAGAAGCGCTAGGTTGGCACAGTGTTTGCTTCAGGGCGCCCCTTCCGTGTTTTTCAGCAACACTGGGAAGGGAGGACGCTCGAAAGTGAGGTCGGATGAGGACAATGGCCGGTATTACTCTGTCCTCGGCGGAGTGCACCATATCCTGGAAGACTGTCCCCGTGGGCGGCTCATTCCGGATGACTTCAAACGGGAGGGAAGTGGGGGACTCCCGCTGTGCCCGGCGTGCCGGGAACGGGTCGAGGCGGGCCAGCGACAACAAGCGAAGCGGCGGGCGCGCGATCAGGAGCCGGGATCTCCTCTCTAGAGCTCTTCCTCGGTGTCGGGCTCGATCGGGGTTTCCCTGTGCCTCTGCCGAGAGTGATGCAGCTTCCACGCCGCAGTGACCAGATCGACTTGCGCTCGCAGCCTGGCGGATCCCTCCCGAAGCTGCGCGTTCTTTTCACGAGCGCGCGCAGCCCGCTCTCGCATGTGCTGCGCGCTGCCCCGCTCCTTAGCGGCACGGGCGATCATCCGGGCCACAGCGGACTGGACCTGGTCCGCCGTGAACGGCTTCTCGAGAATGAAGACCCGCGAGCCATGACGCACAATCGGGTGGATCGTACTGGTGTAGGCGGAGATCACTGCCACGGGTAGCGAGGGTCGGTGCTGGTGCAGCACCTCGACGACGTCGAGCCCATGGAGCCCTGGCATGATCCAGTCAGTGAGCACGACGTCGATGCGAGGATCTTCGCGCTCGATGAGACGGAGACCCGTCTCAGCGTCCGGGGCCTCGAGCACCTGACAGACCTCGGGCTCCAGCATCCGGGCCACCAGCCTCCTGATCGGGGCCTCGTCATCAATGACGAGCGCGGTATCGGGCAGGGGAGGATGTCGATCCACTTGCACTCCTTCTGGCGTGCTCTGTTCGACCTCCCGACTCCGACGTGGGGCTGCGTAGCAAGTTCTTTCGCGGTGGCCAGATCCGCTGGGGTCCAAATCACGTTCGGCTGTAGGCAAAACCCGGCTACACCCACCTCCGCCGTGCCGGATCTCCCCAATTGTTACGTCGAGTGTGATCCAGATCACGCTACCCTCGGGTCCCCGGCCTAAGTTGCGGGTGATTCCCATGAATGCAGGGGGCTGTTTTGGCTACACCATTACCTCCCACAATTCCGACGATTCTCGTCGTTGACGATGAACCAGTCTCTCGGCGCGTCGCCTATCGCACGCTGAGCGAGCAGGGGTGCCGCGTCCTGGAGGCTGCAAGCGCCGGGGAAACGCTGGACGCGTTGCGAATGATGGGGCGTCCGGTGGATCTCGTCCTCCTGGACGTGGTGATGCCGGGAACGGATGGGGTCGAGCTGGCCGAGCAGATCTTCGCCGAGTTCCCGGACCAGCGCATCCTCTTCATGTCGGCCTGGCCGGCTCAAGTCCTGGCAGAGCGCGGGCTTCAGGATCTGCGGGTTCTGTTCTTGGCCAAGCCATACACCCGGGCCGAGCTGACCGCGAAGGTCGGGGAGGCATTGCGCCGTGCCCCCGCGGGCGTGGAAACGCGGAGTCGCCGGTAGAAGCAACTCGGCCTCGCGATCACCGGAGTGACCGCGAGGCGGCGAGTTCTGATCCATGGGCCTGGGTAGAGTTGAACTACCGACCTCACGCTTATCAGGCGTGCGCTCTAACCACCTGAGCTACAGGCCCCAACGACATCCAAATCAATACCTTTCGTGCCTGTGACCGCAAGCCTTCCGCAAGATGCGGTCGAGCGCTGCCCGGACCGTCGCATTCGACCGGTGCTACTCATTCCCGGCCCTCTTGTCCGTCGAGTCGGGCCACCGGATAGCGCTGCTCGAGTTTCTCCTTACGCTTCCTCAGGGGCTGGTCTCGCAGGGCTCTCTCATTCAGCCAGAGCAAGATCGAACGCGGCATAGTGCAGCCAGCCCCTGCCGGCGAAGTAGGGCTCGGAAGTCCATTCGGCCCTCATCATCCAGGGCCACCTCGCCGTCCACGATGGCGTCTTTCAGAGGCTAGGAAGACACGGCTATGCGGGTCAGGACGCTCGGCAGGAGTAGCGGGTCAGTTTCAGTGGATCTACTTCGTGGTGCCAGGCTGGCGCCGGGGTGCGCTGGATCCCGCTCGGCCGCGAAGGAGATCGTGCAGCCTTGCCGCCAGCACCCCCGGCGCGAAAGGCTTCTGGACGAACGGTGCACCCGGCGCCAGCAGGCCACGACGGAGCACCTCGTCACTCGGGTAAGCGCTCATGAAGAGCACCGGGATCGTTGGCCGTAGCTCGACGATCCTTTCCGCCAGCTCCCGACCACCCATGCCTGACATGACGACGTCGGTCACCACGGCGTGAATCTCGTCGCGGTGCCGGAGGAGTTCGAGCGCTTCGAGCCCGGTGGCCGTTTCCAGACATCGGTAGCCCTGGGCCTTCAGGGTCCGGCAGATGACCTCGCGGACGAGGGCATCGTCCTCCACCACCAGCACGCTCCCGCTGCCTCTCTCAATCGGAGGAGCTGGTTGCGGCTTGGGGGGCTCTGCCGCATCCAGTACCTCGGGTAAGTAGATGTTGAAGGTGGTTCCTTCCCCGGGAGCACTATACACCCGGATGGTGCCGCCGCTCTGCCGCACGATGCCAAAGGCCATCGCGAGGCCGAGGCCCGTCCCCTGGCCCACCGGCTTGGTCGTAAAGAACGGCTCGAAGACGCGGGCCCGGGTCGCGGCATCCATCCCTGTCCCCGTGTCGCTTACCCTGAGCAGCACGTAATGCCCCGGCGGAAGCTCGTCCTCCGTCGCCGTGCTGGGGAGCCGGTGAGGCATGACCACGTTGCGGGTGTGAATCGTGATCGCCCCCCCCCCGGGCATGGCGTCACGAGCGTTGAGCGCGAGGTTGAGGAGAACCTGCTCCATTTGACTCTGATCCGCGCGCACCCGCCCCAGGTCGGCCGCGAGATCCAGCACGAATACCTTGTCCTCCCCGAGCATCCGGCGCAGCATGTACTCCATGCCGCCGACCAGGGCGTTGATATCGAGCACCTGCGGGCGGAGCAGCTGGCGGCGGCTGAACGCGAGGAGCTGCTTCGTAATCGTGGCGGCACGCTCAGCGGCCCGATTGATCTGTCGCACTTCACCCGCGAGGGGGTGATCCCCAAGCCGTTGAAGCACTAGCGCAGCAAACCCCAGCACGGCCGTCATCATGTTATTGATCTCGTGGGCCACCCCGCCCGCGAGATGTCCCACTGCATCCATGCGTTGCGCCTGCACCAGTTGCTCCTCGGCCGCCTTGCGCTCGGTTACGTCAATCACGGCTCCGGTGAGATACTCCGGCCCGCCACCGGCCTGCCCTACCGGCTGTCCATGGTCCATAAGCCAGCGAATCGACCCGTCCGGCCACACCACCCGAAATTCCACGTGCATATCTTCGCCGCTCTCGATGGCGTGACTGAAGGCCGAGTCCACGTGGCCGCGGTCTTCCGGATGGATGTGCTCGCGAAATTGGTCATAGCTCTCCACCACCTCTTCGCTTCCAAGGCCGAGGAGGCGCGTTATGCTCCCGTCCAGGTGCTGGGTATTGGTCGGCACATGCCAGCGCCAGATCCCCATCCGCGCCGCGTGGAGGGCCACCCGGAGCCGCTCCTCGCTCTCTTCGAGCCGTTCCAGCGCCGCCTTTTCCTGGGTCCGATCTCGCAACACCTTGCTGAAGCCAAGGAGTCGCCCCCCATCGTCATTCACCCGAGTCGTGATGCTTGTCGCCCAGAAGCGGGTTCCATCCTTCCGCACGTGCCAGCGCTCATCGGAGGAGCGGCCCTCCTCCATCGCGGTACGCAGCTCGCGCTCGGGCTCCCCGCGCTCGCGGTCCTCAGGCGTGAAGAGAACCGCACCCTGCTGGCCCAGGAACTCGGCCTCGTGATACCCCAGGAGCCGTCTCACCCCCTCGTTCCACGTCGTGTGAAGGCCATCAGGGCTCGTCATGAAGATGGCGTAATCGCGCACCTGTTCGACCAGCCTGCGGAACCGGAGGTCCTCTCCTTCCTGCGCCTCAATCCTCCCCGCCTCGCGAGCGCGAGCGGCGCCCTCCTCCCAGTCGTGAACCCGCTCGCGTTGCAGCATCCGATGGAGGAGCCAGCCGGCGAGGATGCCCAGTGGCAGGGCCACACCACCCACGGTCAGCAGGATACGGTTCAGCGGCTGGTATTGCGCGGCACGTCCGGTATCGGTGAGCAGCCAACCCAAGTAGAGAAGCGAGACCAGGGCGCTGACCACGCCGGCCCTCCAGCCTCCCAGGGCGGCAGCGTAGATGACGGTGATCAGAAGAAAGAGCGTCGGGGCGGGCACGGCGTACTGCGATGGGGCCAGGATCGCGATGACGACCATGAGGGCGATCGTCAGGGTCGGTCCGGTGCGGAGAGCGCGGAGGCCAACCGGTGGAAGCTGTCGGGAGAAACGAAGATTCATGCAGATTCTGCCCGGCGAGCTTCGAGGCTTCGAACCCAATCGCCCCGCTGGCTGCCAGGACCACGATCGGCGGCCATAGTGCCGACGCTCGGGGCCGCGCTCAACGGGGCGTTATTGCGGCAGCATGGGTCGCACGACCGCGCGCAACTCGTCGGCGGTGAATGGCTCGCGCAGAATCGGCACGTTGGCCGGCAACTGCGCCTCCACCTCCGGCGTGGATCGGCCGATGTTGGCCAGGTACACGATCGGCAAGGCCGGCATGCGCTGCCGAAGTTGGAGGATCAAGTCCACGCCCGTGGTGCCTTCGACCCTGGTGTTGCTGATAAGAAGATGGCAGGTGTCGAGAGAGATGGCCAGTTGGGCGGCTGAGAGCGCGTCGTAGGCGTGGAACACTGCGTGGCCGTCTTTTCGGAGAGTGTCGATGACGAAGGCAACCATGGCGGGGTCCTCATCAGCGACGACGATCCGTAGGGCGTCCAGGACGTCCGGCTGAGGCGAAGTCATTGTATCCCTTGGACCCGGGAGACATCCGGGAATGGCAGGCGAGGCAGGATCTACTACCTCAAACATACTCCCGTTGCTCTCGTCACGCTGAAACGGACTCTGGCGACAGCACTCCGCCTGGGCCCGGTTCGGCGGCAGGTGCGCCGTCCGCACTCGCCAGCCGCTTCTCGGGCGTGCCCTCTAACCACCGGAGCTACAGATCCTTCCGGCGGGGACGGGGGAATAGCCACCCAAGGCCGCCGATACCAGACGGCCGTTACGCTCGGGCCCGCGGACGGTTCAGGATCCGAGCGCAGCTCCCAGGCTCTGCAGCGTGATCGCCAGGGCCGCTATGCTGGGCGACTCGAACAACTGGCGGATGTCGAGCTCGATACCGAACTGGCTGATGATCCGGGAAAGGACCTGGCCCGCCCGCAGCGAGTCGCCGCCCACGTCGAAAAAGTTGTCATCCACGCCGATCTGGTCGGTACGCAGGACCTCGCACCAGATGCCGAGGAGCGCCTCCTCTGCCGCGTTGCGCGGCTGGGCGACGGTGTCGGCTCTGTCGGCGCTGGTCCCGCGAAGGGCCGGTAGCGCCAGACGGTCCAGCTTCCCGTTGGGAGATACTGGGAGAGCGTCCACCCAGATGAATTTTCCCGGCACCATGTAACCCGGCAGTCGGGCCCGAATATGGCTACGCAACGCTGCACCCGAGGGGCGAGTCGCATCCTGTGCAACCAGGTAAGCGACCAGGCAGTCTCCCGTCTCCTCGTCTGGGGCGACGGCGGCCCCGCGGATACCCGGGTGTGAGAGCAGTATGGCCTCGGTCTCTTCCAGCTCGATCCGATAGCCCAGAATTTTGCGCTGAGAATCCAGTCGGCCCACGTGCCGCAGCAATCCGTCGGGCCGGCGGCAGCCCAGGTCGCCGGTGCGGTAGAACGTTCGGCCGGTCAGCGGATCGCTCTCGAAGGACCGACGAGTCAATTCGGGGCGTCGCCAATAGCCTTCGGCCAGGGACGGGCTGCTGATCACAATCTCGCCGATCTCATCAGTCCCGACCTCCGTTCCCGCTTCACCCAGTAGCCGGACCTCCACACCATCGATGGGGAAGCCGATCGGCGCGGTGCCCCGGTCAAGCGGTGTGGCTTCATCCACCTTGTAGCAGGCGATGGTTCCGGTCTCGGTAGTTGCGTATCGATTGAGCAGCCTGCAGCTACCCGCGAAGTGCCGCCGGAACAGGGCCACGTCTCTGGCCAGCAGCGGCTCGCTTCCCAGCATGATCCACCGTAGCGCGGGGAAGGATTTGGAGCCATCCAGCTCACCCGCCATGTGCCGGAATCCGGTGGGAAGCCACTGCAGAATTGTCACCCGCTCCTGCCGCAGCCATTCGGCGACCCGGCCGATTCCAGCGGCGGCGAGGTCCAGGTGGACCACGCAGGCGCCGTTGAGGAGGGCGCCGAAGATATCGAGCCGCGAGGCACTGAAGCAGTGCGAGTGCAGGAAGCTCACCCGATCGTCCGCACCGATCGCCAAGGTGTCGGTATGAACGGCAATCTGATGCAACACGCTCCGGTGGCTATGCAGCACGCCTTTGGGTTGTCCGGTCGAGCCCGAAGTGTAGAAGAGATACGCGGGGGCGGAGGCCGGGATGGTCACGCTCGGATCGTCCTCGGGAGCGTGCGGGGCCAGGGCCTGGAAATTCACGAGCTTGCGGGTGTCCGGGCATACCGCCGTAGCCACGCTCAGGTGTCCGGCGTCGGTCAGCAGGATCGGGTGGTCGGTGTCGCTGAGCATGGACTCGAGCCGCCCTGGCGGAGCAAACGGGTCCAACGGGACATAGAACTTGCCTGCCTTGAGGACGCCGAGGATCGCAGTAACCGCGGTGAGCCCCGGTTCCACCAGCAGGGCCACCGGCCGCGCCGGTGTAGGATCGAGCCGGATGAGGGCGTGTGCCACCTGATTGGCGGCGCGGTCGAGATCGGCATAGGACACCACACCACTCCGGTGCAGGAGCGCCGGGCGCTCACCATATCGCTCCACCTGGGCGGCGAACCGCGCCACTACCGATCCGGCAGTCTCCTCTTCGGTGAAGGCCGACGTGGCCAGCTGGGCCGCTGCATGGACTGGAGTGTCCAGCAGATCCGGGCGCGGCGCGGCCTCGGGAGGCCGATCGAGGACCACAAGCCGCACCTTGGCGGTGCGATCATCGGGCGCGATGAAGGGTACCCGTCGAACGGTGAAGGGCGCCCCAGAGACCCCCCTCAGCGCGAGCAGCCGCTCGAATTCGGCACGCACCTCCCGCTCCAGATCGCGGGGCGCCACATAGAGGACCTCGACACTGCCGTCGCGCGCGACGAACTGGAAGCCCTCGATGCCCGCCGCGTAGAACGAGCGCAAAGCCCCGGCCGGCAGCTCGACCCGCCGGTGACCCAGGGTGACGGGAAGGGCATCGTCCGCGATCCCGGGACAGATGCGCCGGATGCTGCCGAACCCGGAGGCCAGCGTGTCACCCTGGACGACGGTGTCTCCCATTTCGTATCGCAAGACCGGCAGAGTGTAGTTGTAGAGATTGGTGATCACCACCCGGCCGGTCCCACCCGATTGGACCGCTCGATTCTGCTCGTCCAGCACCTCGAAGATGTTGAGATCATCCGCGACCGTCATGGCCTCGTCCCTGTCGTCGCGAATCGCGAGAAACAGAGACTCTGTGGCGCCATAGTGATTCAGAATCGGAACACCCCACGCATCGCGGATCTTCTGCTCCATGGAAGGCGTGAGCAGGTCTCCGACGGTGATGATGCGAATGGGAGTGATACGCAGGCGCCCCTCGAGCGCCGCGTCCGCCAGGCGCGCGACGACGCTCGAGTTCCCGGCGAGCCGGTCGGGCTGGAACCGCTCCAGCTGCTGGATCACCCGCTCCTCCGGATCAAAGGCCGATACGATCAGGACATCGTAGGTGCCCCGGAGCTGGATCGCACTCGACACGGCGCCGTGGTGCCCCCGAGCGATGCAGACCCAGGCCAGCCTCGTCTTCTGGGGATAGCGCTCGGGCCGCGGCATCCGCTCCGCCATGACCGCGTTCATGAACTTCCAATCGGTGGGGCCGTACACGAAGATGCCGAACGTGCCCGAGGTCCCCGAGCTATGCAGCGCGATCAGGTCGTCCTGGTACAAACGCCCGGGATCGCGGACCCGCTCGAACCAGCGCTCCAGCGGCGCCTTGCGGATACGGGGATCGGTGACCGCGCGATCGAAGTGCTCCATCAGGAGCTGCTTGGCGAGAAAAGGCAGATCGCGCACGGTGAGATCCGGAAGGTGCTGCTCCCGAATGCCGTGGTCGGAGTAGAACTCGCGATAGAACGCCGAGGTCTCCCAGATC
This sequence comes from Gemmatimonadales bacterium, assembly GCA_036556025.1. Lineage (GTDB taxonomy): Bacteria > Gemmatimonadota > Gemmatimonadetes > Gemmatimonadales > GWC2-71-9 > CAVVWJ01. The sequence goes on along the minus strand of DATBKD010000143.1, from coordinate 31,649 downwards.
CGGTGGAGCAGTCGGCGGAAGCGCCGCTCCTGGTCTTGCAGGACGGCCTCCCGCCTGAGCGCAGGCGCGCCGGCGGGGGCGGACTCGGGAGCGGCATCAGGGACCACGTCACGATTTCCAGGCATCGACCGGTCCGAGGCGGGCACCTTCAAACGATAGCGTCCGAAAGGCCTGCCGCCAGAGCGGGCATGGGAATGGGCGCGAGTGCAACAAGTGGCAGGAGTGTGCCAGAATGAGGCGAGATTCGATGTCGAACGGTGCGAAACCCATCGTCAGGATTTCGCACCGTCTATGCGCACGCGGGGCAGCCAGTTCTCAGCGCATTTCCTCCTCCTCATCGAAATCCTCAAACTCCTCCAGATCTTCCTCGTCGAAGTCCTCGTCTTCGTCGAGTTCGTCCTCGTCGTCGAGATCGTCCTCCTCGTCCTCATCGTCGTCGAAGGTGAATCCATCGTCCTCGAAATCGTCTTCGTCCTCATCGAACTTCCGACGCATTTCCAGGTCGAGGGCCTCCATCGACGTCTCCCAGGCCGACATGATGATGTCCTCCGCCATCAAAGAGAGTGTAAATCCGGCATCTCAGGACGCGTCCGCCACCCGAGCGGCCCGGGCAGCCTTCTTGCGATCGTTCGCCGTGAGCACCCGCTTCCGCAGGCGGATGTTCTTCGGCGTCACTTCGATCAGCTCGTCTTCCTCGATGTACTCCAGGGCGTACTCCAGCGTGATCTGGCGGGGCGGCTCCAGGATGACGTTCTCATCCGACGCCGTGGTCCGCATGTTGGTGAGTTTCTTCTCCTTCGTCACGTTGACGTCGAGATCGCCCGGCCGGGAGTTCTCCCCCGCGATCATGCCCTCGTACACCAGATCGCCGGGGGTGACGAACATCTGAGCCCGCTCCTGCAGGTTCCCCAGGGCGTAGGCCACGACGCTGCCCTCCCGGTCCGCCACCAGCACACCGCGCTTCCGTCCGGCCAGGGGACCCGCCCAGGGCCCGTAGTCGAGGTAGCGATGGTGCATGATGCCGGTCCCGCGGGTATCGGTCAGGAACTCCGACCGGTAACCGAAGAGTCCCCGCGCCGGGATCCGGAAGGTCAGACGCACCATTCCCTGCCCCGGGTTGCGCATCTCGGTGAGCTCGCTTCGCCGAGGGCCCAGCTTTTCCATCACGACGCCCATGTAGTCCTCGGGCACGTCGATCGTCAGCTCCTCATACGGTTCCAGCCGCTCGCCATCGTCGCCCATCTTGGTGATGACCCGGGGCCGGGAGACCTGAAACTCGTAGCCCTCCCGGCGCATGGTCTCCATCAGGATGCCGAGGTGCAGCTCGCCCCGGCCGGAAACGGTGTGGGTGTCCGGGCTGTCGGTCTCCTCGACTCGAAGCGCCACGTTGCGCTCCAACTCGCGGAACAGACGGTCCCGCAGCTGGCGGCTGGTAACGTACTTCCCATCCCGGCCGGCGAAGGGGCCGTTGTTCACGATGAAGTCCACTGAGATGGTGGGTTCCTCCACCGCGATCCCGGCCAGCCGCTCGGGATGCTCTACATCGGTAAATGTCCTTCCGATCTCAATGGTCTCGAAGCCGGAGAGTGCGACGATGTCTCCGGCGGCCGCTTCGTCCACCTCGACCCGGTGAAGTCCATCGAAGGTGTAGAGCCGAGTGACCCGGTTGCGCTCGAAGGGCTCGTCGCTGACCAGCCCCGGCTCGCCCAGCGGAAGGAGCGCCACCTGATCGCCGACCCGCACCCGGCCCCGCTCGATCCGGCCGATGGCAATCCGGCCCAGGAAGCTGGAGAAGTCCAGGGTGGAGACCAGCATTTGAAACGGTCCGGCGGGATCGCCCTTGGGCGGCGGAACGTGCTCCAGAATCGCCTGGAACAACGGCTCGAGATTGGTGCCCGGCTGCTCCAGCTCCAGCGTGGCAGTACCAGCTCGGCTCGAGGTATAGAGGAATGGCGCATCCAACTGCTCGTGGGTGGCGTCGAGATCGATGAAGAGGCCGAGGACCTCGTCGTGGACCCGCAGCGGCTCCGCGTCGGCTCGATCGATCTTGTTGATCGCGACGATCGGCCGGAGACCGAGGGCCAGCGCCTTGCGGGTGACGAACCGAGTTTGCGGCATGGGCCCCTCGGCCGCATCCACCAGGATCAACACTCCATCCACCATGCGCAGGATCCGCTCCACCTCCCCGCCGAAGTCGGCATGGCCCGGCGTATCGACGATGTTGATCTTGACTCCCCGCCAGTGGACCGCGGTGTTCTTGGCCAGGATGGTGATTCCCCGCTCACGCTCCAGCGGATTCGAGTCCATGACTCGCTCTTCCACCTGCTGGTTGGCGCGGAATGCTCCAGCCTGCCGGAGCATTTGATCCACCAGCGTGGTCTTGCCGTGGTCGACGTGAGCGATGATGGCCAGATTGCGAATCAAGTAGGAGTTCCCTCTACCCTCGCGGGGACTAACGCTTGAGGCCCGAATCCCGGGCCTCCGCGGCGCATATATAGACTAGGCCGCCCAACCCCGCAAGAGAGCAATTCTCCCCACTGCCGGGGTCGTTCCAACGCATGGCGAGTCTTTGGTTTACGCCCCCCAGCAGGAGAGCTCCTGCCCAACCCCGCCCCGCCCTCACCACGGAAGCACGAAAGTCACGGAACGATCCTAATCGTTCTTGTGTGGCCGGGATTTCCGTGACGGTATGGCGGAAGCGAACAGAGGCTGAGCTAATGGGAATGTCTAAGGTGGGAGTGGGCATGGGAGGCGTGAGCGGCCGGGGCCTCTTCGGCGCAGCCGTGGGCAACCTCCAGCTGAATGGTGACGTGGCCGATGCCCAGCTGTCCCATTTCGCTCCGGATGCCGTCGAGGACGCCGGGATGGGCCTTCAGATCGGGGACGACCGCGTGCCCGCTCATCGCCACCATGCCGTTGGTTACGGTCCAGACGTGGAGGTCGTGGATTGCAGCGACGCCCGGAACGCCGAGCATCCGGCGATGGACCTCGGGCATGGAGACGTGCGCCGGAACCGACTCCAGGAGGATGTCCGTGCTCTCCCGCATGAGCCGCCAAGCACCGACCAGGATGAGAAGAGAGAGCACCATCGAGGCAATCGGGTCGGCCGCCGTCCAACCGGTCAGGGCGACGATGGCGGCAGCGCCCAGGGCAGCCACCGAGCCGAGCGCGTCACCCAACACGTGGAGGTACGCCCCTCGAGCGTTGAGACTCCCAGCCCGACTTCCATGCAGCAGGCCCAAGCTCAGGAGGTTGACGGTGAGGCCGGCGGCCGCCACAACCAGGAAGAGACCGGCACGGATGGGGGCTGGGTGTTGCAGCCGCTGCACCGCCTCGAGCACCACCCAGCCCGCGACACCGAATAGCACAGCTCCATTGACCAGGGCGGCGAGAATCTCCCAGCGGAGATACCCGAAAGTCTTGCTGTCGTTGGCGGGGCGCTGCGCAATCCAGGCGGTGAGAAGCGACAGCGAGAGTGCGCCGACGTCGGTGAACATGTGGGCTGCGTCAGCCAGAAGGGCCAGCGAGCCGGCCAGCCATCCGCCGATCGCCTCCACCACCATGAACACGCCGGTGAGCACGAGAACCGCAGCCAGCCGGCGAGTCGCGGGCCGTCCACGCCGCCGCTCGGAATCGAGGTGGATACAGTCTGCGCTCACCGTGGTCGTTGCCATAGCCGAAACTTAGCGCCGTTCCGAGCTGCCGCCCCCGCCCCCGCCCCTGCCCTCGCGGGCGCGCACCGCGTCCGCATGGCCGTGAAGCCCTTCCGCCTCTGCCAGTGCGATGATCGCTGCCGCGTCCGCGGCGAGGCGGTCGTGGGTATAGCGGATGACGCTGGTTCTCTTCACGAAATCGTACACCCCAAGTGGGGAGGCATAGCGAGCGGTACCGCCTGTAGGGAGGACGTGGCTCGGCCCGGCGACGTAGTCGCCCACCGGCTCGGGGGTATCGTCTCCCAGGAAGATCGCCCCGGCATGCCGGACCGAGCTGGCGATCCGCTCGGCCCCTTCGGCGACGACCTCGAGATGCTCCGGCGCCCGACGGTTGGCCACCTCGATCGCCTCTCGCATGGTGGGGACCAGAACAATCAACCCGTTCCGCTCCAGCGCCACCCGCGCGATCGCTCCGCGGGGAGCCCGCGCGAGCCCCTCTTCGATCGCGGCCGGGAGCGCTTCAGCCAGCGCCGGGTCGGTGGTGACGCACCAGCCGGTGGCGTCTTCATCGTGCTCGGCCTGGGCGATCAGGTCCGCGGCGATTCGGAAGGGACTCCCGGTAGCATCGGCGATCACCAGAACCTCGGTGGGGCCGGCGATCATGTCGATCCCCACCTGGCCCAGGACTTGGCGCTTGGCCTCGGCGACCCACCGATTTCCCGGACCCACGATCTTGTCCACCCGAGGTACTGTTTTGGTTCCGAACGCCAGCGCCGCAATGGCTTGAGCACCGCCGATGCGAAACACCCGGGTCACCCCGGAAAGCGCGCACGCGGCCAGCACCACGTCGGTCACGCCCTGAGGAGGTACGACGGCAATGATCTCCCGAACGCCGGCGACCATGGCAGGGACGGCGTTCATGATCACCGATGATGGGTACGACGCTTTGCCGCCGGGGACATAGAGCCCGACCCGGTCCAGGGGACTCACCTTCATGCCGACGACGCTTCCGTCGGGCTGGCTCAGGTGGAAGCCGGTCTCCCGCTGCTGTTCATGGTATTCGGTGACCCGGTCGACCGCCCGCACCAGCGCATTGCGGAGGCCGAGATCGATTCGAGCCAGTGCTCCTTGCCAGCTCGCCGAATCGAGGGTCCACCGTTCGGGGGGGAGATCCACGTCATCGAAGCGGCGAGTGTACTCCCGAACCGCGTCGTCGCCCCGCGACATGACGTCCTCGATGATGCCGGCAACCACTTCCCGGGTGGCCCGATCGGAGCCGGCGCACCGGGGCAGAAGCGGATCCAACACCTCGAACGGTGGGACCACGAGCCGGCGAATCAGCGGTAACCCTCGCGGTAAAGCCGCGCCAATATTACACTTGAGCGATATGGAAGACCCATCGAGTACCTCGTGGGTAGTGCGCGCATTCGCGGTGGTCCTGCTGGTCGCCGCCAATGCGTTTTTCGTCGCAGCCGAGTTCGCTTTGGTTTCCGCTCGTCGCACCCGGATCGAGGCGCTGGTTCGGAAGGGAGACCGAAAGGCTAAGGCAGCGCAAGCGGCCCAACAAGACCTCTATCGTCAGCTCTCTGCCGCCCAACTCGGCATCACGGTCGCGTCGATCATGCTGGGCTACGTCGCCGAGGAGTCGGTGGCGGGCGTGTTCCGGCAGTGGTTCGCCATGCTGCCGGGGTGGCTCTCCTTCCTCGGACGGGCGGGAGTGGCGACGACCGTCGCGCTGGGCATCATATCCTTTCTCCATGTGATCTTCGGAGAACAGGCGCCAAAGGCGCTCGCCATTACCTATCCGGAGGAGACGAGCCGCTGGGTGGCGGGGCCGCTGCTGCTGTTCTCCTGGGTCACCCGGCCGCTGACCGGGCTGCTCAACTCCAGCGCCAACCGGCTCATCCGGCTGCTGGGAATCCAGAGCCAATCCGCCGAGATGGAACGGGTGCATTCTCCAGAGGAGATCCGGATGCTGGTGGAGCAGAGCACCGAGAGCGGAGAGCTGCTCAAGGAGGATGCGCGTCTGCTGGAGGGAGTGTTCGAGTTCAGCGAGAAGACGGCCCAGGAGGTCATGACGCCCAGGACTCAGATGATCGCCCTCGATGCCGATCTGACCGTCGAGGCCGCAGCGGATGAGGTGGCGGTGGCTCGGCGCTCCCGCTATCCGGTGTACACCGAGTCGCTGGATGAGATTGTGGGTGTAGTGCACGCCAAGGACATCCTCACTGCGATTCGCTCCAAGCCCGGTCAGACCGTCCGCACCGTCATGCGCCCGCCGCTCTTCGTCCCCGGCACCCGGGAAGTTGAAGATGTTCTGGCGGACATGAAGCGGCTCAAGACTCACCTGGCCGTGGTGCTCGACGAATACGGCGGCACCGCTGGCCTGGTGACCATGGAAGACCTGTTGGAGGAGATCGTCGGTCCGATCTACGACGAATACGATCCCCAGGACAAGGCGCCTACAGGTGACGGGGCCGCGCGGCTGGACGGGGCCATGCCGATCAGCGAGTTCAACGCCGAATACGATGCCTCGTTGGACGACACCGATTACACCACGCTGGGAGGCTACGTCTTCGGCCAGTTGGGACGGCTGCCCAAGCCGGGTGATCGGGTCACGGCGGGTCCGCACGTCTTCGAGGTCGTGGAGATGGACGGCCGCCGTGTGAAGGCGCTGCGGCTGCACCAGGCTGAGCCGGCGGCGCAACGGGGCGGTGGAGCCCCCGGCGAGTAGCGATGGTCCGTCCGCTCATCGCGGCGATTCCGCCCGGGGCTCTGGATCTGACCGGCGCAGCGGTCCGCCGCCGCCGCCTGCTCCAACGGGTTGCCCTCGAAGTGCTCCAACGCGGCGGCTATGAGGAGCTGCTGCCTCCCACCTTCGAATACGAGGACACCTTCCTCCGCGCCGGCGGCCAGGGCGTGGCCGAGCGGCTGGTGCGTATTCCCGACCGAGACGGCAGAATCCTCGCCCTGCGCTACGATTTCACCTCCAGTGTCGCCCGCGTCGCTTCCACCACTTTTGCCGGAGAACGGCGTCCGCTCCGCCTGAGCTACTCCGGGAAGGTCTATCGGCAGGATCCCGAACGGGGCGGACGGCCACGGGAGATGCTGCAGGTCGGCGCCGAGCTGCTGGGGCAAGGAGATCTGGCGGCAGACGTGGAGATTGTCCGCCTTACTCTGGACCTGGTTCGCAGCGCCGGCCTCAAGGATTTCCAGGTCAACCTCGGCCACGCCGGTGTGTTGGAGCCAGGGTTGATGGCGCTGGAGGAGCCTCTCCGGGCAGAGGCGAGGCGCTGGATCGATCGCAAGGATAGGGGCAGTCTGTGTCGAGCGCTCGCTGGACTGGGAGGCGACGCGGCGACCCTGACCTCGCTTCCATTCGTCATCGGGCGCCGGGATGCGCTCGAAGCGGCGCTGGGCGGCGCACCGAGAGGTGCGGTGGCCGGGCTGGAGCAGCTCCTCGCCCTCGATTCGGCGCTCAGTCCTGAGGAGCGGGGCCACGTGGTCTACGATCTGGGCGAAGTGCGAGGTTTGGATTACTACACCGGCGTGCACTTCGAGCTGTACATCGCGGGGGCGGGACGCGCGGCGGGTGCCGGCGGGCGATATGATGACCTGATGGCGCGCTTCGGCCGTCCGATGCCGGCGGTTGGCCTCTCGCTCGACCTCGACACCATCGCCGAGGTGCCGGTGTGAACCGCCTGCGGGTGGCGCTAGCCAAGGGTCGTCTCTTTGAGCCCGCTGTGGAACGGTTCCGCCGTGCCGGCGCGGAGCCGGCCGACGGAGGCCGCCGGCTGCTCATTCCCTCGAGCGATCCCGCGATCGAGTTTCTGGTGGTGAAGCCGGCCGACGTGCCGGTGTACGTCGAGTCCGGCGCAGCCGATCTTGGAGTCACGGGCACCGACGTCCTGCGAGAGACCGGAGCGGACGTGCTCGAGCCGCTGGAGCTGGGCTTCGGATTCTGCCGGCTGGTCGTCGCGTCGCCAGGGGAGGCACCCTATCCCGCGTTGCCCGGCGGAATCACGGCGCGCGTCGCCACCAAATACCCGCGTCTCGCCCAGGCCTATTTCGCCAGCGCCGGCAAGCCGGTGGACATCATCCAGGTGAACGGATCGGTCGAGGTCGCTCCCCTGCTCAACCTGTCCCACTGGATCGTGGACCTGGTGGACACGGGGAACACCCTCCGCGCCAACGGACTGGTGGAGCGAGAAACCATTCTGCAGTGCAGCGCGGTGCTCGTGGCCAACCGGGCGAGCCAGAAGCTCAAGCTGGAGGCGTACCTCGACCTGATGGAGAGACTGGAGAAGTCTGGAGCCTGAAACGTGAAGAGTGAAACGTGAAAGGGCCGCGGCCAGGAGGGTTCACGTTTCACTTCCCTTTCCCGCTTTTTCCGAGCTTGACTGCCAGCTCCAACGCCGCCCGCATGCTGGAAGCATCGGCCGTCCCCGTTCCGGCGATGTCCAGCGCGGTGCCATGATCGGGGGAGGTTCGCGGGAAGGGCAGCCCCAGCGTCACGTTTACTGCACTTCCGAATGCGGCCACCTTGATGGCCGTCATTCCCACATCGTGATACGGCGCCAGCACCGCATCGAACTCCCCCCGCATCGCCCGCACGAAGACGGTATCAGCCGGCAACGGCCCCACCGCTCCGAGGCTCTCCGCAGCCGGCTGGAGCACCCGGGCCTCTTCATCGCCGAACAGGCCCGATTCTCCCGCGTGAGGGTTGACAGCGCAGAGGGCGATCCTTGGTTGCGGCAGCCCCCACCACTCTTGCAGCGCGCGCCGCGTGACCCTGCCGGTACGGACCACCCGCTCGGTGGTGAGCAGAGCTGGAACGTCGCGAAAGGGGACGTGCGTGGTGACCAGGACCACGCGGAGTGTCTCGGACGCGAGCATCATCGCCACATCGACATCGCCCGCCAGGTGGGCCAGCCACTCGGTGTGTCCAGGATAGGGAAAGCCGGCAAGATGGAGGGCGTGTTTGTGGACTGGGGCGGTGACGATGGCGTCGACCTCGCGCTGCAAGGCGAGCTTGACCGCCGTCTCGACTGCGTGACCTGCCAGCCGACCGGCCCGTATGGCGCGAGTGCGATCGTCACTCCGCTCGCCTGACCCCTGGCCCCAGCTGCCCACCGACAGGCGCTGCCCGACGGTCAGCCCAGCGAGCTGGTCTTCGGCCCCGACCAGAGTCAGGTCTGCGTCCAACGGATCCGCCAGCGCGCGAGCGACGATTTCCGGGCCGATGCCTCGAGGATCGCCCAGCGTGACCGCGACTCGAGGACGCGTGTCTAGCTCCTGATCTCTACGTAGGTCGAAGCCCGCAGCCGATCCAGATAGTGGCGAATGGCCAATTGCTGGCCCAGCTGCTGGCGTATGCGGTCCTTCACATCGTCAAACCGGATATCGCCCTCTGGCCGGCGCGATGTCACCTTCAGCACCACGAACTGCTCCCGTCCATTTTCACCGGGGAGGGTGAACACTGGCGCGACCGTGCCGGAATCCGCCTGACCGATGACCTTGCTGTAGACCTCCGGCAGCTTGTCCATCGGCACGTTTTCGGCCTGGCGTTCGGCGGATGGGTCGTGATGGGCCCGCTGCAGCGAGTCGAACGACGCACCGGCGACCACCAGCTTGTGCACCGAGTCCGCGAGCGCGCGGGCACTGTCCACGTGGGCGGAGTCCACCTCGGGAATGAGCAGGATGTGACGGGCCTGCACCTCGCCCGGCTGGATTCGCTCCACCTGAATGATGTGGAAGCCGAAGGGACTCTCCACCGGATCGGAAATCGTCCCCGGCTTCAGGCTGAAAGCCACCCGCTCGAACTCCGGCACCATGACCCCGCGCCGGAACCAGTTGAGCGATCCCCCCTGGTCCTTCGATCCGGGGTCCTGGGAGAACCGCTTGGCGGCAACCGCGAAATCGGCGCCTCGACGGAGCTCCAGCACAATAGAGTCGGCTCGCGCCTTGGTTTGCGCCTTGGCCGCGGACGAGGGCTTGGGCGTAATGACGATCTGACGGAAGGAGATGGTGGGTGGCCGCTTCCCCAGACTTCCCTTCTGCTCCTCGAAATAGGTCTTCATCTCCTGCTCCGTCGGCGCCACCGGCTTGAGCTTCCCATCGGTGCGAAGCTTGTCAATCAGCCGGTTCTGCAGCGCTGCACGGCGCTGCTGATCGGTAAGCCAGCGGCGGTACTCTTCCGGCGTCTCGAACCCAGCCTTGCGCAGCTCGGAGCGATAGTCCAGCTCGGAGGAGAAGTTGGAGCGAACCTTCCGCACTTGCTGCTCGACGCCGTCGGCGATCTCCTCGTCTGTGATCTTGATGGAGGTGTCCCGCTGCGCCTGCTGAACCAACAGCTCCTCGTCCACGATGGACGACACCACCTGTTTTCGCAGCGCAGCCAGCGAATCCGGTGCGGTGGGCAGCCGCGCTCCCTGCGATTGCCGGGAGAAGATCTCCTCATCCACCTGCGATGCCAGCACCGGGCGGTTCCCTACGACGGCCACCACCCGATCCACCACGACCGTCGTGTCTCGACTCAGGGCCACGGCTGCCGCGCTGCTGTCCTGACTCATCGGCAACGCGGCTGCCGTCGAGTCCTCCGGAGCCAAGAGCGAGTCCTGGGGGAACGCGGCGGAGTCTGCCGACACCGAGGTGGAGTCTTGCGCAGCGAGCTGGCCGGTGCACAGACCACCCAGCGAGACGATCAGGAACAAGGTGACCCCGGAAATCCTGCGACGATGCATTGCTATTTGCCCTTCGATTTGGCCCCGCTGTCCGGTTTGACCGGAGGGGTATTGGGCGCGGGAGCCGGAATAGGCGGCCCGCCGGTCGCCGGCTGCATGGCGCCTCGGCTGCCGGTCGAGTCCGCCTTGGCCTTGAGTCCCTGGGCGATCTCCACCGCGCGATTGACCCCGGCATCATGCACCCGATAGGGGAAGCGTTGCCGGAGCAAGGTGGACAGGGCCGAGGGTAGCGGCCTGAGACGAGCCTTTCCCTGGGTCAACCGGTCGAAGTACTGGTCCACTTTCAGTCCCGCCAGCTTCTGACGCTCGGCGAGAGAAGAGGACGCGTCGGTCAGGTCAGACTCATTCAGCCCAACCTCCGCACGGAGCGTGTCCAGCTGCGTGTGGTATCGCGCGTTCAAAGTGTCCCATTCCTGCGGCGTAATCCTGATGTTGGCCGAGTCGGCCTCCCGAAGCAGCAGCGTATTCTGCGTCAGGATTCTCGCGAATCGGATCATCATGCTGTCATTGCCGCCCTTCAACTGCATGGCATACTGCGGGGGAAGGGCCCGCACCCAGCGGAGGAAGTCCTTGACGGTCAGCTCTCCACCCTTGTAGCGGACCAACGTTCTCTTGGAATCCTTGGAATCCTCCGGTGCCTGGACTGCCGCTCGCATGGCCGACGCCGCGTCGGACGCCACCTCGATCTTGTTGGTGATGGCAAGACTGTCCATGTACAGCGAGTCGAGGTGAGCGCCGGCCTGGTTGGCGAGGTAGTCCATCAATCGACCGCGGACTTCGACCAGTGGGGGCCGCTTGATGATGTGGAACCCGAAGGGGGTTCGGACCAGGCCGCTGGTCTGACCAGGCTCGAGGGCCCAGCCGGCCGAATCGAACGCCGCGACGAAGCGCCCTTTGGGGCTCGGCGGCAGGAAGCCGCTGTCGGCCCGGCTGCCAGGGTCCTCGGAGAGTTGGGCCGCGAGCCGTCCGAAATTGGCACCGCCCTTGAGCCGAACCAGGTTGGCTTCGGCCTTCTTGCGCGCGGCGGCCTGGGTGGCGGAGTCGGCGTTGGGCCGGACCCCAATCAGGATGTGCTGGAGAACCCGGACGTCGGCCCGCCGATAGACGCTGTCTGCGGCAGACTCAGGCAACTTGGTCCGTTGCGCCATCAGGCTGTCGTGCCAGTGAGTGCCCTTGAGCTCGGCGATCTCGGGCCACAGGGCCTCCGCGATGCTCGCCGAATCCAGCGGCAGGCGACCCGAGACGACCGCCTGACCCAGCAGGGAGTAGTCGATCCAGGCGCCCGCCACGAAATCAGCGGTCTCGCGATTCACGCGGATGCTCTTGCCCTTGGGCGTCAGGATCGCGGCCAGCCGCGCGGCGGCGAGCTCCTGCCCCCCCGCCTCCGCGGCTACGTCTTCGTGGGCCGAGAACAGCTCTCGGAACTTCGAGCAGCCGGACAGGCCGACGACGAGCACTCCCAGCCACAATAGCAGCGTTCGTTGCATTAGGTCTCCCATCGAAAAGTAAGGAGTGAGGAGTGAGAAGTGAGCACCCTCCTAACTCCCTACTGCTCACTGCTCACTGCTTACTGCTTACTGCTTCCTGCCTCGACTGCCATCTTCAGCGCCCGCACCAGCGCCGGCACGATCGGCTCACCCCCCAGACGCAGCAGGCGAAGCGAGAGCGGCGTCGTGCGGCGGACCTCCGCAGCCAGCTGCACGTCGTCGAGGGCCGATGTGAGACCGGCGAGTCGGGGGGTGGTACCGGAACGGAAGGTGAGACGCGCTTCATCGCCCCGGACCAGCACATGCTGGAGGCCGAGCGTGGCCCCCATGGCCCGGAGCCGCGCCATGTCCAGCAGTATCACGGCCTCGGAAGGCAGCGGTCCGAAGCGCTCTCGGAGTTCATCTCGCAGCCTATCAATGTCGCCGGGCGCAGCAGCCCGCGCCAGTCTGCGGTAGAGGTCCAGCTTCACATCATCATCCGGAACATACCCGTCCGGCAGATGGGCTGGACGGTCGAGCACGACATCCGGAGGAGCGGGCTGCTCCGTGGTCCCCTGGCCTCGAAGGGCCCGGACCGTCTCCTCCAACCACCGCAGGTAGAGATCAAATCCGACCGCGTGGGCATGGCCTGACTGCTCCGCGCCGAGCAGGCTACCAGCGCCCCGCAGCTCGAGATCCCGCAGGGCGATGCGATAGCCGGCGCCCAAATCGGTATGATGCTCGAGCACCTTCAGCCGTTCCTCCGCATCCGCGTCGATCGCGTCGGGCACGAGAAGGTAGCAGTAGGCTCGCCGATGGCTCCGGCCGACCCGTCCTCGCAGCTGATACAGCTGGGCCAGCCCGAATCGATGCGCGTCCTGCACCACCATCGTGTTGGCATTGGGAACGTCGAGCCCCGACTCGACGATCATGGTCGAAACCAGGATGTCCACCTCGCTGGCCACGAACCCCCGCATGACGGTTTCCAGCTCTTCGGCGGGCATCTGACCGTGGGCCACCCCGATTCGGGCACGCGGCGCCAGCGTCCGGACCCTCGCGGCGATGGTGTCGATCGTCTCGATCCGATTGTGCACCATGAATACCTGGCCCCCACGGTCGATCTCCCGCGCAAACGCTTCTTCCAGCAGCGCATCGTCCCAGGGCTCGACGAAGGTGAGGATGGGTGAGCGGTCCCTCGGCGGGGTCTCAATGAGGGTGAGGTCGCGCAAGCCGGCCAGGGAGAGATGCAGGGTCCGTGGAATCGGGGTGGCGGTGAGGGTCAGAACGTCAACCGAGAGACGGAGCGCCTTGAGTCGCTCCTTGTGTCGCACCCCGAACCGGTGCTCCTCGTCCACGATCAGCAGACCGAGGTCGCGGAAGGCCACATCCTTGGAGAGCAGCCGGTGGGTGCCGATCACGATGTCCATCTGTCCACGGGCCAGCCGCTCCAGAGCGATCTTCTGCTCTTTGGGGGTGCGGAAACGGGACAAGACCTCGATCTGTACCGGGTAATCGGCCAGCCGTTCGATGAAGGTGCGGCCATGTTGTTCGGCAAGGATCGTGGTGGGGACCAGCACCGCGACCTGTTTGCCGCCCTGCACTGCCTTGAAGGCCGCGCGAACTGCCACCTCGGTCTTGCCGTATCCCACGTCCCCCACCAGCAATCGGTCCATGGGCAGGGGGCGCTCCATGTCCGCTTTGACCTCCTCGGTCGCACGGCGCTGGTCGGGCGTGTCCTCATAAAGGAAGCTCGACTCCAGCTCCCGCTGCCATTTCGTATCCGGCGGAAAGGCGTATCCGGCCGTCACCGTGCGGCGGGCGTACAGATCCAGCAGCTCGGCTGCCATCTGATGAATGGCCTGCCGCGTCTTCTCCCGAACCCGCTGCCAGCTGGAGCCCCCCAGGCGATGCAGCCGGGGCGGCGGGCGGTCCCCGTCTTCTCCGGCAGCGCGATAGCGCTCGAGCTGATCCAGCCGGTACAGCGGCACATTCAGCCGGTCGCCGCCCTCGTACTCGACGATGGCCACTTCCAGGGTGGACTCGCCTGCGGTGATGGTCTGGATGCCGCGATAGATCCCGATGCCGTGGTCCAGGTGCACCACGTAGTCGCCCTCGGTCAACGCGCCCGTGGCCGCTGAGGGTGCCGCTTGCCGATAGCGCCTGGGCCGCCGCAGCCGGCGGGCCCGGCGGAAAATCTCGTGATCGGTCAGGACCCGCAGCGACGGCATGATGAACCCACCGTCCAGCGCGCCAATCGCCAGCGTCGCCCGAGCCGCATGACGACCGTCCTCGAGCAGCTCCTCCATCCGCTCCAGCTGCCCCTCGTTGTCGCACAGGATCAACGTCGGCGGAGCCGTGGCGATCAGCGCCCGCACCCGGTTGAGGTCCCGATCGATCCGGTCGGGGGGGAAGAAGCCGAATTGGAGGTCGGTCTGCTGGTCCCGGAGGAGCAATCGGGGAAACCTCTCGATCCGCCCGCGCCAGTCCCCAGGCGGCTCCAGGATCGCCTGCCGGCTCGGCACCTCTTCACCCAGCCGCCGGGCCACGTCGAGGTGATGCTCCGCCTCCTTCCAAGCTCGTTGGACCTCATCGAAATCCGGTCCAAATGCCTCCTCGATGAGGAGCGTATCGCTGGGAAGGAGCTCGAGGAGCGTGCGGCGGGCGACGGAATCGCTGGTGGAATCACCACGGGAGACTGCTCCTGCCGTTCCCGCTTCAGCCCCGTCCGCTTCTTCTCTGACCGCCACCGTAGAGATCGGCAACACCGTGACCTCGCCCAGCTCCTCCAGTGAGCGCTGGGTAGTCAGGTCGAAGCCGCGGATGGACGAAATGTCGTCGCCCCACCACTCCAGTCGTGCCGGAACCGCCATCCCGAACCCATACACGTCCAGAATGCCACCCCGGACGCTGAACTCGGCGACCTCAGTGACCGTCGGCACCCGACTGTATCCCATCCGTCCGAGGGCGGCGGCCACCTCCCCCGGTGGGTTCCGCTGACCGGGGGTGAGCCGCAGCCTGAGCCGTTCCAGGGCCGCCGGTACGAGGGTCCGCTCCGAGGTGGCGCGAGCGGTGGTGACCAACATCCGCAGCTTCCCCTCGAGCAGCGCCTCGATCGTCTCGGCCCGCTCGCCGGCGATCTCGTAGTGCGGCTCATCCTCCCCCAGCCCTTCCCGCTGTGGGTAGAGCGCAATGCCGCCGTCTACCAGGTAGGCGAGATCATTCAACCAGCGCTCGGCGTCGCCTGGTGTAGGCGCCACGATGGCCAGCAACCGTTGGGGGAACTGGCGGGCAAGCCACGCGGCGAGGACCGCGCCGCTGGAGCCTGGCAGGCCGCCGAGCCGGAGGGCGCTGCCGCGAGAGGGGAGCCTGGTGGCCAGCTCCGCCGCTGCCGGTGCCCGCTCGAATGCGTCCAGAATCGGCTTCAGCTTCATTGCGCCCGACGCCACCCACTCGCCATGCCGAGCTCCAGCAAACCGAGCACCAGGGCGGACCAGAGCAAGGCTCCCCGGAGGTCTCCTCGAGAGGCGGATGAAAATGCCAATTCCCCGACCTCAGGGAGCTCGACGACTCGGGCGCCCTTCCACAACTTGCGGATCTCCGACTCGCTTGCAGGCGCCAACAGTGACTCACGCGGATCGGGATTCACACTCAAAGCGCCCACAGTGTCCGTCCCAGCCAGCAGGTAGTACGCCCCCAGGTCCGAAGGTCGGTACCGGCCGCCGCCTTCGACCCGCCACTCGCGGTCGCCCTGTCGGACACCGGTCACCAGGTCCGGCAGATCCATGGCATCTCCCGGTGCCCCGCTGGTAATGGTCAGCTCACCTCGCGCGAGTCGGTTGAGCAATACATCAATGAACGGCATGAACCCGGCGGAGATTGGAAGGTCGGTCCAGGTCGGCTCGAGCCGGCTTCCCAACAGCAGGACATCGCCGCTCCGTACCAGCCAGGGACTGCCGGCCACCGTCGCCAACACGCCGGTCCGTCCACTTGCCGCGGGGCGAAGCTGATAGCGGCGCAGCACTCGAGCGCGGCCCAGAATGCCGCCGGAGTCGGTCGCAGCGGGAGTGACTATCAGGGATCCGAAGGTCCAGCTGACACCGCGTGCTCCGAGAGCGCGATTGAGGGCGCCGAGCTCAGCCGGATCGGCCGGCGGCAGGACGATGGAGACCCCTCGGCCCAGCCTGCCTAACGTGATCTCATCACCCCGCGCGAGCCTCCGATTGGCTTGCAGCACCTGGCATGCGGCGGCGATGAACCGGTCTTGGGGATCCCAGGTGACCCGGGCGACCGGAGCCACACGCACGACGCCAACTCGGCCATCGTCCAGGCGGAGCTCGTCGGGGTCGAGCTGAACCCTTACGGGCCACCAGCCGGAAGGGACAGCGGGAAGGTTGATGCTCGCGGCACCACCAACTCGAACCAGGGCTTGCCGGGCTGGACGATTCCCGATGGACGCGCTCAGGGGCACCGGCGGCCCCGAATCCCCCACCAGGGCGACAGTGATTCGCCCGCCATCCGAGGACCATGGTTGAGGACCAAGCTCCAGACGGCCGATCCCGGTGTTGGGAGGCGACGAAACCGTGGAGCGGCCGACCAGCAGAGGAGTCGTCACCTCGGCCGGAGATACCGCACTTGCCTGCAGATCGCTGAGCAGCACGATCTCGCCGGGGCGGCTCTCGGACGCCAGTACATCCCTGGCCAGTCTCACTGCTTGTCCGAGATCCAGGCGCTGGGGCGACACGGTGAGGCGGCCGACCTGCTCCGCCAGGGCCGTGGGGTCACCCCGCCGAGGAATCCCGTCCGCGCTGACCAGCCAGAGGGCATCCGCGGGGGTGGCATGGCCGAGCACGGCCCGCGCCGCGATCTGAAGCTGAGCCAGCCGCGCAGTTCCGGACACCACGACACCGCTGCTGGGAGAGTTGTCGACGATGAGTACCAGCGCGCTCGCCGCATGCCCCGCCACTCCCCTGAGCGGCATCGTCGGGCCTGCCGCCGCCAGGACCAGCGCCACCACCAGGAGTGTCCGGAGCAACAGCAACAAGAGGTTCTGGAGCTTGAGTCGCCGCTGGTGTTCCTGTGTGGTGGTGATGAGATAGCGGACCGCGGGGAAGACGACGGTGGGGGGTTCGCGTCGGGCCAGCAGGTGGAGCAGCACGGGGATGCTCGCAGCGGCAAGTCCAGCGAGTACCCACGGGTGAAGAAAGCCGATCATCCCGGGCGGGAGCCCGGGGCCAGGGCCTCGCGCAGCACCATGCCGAAGGGAGTGTCGGTCGTGACCCGATGGTACTTGATTCCATGGCGCCGGCAGGCCAGACGCCATTCGCCTACCACCGAGCGCACCGTCTCGCGGTAAGCGCCGGCCCAGTCACGCGGCCGAAGCACAACCGCCGCCCTGGTTTCGGGGTCCTCGAAGCGGGCCTCGGCCGGACCGACAAGGGTGACCTCGCCCGGATCCATGATATGCAGGACCAGCACCTGGTGGCCTCGGTGGCGGAGGAACCGCAAGGCCTTGAGCGCCAGCGTCCGGTCCAGGAGGAGATCGGAGACAAAGACGACCAACCCTCGACGCCGGAGCTGGTCGACCACACGGCGCAACGCCGGCTCGGCGGCCGTCCCGGCGCCGGCCTCCAGCTCGGCGAGGGTATGCAGCAATTGCCGCCAGTGGCTCAGCCGCGCTCTGGGTGGGACCACGGCTCGAACCTCGTCATCGAAGACGATGAGTCCAGTAGCGTCGCGCTGACGCAGCAATACCAGGGAGAGAGCAGCGATCAACCGCTGCGCGTAGCCCAGCTTGGGAAGGATGGTGTCGGGAGAGCCGGTCCAGGCCATGGATCGGCTCACGTCGCAGACCACCATGGCGCGAAGGTTGGTCTCCTCCTCGAACTGCTTGACGTACAGGCGATCGTTCCGGCCGAGGATCTTCCAATCGACGTAGCGCAACTCGTCGCCCGGTTGGTACATGCGGTGTTCAGCGAACTCGACCGAGAAGCCCCGGCGAGGCGACCGGTGCAATCCGCTCAGGAAGCCTTCCACCACCCCTTCGGTCACGACCTCGATGCCACCGAGCTTGGAGACTTCGAGAGGATCGAGCAGGTCGAGGCGAGCACGTCGAGGCGGGCCGGCGGGACGATTCATCGAGGCCGCAAACCTATCCCTTGGCGCGGGCCGAAGTCAACGCAGGTCACTCTCGGTATCCTCCTGTCATCAACCGGAGACGCAAACCAAGGTCAACCACCGGGCCGTCGAGCTCAAGGCTTTGCCGCCGAGGAGCTTATGGTGATATGCTCGGATGGCATGTTGCCTGCTGTCAACCTGCGACTACTCCCGGAGTAGCCGGAGGGTTCATGTGCATCACCCTGGGGTGGATGCTGCTCGCCAGCTTGCCACTGTCCAACCCAACCCCGATTCCGCCCGTCGAGCCTCCTCGTTCGATCCGACATCAGATCGCGGACGGGGGCAAGGTCGTCGTCTGGACGGACCGGGACCATCCATACCGCCGGGGTGAGCCTGCCAGGATCTTTCTGGACGTCGACGAGCCCACCTACGTGACTGTCCTCCGGGTGGACACCGATGGTCGCATCCATATGCTCTTCCCTCGCGAGCCGTGGGGCGACACCTACGTGCAGGCCGGCCGGACCTTCGAGGTGACCGGGTCGCACGGCGGTCGGTCCTTCCTGGTAGACGACTACCCCGGCGTGGGCTATGTCTTCGCGATCGCCTCATCCGATCCGTTTGACTACAACGCCATCACCCGCGGGGACTACTGGGACTATCGTCTGATAGACGGCGGCCGCATCCAGGGAGATCCCTACGTGGTTCTCACCGACCTGGCGGCACGGATCGCGCCTGACGGCAACTACGACTACGACGTCTCCCCCTATTATGTCGACAACCACTACGACTATCCCCGGTTCGTATGCTATGACTGCCACGCCTACGCCAGCTACCGCGACTGGGATCCATACCGGACAGAATGCACCCGATTCCGGATGGTGGTCTACGACGATCCTCGATACTACCCCTATCGATACGGTCGGGGCCGAAACGTGGTGGCTCAGCGCCCGCTTCACCTCGGTCCCCGATTCGTGTTTCGAGACGCCGACCCTGCGAACGACTATGTGACTCGCGTGCCGCGCCGCGCGGGCGACGAGCGGCGTCGGAGCACGGCGGACCGGGATCGGACCAGCGAGGACGTGGGAGGACCGGGCACAGTGCCGGTCCCCGGCGTTTCGTCCCTGAGCCGAACCCGTCTCAAAGAGCAACCTCCTGAGCCTTCTCCGTCCCGCAGGCCCGTGAACGAGACACCCCGGCTGGAGAGACGACCCCCACAGGCGGACAGCACTCGCCGGGTTCCACCGGGCCTAGCGCCAGCGCCGGACCGGCGGCGCTACGCACCATCTCGGCCCAACTCGGCTCCCCCTCCCCGGAGCACCGGCGAGCCCGAGCTCCGGCGTCGCAGGCCCTGACGACAGCACCCTTCTCGACTATCATCCGCCCAGATTTTCGCGGTACGGACTTGAACCGGACCCCCACACCAAGGCAGCCCCGCATGCGCAGCACCGGCGTACTGGTATTCCTTCTCACCAGCTCTTCGCTATCGGCGCAAACCGCCCCTCCGCTCCGCCAGGCGGCGGCCAGTATCACCGAGGCCGATGTGAAGCGTCGGATCGGCATCATCGCGGACGACTCCATGATGGGTCGCGACACGCCGAGCCGCGGCCTGGAGCTCACCGCCCGCTACGTGGCCGATCAGTTCCGCCGCTTCGGTCTCCGGCCGGCGGGGGACAGCGGGACCTGGTTCGTGCGCTATCCCGTGACCCGCCGGCGGCTGGAATTGACAGCGTCCAAAGTCGTGTTTCGGGTGGGCAGCGATTCGGTGCTCGCGACGTTCGATCGCAACGCCCGGCTGGAACGGGGCACCGTTCCGGATGGACCGGTGACGGCACCCACTGTCCTCGTAGGTGGGACGCTCGGACCCGAGGATGTGAAGCAGTTGGCGATTCGCGACAAGATCGTGCTCCTCGTGCTGGACTATGGCCATGAGCACCCCGAGACCCTGGCACAGGTCGGGCGGGCGTTGCGCCTGGCGGCCCCGAAGGCCGTCATTCAGCCGCTGAATACCGATTCTGCGACCTTTGCCTCCGGCATTCCCCGCACCTCGACGGTGCACACCGGTGTTGACCTGAATCTGGTAAGTCCGCCGTTCGTGGCCGTCCCGCGATCGGCCCTGGCATCGGTGCTTCGTAAGACCGGCGTCAATGTGGCAGAGGTCGCCGGTTCACAGCGCCCGGTCTTCCGGGAGCTTCCTTCGCTCGGAATCCGGCTGGACATGAAGGACTCGGTGCTCTCAAAAGTCATGGCGCCACTGACGGTCGGCATGCTCGAGGGAACCGACCCGGTCCTCAAGAACGAGTATCTGCTCTTCTCGGCGCACATGGATCACATCGGCATCACCCCGGGGAAGCCGGACAGCATCAACAACGGTGCGGACGATGACGGGTCGGGCACCGTCGGCGTGGTCGAGCTGGCCGAAGCGTTCAGCCGCGAGGGTGCTCGCCCCAGGCGATCACTGCTGTTTCTGACGGTGAGTGGAGAGGAGAAGGGACTCTGGGGCAGCCGCTACTTCAGCGAGCACCCGACGGTTCCGCTCTCCCAGGTGGTGGCCGACCTCAACATGGACATGATCGGCCGGAACTGGCCCGATACCATCGTCGCCATCGGCAAGGAGCACTCGGATCTCGGCGCGACGCTCAACCGGGTGAACGCCGCCCACCCGGAGCTGGGCATGACCGCGATCGACGACATCTGGCCGGAAGAGCAGTTCTACTTCCGGTCCGACCATTACAATTTTGCCCGCAAGGGCGTCCCCATTCTCTTTTTCTTCAATGGGGTTCATCCCGACTACCACCAGGTCACCGACTCGCCGGACAAGATCAACGGCGAGAAGGAGGCCCGGGTGCTCCGACTGATCTTCTATCTGGGACAGGAGATCGCGAACGCGCCGAACCGGCCGAAATGGAATCCGGAAAGCTACAAGGAGATCGTCGAACAGGAGTGAGTCACCTTTCACCTTTCACGGTGGCCCATGCCCAACTCCCTCCAGGACTTTGACGCCTTCCGCTCCCGGATGAACCAGCTGATTCTGGGAGCGGGCAATCTTACCATCAATCGCTTCTTCGCCCTCGACCGGCAGGCGTACGAGGCCGGCGCTCTCGGCAGCAAGACCAAGGAGATGCTCGGCCTGGTGTCCTCGCTGGTGTTGCGCTGCGATGACTGCGTCACCTATCACGTGGTGCGCTGTCATGAGGAGGGTGTGACCCGAGACGAATTTCTGGAGGTGTTTTCGGTCGGTCTGGTGGTGGGCGGGAGTATCGTCATCCCGCACCTGCGGCGTGCGATGGCTCGGTTGGAGGAACTGAACGGCAGTGAGCAGTCTAGCCTTCCGGCCCCACTGTCGCAGTCGGCTGACGATCTCCGAGCCGGGTCAGAACCACCCCGGAAATGATCAGCAGCGCACCGATCCCCTGCAGCGGCCGAGGCCGCTCGCCCAGGAGCAATGCGGCGCCGGCCACCGCGAAGAGGGGTGTCAGGCACATGTACACGACCGTCCGGCTCGGCCCCACGACCTGCACGCTCCGATTCCAGATCAGGTACGCCACCACCAGGGAGAGTAAGGTGGAATAGGCCAGTGCTCCCCATCCGCCGGGGCCCACCGCCGTCCAGTCCATCCTGGCGATCTCCGGAAGGCCGGCCAATACCAGGCCGGGGGCACCCGCGACAGTGGTCACGAGAGTGACTCGCAGGGGAGAAACGCCTCGTGGGAGAAAGCGCAGCGCCAGAGTGTAGCCGGCCCAACACAGGACGGCGGCGAGCGTGAGGAGGTCGCCGGCTAACGTCCCCCCTCCAAATCCGGTCCCCCGAGCGGCGACCACCAGAACCACTCCGAGTGTCGCCACCAGCACCCCACCGATCACGCGAGGCCGGACCGGCTCGAGTCGGAGTCCCGCTGCGATCAAAGCCACGACAGAAGGCATGGACGCCAGGATGAGTGCGCTGTTGGATGCGGTCGTGCGCGCCAGCCCGGAGATGAAACCGAGCTGATAGAGGGTATTGCCCACCACGCCGAGCCCAATCAACCGTCCCAGCGCCCCCCGAGGCAATGGTTCAGCGCCCTCGAGCCGGCGAGTGAGCAGGAAGAGCAAGGCGCCGGCAAGCACAAAGCGCACCGCGGTAAACGCGAGCGGCGGGAAGGTGG
Organism: Gemmatimonadales bacterium; assembly: GCA_036556025.1. Taxonomy (GTDB): domain Bacteria; phylum Gemmatimonadota; class Gemmatimonadetes; order Gemmatimonadales; family GWC2-71-9; genus CAVVWJ01. Next base: position 9,532 of record DATBKD010000143.1, on the reverse strand, counting down.
AAAACGCGCCTTTGGTCACGCTGAAGTTGATGCCCCAGATGAGTGCCACCAACAGCATGCCGAGATCGTGGAACGACGGGGACGGAAACGACGGTAGCGACGGACGCGACTGGGCAGACGAAGAGACGCCGGCGGCGAGTTTGGTCACGAGGGGAAGACTAACACCCCTGACCAGCCCATCCCCTCATCGGTCCGCCTCTCCGTCCTTTCCGACCTCTCCGTCTTATATTTTTCCCCATGTCCCAGTCCCGCATTCGCAACTTCTGCATCGTCGCCCACATCGACCACGGCAAGTCCACCCTGGCAGACCGGCTGATCGAGGCCACCGGTGCCGTGGAGAAGCGGCAGATGCGAGACCAGCTGCTCGACACCATGGACCTGGAGCGCGAGCGCGGCATCACGATCAAGCTGAATGCCGTCCGCATGAGCTACACCTCCAGGAGCGGTGACAGCTATGAGCTCAACCTGATCGACACCCCGGGGCACGTCGACTTCACCTATGAGGTTTCCCGTTCGCTCGCGGCGTGCGAGGGTGCTATCCTGGTGGTGGACGCGTCGCAGGGGGTTCAGGCACAGACCCTGAGCAATCTGTTTCTGGCGATGGACGCTGGCCTGGAGATTATCCCGGTACTCAACAAGATCGACCTGCCTGGGGCGGAGCCGGAGCGCCGGGCGGAGGAGATCATCGATCTGATCGGGGCCAAGCGAGAGGAGATCCTCAGCGTCTCGGCCAAGGAGGGTACCGGGATCCCGGAGCTGCTCGAGGCGGTCGTCACCCGGGTGCCTCCGCCCCGGGGGCGGGAAGACGCTCCGCTCCGGGCCCTGATCTTCGATTCGTATTACGACCGCTATCGCGGGGCCATTCCCAGTATTCGCGTGGTGGATGGGGTCGTGCGGGAGGGAATGGAGATCACCTTCGGCTCCCATCCCGACGATATCTATCACGTCGACGAGGTCGGCTATCTCCAGCTGGGCCAGCACCCGGCGCATGAGCTGGAGGCCGGCGAGGTCGGCTACCTGGTGGCGAGCTTGCGGGACGTGCGCGATGCCCGCGTCGGCGACACCATCCTGGATGCCCATGATCGGGCAGCGGAGCTGCTTCCCGGCTACCGCGATGTCAAGTCGATGGTGTTCGCGGGTGTCTATCCCACCGATTCAGACCAGTACGAGGGCCTGCGCGATGCGCTGGAGAAGCTTCGGCTCAACGATGCCAGCCTGCATTACGAGCCGGAATCATCCACCGCGCTCGGCTTCGGATTTCGCTGCGGATTCCTGGGACTGCTCCACATGGAGATCGTGCAGGAGCGCCTCGAGCGCGAGTTCGACCTGAACCTGATCACCACCGTGCCGACGGTAGAGTACCACGTCTATCGTACCGATGGCGAGATGCTGCTCCTGGAGAATCCCTCCAACCTCCCCGACCCCGCCAGCATCGATCGCATTGACGAACCCTACGTCAAGGCACGCATCATGGCGCCGGCGGATTACATCGGCGGCATCATGAAGCTGGGCCAGGATCGGCGCGGGATCTACAACGGGATGCATTACCTAGATCCCACGCGGGTGGAGTTCGACTTCGAGTTTCCCCTGGGCGAGATCGTGCTGGACTTTTACGACAAGCTCAAGTCACTGAGTCGCGGCTACGCGTCCCTGGACTACGAGATGGCCGGCTACCGGGAGTCGGATCTGGTGAAGCTGGACCTGCTGATCAACGGCGACCCGATCGACGCATTCAGCGTCATCATTCACCGGGACAAGGCCCAGGAATACGGCCGCAAGGTGGCCGAAAAGCTGAAGGAGCTGATACCGCGACAGCTGTATCAGGTGGCGATCCAGGCGGCCATCGGCAACAAGATCATCGCGCGAGAGACCATCTCCGCCTTTCGCAAGGATGTGCTGGCCAAGTGCTATGGTGGGGACGTCACCCGGAAACGCAAACTGCTGGAGAAGCAGAAGGAGGGGAAGAAGAGGATGAAGCAGATCGGGGCGGTGGAGATTCCGCAGGAAGCGTTTTTGGCAGTGTTGCAGGTGGAGTAACGGCATGAACGGTGAAACGTGAACGGTGACACGTGAACGGTGACACGTGAACCGCACAGGTGAGGGTTCTCGGCCGACCGGGTTGGGTGAGGGCGATGCTGTCAAGTCGCCCTTCATGTTTCACGTTTCACATTTCACGCAGTCGACCGCATCTACCCTGGTCATCCAGACCGCCTTCCTGGGCGACGTCGTCCTCACGACACCCCTGCTCGCCGCGCTCGCCCAGCAACACGGGCCCGTCGATGTCGTCACCACCGGCGCCGCGGCACCGCTGCTGGAGACCCACCCCGCGGTGGCCACCGTCTTTCGCTACGACAAGCGGGGCGAGGATCGGGGCTGGTCCGGGTTTCGGCGCCTGGCCGCACAGCTCAGGGAGCGCCGCTACCAGCGTGCCTACCTGCCTCATCAGTCCTGGCGATCCGCCGCGCTGGCCCTCGCGGCCGGGATCCGGCAGCGGACGGGCTTCGCCCAAAGCACGCCAGCGATTACTTATACCACTCGCATTCCGCGGCCACGCACCGGACACGAGGTCGAGCGGCTGCTGGCGCTGGCCGGCAGCAGCGTCCAGACCGTTCCCGCCGTCGGTCTGCGGTTGACGCCTGACGATGACGCGGCCGCGGATGAGTGGCTCCGGCGGCGGTCGCTCGCTCCCGGCTTCGTGGCGCTGGCTCCCGGAGCCATCTGGGGCACCAAGCGCTGGCCGTGGTATGGGCAGCTCGCAGCCGCGCTCGAGGGTCCGGTGGTGGTGGTAGGAAGCGAGGAAGACTCGGCCTTGGCCGACGAGGTGGCGGCAGCGGCACCTCACCGAGTCCATTCGGCCGCGGGGGCGTTGAGCCTGCGTGGCTCCGCCGCCCTGCTTCGGCGAGCGGCCGTTCTTGTCACCAACGATTCGGCGCCGCTGCACCTTGCCACTGCGATGGGCACGCCGGTCGTCGCCATCTTCGGACCGACGGTCCCGAAGTTCGGGTTCGGGCCTAGAGGCCCAAGAGACCGGGTGGTCGAGCTCGAGGGACTCGGCTGCCGGCCCTGTTCCGCCCACGGCCCGCAAGTATGTCCGTTAGGACATCACCACTGCATGCAGCAGCTCTCGGTCGAGAAGGTGCAGGCGGCAGTGTCGGCCATCTTGGGCCTGGAGGAGTCGCGTGCGATTTATCCTGGGCGTTGATATCGGTGGCACCAACCTGGTCGTCGGGAGCGTGGCTGAGGACGGCCGCTCGCTGCTGGCGCTGGGGAGTGAGCCCACCCACGCCGAGGCCGGCGCGAGCGACGTCCTGGACCGACTGATCGCCCTCGCGCGCCGGACCATGGAGCAGACCCGCCGGGAGCAACCCAAGGCGGAGATCATCGGGGTGGGTGTGGGAGCGCCCGGACCGCTCGACACCAAGAGTGGGGTGGTGCTGCTCACTCCCAACCTTGGCTGGGCAAACCTCCCCCTCCGCCAGATCATCCACGACCGGTTGGGCCTGCCCGCCGCGCTCGACAACGACGCGAACTGTGCCGTGCTGGGCGAATGGTGGGTCGGGGCAGCGCAGGGCGCGCGGCACGCGATCGGGATCACCATCGGGACGGGAATCGGAGGCGGGATCATTCTCGACGGCCGGCTCTACCATGGCGCGTCGGACGTCGCCGGCGAAATCGGCCATTCCACCATCGACACGGAAGGCCGGCGCTGCAAGTGCGGCAACTATGGCTGCCTGGAAGCCTACGCCTCGGGGCCCAACATCGCGATGCGGGCGATCGAGGCCCTCGAAGCCGGCGCGGAGAGCCGGCTGCCTGACCTGGTGGGCGGCGATCTGAGTCAGATCACCGCCCAAACCGTGTACGAGGCCGCTCGGGAAGGGGATGAGTTGGCCCTGGAAGTGGTCAACGATACCGCAAAATTCCTTGGGGCCGGGCTCGCCAATCTGCTCAACGTCTTCAATCCCGAAGTCGTGGTCATCTGCGGCGGGGTCACCCTCGCAGGCGACCATCTGTTCATCCCGCTCCGACGAGAGGTGGCCCGGCGCGCGTTCAAGCCCGCAGTCAACGCCTGTCGGATCGTGCCGGGTGCGCTTGCCGGAACCGCAGGCGTGTACGGCGCGGCGAAGGTTTTTCTGAATCAGCCGGGTTCGGGTGCCTAAAGTCGGCATTCTCGGGTCGCTGGTTTGGGACCGGATCTATGGGCGCGACCCGATGGCTCCTCCGGTCGAGGAATGGGGCGGGATCGCCTATGCGCTGGCGAGCTTCGACGCGAGCCTCCCGCCGGGCTGGGAACTCGTGCCCTTGATCAAGGTTGGGCGCGACCTGGCGCCCCGCGCCCAGGATCTCATGCGCGAGCTGGTCCGCCTGGCACCAGGAAGCCGCTGCGTCGAGGTTCCGGCACCCAACAACCGGGTGGAGCTCCACTACGAGTCGAGTGAGCGCCGCTGCGAGCGGATGTCTGGCGGGGTGCCGGGATGGACCTGGCCCGAGCTCGGGCCGATGGTGCGCGACCTCGACGCCATCTACCTCAACTTCATTTCCGGGTTCGAGCTGGTGTTGGGCACCGCGCAGGCGCTGCGACAGGGCTTTCGAGGGCCGATCTACGCCGATTTTCACAGCCTCTTTCTCGGGATGCAGCACGACGGCATCCGGGTGCTCCGTCCGCTGCCCGACTCGGCCGCCTGGTTCGCCTGCTTCGACGTGGTTCAGCTCAACGAGGATGAGATGCGACAGCTCTCCCCCGATCCCTTGAGTCTTTCGGCCCAGGCCCTCGCGGCGGGCGTCGGGTTGCTGCTCGTGACGCTGGGACCGCGGGGTGTCGCCTACGTCGCGGCGCCGGGGTTCGAGGCCGGTAAGGGCGGGAAAGGCGGAAACCATGCTAAGGAAGTGGAGAGCCGGGGCGGCACGGACCATACCGCCCTTTCCGAGCTTTCCGCCTTTACCGCCCGCACGGCGCTCGTCCCCGCCCCTCGAGTGGAGACTCTGGATCCCACCGGCTGTGGAGACGTGTTCGGCGCGGCGGCCTTCGCCCGGCTGTTGGCCGGTGACCCACTGGAAACAGCCCTGCGTCAGGCCAACGAGATGGCTGCCCGGAACGCTGCTTTTCGGGGCGCCGGTGGTCTGGCGCGGCACCTCCGTGGCGAGCTGGTCACGCCGTGACTCGAGTCATCGAGGTCCCTCCCCACTTCGACGATCGCACTTTCGATCAGTTCGCCAGCGGATTCGGCCCCTGGCCCCCTGACGAGAAGATTCTCATAGATGCCCGAGGGGCACAGTGGGCTTCGCCGTATGGGCTGCTGGGCATGATCACGGCGGGCCAGGCCCTGGCCGAAGCCAAACGGGATCGGCCGTTGCTGACGGTGCCGCTCAACGAGGAGGTCAAGCGGTACTGGGTGCGGGCCGGGTTCTTCCGCTACGCAGCGGAGCTGTTCGAGCTGCACGGCCGGGTGCCCAAGCCGCTGGCGACGGGCCCCTCGGATGTGCTGCTGGACGTGACGCCGGTGCGCGCATCGGAAGATGTCCACGCCGTGGTCGACAAGATCTCTCAGAGCGCGTCGCGGATTCTGCACGGGGAGCTGGGCCTGGAGCTCAAGGCTACACTCCGATTCAGTATGGCGCTTTCCGAGGCGTGCCAGAATATTGTGGAGCACGCCGGCACGAGTGGCTGGGTGGCGGTTCAGGCGTATACCTTCCGCCGCCGGCTCGGCCGGCGTGTCGTCGTGATCGCGGTGAGCGATGGCGGGATCGGATTTCTCCGGTCGTTGGAGAGCACCCACGCCAAGCGATTTGGCGAGCGCTGGGGCGATGGCGCTGCCCTGGAAGCGGCGCTCATTCAGGGAGTCAGTCGTTTTCGAGATCCGGGCCGGGGACAGGGGCTGGCCTTCATCAAGCGGTTCCTGGATCAATGGAAAGGCAAGATCTCGATTCGGAGCGGCACGGCACGGCTGGCCATCGTTCCTCCGTGGGACGAGGATGTCCCCTTGAGCGAGCATCTACCCTTCTTTCCCGGAGCCCAGGTGCAGATCATCATCCCAGCTCAAAACGCCGAGGCCTGATGATCGAAACGATTCGAGTGGGACACTTTCTCCGTGAGGCGGTCGCGACGCCATACCGTAACCTCGTGACCCGTCCGACCGGTGCCGCGATCCGCACCCGTATCGAAGCCGCCCTTGCCGCCTCCAACTGCCTCACCGCGCTGCTGGACTTTTCCGGCATCGAGCTGCTCGACCTGAGCTGTGCCGATGAGATCGTCGCCAAGCTCCTGCTGGCCGACGCCGACCGGCCACTCCGTTGCGTCGTGGTCCTTCAGGGCCTCACGGAAGACCAGTACGAGGCAATCGATCACGTGCTCACCCATCACCGGCTGGTCGCGGCCGTCCTCCCAGGTACCGGCGGTCCGCGACTCCTGGGCTGGGCCAGCGAAGATGCGCGCGAAGCGTTTGGCTGTGTCTGCGACCGGGGACAACTCACCGCCATCGATCTGGCGATCGCCTTGGGTTGGGCCGAAAACCGGGCGCGAGATACCCTGGACGACCTCGCGCGGCATCGCCTGCTCCGCGCGGAGGGAGAGCTGTACCTCCCGCTGCCGCTCACATGAGCCCGCGCCGGTTCGGCCTCTCCACCACCGTCATCCACGGATTTCCTCGTCGACGGCCCGACTGGACCCCAGTCGCCCCTCCCCTGCTCCAGAGCAGCACCTTCACCAATCCCGTCGGGTCTTCCGAGGAGGTGCTGTACAGCCGCTACGGCAACAATCCCACCCAGGTGGCGCTGGCCAAGAAATACGCCCTCTTGGAAGGCGCAGAGGATGCGATCTTCGTCGCCAGCGGGATGGCAGCCACGGCGTTGGCTCATCTCGCGGTGCTGCGACCGGGGGATCATCTGGTGAGCAGCGCCTGGATCTACGGCGGCACCCGCCGGCTCTTCGACGAGGAGTTGTCCCGGTTGGGGATGGACGTGACCTATGTCGTCCCCGAGATGCCTCGGCTGTGGCGCAAATCGGTACGGAAGGCCACCCGCGCCATTTTCGTGGAGACGCCGACCAACCCGGTGATGCGGATGATCGATCTCAGCTTCATCGCCCAGGTCGCCCGGGAGTTCGGGCTGGCCTTGTTGGTGGACGCGACCTTCGCGAGCCCGATCAATTTCCGCCCGCTGGAGCACGGGGCTGACGTCGTCATCACCAGCGCGACCAAGTACCTCAACGGCCACAGCGACGTGATCGCCGGCGCCGTCGCGGGCTCGGCCCCGCTGATCGAGGAAGTCACCCGACTCATGCGGCTCTGGGGACAGGCAATCGATCCTCATGCCGCATGGCTGGTGGACCGGGGCATGCGCACGCTCGCGCTCCGGATGCAGCGCCACAACAGCAACGGGCTCGCGGTCGCCCAATGGGCCGACTCCCATCCCGCAATCGCTCGGGTACACTACCCGGGCCTGCCGTCCCATCAGGACCATGAGCTGGCCCGCGGCATGCTCGGGGGCTTCGGCGGAATGGTTGGGCTCGAGCTCAAGGGCGGCGTGAAGGCAGCGGAACGCGCCTTGAAACGGCTCAAGCTGGTGATCCACGCCCCGAGCCTGGCTGGGGCAGAAACGCTGGTATCAGAGCCGCGCCTGACTTCCCATCGAGAGATGACCGCGGAACAGCGGGCGAGCTTAGGCTTTCCCGATGGCTTCCTCCGGCTGAGCTGCGGCCTGGAGGACCCGGAGGACATCATCGCGGACCTCGCCCAGGCGGTGGAAAAGCAGTGAGCAGTGAGCAGTGAGCAGTAAGCCATGAGAAGTAAGCAGTGAGCAGTAACGGGTCAGGAGTGTGGCCGCCTTACTCCTCCCACTTACTGCCTCGCTCTCACTGCTCACTGCTTACTTCTCACGGCTTACTGCTTACTATTATCTTGCGAGTGTGATCCGCTTCTCCCACGTCTACAAGTCGTATCCCAATGGTATGCTGGCCCTGAAGGATGTCTCCTTCCGGGTGGGGAAGGGCGAGTTCGTCTTCCTCACGGGCCACTCCGGAGCAGGCAAGTCTACCATCATGAAGCTGCTCTTCGCGGAGCAGCAGCCTACCGGCGGCGAGGTGCGCGTGTCGGGCTACAACGTCAGCGCGCTGCGCCCTGATGAAGTACCCAGGTTGCGCCGCCGGCTCGGCATCGTATTCCAGGACTTCCGCCTGTTGGAAGACCGGAACGCCGCGGAAAACATCGCCTTTGCCCTCGAGGTCACCGGGGCCCGCACTGACACCATCGCCGCCCGGGTGATGCGGGTGCTGACCCAGGTGGGACTCACTGCCAAGAGTCGAGCCTATCCTAAGGAGCTCTCGGGCGGGGAACAGCAGCGGGTGGCGATCGCGAGAGCACTGGTCAACGATCCGGCCATTCTGGTCGCCGACGAGCCGACCGGGAATCTGGACGAGCGAGCCACTCGGGGCGTGTTCCAGTTACTGCGCGACATCAATGCCGGCGGCACCGTCGTGGTAATGGCCACCCACGACCTGGACCTGGTGCGCCAGACGTCCTACCGCACCATCGAGCTGCGCGAGGGGAGCGTGGTCTTCGACAGCGCGGTGGACGAGACGGAAGATGCGGTGGAGGCTCCATGAGGCTGCTCACCCGCGAGGCATTGCTCTCCTTCCGCCGGGCTCCGTTGCTGTCCGCCCTTTCCATCACCACCATCGCCTTCTCGCTCTTTACGCTTGGGCTGTTCGGCCTGGTTGCCATCAACCTGCGCCAGGCTCTCCGGGGGCTCGAGGAACGGGTCGAGATCGTCGCCTTCGTGCTGCGGGGTACTCCGGCGGAAACCATCACCCTCGCGACCCAGGACATCGCCGCCTTTCCCGAGGTCCAGGACGTCGCCTTCGTCTCGGAGGCGCAGGCTCTCGCGCGGGCCCGCTCAGAGCTGGTGGAGTTTCGGGATGCCTATCGGGATCTCCAGGTGAACCCGCTGCCCGCGTCGATCGAGGTGCGGATGAAGGAGGGCTATCGCGACGCGGCGACCGTCGAGCGGGTAGCCGACCGGCTCCGGGGCTTCGGCTTCGTGGACGATGTTCGGTTCGGCAAGGACTGGGTCCGCAAGCTCGACCACCTCCGGAATCTCACGGGCCTGGTCGGGCTGGTCATCGGGTTGGCGTTCGCCGCCGTCGCGGTGGTCATCATTGGCGTCACCATTCGACTGACCCTGCTGCAACGAGCCCGCGAGATCGCGATCATGCGTCTGGTCGGGGCAACCAATTGGTTCATTCGCGGCCCCTTCCTGCTCGAGGGCGCGCTCAAGGGAGCCCTGGGTGGGGTGCTCTCGCTGGCCCTCTGCTTCGCAGGGTATCTGCTGTTCCGGGACAGCAGCGGCGGCACCTTCGCCGGTCTGATCTTTTTCCGCCTCCAGCACATGCTGCTGATCCTCATTTTCGGCGTGCTGCTGGGACTCGGCGGAAGCCTGGTGAGCGTGGGGCGGCACCTGAGGCATGTCTAGCAGGGCGGTAAGGGCGGTAAGGACGGTAAGATTGAAAGGCTCAACCGCCCTTACCGCCCTTACCGTCCTG
>DATBKD010000142.1:0-7911 GCA_036556025.1 Gemmatimonadales bacterium | reverse complement strand
CGAGGTGGCCTGGGGCGAGGGCGTTCCGCTCGACATCTGCGAGGCGCGCCTGCAGGCCGACACCAGGCATGAGATCAAGGCCGTGTTGGTCTGTCACAACGAGACGGCGACCGGCGTCACCAGCGACGTCGCCGGGGTGCGCCGCGTCATGGATCGGGCCAAGCACCCGGCCTTGCTCTACGTGGACGGGGTGAGCTCCATCGGCAGCATCGATTTCCGTATGGACGACTGGGGGGTGGATCTGGCCGTGACCGGCTCGCAGAAGGGGCTGATGCTCCCGGCGGGACTCGGCATCGTCTGCGCCAGCCCCAAGGCACTCGCCCGTCGGGAGCAGGCCAAGTGCGCCAGAGTCTTTTTCGACTTTGGCGACATGATCAAGGCGAACGCCACCGGCTACTTCCCCTACACCCCTTCCTTGCCGTTGCTCTACGGCTTGCGGGAGTCTCTCGATCTGCTGAACGAGGAAGGGCTCGACAACGTCTTCGCCCGACACCATCGACTCGCCGAAGGAGTTCGCGCGGCGGTGAAAGCGTGGGGCCTGGAGCTTTGCGCCCGCGCACCCAAGTGGCACTCCGACACCGTGAGCGCGGTCATGGTGCCGTCGGGCTTCAACGGCGCTGACGTCATCGACGTCGCCTTCCGCCGCTACGACCTCGCGCTCGGAGCAGGGCTCGCACGGATGGCGGGGAAGCTTTTCCGCATCGGCCATCTCGGCGATCTGAATGAGCTCATGCTGCTCGGTGCACTCGCCGGATCCGAGATGGCGATGCGCGACGTGGGTATCAAGGTCACGCCGGGGAGTGGGGTCGCCGCTGCCGCCGAGTACTACCGCTCGACAGCCAAGCCCCTGGAGAAGAAGCCGACCGGCGCACTCTCACCGGACGCTCAGCCCGCCGTCGCCGCGGCCGCTGGTGCCCGGTGAGCCACACGCGCGTCGAGCCCGCCCGGCAACGCCTCCAGCGGAGCGAGCTGGCGGTGCCGGGCTCCCAGCCGGGAATGTTCCGGAAGGCGTTGGAGGGCGAGGCCGACTACATCTTCCTCGACTTGGAGGATGCGGTGGCGCCGGCCGACAAGGAGCAGGCTCGCCGCAACGTGATCGCGGGGCTGTTGGAGTACGACTGGCGCGAGCGGGGAAAGACCATCGGCGTCCGGATCAACGGCATCGATACTCATTACATGTATCGAGACGTGGTCGACGTGGTGGAGCAGGCAGGCCATCGCCTGGACACGATTCTGATCCCCAAGGTCGGGGTCCCGGCCGATGTCTACCTGGTCGATGCCCTGCTCACCCAGATCGAGGCGGCCAAGAGCTTCCCCCATCGCCTCGGGATCGACGTGCTGATCGAGACCGCGCTCGGCATGGCCAACGTCGAGGCGATCGCGCAGTCGAGCCGCCGGCTCGAGGCCATGCACTTCGGCGTGGCCGACTATGCCGCGAGCTGCCGGGCGCGCACCGTGAGCATCGGGGGACTCAATCCGGACTATCCCGGGGATCAGTGGCACGCCGCGCTCTCCCGCATGATCGTCGCGTGCCGGGCCTACGGCTTGCGCCCGATTGATGGACCGTTCGGGGATTTCAAGGACCCCGAGGGATACCTGGACGCCGCCCGCCGGGGAGCCGCCCTCGGCATCGAGGGCAAGTGGGCCATCCACCCTTCGCAGATCGCCCTCGCCAATCAGATATTCACCCCGCCCGCGGCTGAAGTTCAGCGGGCGCGGAGGATCCTCGATGCGCTGGAGCAGGCGGCGCGCGAGGGGAAGGGTGCCGCCCAGCTGGACGGCAGGATGATCGATGCCGCATCGGCCCGGATGGCGCAGAATGTGGTGAATACTGCGGACGCAATCGAGCAGTCGAGAGTCGCGGGACGCGAGTCGCGGGTCTCTGCTGCTCGGGCGTAGGTGCGTAGACCCAAAGACCTGCGACCCGCGACTGATAAGACCCGAGACCCGAGACTTCATCCCATGGACATCCACGAATATCAGGCCAAGGAGCTTCTCGCCGGCTTTGGCGTCGCTATCCCTCGCGGGGGCGTCGCCTACAGCCCCGAGCAGGCCGTCTACCGGGCCTCTGAGATTGGCGGCGCGCGCTGGGCAGTAAAGGCACAGATCCACTCTGGTGCCCGGGGCAAGGCCGGCGGCATCAAGCTCTGTTCCAGCGAGGATGAAGTTCGCCAGGCGGCCAAGACTCTCCTGGGCAAACGCCTGGTGACCCATCAGACCGGGCCCGAGGGCCGGGTGGTACATCGGCTCTATGTCGAGGCCGCGGTACCCATCGAGCGGGAGCTCTACCTCGGACTGGTACTCGACCGGAAGAGCGAGCGCATCATGGTCGTCGCGTCTCCTCAGGGCGGAATGGAGATCGAGGACATCGCCCAGAGGGCGCCGGATACCTTGTTGCGCGAGGTAGTCGAGCCGGCCGTCGGCATGACCGCATTTCAGGCGCGGGAAATTGCCTTCGGCCTGGGACTCACGCCGGCCCAGGTCAGTCGAGCCGTCACGACGCTGTTGGGGGCCTACCGCGCGTTCCGGGATCTGGATGCGACAATGGTGGAGATCAACCCGCTGGTCGTGACCGGCGACGGTCAGGTGCTCGCCCTCGACTGCAAGATGACCTTCGACGACAACGCCATGTTCCGCCGGCCCAGCGTGAGCGAGCTGCGGGACTACGCCGAAGAGGACCCTCGCGAGGCGCAGGCGGCCGAGCACGGGCTGAATTACGTCGCCCTGGACGGCAACATCGGCTGCATCATCAACGGGGCCGGCCTCGCCATGGCCACGATGGACATGATCAAGCATGCGGGAGGGGCGCCGGCCAACTTCCTCGACGTGGGCGGCGGCGCTTCGCCCGAGCGGGTGGCCGCGGCGTTCCGGCTGGTCCTCTCCGATCCTCACATCGAGGCGATGCTGGTCAACATCTTTGCGGGCATCAATCGCTGCGACTGGGTAGCCCAGGGAGTCGTGCAGGCGACCCGCGAGACCAAGCTCAAGATTCCGCTGGTGGTCCGGCTCGCCGGCACCAACGTGCAGGAGGGCCGCCGGATTCTGAAGGAGAGCGGCCTGCCGATCGTCACCGCCGACACCCTTTCGGAGGCCGCCGATCGTGTGGTCGACGCGCTCAAGGCCTCGCGCGCGACTCGAACCGCGACAGGGAACGGAGAGCCATGAGCATCCTCATTGATGAAAAGACGCCGGTCGTCGTCCAGGGATTCACCGGTGACAAGGCGACCTTTCACGCCCGCGAGATGCTGGCGTACGGCACCAAGATCGTCGGTGGGGTCACCCCCGGCAAAGGCGGGATTCGTCATCTCGACCGTCCAGTCTTCAATACGGTGAAGGAAGCGGTGCGCGATACGGGAGCGCAGGCCACCATCATCTTTGTCCCGGCGGCGTTCTGTGCCGACTCGATCATGGAGGCTGCCAACGCGGGCATCCGGCTGGTCGTCACCATCACCGATGGGATTCCGGCGCAGGACATGATGATGGTGAAACGCTACCTCTGGCGTTTTCCCAAGGAGCGCCGAACCACGTTGATCGGGCCGAACTGTGCCGGCGTGATCAGCGCGGGCAAGGCGATGTTGGGCATCATGCCGGGCCACATCTATTCCCGCGGCGCGGTCGGGTTGGTGACCCGGTCGGGAACCCTGGGCTACGAAGCGGCCTCCCAGATGAACGCGCTCGGCATCGGGCAGTCCACCAGCGTGGGCATCGGTGGGGATCCGATCAACGGCAGCTCCTTCGTCGACATGCTCAAGCTCTTCGAGGAGGACCCGGAGACCGAGGCGGTCATGATGATCGGTGAGATCGGGGGACCTCAGGAAGCCGAAGCGGCGCTCTTCGTCAAGGAGAACATGACCAAGCCGGTGATCGGCTACGTCGCCGGACTGACCGCGCCCAAGGGACGCCGCATGGGTCACGCCGGGGCGATCATTTCCGCGTTCGGAGATACCGCCGCGGAGAAGGCGGAAATCATGCGCTCAGCCGGCCTCACCGTGGCGCCGAGCCCGGCGGAGCTCGGCTCGACCGTTGCCCAGGCCCTCGCGAAGCGGACCCGCCGGAAAGTCGTCGCGCAATGACTTCGCGTCCGGTGGTGATCGTGACCCGCCGGCTGCCGCAGGCGGTCGAGGCGGAGCTTACTCGGGATTTCGATGTCCGCCTCAATCCGGAAGACCGGCCCCTTGGCCCCGACGGGTTGCGGGCCGCATTGGCCGGTGCCGACGCATTGCTCTGCACCGTCACGGATCGCTTGACCGCGGAGGTCCTGTCCGCCGAGCCGCTCCGTGCCCGGCTGCTTGCCAACTTCGGCGTCGGCTTCAATAACATCGATATCGAGGCCGCCAAGACCCGGGGACTGGCGGTGTCCAACACGCCCGATGTGCTCACCGACGCGACCGCCGACATCGCGATGACCCTGCTCCTCATGGTCGCGCGCAGGGCCGGCGAGGGAGAACGGCACCTTCGGAGCGGGGCCTGGACGGGCTGGCGGCCGACCCACATGCTGGGCAGCCAGGTAAGCGGAAAGACGCTCGGCCTGGTGGGGATGGGCCGGATCGCACGGGCGGTGGCTCAGCGGGCGCACGCCGGGTTCGGCATGCGGGTGATCTTTCATGATCCTTATCCACCGCCGCCAGATGTGGTGCGCTCCCTCGGCGCCGAGCAGCTGCCTCGGCTCGAGGATGTCCTGCAGCGGGCCGATTTTGTGTCGCTGCACTGCCCGGCCAACCCCGACACCCATCATCTGATGAACAGCGAGCGCCTCGTGCTCATGCGTCGGGATGCTTTCCTGATCAATACCGCCCGGGGGGATGTAGTCGATGAGGCAGCCCTGGTCCACGCGCTTCAGGCAGGCAACCTGGCGGGGGCCGGCCTCGACGTCTACGAGCGCGAACCCCAGGTGACTCCGGCGCTCCTGAGCATGGAAAACGTGGTCCTGTTCCCCCATCTCGGCAGTGCTACCCGAGAGACCCGGGTGGCCATGGGCATGCGGGCGCTGGAAAATCTCCGCCTCTTCTTCCAGGGCGCACCTCTCCGAGACCGCGTCGTGTGACCCACGCGGCCATCGAGCCATTCGCCGCAACAGCACTTCCCGAGTCGGCAGATCCCGCGGCGGCCAGCGCGGCGGCCTATGCGACGGAGGTCGCCGAGCTTCTTTCCGGCCTCCTGCTCGGGCTGCTGCGCCAGCGCGCTCCCGAAGTGGAGCCCGTGCTGCGGGGTGAGCGCCCGCCCGGCGAGCTAAGCCCCGAGCTGTTGGCCCGGGCGCTCCAAGTGCAGGGGATCTGGTTTCAGCTCCTGAGCATTGCGGAACAGAATGCTGCCATGCGCCGGCGGCGCCAGATCGAGGCGGAACGAGGCCTCGACCATGTGCAGGGGACCTTTGCCCAGGTGATTTCCAGCGCCGCCCAAGCGGGTACCTCCGCAGCAGCGATCCGGGGCCTGCTGGAGGTGCTACGGGTCCGGCCGGTGATCACCGCCCATCCGACTGAGGCCAAGCGGGTTACCGTTCTCGAAAAGCATCGGCGGATCTATCGCCGGCTAGTCGATCTGGAATCCCCGCGGTGGACCCCACGGGAGCGACAGGGACTGGTTCAGGGTCTGCGGAACGAGATCGAGCTTCTCTGGCTCACTGGCGAGCTTCGCCTCGCCAAGCCAACAGTCCCGCAGGAGGTGTTCTGGGGACTGCACTTCTTCAATGAGACTCTCTTCGAGTCGGTGCCCGATCTGCTGGACAAGATGGAGCGGGTGCTGGCGCAGTACTATCCGGGCGAGTCCTTCGTCCTTCCATCCTTCTTTCAGTTCGGCTCTTGGATCGGCGGCGATCGAGACGGCAATCCGTTCGTCACCAACGAGGTGACCCGGAGCACCCTGCTGGAGAACCGGCTCACCGCCCTGAGGCGGTATTATCGCCGGCTGTCGGACTTGCTCCGGACCTTGAGCATCACCGAGCGGGCGATTCCGGTCACCGATCGATTCCGCCAGGCGCTGGAGCGCGAGCTTGGCGCGACCCGGCAGGGTGAGGACATCGCCGCTCGAAATCCGGGCGAGGTCTTCCGTCAATACCTCGTATGCATGCTGCGGCGTCTGGATGCGATGATCGCCGCGAGCGAGCGAGGTGAGACCCGATGTGGACCCGAGGGCTACTCCTCGGCCGATGGGCTGATCGCAGACGTAAAGCTCATCGAAAGCGAGTTGAGCGATGCCGGACGCCCGGAGCTGGCGTCTGCCCTGATTCAGCCTGTTCGCCGCGAAGTCGAGGCCTTTCGGTTCTGCACGGTGCACCTGGACGTCCGCGATAACACCACCAAGCTGAATGCCGCGCTGGCCGACCTTTGGCGCGCGTCTGGGGCGGGAACCGGCGACGCTCCCGAGGCGAATTCGGACGCCTGGCGGACTTGGCTCGGGAGTGAGCTCTCCCGCCCGTTGCCGCCCGATGCCAAGCTGCCGGAGCTTTCGGCCGGGGCAGCCGAAACCCTGGGGATGTTCCAGCTGGTCCGGGAGCTGGGTGCCGAGGTCGATCGGGAGGCATTCGGCGCCTTCGTCCTCAGCATGACCCGAAGCGTCAGTGATGTGCTCGGCGCTTATCTGCTCGCCAAGCTCGGGGGACTGTTTGCCGACACCGCCGGGGTCGAGAGTTGCACCCTCCCCATCGTCCCGCTGTTCGAGACCATCGAGGATCTGCAGCGGGCTCCCGCCATCATGAAGGAGCTGCTCAACGTCCCGCTGGTCCGTCGGAGCGTCCGCTCCCAGGGCGGGATTCAGGAGGTTATGATCGGGTACTCCGACTCCAACAAGGATGGAGGGTTTCTTACCTCCAACTGGGAGCTCTACAAGGCGCAAATCAAGCTCACCCGCCTGGGCAAGGAGAGTGGCGTCCCGATCGCGTTCTTCCATGGGCGAGGGGGCTCGGTCAGCCGTGGCGGCGCGCCGACGGGCCGGGCGATCGCGGCTCAGCCCGCGGGCTCGATCCAGGGGCGGATGCGGATCACCGAACAGGGCGAAGTAGTGTCGTTCAAGTATGCCAACCGGGGCACCGCGCAATACCAGATCGAGCTTCTGGCGGCGAGTGTCTTCGAGCATAGCCTCAAATCCGAGCGGGAAGCGGCCCTGGCCCCCACGGCTGAGTTCGACGAGGCCATGGAGGCGCTGTCTGGAGCGGCACAGGCCGCCTACCGCTCCTTGATCGACGAACCCGGATTGCTGACTTACTTCCAAGCCGCCAGCCCGCTGGAGGAGATCTCTCTCCTCAACCTGGGTTCCCGACCGGCTCGACGCTTCGGGGCCCGATCGCTCGGCGACCTGCGGGCGATCCCGTGGGTGTTCGCCTGGTCCCAGAACCGGCACTTCGTCCCCGGCTGGTTTGGCGTGGGGAGCGGAGTCCTGACGTTCCTCCAGGTGCGAGGCCAACGGGGTTCGGCGCTGCTCGACCGGATGTATCACGATTCGCGACTGTTTCGACTCATCGTGGACGAGGTGGAGAAGACCCTTTCCTACGTGGACCTGGAGCTGGCGCGGGAGTATGCCGAGCTGGTGCCGGATGCGGCCGCGCGAGACACGGTGTTCGGAAGAATAGAGGAGGAATACCAGCGCACGGTCGAGGCCGTGCTTCGGATCAGCGGCGGCACGGAGTTGGCGCAGCGCTTTCCCCGCTTCCGGCGCCGTCTGGTCCGGCGGCTGCCAACTCTCAATCAGGTTTCCCGGCAGCAGGTCGAGCTGGTTCGCCGGTTTCGGGAGTCAGGTGGCGACCGGAGCCAGGAGGAGCTGTTGTCGGCACTGTTGCTCTCGATCAACTGCATAGCGGCAGGGTTCGGTGCGACGGGCTAAACTGCAGTGAGAAGTAAGAAGTAAGAAGTAAGAAGTAAGGAGTAAGGAGTAAGGAGTAAGGGTGACGAGTAACTGCCGGTTCACCTTTCACCTTTC
>DATBKD010000141.1:0-40849 GCA_036556025.1 Gemmatimonadales bacterium | reverse complement strand
GCAAGGCCAAATAGGCGGCGAGGTGTAACCCACACCGACCATCCCGAACCCGAGCGTAGCGACGGTGAGGGAAGCCGCGGGTAGGCTGCTAGAGGTGGTCGGCGACGGCCATCCCAGACAGATGATCATCCCCCCGGACTCAGGTTCGGAGGAACAGAACTCGGCTTACGGCCCGACCAGTAGACGGCCTCCTGGGGTTTCCCCGGAGGCCGTCCGCTATCAGCCAACCGCCCAGCCGTTTACCTTTGCCATCGAACCTACGTGGGGATCTCATGGCCTCATCCTTCGCCCGGCTGACCGGACTCGGTGCCATACTTCTGGCCTTGCCGGTCGGGTGGCGCGCACCGGTCACCACCAGGTACCGGCTGGATCAGACTCTGACCCAGGTGATCGACGGCACCGCCATGGGGAAGGGCAAGCAAAGCCTGTCCTTCACCACCAGCGTTTTTCTTACGGTGACGCTGAGCGACAGTGTCGGCGGGCGAAGCATGCGGGTCGTGATCGATTCGATCCACGCCGACAGCAGCGCCCCGATTCCACCCGCGGTGTTCGATTCGGCCCGCGGAGCTGAGTATCGCGGATTCATCACCAAGGCAGGCAGGCCCTCCCGGCTCCGGCCGGTGAGCACCACCCGCGCCGCGGTTCAGATCCAGGGCCTGCTGGTGGACTTCTTCCCTTGGGTGCGGGCAGGGATCAAAGTGGGTGAGAAGTGGACCGATACGTCCGCCACAACCACCGGTGAGGGCGCCGATTCGGTGACGGTCCAGCGGATCACGATGTACCGGGCCGCCGCGAACGAACGCCGCAACGCCCGCAAAGCGATCCGGGTCACGACCGACTACACCTCCAACGTTTCCGGGACCCAACCCACGGAGAACGGGCCGGCCAATCTGCAGGGCTCAGGCACCGGCAAAGGCGCCTACTTTGTCAGCCCGGAGGGCGTCTATCTCGGTGGGGATTGGCAGCTCGAGTCGGCCCTCAAAGTGAGCGGCTCTTTCGTCAAGGAGCCGCTGCCGATCACTATTAGCCAGACCACGAAAGTCTCCACTCTCCGATGAATCACCCGAGATGTTGGGTCATGGCCGGCATGATCGGCTGGCTGGTCGCAGGCTGTGCTTCCAGCTCCACTAGCGGAGAGCCTGGGCAACCGACACCTGCCAAGGACCGCGACAAGGGACCCTACGAGCCCAACAACAGGCCCCACGGCTCGAACGTCACCTACCGCGCGGTCCACTCTGCCGCCTTCACTCTCCAGCGACATGATACGCTCGACCTGCAGCTCCCGGGTGGGGCCTCGCAGGTCCAGCTTCTCGACCGCACCGGCTTCCTGCACGTCTCGCTGGCCCAGGCAGCGGACAGCGGGTACGCAGTAACCATCACGCTGGACTCATTACAGGTCACGGCCAGCGGTGTCCCCGCCGGGATCGATTCTCTGGCTCGAGCCCAAGGCACCCACTGGACCGCGACCCTGACGCCCACGGGCGAGCTCTCCGAGCTCAAGGCGGATCGTTCGAGCAGCCTGGGCGATCAGTTCGCCAGCAGCCTCCGAGCCCTTTTTCCGCGGCTGCCTTCCGGCGGGGTGCGCGCGGGGATGGAGTGGTCCGATACGTCGAATGTCCCGGTCAGAGCTGACGCGTTCGACGCCACCGAGAAGGCAGTGACCAGCTATCGCTCATCGGAGGGTGGGTCGGGCGGGCAGAAGGCCATTCGGGTGGAGAGCGAGGGCAGCTACACCCGTTCAGGCAAAGGCGCTCAGTTCGATCAGGAAATGGAAATGAGCGCCAGCGGCAATCGGCACGCCGTCCATCTGATCGGCACCGACGGGGTGCTGGTTTCGGCCCAGGGCGGCGACGCCGGCGAGATGACCATCACGATTCCCGCACAGGGACAGACCGTGCCGGTCAAACAGTCGGGCACCTTCTCCATCACCTCGAGCTCCCCACCTGCGCGCTAAGCGGGCCGCGCAGCGCCGGCGTCGCCGGCAGCTGCTTCTCCTGTTCCTGCTTCCGCCTGCGCTCCTGGTCGCCTGGCTGCTCACGGTCTGGCCACCTCCTATTTGGTACCGCAGCCACTGGCCCAAGGAGACCGCATTCATGAGCATGCGGCGGGCGGAGGGAAGCCCGGTTCGGCTGTACCACCCGGTTCCGCTCGACTCCATCGCGCCTGTAGTCCAGACCGCAGTGCTGACCGGAGAAGATGCCCGGTTCTGGAATCACTCGGGGATCGATTTTCAGGAAGTTCGTCGGGCGCTGGGCTATCGGCGGGCCAAATTCGAATGGACTTCGGGTCGGGATCACGCCGAGCTCTGGCGCATGACCGCATGGAAGCTGGTGCGGCGCGAGGGGATGCGGGGGGCCAGCACCATCACCCAGCAGGTCGCCAAGAATCTCTACCTCTCTCCCTCGCGAAGTCTGCTGCGCAAGCTGAAAGAGGCCGTGATCGCCTATCGGCTGGAGCGCACCCTCGGCAAACGCCGGATTCTGGAGCTCTACCTCAACATCGCCGAGCTGGGCGATGGGATCTGGGGTGTGGAGGCCGCGAGCCGCAAGTACTTCAACACCTCGGCCCGGCGCCTGAACACTGCCCAAGCCGCGGAGCTCGCAGCAACCCTCCCGTTTCCGCTACGCTCGAACCCGCGGTACCATCCTAGCCGCATGCTCCGACGCCAAGACCTCATCCTTCGTCGACTGCGGGGTGAGCCCGTCGACGTGCCCCCGGTGGAGGATGAGGCCCGACCCCAGCCCGGCGACAGCATTCTCTGGTCACCGGGGGTGGACTCGCTGCTGGATTCCCTGCGCGCGCCAATCGAGACCCTGCCACCCGCAACCGCCACTCACTGATTCAGAAAACCTGCTCGGCATTTCTGCCGGCTTCCGACGTCGCCTCGCCGAACGATTGGTTCTTGTCCGCCGGGTGAATCCGCTCGGTGATCCGGCGACGTGCCTCCGGACCGCTCGCAGGAGTGAGCAGGGCGGTGAGTCCGGCTCCGATCACCAAGCCGGCAAGGGCCGCGAACTGCGCCTGCCGCCGGCCCTGGTTCCGCCGACGTCGCACCTCGCGTTGCAGCCGCCCCAGCACCTTCGAGGCATCGCCGCGCAGATCTCTGAGCTCGCCACCCAGAAACTCACGCGCCCGGGCTCCCTCGGTGGGGGCATAGAGCAAAGCGACCCCCGCACCGATCGCCAAGGCGACCAAGGCAAGGCTGAGGGAACGACCCCTGCCCCCGCTCCCGCCGCCCGGGCTCATCTCCTCTTCGATGCTCTCGTCAGGCTCCAGGTCGAGATCCAAGTCTTCGGTATCGAATGACATACGGGGAACTCCAGGCTAATAGGCTAATAGCTATAGGCTAAAGGCTATAGGCGATCAGGTAACGGGCTATCATATAGCACAACGGCGCCCAGGCGGTAGTGATGCCGGGCACCGTCTCGACTCTGAGCTTACAGCCAATAGCTCTCTTCTAATCCACCAACCTCAGCGGCATCACCAGCGTCAGATAGCTTGCCGGATCGTCCCACCCAACCGGCTCACACGTCGCCGCGCGCTCCGGCGCCTTGAAGG
This sequence comes from Gemmatimonadales bacterium, assembly GCA_036556025.1. Classification (GTDB taxonomy): domain Bacteria; phylum Gemmatimonadota; class Gemmatimonadetes; order Gemmatimonadales; family GWC2-71-9; genus CAVVWJ01. The sequence continues at coordinate 37,291 of DATBKD010000141.1, read as the reverse complement.
TCATGCGGACCTCGTCGGTCGGGATGTACTTGAGAATCTCGAGCAGGTACGAGGCATTGAAGCCGATCTCCAGCGGATCGCCCTCGTAGCTCACCGTCATCTCCTCCTGCGCCTCTCCCAGATCGGGGGTCTGGACCGAGAGCTTGCAGGAGCCGTTAGCGAAGGCCATCCGGATCCGGTGGGTCTGGTCGCTCGCGACGATGCTCATTCGGCGGAGGGCCGCGGTGAACGCGGCCTTGTCGGCGGTGGCCGACTTATCGTTTTCTCGAGGGATCACCTGCTCATAGTTGGGATACGGCCCCTCGATCAGGCGGGTGAAAACCTGGGTCGAGCTGGAGCGGAAGCCCAAGTGGTTCTCGCTTCTGGCGATCTCGACCTCGTCCTCGGCGTCGAACAGGCGGCGAATCTGCTCCAGGGCTTTGGGAGGCACGATGAGATCTGCCTGGGCGGAGCTGCCGGAGGCAGCCACCGGCACGTCCATCCGCGCGAGCCGGTGACCATTGGTCGCCACCATGCGCATCCGCTCGGGCCGAAGCTCCCAGAGAACGCCGTTGAGAATCGGCCGGCTCTCTTCGGTGCTGGCAGCGAAGGCGACGTGGGAGATGAGCTTCTGCAGCTGCACCGACGAGGTCCGCCAGCCGCCGTCGAACTTGACGGCCGGGAACGCGGGGAACTCCTCCCGGGGAAGCCCTAACAGCCGAAACCGCGAGCGACCACATTCGATGGTAACTCGCTGTTCGCCCGAGGCGGTGAGCCGGATGGCGGCATTGGGCAACTCCCGGACGATTTCGACCAGCTTGCGTGCCGGGAGCGTGATGGCTCCCTCCTGATCGACTGAGGCCGAAACCGTGGTGCTGACCGCGATGTCGAGATCAGTCCCCGATAGTCGGATCCCGTCCTTGGTTGCCTCGAGGAGGATGTTGGATAGGATCGGCAAGGTCGTCTTGGCCGGAACACTGGCCGCGACGGCGCCGAGTCCTTCCTGCATCTGCTCTCGAGTGATCGTGAGCTTCATGCCGCTCCTCGAAGAGGCTACAAGCAATACTACTCTTCTGTATTTATAAAACTAGCAGCAGTAGTAGAGGCTCTGGAAATGTTGGCCGCCACTGTAAGCTGACCTCCCCACCACAGTTAATCCGCACTCGACATGTCGACACGCTGTTGGCCGTGGGGACGGTTCACCCCTGCTGTCCACCGGTATCCAGAGTTCCCACACCTCGGTGGAAAGCGCGGGGATTATTCTGCCGACAATTCCTGGCGCGCGTGCTCTACGCGCTCCCGAAAATTCCGATCGCGCGACATCTGCCGGCTTACTTTGTCCACGCTGTGGATCACCGTGGAGTGATCCCGGCCGCCGAATGCCTGTCCGATCTCCACCAGTTGCATCTCCAAGAGCTCGCGCGCGAGGTACATCGCGATTTGCCGCGGCACCGTAAGCGTCTTGATCCGGGCCTTGGAGCGGAGTCCCTCCGGCGTGACGCCCCAGCGGCGCGCCACGACCTCCTGCACCTTATTGATGGACGGCAGCGCCCTCGGAGCAGCCAGGCCCTCTTCGCCGGGACGGATCCGGTCGGAGAGGGCCTCGCGGGCCAGCTCGATGGAGACTTCCTTGTGCTTGAGCGAGGCGAAGAGCAGCAGCTTGATGATGCAGCCTTCCAGCTCGCGCACGTTGGAACGGACGTGCTCGGCGATGAATCGAAGGACGTCGTCCGGGATCGTGAGCTCGAGGTGATCCTGCTCCTGTTTCTTTCGCAGGATCGCGATCCGGTGCTCCAGGTCGGGCTGGCCGATATCGGCCACCATGCCCCACTCGAATCGGCTCACCAGCCGAGCCTCGAGCCCCGGGATCTCCTTGGGCGGACGGTCGGACGTCAGGACGATCTGCTTGTTGCCTTCATAGAGCGCGTTGAAGGTGTGGAAGAACTCCTCCTGCGTCATCTCCTTGCCTTCCAGGAAATGCACGTCGTCCACCAGGAAGAGGTCCACGTCGGTGCGGTACCGGCGCCGGAACTCCGGCATGGTCCGGCTGTGGATGCTCTCGATGACTTCGTTAATGAACTGCTCCGCACCGACATACAGCACCCGGGTATCGGGTTGCCGCTCCACCACGCCATGGGCGATGGCCTGCATCAGGTGGGTCTTGCCCAACCCGGTGGCGCCATAGATGAAGAGCGGATTGTAGGTCTTGCCGGGAGACTCTGCCGCCGCGTGCGCCGCTGCCGCCGCCAGCTCGTTGGACTTGCCGATGACGAAGGTATCGAAGGTGTACCGCTCGTTCAGCGGCTGGGTACTAGGGTTGGCTGGAACTGCCACGGTTGCAGGGCTCGTGGGGGCGACAAAAAAATCCATCTGGGGCCGCTTCTGCCGGTCCTCGTGCACTCGAAACACCACCGAGGTCGGCTGTCCCAGCAACGGCTCGGCCAGCTTCGAGAGCAGCGGGGCGTGCTTCGTTTCATTCCACTCCACCGCGAACTGGTCAGGCGCTCCCACGATGAGACGCCCTTCGTCCAGGGCGATCGCCTCGGTCGGCTCGAGCCAGGTGCGGATAGTGTGGTCAGGAAGTTCGCGGTGCGCCTCATCGAGGATGCGCTTCCATGCATCTTTAGCGGACAGCTGCATCGGTGCTCGAAAACGGTGGGAGATTTTTCAAGGGCGAGAGATGTTACGAGTCGGTTGTGGAAAAGTCAATGCGGGCTTGACAGCAGAAAAAAAGTCTTTCAGCAAAGCCGCGGACGATGAAGAGACGTTCGGCGAGGTCCGCTTCTTCATCGTCTGCCTCAGCAACGTCCCCCCTCTTCATCGGCCATCCCTTCGCTTGACCCAACCCGTCTCTCTAACTAGCTTCCCCGGCTCACTTTGGCGGAGAGTGTCCGGATGAAGCCGTCGTATCGGCCGCGGAATAAGCGCCGAATCAACAAGCACGGGTTCCGAGCCCGCATGGCCACGCGCTGGGGACGGGCGGTGCTCTCCCGCCGGCGCAAGAAGGGGCGCAAGCGGCTCGCGCTCTCCCTGCCATCGAAGCACGGGGGCTCTTGACGCCAGCGGCGCGCTTCCCGCGAGCCCACCGGCTCGCGCGCGCGTCCGACATTCGCCGCTGCCTGCTGGAAGGTCGGCGCCGTCGCTTTGGGCACCTGGACATGATTTGGACAGACAACACAACGGGCCATCCACGGATGGGGCTGATCGTTCCCAAGTTTCAGTCCTCCGCGGTGGCCCGTAACCGTTTGCGCCGTCGCCTGCGGGAAATCTGGCGGCAGGACTTGCAGCCTTCGCAGCCGGCGTGGGACCTGGTCATCAAGGCAAGGCGCGAGGCCTATTCCGCGAGCTTCTCGGCTCTCCGCGCGGAGCTGCTCGCCTGGCAGCGCTCCGTCGCGCGAGCAGGCTGAGCATGGACACCATCGTGCGGCTGCCGCAGCGACTGCTCGGGCTGCTGATCCGTGGGTACCAGCGCCTGCTCTCTCCTCTCCTGCCGCCGAGCTGCCGCTTTTATCCGTCCTGCTCGCAGTACGCGCTCGAAGCGATCAACCGTCACGGCGCCCTCAAAGGCAGCTGGCTCGCGGCGTGCCGCCTGGCCCGTTGCCACCCGTTCAATGCGGGCGGGTTCGACCCCGTCCCCTGACCCCGTGACCTGACCCATGGACCGTCGTACCGTCTGGGCGATTCTCCTCATGATGGTGATCGCCATTGCTCCGGCGATCTTCATCAAGCGCTCGCCTGCGCTAAGACCCTCGCCCAAGCCACCGGTTGCGCCGGTGCCGCGGACCGACACCAGCGCCCGAGCGCCGTCGGCGCAGCCCTCCGACAGCGGGCCGCCGGCGGCCCGGCCCGGGCCGGCGGAGTCCGCCGGTTCCGCCGCCCCCGACACGGTGTGGGTTTCGTCTCCGCTCTACACCTATGGGTTCAGTACGGTGGGTGGCCGGATGGTGGACGCGACCCTGCATCGGTATCGCTCGATGGCGCCCGACCGGCGGGGCGCGACCGCTCAGATTCTGCCGGCCCAGAGCAAGCTGCTCGATCTGACGCTGCTGATCGGTCGGGACACCGTACCGCTGCACGATTGGAAGTTTGCCGCCTCGTCTGAGAGTCTCACGGTGGAGAAACCGACCTCGTTTCGCCTCAGTGGGACGCAGCGAGGCATCGGTGTCGAGCTCACCTATGCGTTCCGGCCGGACGACTATCAGGTCGGAGTCTCAGGCCGGGTGACGGGTGTGGGTCCCAACGGCGGTCTGCTGCTGATCGGAATGGGGCCGACGCTGGCGAACACCGAGGCCAATGAAGTAGAGAACCAGCATGCGCTGGCCCTGGTGACCAAGCGCAACGAAACCGAGCGAATGGATTTTGCGGGACTCAAGCCGGGTGAGCCGAAGACGGTGAGTGGGCCCCTGGAGTGGGCCGCGGTCAAATCCAAGTACTTCGTCACCGCCGTCCTCGCCTTCGACAGCGCGGGCGGGGTCATCAGTGGCGCCACCGCGGTCGCCCCCACTTCCGCGGAGAAGCGCCCCACCACGGCCGATGTTCGCCTCAGCCTCCCGCTCCCACCCAGCGGCGGGTTTCACTATTCCCTCTACGCCGGGCCGATGGAATACGACCGGCTGAGCCGGATCGGTCATGACTTCGACGATGTAAACCCGTACGGGTGGCCCGGATTCCGGGCCATCATCCGGCCGGTTGCCGTCGCGGTTCGATGGCTGCTCGTCTGGATGCACGAGCACCTGCACCTGGCCTATGGTCTGGTTCTGATCTTCTTCGGGATCCTGGTCCGGCTGCTCCTCTGGCCCCTGAACCAGAAGGCCATGCGGGCCAATTTGAAGCTGCAGGAAGTTCAGCCCCTGATGAAGGACATCCAGGAGCGGTACAAGAACGACCCGCAGCGGATGCAGCAGGAGATGTTCAAGCTGTATAAGGAATACAACGTCAATCCCCTGGGCGGGTGCTGGCCCATGCTCCTGCCCATGCCGGTGCTGTTCGCGCTATTCTTCGTGTTCGGCAACACCATCGAGCTCCGCGGTGCCTCTTTTCTCTGGCTGCCGGACCTCTCCCGGCCGGACCCCCTCTACATCATTCCGGTCATCATGGGGCTCTCCATGTACGGCCTGAGCAAGATGGGACAGGTCGGGATGGAGCCGAATCCGCAGATGAAGATGATGCTGTACGTCATGCCGATCATGATGACGTTCCTCTTCCTCAACTTCGCGTCGGGGCTCAATCTGTACTACGCGGTCAGCAACCTCGCCAGCATCCCGCAACAGTGGCTGCTGGCCCGGGAGCGTCAGAAGCGGACCGCGCGGACGATCGTCGAGGTCAAGACTAAACCGGAGCCAGCGGGCGACAAGCAGGCACCCCGCAAGAAGAAGGCGTGAACCGTGAAACGTGAAGCGTGAACGGGCCCTTCCACCCACCACCCCGTTCACGTTTACTGTTCACGGTTCCCGCGTTTGTTTCCCGTCATGCTTACGGATCCGATTGCCGCCCTCGCGACCCCGCCCGGTCGGTCTGCCCTCGCGGTCGTACGCCTCAGCGGTCAGGGCGCTTTCGAGGTGGCGGCGCGGGTCATCCAGGGCTTCACCACCCAGCGCCCTCGAGTCGCGTTGCTCGCCACCTTCCATGATCCGGGTGGAGCTGCGATCGACCGCGGCCTCTACACTGTGTTTCCCGCTCCCCGTAGCTACACCGGCGAGGACCTGGTGGAGCTGTCCTGTCACGGTGGGCTCCTGGTGCCCACTCGTCTGGTCTCCGCGCTGCATGCTGCCGGCGCTCGACCGGCGACGCCGGGTGAATTCACCCGGCGGGCCGTCCTCAACGGGAAGCTCGACCTGGTACAGGCCGAAGCCGTGGGCGACTTGATCGATGCCATCGCGCCCAACCAGGCCCGCGCCGCATTGCGCCAGCTCGAGGGCAGTCTGTCCCGGCGGCTGGCCGAGCTCCGGGAAGCGTTGATCGAGGCCGAGGCCCTGCTGAGCTACGACATCGACTTCCCCGAGGAGGATGACGGCCCGGTTCCGCCAGCCGAGATTGGCCGCAGCGTCACGGAAGTGGCGGGCCGGATCGAACGGCTCATCGCCACCTCGGGATCCGCCGAACGGCTCAGAGAAGGCGCACTCCTGGTGCTGGCCGGCCGCCCCAATGTCGGCAAATCTTCCCTCTTCAACGCGCTCCTCGGCAGTGAGCGAGCCCTGGTGACCGAGGTGCCGGGCACTACCAGGGACACGATCGAGGGACATACCGATTTTCTGGGCTGGCCGGTCCGACTGGCCGACACGGCGGGACTGTGGGACTCCCCCGACCGGATCGATCGCCTCGGAATCGAGGTGAGTCGGCGCTACTTGTCTGCCGCGGACCTGGTCCTGCTCTGTGTAGACGCGGGGAGAGAGGTGGGCCGGGACGAGAGGGCGATCACGGAGGAGCGGGCCAGCCTCCTGATCCGTACCAAGTCGGACCTGGCACTGGCAGCGGGAGAAGGCCTCCCGGTTTCAGTCGTCACCGGTGCCGGCCTGGGGGAACTCCGCCGGGCAGCGGCCGAGCGAGTGTTCGCCGACCGGATCAGCCTGGCCGACTTGGAGCCGGCCCTTACCCGCGAACGGCACCGGATTGCGCTCACCCGGGCCCGCGAGGCCTTGGCCGAAGCGCTCAGCTGTTTAGGCGCTGCGAGGGAGCCGGTTCTCGCGGCGCATCATCTGCGGCAGGCCACCAGCGCGTTGGAGGAGCTACTCGGCGTGGTGGATGTCGAGGAGGTGCTGGACCGGGTGTTCGGAAACTTCTGTGTGGGGAAGTAAACGGCTGAAACGCTTCACCCTGTACGTGTGACCCACTTCACGCAGTTTGTATTCCTCTCGCCGCATTCTCCGCCACCTGAAAATCGTGGGCCGGCGCCCGCACCGCCTCGGCGATGCCACGCTCGGAGACCAGCGCCTCCGTCATTCGGTAGCCGAGATAGTAGCCCGCTCGTTCGGGCAGCACACGCCCCCCGACCAGTCTGGCCGAGGGACTCATGCCGCCGGATAGATAGCGCAGCCGGAGGCCCAGCCCGCTGCGCTCCAGGTCGGATTCGACGACCCGACGCAGAAACGCCTCCATTTCACGGAGGCGGTTGTATTGTCGCCGGGGATAGCCGAAATAATCAGCGGCGTCGAACCCGGGGGCGATGGCTTGTGCGGCATGCACGGCGAGCCCCTCGTTGACCAGCAACTCCCGGAGCGTCGCTCGACTGCCAGTCGACCAGTAGTCGTAGTAGCCGCCCTGCTCCACGATCAACCGCCGCATCTCGCTGCCGCTCGTGGGCGAGGTGTAGCGAACCACGTGGGCGAGCTCGTGCGCGATCCAGAGCGGCATGAGGTCGGATGGAAGACCCATCCCGTAGGTCTCAGGGTTGACTCGCCCGGTGAAATGCTCCAGGCACAGAAAGGCGATTCCGCGGCCGCCGACCACCAATTCACCGGCGTTGGCGCCTCCCAATCCCACCATGAGGTAGGTGTCCGCCGGCCGGTCGATCTGAAGCACGTGCTCCGCCTTGGCGATTGCCTCTTCGGCAACCTGTACCAGATCGACCGAGCTCGCGAGCGCGAGCAGGTCGCTGCGATCCGCCCTCAGCGCAAGGGCGATGATGTCGTCGGCGTGGGGGCTGTCGGGGTCGAGAACGTAGTTGCGCCAGTAGGCATCGAGGATGGGACGGTGGGACTCGCAGTATTGCCGATACGCCGACTCCCGGTCATTCGCGGCGATCACCGCGAGGAAATCAGGGAGGAGGTTGATCAGCACGAGAGAGGATAAGAAACGCGGTGGGGCTACGCAAGAGCGGTGGGCAGTGAGCAGTGTGGAGTGAGGAGTGAGGAGTGAGGAGTGAGGGGAGAGACCTCGCCCTTCGCGCTTGCCCGGCCGGAGGGCTTTTCCCGCTCACTCCTTACTCCTTACTCCTTACTCCTTAATTGTCCTGCTTCTTCTGCTTGGATACTTCGTCCAGGAAGCGGCGCTCGGCGGGAGTGAGACTGCCCATCCCCTTCTCGCTGATCTTGTCCAGCACCCGGTCCACCTCCGCCGCCACCGGATCGGCATCGGGGCGCCGGCGTGGCCGCAGCGCGGAGGGAAGCGGGGTACGCCGCTCGGACTCGGCGGAGCCGGACTGGACCATGACCACCCGCTCCAGCGTGCGCGGCGGCGCATGGGGCCGCCGGTGAGCCAGGGTATGAATCCGGAAGAAGAGATAGCCGAAAGCCACGCCACCCACATGCGCCAGATGGGCCACCTGATCGTGGAAGTAGAAAGCGCCCAGGATATCGAGTGCGACCAGGATGGTGACGAAGGTCCGAGCCCGCATGGGAATGGGGATCGGAAAGAGGATCAGCTCGGCATCGGGCCAGTAGGTGGCAAACGCGAGGGCCACACCCAGGACCGCGCCCGAGGCGCCCACGAACGGGGCGACGTGCATGAGGCCGGTGAGACCCATGGAAAAGATCGCCGCCCCCACCCCGCAGAAGAGGTAGTAGAGAATGAAGGAGCGACTTCCCATCCGGGCTTCCACCGGCCCGCCGAAAATGAAGAGCATCAGCATGTTCATGAGCAGGTGGAGCAGGCCTGCGTGCACGAACATGTAGGTGAAGAAGGTCCAGGGGCGTTGGAGTGCGCGCGCGGGGTTGAACTGCAGCGCGTCGATCAGGGCCGGGGAGGTGAAGATCGTGAGCAGGAGGAGCAACACCACCGCATTGGCGATGATGAGGCGCGCCACCCAGGGCGTTAGACGGTTAGAGGGAGACAGGTTCATCGAGCCACGCCTTAAACTTGAAATGCCCTCACAGCGGCGAAGGATCCTTTACCCGACCCTGTCTGGCGGTTCTACAGATCCGTTCGCACAGCTCGGGGAACTCGATGCCCACCGCTCGGGCCGCCTGGGGAAGCAGGCTGGTAGCCGTCATGCCGGGCAACGTATTCACTTCTAAACAGAAGAGTTCAGCGTCAGGTGTCAAGCGAAAATCGACCCTGGAGTACCCCCCCAATTTCAGGGCTTCGTGGGCCAGCAAGCCAAGTCGCCGGCACTCCTCGGTGACCTTGGCCGGCAGGTCGGCCGGGAAGATCTCCTCGGACATGCCGGGCGTGTATTTGCACTCGTAGTCGAAAATTTCATGCCGTGGGATGATTTCACCCACGGCCAGGGCCTTCCCCTCCAGCACCCCCACGGTGAGCTCCCTGCCTGCAATAAATCGCTCGATCATGACCTCATCGTCGTACTGTCGCGCCAGCGCCACGGCCGAATCGTAGTCCTCTGGCCTCTCTACCACCGTGAGGCCCACCGTGGAACCCTGCTTGGAAGGCTTCACGACGGCCGGCCATCCAATCTCGCGCCCAATCCGGTCCCGTGCTGCGGGAGCCATCACCCAATCGGGGGTAGCCACCCCCGCCGTGCGGAAAAGACGCTTGGAGATGTCCTTATCCATGGCCATCCCGCTGCCCAGACGACCGCTGCCGGTGTAGGGCACCCCTATCATTTCAAGCAGCGTCTGGATGGTCCCGTCCTCACCCCGGCCACCGTGTAGCGCGAGGAAGAGAACATCGGCCTCGCGAACCACCGCCAGATTGCTGAGCCCCGATAAGAGTAACCCCCGCTCCAAAGCGTGAAGCTGGTCGATCGAAGGTGGCTCTATCCCTACGGTGCCCGAGAGGAGGGAGGATTCATCGGCCCGAGGGATGTACCCTCGTGCCGTGTCCACCACCGCAACGTCGTGGCCTCGGGAACGAAGCGCCCCGATGACTTGCACTGCGGAGGCGATCGCGACGTCGCGCTCGCTCGAGGTCCCACCCGTCAGGACGGTGATGCGCATGGAGAGGGTGAAGGGTGAAGAGTGAAGGGGGAAGCGTGAAATGTGAATACTGAAATGTGAAGGGAACCGTCCACCCTTCACGCTCCTTGCCTATCTGGTCCCAATGAGCTGCTGAAGGACGTCATACCGACTCACGATCCCTATCAGCCTGCCTTCCTTCCTCACCAGGGCTGCCGGACTCTCGCGGGTGAGGATGGCGCCCACCCGCTCCGCTGGGGTGCTCGCCTCCACCTCCGGAAACGACGGGTCCATCACCTCGCGGACCGGACGATCCAGGAGCGACGGCTGCGCCAGGGCCTTGGCCATCAGGCTGCCCTCGACCAATCCTCCAACCGCCTGGCCATTGTCGACCACTGGAATCTGGCTCACTCCCCAAGTGCTCATCAGGTTGAGCGCCTGACGCACTGCGGCCGCTGGGGGCACGCTCACCAGCGCGGGTGCGCCCGGCTGCCGCCGCTCGAGCAGTTGCTCGACCGTGGTGCGGGGAGCCTCGAGCATCTGGTTCTCCTGCATCCACTCGTCGCTGAACACCTTGGAGAGATACCGCTCGCCGGTGTCGCAGAGGATAGTGACCACCAGCTTGGCTGGGTCGTCCAGCTCTCGGGCGACCTCGAGCGCCAGCCAGACGTTGAGCCCGGACGAGCCACCCGCCAGGATGCCCTCCTCCCGGGCCAGCCGCCGAGTCATCGTAAACGACGTTCGGTCAGGAACTTGCCGGAACTCGTCGATATAGTCGAACCAGATGGTGGTGGGGATCTTGTCCCCCCCAATCCCCTCAACCTTATAAGGATGGCCCTCACCCAGTGATTTGGTGCGATGGTAATGGGTATAGAGCGAGCCTATGGGGTCCCCCGCGATGACTCGAATGGCTGGATTCTTTTCCTTCAGATATTTGCCCGCCCCGCTCACGGTCCCCCCTGTACCGGCCGCCGCCACCAGGTGGGTGACCCTGCCCTCGGTCTGCTCCCAGATCTCCGGGCCCGTGGTGGCGTAGTGCGCCTGGGGGTTGATCTCGTTGTAGAACTGGTTCGCCAGGACCGCACCCGGGGTGTCGTGCACGATCTGCTTGGCCTTCATTACATAATTATCCGGATGGTCCGGCGGGACCGCCGTCGGCGTGATGACCACCTCCGCCCCAAACGCCTTCAACAGCTTCACCTTCTCCTGCGACATCTTGTCGGGCATCGTAAAGATGCAGCGATAGCCCTTGAGGCTGGCCGCGATGGCCAGCCCCACTCCGGTATTGCCACTGGTGCCCTCCACAATGGTTCCGCCCGGCTTCAGCCCACCTCGCTGCTCCGCGTCCTCGATGATCGCGAGACCGATGCGGTCCTTCACCGACCCGCCCGGGTTGGCATACTCAGCCTTGCCATAGATGGGGGTCCGGATGCCGGAGCCGATCCGGCCGAGTCGGATGAGGGGCGTCCAGCCGATGGTGCCGAGGACCGAATCGTAGGGGTGTTGGTGCGCGGGACTCATTGCGCCGCGCTCCGGTTTCGTGGATTGCGGAATTGCACGGGCTGCAGGAAAGCTCCGCCCACTGGGCGACCATGGCGCAGCGCCGGCGAAAACCGGAGCATCGCGGCGCCGTTCAAGGCGGCGGAATCCAGCGCGGGATACCCGCTCGATTCCGCGATCCGACTCGAATCATGGACGATCGCGCCCATGGAGTCGGCGTAGAGTCGCAACAGCACCCGACCCTCGATCCCCTGCTCCAGGAGCGTCGAGGGATACACCATTGGCGAAACCGGATTGATCGGCACCGGTGGCTGGTCCGCCGGAGCGTCTGCCGGTGCAGAGTCGCGAGTGGCCAGCCGAATGGTGCCGTCATCCGCCCTTCCGCATCCGCCCAGAAGGATCACCAGAAGCACTGCCGAAGCTGGCGGCCGCTTCATCGCCGATCCTCGGCCCGACGCTTGAGCTCGGCCAACCGGTTGAGCGCCTGTAGTGGCGTCAGCGTATCCACGTCGAGCGCCCGAAGCTCCTCGAACATCGGGTCCGAAGGTGCCTCCGCGAAGAGGCCAAGCTGCCCCGGATCACGGGCCCTGGATGGAGGCGCGCCCGGGACCATCCGGTGCTCTCCCTCCAGCGTCTCCAGTATCTCCCGCGCCCGCCGCACCACCCGGTCGGGCAACCCGGCGAGCTGAGCTACGTGAATGCCGTACGAACGATCGGTCCCGCCCGGCTCGAGGCGATGGAGAAAGACGACCGTGTCCCCGGTCTCCCGAACCGCCACGTTGTAGTTGCGGGCATGCTGCAACCGCTCCGGCAGCTGCATCAGCTCGTGGTAGTGAGTCGCGAACATGGTCTTGCAGCCGACCCGATCGTGGAGATGTTCGGTGACCCCCCATGCGATGGCCACGCCGTCATAGGTAGAAGTGCCCCGGCCGATCTCGTCGAGCAGAACCAGGCTTCGGGGTGACGCATTATGCAGGATCGCGCTGGTCTCGCTCATCTCCACCATGAAGGTGGATTGACCCTGCGCCAGGTTGTCGCTGGCCCCTACCCGAGTGAAGAGACGATCGACCACACCGATGGACGCATGTTCCGCCGGGACGAAGGACCCCATCTGCGCCAGAACCACGCAGAGCCCGATCTGCCGCAGGATGGTGGACTTTCCCGCCATGTTCGGCCCGGTCACCAGAATCACCCGCTGAGCCTCGGAGAACTGGGCATCGTTGGGGATAAAGGCCTCTCGTGCCATCATCCGTTCGATGACTGGGTGCCGGCTCTGGCGCAGTATCAGATCGTACCCGTCAGTCACGTCCGGCCGGACATAGCGGCCGATAACCGCTTGGTCGGCCAGTCCTGCCCAGACATCCAGCCGGGCAAGGACTCGCGCGGTACGCTGGATCCGCTCGATCGCCTGACCCACCGATGCCCGGAGCGCCCCGAAGAGCTCGGCCTCGCGCTCCGCGATCCGCTCCTCGGCGCCCAGCACCTTGGCCTCGTATTCCTTGAGCTCGGGTGTCACGTAGCGTTCGGCCGAGGTGAGCGTCTGACGCCGCTCGTAGTCGGAGGGGACTCGGCCGGTGTGGGTATGGGTCACCTCGAGGTAGTACCCGAACACCTTATTGAACCCGACCTTGAGCGACGAGATTCCGGTGCGCTGTCGTTCCCGCTGCTGCAGGGCCGCGATGTACTGGCGGCCACCCTCGCGCAGGGAGCGAAGCTCGTCCAGCTCGGCATCGAACCCGGTCCGGATCACCTGACCTTCTGCCAACATCGCAGGCGGCCGATCCTCCAGCGCGGCCGCCAACTGCTCAGCAAGATCGGCCATCAGATCCAGCTCATCCGCCGCTTCCTGCAGCGCCGCGGCGCGGCTGCCGCCAGGCAACACCACCGCCGCCAACGCACTCAGCGCCTCGGCCACGTCGGGCAGCCGGTGGAACGAATCGCGCAGCGTGCCCAGCTCTCGGGGCGTGGCCCGGTTGGCAGCCGCCCGGCCCGCCAGGCGCTCCAGATCACGCACTCCGTCGAGCGCTTCGCGCAACCGCCCACGTCCCCGGCCGTCCTGCACCGCGACTTCCACAGCATCGAGCCGCTGCTGGATTGCGACCGGATCGCGCAGCGGAGAGAGCAGCCACTGCCGCAGCAGCCGGCCTCCCATGGGGGTCACCGTCGCGTCGAGGGTCTCGAGGAGAGTGCAGCCCCGGACGCCGGCACGGAGCGGCTCGACCAACTCGAGGTTGCGGCGGGTCATCTCGTCCAGCCAGAGAAATCCGCCGCTCCGGCGCACGCTGGGGCGAGCCAGATGGGGCAGCCCGCCCGGTTGCAGCTCGCCGAGGTAGCGCAACAGCGCTCCGGCCGCTCCCAACGCGGGACCATCCTGCCGATCGATGCCGAGGCCATCGAGAGAGGCGAGACCAAAGCGCCGGGCCAATTCCTCCCGCGCAAGCTCAGCGTCGAATTCCCATTTTTCCCGGGCAGTGAGCAAGGGCCGCGCGAGCTCGTCGGACCAGGGGAGATCGACGCCGCTCTGGGCGACTACCTCGGCCGGGTTGAGTCGTGACACGGCTTCGCCCAGCTCAGCGGCATCGAGGCTTTCCAGCGCAAACTCCCCGGTGCTGAGATCGATGGCCGCGAGCCCCGCCGCGCGCTGGCCCCATGCTACGGAAGCGATCCAATTGTTCTTTGCGCCTGGGATCCAGCCGTCCTGCAGCAGCGCCCCCGGAGTCACCGTCTCGATCACCTCGCGCCGCACCAATCCCCGAGCGGCGCGTGGATCCTCCACTTGATCGCAGATAGCCACCCGGTGACCTGCTGCAACCAGCTGGCGGAGATAATCCGCCGCCGCCTTGACCGGAACGCCGGCCAACGGCACGCCATCGCCGCGCGAGGTGAGCGTAATCTCGAGCACCCGAGAGGCCAGCTCCGCGTCCTCGTGGAACATCTCGAAGAAGTCACCTACGCGATAGAACAGGATGGTATGGGGATGCTGGGCTTTCACCTCCCGCCAGTGTGTCAGCATCGGGGGGCTCGAAGGGTCAGCAGTTTCGCGGCTCACGGACGCCACGACCCGATGCTGATGGATGGGCGGGGGCGGGGGCGGGGCATACGCTGGACAATATAACGCTATAGTTAGAGCGAAGGCCGGTCGTCAGCCTCGCTGCCTCACACCGAGCGATCCGCCAATGGCCCAACCGTTTCATTTCGCCTTTTTCGTCCGCGACCTAGCCTCGACTCGCCAGTTTTACGGCGGCATCCTCGGCTGCCGCGAGGGGCGCAGCACGGAGACTTGGGTGGACTTCGACTTTTTCGGCAACCAGATCTCGGCCCACACGACCGGCACAGTTACTCCCACGCAGAATACCGGGCGGGTGGAAGACATATTGGTGCCGATGCCACACTTCGGGGCGGTGCTGGGATGGGACGAGTTCACGGCTCTGGCCGATCGGGTGCGCGGTGCCGGGCTCTCCTTCATCCTGGAGCCGCGGGTCCGCTATGTGGGCCAGCCGGGAGAGCAGGCCACCATGTTTCTCCTGGATCCCAGCGGAAATGCGCTCGAGTTCAAGAGCTTCAGGCACCCGGAGCACCTCTTCACCGCATGAGGACGGCGTCGGTCGCCGTCATCGGCGCGGGGATCATCGGCGCGAGCGTGGCATATCACCTTGCCCGCCGCGGCTGGCGGGATGTCCTGCTGCTCGACCGCTCGTCCACGCCGGGCGAGGGCAGCACTGGTAAGGCCACGGGGGGCTTTCGGGCTCAATACGCCACGCCGATCAACGTGCAACTCTCCCTCGTCTCCCGGGACAAACTGCGCTGCTTCAAGGAGGAGACCGGCCACGACCCCGGGTATCTTCAGGCCGGCTATCTCTGGCTCGCGTCGACGGAGGCAGAGCTCGAGAGCCTTCGATCCGCTCAGCGGATCCAGCACCGCCACGGTCTTGCCGAAGCGGTCGAGGTGAGCCCGAGAGACATCGCGCAGCTCAATCCAGCCGTTCGGCTGGATCATGTGGTTGGTGGGACCTTCTGCCCGAGCGACGGATTCATCCGGCCGCTGGACATGTTGGAAGGATATCTCGCGGCAGCGCATCGCTTGGGTGTGGCGGTGGAATGGCAAGTCGAGGTCACCGGATTCTCGAAGTCTGCCGATGGGCGGGTTTCATCCGTGCAGACCTCTCGGGGCTCAGTCGCGGTTGCAGCGGTGGTGAACGCCGCCGGGGCCTGGGCCGCGGAGGTGGCCAAGTGGACGGAGGCGGATCTGCCGGTGACTCCTCTCCGGCGACAGGTTGCCGTCACCGTTCCGAGCGAGCTCCTGCCGGCGACGATACCCATGACCATCTTCACCGTCGACGGATTTCATCTGCGGGTACGGGACGGGCGTATTCTCCTCCTCTGGCCCACACCGGGAGTGCCGGGACGGCCATGGGATACTCGAGTCGAGGACGAGTGGATCCATGCTGTGGTCGCCAAGGCGAGAGAGCGCGTGCCCAAAGTGGGAGCCCTCGCGATCGACCGGGCGGCATGCTGGGCGGGCCTCTACGAACTCTCGCCCGACAGACACGCCATTCTTGGAGCCGCTCCCAAATGCCCCAACTTCTTCCTGGCCAACGGCTGCTCCGGCCATGGAGTAATGCATGCCCCGGCCCTGGGCCAGCTTCTGGCGGAGATAATGAGCGATGGAGACGCGACGACGCTGGACGTGGCGCCGCTCAGCCCGACCCGATTCGCCGAAGGCCGGCTTAATCCGGTGTCCCAGCTCCTCTAGATGTTTCGCCTCTGGCCGGCACTGACCTTCCTGTTCCTCGTCGCGTGCGCGACCAGCTCCCAATCGAGCATGCTGATCGAGCGCCACGGCTGGCCGCTCGGGACCACCGGCCCCGATGCGATCGCGCTGCCCGTGGGCGAGCGCTATCGCTATGGCGTCGTGCTGGGCTCAGTGGTCACCGCGGCGGGAGAGCGAGGCTGCAACGGAGAAGTCTGGCTCGAGCCTGTCGGCGCGAACGTGCGGGACGTGCGCTCGATTGCGCCCGCGCGCCTGCAGAACATGTTCCGCTTTCCTCAACTGTTGCCAGGCCGCTATCGGCTCGGGGTCCGCTGCCTCGGCTTTCAGCCGGTGCGACGAACGCTCCAGGTGCGCATCGGCCACGTCCTGCGGGCGGTGGTGAGTATGAGTCCGGTGCGGTGAGGTTGCAGGCCCCAAGTCACAAGTCGCAAGCCACCAGACCTGCGACTTGCGACCTGCGACCTGCGACTCACTTCAATGGCTCACACTATCCCTCGCCATCGTCGAGTCGGATGACACCGTAGTCTCCCGCCACTGCTGCACCTGAGACTGGAACTCCTGGGAGAGCGCGCTCAAGTCCACCGGGGCCGAGCCGGTCGAATCCTCGCGGCCGGTCACCCGGGCCAGGCCGGTCGAGGCCTTGCTATAGGTGCTGTCGGCGGCGAGTGCGGCCTCGTAGGCCTGCTTTGCCGCGGCGAAGTGTCCGCAGCGCTCGAGCGCCGTGCCGAGGTTGTTCTGGAAGACCGGGGTGCCGCTACGGAGCTCGACTGCGCGGGCCAGCGGCAACAGGGCGTCCTCGCTCCGACCCTGCTGGATATAGATGTAGCCCATGTTGTTCATCGCCCATGAATCGTGCTCGTTCACCGCAATGGCGCGCTGATACGCGTCGATGGCCTCGGGAACGTCGCCCAGCTCGTACCGGGTGCGGCCCAACAGCCGAAGCGCGTCGCCCGAAAGGGAGTCGATCGCCAGCGCGCGCTCTACCCGCTCCAGCGCTTCCTTGGCGCGGGCAGTCTCCAACAGGACCCGAGCCGAGTTCAGCAGACTCTTCTGATGATTCGGGTCGATCTTGAGCGCCTCGTCAAAGCTTTCCAGGGCCCGCTCCGGGTCGCTCGCCTTCCAGGCGGAGAGCCCCAGCATGTAGTGGCCCCAGGCATTCTTCGGGTTGGCCTGAGTGAAGCCGGCGAAGAGATCCTTGGCATCGCCGTAGCGCCCTTCGCGGTAAGCGGTTTCCGCTTCGGCGTACGACACCGGCGTCGTGGCGGCGGGAGCCGTGGCAGTGGTGCTGGTCGCCGTGCCGGTCGCGGCGCCAGTCTCGGTGGTGGTACTCCCCGGCACGGCGCCGGTCGAGACGGTGGTGGTGGTCTGGCTGGACGGTTGCTGCTCGCGGCAGGCGGCGGTCATCGTGCTGAGCACAGCGGCGGCAATGAGCGAGTAGCGAGTGACAGCGGGTGACATGCTCTCCTCCATGGTGGTGGCGCTGGGCGCGCGGGCAAACTCGGGCGCCACCCAAGAAGGCAAGCGCGCGGCCAGCGCGGAGGAGACTCGCTATCCATCAGGTAAGCCGTTGGGGATTGGGGAGTTGGTGACTTGGCTGTGATGGCTGGGAATGAGCTGCGTGTCCCATTGGACACTATTTGGAAGCTGCGATGAGTCCGTCTGGACACACCTATCGAA
Source organism: Gemmatimonadales bacterium (assembly GCA_036556025.1). Classification (GTDB taxonomy): domain Bacteria; phylum Gemmatimonadota; class Gemmatimonadetes; order Gemmatimonadales; family GWC2-71-9; genus CAVVWJ01. The sequence continues at coordinate 19,576 of DATBKD010000141.1, read as the reverse complement.
CCCCTCGCCCCCCACTGCTCACTGCTCTGCTCACTGCTGTTTCGGCCGCTTGAGATTGTGTCGCCGCATGATCTTGAGCAGGCTCGCGTGATCGGCCAGACCCAGCTCTTCGGCCGTGCGGGTCACGTGCCATTGATTCCGCTCCAGTGCCGCGACCAGGATCTGCCGTTCGGCCTCGACCTTGAGCTCGTGAAAGCTGCGGCCTTCGCGAGTGACGGCGACGGCGGCCTCGGCTTGAATCTCGATCGGCACCGCGTCCGGGCCGATTACCTCCCCATCGGTGGAGATGAGCATCCGCTCGATGATGTTCCGCAGTTCCCGGACGTTGTTTCGCGACCAGTGATAGGTCATCAACAGCTCCAGTGCCGCCGGGGCCAGCCGCTTCTGCCTCATCCCGAAGCGGTCGCAAAGACCTCCGAGAAATCGCTCCGCGAGCTCCGGCACGTCCGACAGCCGCTCCCGCAGCGGAGGGACCCGGATCTGATGCACGTTGAGCCTGAAGTAGAGATCCTGACGAAAATGTCCGGCGGCGATTTCCGCGTCGAGGTCGCGGTTGGTGGCGGCGATGACTCGGGCCTGCACTGCAACCGGCCGGTTTCCTCCCAGGCGGGTCACCACCCTTTCCTCCAGCACTCGCAAGAGCTTGGCTTGCATCGCAAGGGGGAGCTCTCCGATTTCATCGAGGAACAGCGTCCCCCGCTCTGCCGCTTCGAAGGCTCCCTTGCGAGTGGTGGCCGCGCCGGTGAAGGCCCCCCGTTCGTGGCCGAAGAGCTCGCTCTCCACCAGGGTCTCGGGCAGGGCGGCGCTGTTCAGCGCGACGAACGGCCCCGATGGCGAGGAGCCCAAGCGATGGAGATCGCGTGCGACCAGCTCCTTGCCGGTGCCGCTCTCGCCGATGATGAGGACAGGGCTGGGGATGGGTGCCACCCGCGCGATCGCTTCGCGGAGCTGAACCATGGCGGCGCTGCTCCCTGCCAGGGATGTCTCGGACCCCAGCTGCTTTCGGAGCGCGTTCACCTCCGAGAGCAGGCGGCGACGCTCCAGGGCGCTGGCGATCTCCTGCACCACCCGCTCCATGGGCTCGGCCTTGTCGATGAACCCGTAGGCGCCGAGCCGGACGGCTTGAACGCAGCGATCGAAGTTGCCGGTTCCGGTATACACGATCACCGGGATCTCGCTGCCCTTCCGCTCCAGCGCTCGCAGCACTTCGAACCCATCCATGCCGGGCATCTCGAGGTCGAGCAGGATGCAGTCCACCGACTCGCCGCCGAGGATTTCCAGTGCCTGCCGGCCGTCTCCGGCGACCTGGACCTCGTACCCAGCCATTCGCCGCAGGTCATAGGCGTACTGCTCGGCCATGGGGGCGACGTCATCCACCACCAATATGAGCGTCATGATGTCCCCGCTCCATCCGACATGGCCGGCAGCTCGATGGTGACTCGCGTTCCGGTGCCAGGCTCGGTGTCCACCCGGAGAACTCCTCCCAGATCGAGCACCAGCCGCCGAACGATCGAGAGTCCCAATCCGGTCCCCCCTTCCTTCGTGGTGTAGAAGTCCTCGAATGCCCGGTCGAGCTCGGCTCGGCTCATACCGGCCCCAGTATCCGCCACGACCACTCGGACCTGAGCTCCATCCCGTATCAGAGACTCGGTGGAGACGACCACGCCGCCCTCCGGGCGAGCAGCCAGGCTGTCGAGCGCGTTGCCCACGAGGTTCTCCAAGATGCGCCGGAGGACCAGGCGGTCGGACCGCACTCGGGGCAGGGCCGGGTCCAGGGTCGCGCGCACCGGGGCTGCGGGCGAATGGATGTGCTGCACCACCTCGCGCACCACCGCGTTCACGTCGCAGGGCTCCCGGCTGGTGGCGGGGGACAGCCGGGCATAGTTGCGCGCCAGGGTCTCGAGGTATTCCACGCTGGAATCCAGGGTCGCTTTCCGCTCGGCGAACACGGTCGCGAGTGACTCCGGTCGCTGCTCGGCCTCCCGGGCAAGGTGTCGGAGCACATTCCGAATCGGGACCAGGCCATTCTTGACGTCGTGATTCACCTGGCGTGCCAGATCACCCATGGCCACCCGGCGTTCCGCCTCTCGCAGCCTCGCGGTGCCCACGCGGAGGCGCTCCATCATCGCGCCCAACAGGCGGGAGAGCGAACCGATCTCATCGTCTCGTTCGCTGGAAAAGTCCTGGTCCAGACGGTCGAGGTCGATCGCCGCGGTCTTGCTGGAAAGCTCCAGCAGGGGCCGGCTGATCCGCGCAGCGAGCCAACCGGCGCCGAGCAGCGCCAGACCGACTGTCACGGCGAGCGCTACAAGAAACCAGGCGTCGATGCTGCGGCGCAGGGCGACCAGCGTACCGGGCCATTGGCTGAGCACCAGTCGGGCGGTATCGGCGCGGCTCGCCGCGCCGGGCATGAGGTCGAGGTAGAGCAGGGGGATTGCGACGGCGGTTCTCCGCTCGCTGGTGTTCCGGCCTGCCTGGCCGGGGTAGACCAGGGAAATGGTAAGCTCCGGGTCCCGCACCAGGCGTCCTAGCAGCCGATGCTCGGCCTCGACGCCTCCGACGATGCGGAAACGGGCGCCGGCAACGCGGAGCGAGTCGAGGCGGGCGAGGGCGACCAGAGACCCTTCAGCCGTGCGGGCCCGGACCAGGACCGGCGATCCCGCGGCTGTCTCCAGCAACGCCGGGAGTGCCGGCTCCATGCGGTCGTACTCGTTGCGGAAGTGGCCCGAACTGACGATGCGGCCGCTGCTGTCTTGCACTTGCAGAAAGGACAGGCCGGTGAGTCGCATGGCTGTGCCGGCGTAGTCCAGCAGGTAGCGCCGATCGGTGGCCTCGGTCCGGCTGGTTGCCAGGCGAAACCGGTTGTCTTGCTCCAGATCGGCGGCGAGCGCCGTGAGCCGTCCGCCGATGCTCTGGCCTTCGCGAGCCAGGTCTTCCTGTACGGCTTGAACGGCATCGGAGACCCGACGCTGGTACTGCGCGGTGAGGCGGCGCTCCATTTCTCTTCGCACCCCGAAGCCGAGCAGGCCCAGGGGTATCAGCACTGCCACGCTGAAGGCGACGAAGAGCCGGGTCCGAAAGCTCATTGCGGGCCGCCTTCGGTATCGCTTCCAATGCGAAGCGCCCCATCCCAATCAACCGTGATGCGAGGCAGGTCCCGATCGAGGATGGCGGTGAGCCTGGTATCCACCAACGGCAGCACCGTCGCTCCCGGTGGCCACAACGCCATCTCCCGGCAGGGCACCACTGCTCGTCGAGGCACAGCGAGGATGTAGCCCCGCTCCCTTCCCACCTGAAGTGAGCTGAGAAGATCGGCGGCGCTGAGCCCTCGCGAGGTGACCCCCGGGAGCGCCGCCAGGGCGACGATGCGGTCGGCGAGGTCCCGGGCGATGCGATCGTCCCGCGAGTAGACCACCACGCCGGATGACTGCGAGGCCGGGCGGTTTGTGGGTGCGGAGCCGGCGCACCCAGCCGGATTCACCCACCAAAATGGGGGCTCAGCCCCCCGGGCGTCGCCGTGGACGGCGTCGCGGGCCAAGCCGGAGCGAAAACCGGCGGAATCGGCCCCCGTGAGGGAGTCCAGACCAGGGCTGCCGGCGGGCAGCAGCAGCACGTACGTCTTGTCCCAGGGCAAGGGGACGGTCTCCCGGTCGGCCCGGCTTCGGGCATACTCCACCAGTGCAGGGTCGCCGCTCTGCACAATGTCGGCTCCGCGGTCGAGAGCGTCCCGAAGATCACCGCCGCTCTTCGAGACGGTTACGACGGGGGGCTCGGCGGGTCTCTCCTGCGCCGGCATCGCCAGAGCCGGGTCCGCCAGCACCTCGGGTACGCTCTTCTGCGGGTGCGCCAACAGGAGGGCCAGTCGATGGTGATCCAGCGGCACCACAGAATCAATACCGGCCCACTGCAGTGCCCTGGCACTGGCTTCACGCGAGCGCCACTCGTCCGCTACCCGCTCCGGGGTGAGCCCGTCTGCCACGCTGCCTGAGCTGTCCTCGCGTAAGACCAGGGTCCAAACACGGCCGCTGGAGTCGGGACTCCAGGATGTGGCGAAGCCCGGATGGGTCCCCCCTTCGCAATCCAGCCGGATCGGGCTGTCAAAGCGCTGCCGGAACAGCAGGCGTTCGGCGTCGTTGGACGGAATTGGAGCGTGAGCCGAATCCACCCGCTCCGCCACGGCAATCGAGACGGTATCGCGGGCTGCGGGGCCTCCTCGTGAAACGACGCAGGCTGCTGGCTCGGCCGTCGTGGGGGACGGAGCAGGCGGAGCTGTCTCGGGGGGTGGGCTGTGGCCACAGCCGTAGCTTCCCACTGCCATCACCATCATCCCGAGTGCCGCAGTGGGCCCACTGAGCCAATTTGTGCTCTGGGGCATGTCGCGAATTCTAACGCAGGGCCTTCAGTGCAGTCCGTCGCTCAAGGTCCGGAGACCACGAAGGGCGAGCCCCCCAGCTTGGCCTTGATCCGCGCGGCGGCGGACTGCGCTTCGGCCCGGGTGGCGAACTGGCCGGCGCGCACCTTGTAGAGCTTCTTCTCCCGGACGGTGGTCACCTTGAACCCTAGGGTCCGGACCTTGGCGGCGGTCGCTTCGGCGGCATCGGAGGTGGCCACAGCAGCCACCTGAACCCGGAACCGCGCCGCGCCGCCGGAAGAATCCGCCGCAGCGCGGGCGACGGAGTCCTTCCTGGCCTTGGCCGTCGTGTCCGGCTGGCTGTCCGATCGGGCATTGGCTTGGGCAACGGCGCTGTCGGGGAGAGAGCGGCAGCGTTGGTTGAGATAGGCCAGCTGGTTCTGGAGCTCGATGTTCTGTCGCGCCTGCGCCATTCCGTCCACCAGCCAGCGGCAGGCAAGAGCCGGATTGTTCTGGTCGAAGTAGGTGCGCGCCGCCCAGTATGACGCCTGGGGCATCAGCGGACTGTCGGGATAGTCCGCTTTCAGCCGCTCGAGATTGCGGGCCGCGCCATCCAGGTTGCGGGTGGCGTAATCCATCTGGACCAGGCGGAGCAGCGCGTCATCGGCCCAGCTCGAGGTGCTGTACTCCACCACCACTCGCTGCAACTGACGCCGCATATCGGCGGCGCTGCCCGCCACCATTGCCTGGGTGTACAGGATCTCGGGGTAGAGACTATCGGTTGCCGGGGTGCTGTCCAGCAGCGCCTGTACCGAGGCGCGGGCGGAATCCCCCTGGCCTTCCTGGGCTTCCTTGACCGCGCTGACGAGGCGAGGGTCGGTCTGCGCGGTGGCAGGAAGGGCGGTCAGGACGGTAACGATGGTAAGGACGGTAAGGAGCCGCGCACCCATCGCCCTCAGCGCCCGTCCCGTCCTTACCGCCCTGACCGCCCTTACCGCCTTTACCGCCTTTACCGCCCTGACCGCCCTCCTCATGCAGCCTCCACCTGAGGCACCGACAGCCGGAGTACCAAGCCGCTCAGAATGGCATGCTCGTCTGAGATCGTGATGCCCTTGAGCGCGAGATCAGCGTCCCGCGCCGCCCGAAGCGCTGCGCGCAGCCGCGGAGCCGGCCACTGGGCCGCCCAGCGGGCCCAGCGAGCGCTCTCCTCTCGGTAACTCATCAGCCCAAAGAGCCGAAGGCGGAGGAGGGTCTCGAACATGCGCTTCTCCAGCGCCGGGCCCCGCATCTGGCGGTCATAGTGGGAGCGCGCCAGGGCCACGCCCACGAGTGTGGTCCCAAGCAGCGTCACCAGCTTCACCCCGGACGAGCCGGGCTGATCGAGCACCACCGGGATCAGGGCCGTCGCGCGCGAGGGTTGATGGTCCAGGACGGCATCCCGCCAATCGTATACCGTCTCGCCGTGGCGGATGCCGACCACTGTGCCGACTTGCTCGGTGGTCAGCGGCGCTCCGGAGCCGAGAGCGGCGAGCTTGTCGAGCTCCGCGGCAAGAGCACTCAGATCCCCGCCGACGGCACGGAGCAGGTGCTGAGCTGCCGCCTCTTCCAACGCGATCTCGAGTGAGCTGGCCCGGCGCTGCAGCCAGCGCAACGCCCGCTCGGTCGGCAGCGGGTCGCACCGAACGGTGACCGCTCCTCGAGCCAGCTCCTTGTCTTCGATGGGCTCGCCGGCACCCTGAACCAGAATCACGACCGTCTCCGGCACCGGATGCTCGAGATAGGAGAGAAAGGCCCCACGAGTCTTGGGTTTGCGCTTCCACCCCTCGACCTCCCGCAGCACCACGACCCGCCGCTCGGCGAGCATCGGAAGGGTGGTGCACAAGGCCATGACGCTTTCGGGATCGAGCTGACCGGCGGACCGCTGATCCAGGTTGAAATCCCGAAGCGAGGGATCGAGGGCTCGAGCCAGAATGGCGGTGATCGCCTCCTCTTTCAGGATGTCCTCCGGACCGTGCAGGTAGTAGACCGGTGCCGGGCTTCCCTTCTGCAGGCTGCGGAAGAGCGCATCCAGCGTTTGCTGAGGCATGTGCGAATTGTAGGCGGTCAGGCGTGCCGACGGAACGACTGGATGAACAGCAAGGCGATGAGGGTCTTTCCATCCTGGATCTCGCCGGCTCGGATCATCCGCCCGACCTCGGACCAGCGGCGCTCCTGGACTTCCATGAACTCATCGGCCTCGCGCCGGTGCGCCACCGGGGTCAGGTCCCAGGCCATGAAGAGATGGATACGCTCGTTGGTGAAGCCGGGAGTGGTGTAAATGGTCGTCAGCCGCTGGAGGGTCGCCGCCCGCATCCCGGCCTCCTCCTCCAACTCGCGGCGCGCGCAGATCTCCGGAGGCTCTTCAGCATCGAGCCTGCCGGCGGGAATCTCCCAGATATAGCCGTCCGCCGCATGGCGAAACTGACGAAGAAGGATGATGCGCGGGTCGGGGCTGGTGGGATCCTCGAGAAATGGCACAACTGCGGAGGCCCCGGGATGCCGGAGCATCTCCAACTGCCCCACGGATCCGTCGGGGAATCGGACCGTGTCGCGGTCGAGATGGACGATTCGGCCGGTATAGACGCGTTCAGTGGAAACAAGAGACATTGTCACTTCTCACTGCTCACCGCGGTTCTGGCCCATGCCACCGGGATCTTGAAGCCCTCCGCGAAGAGGTAGCGCAGCTCCAGGACCGGGTTGTCGGAAATCGGGCTGCTCTCCGTCGGGGAGGTATAGGCCTCGAGTGCGGTGCGCCGAGCCTCTAGGCGCAGGCGGAACATGTGGAAGGGGTCGCTCACCAGGAGCACTCGTCGCCGCCCCTTGCCGCGCATCCATTCCGCGACGGCGGTCATCGAGGCCATGGTGGAATGGCCCTGCGGTTGAGAGATGACCGCTGAATCGGGGACGTCGTGTGCCATGAGATAGCGCCGGGCGACGCTCGCTTCGCTGATTGTGTCTCCACGGCCCACCCCTCCGGTGACGACGATCAGGGGCGCGAGGCCGTCGGCGTAGAGCTCGAGGGCATGGTCCAGTCGGGCCCGCAGCACCGGGGATGGCCGGCCATTGTATTGCGCTGCCCCCAGCACGACGATTGCGTCGACCCGTTCGCGCTGGTCCTGCTGGCTCACCACCAGGACCATGACCAGGCCGACCGTATAGATGATAGCGGCAGTGAGCAGCAACAGACCGAGTCCGTGCCGAATGCGGCGGGCCATCGGGCAACCGCCGCGCTAGCCCTGGAGCACGAAGGTTTCGCCGTGCTTGGGCACGTGGACCTCCCGCACTCCTTCCTCTCGGAGCAGCAGCGCCATGGCTTCCAGCGCGCCCGGCTCTCCATGCACTACGAACGCCCGACGGATGGGGCCGCCCAGACGGCGTACCCATGCCCGAAGCTCGGCCCGATCGGCGTGGGCCGAGTAGCCACCGATCGTCTCGACCTCCGCCCGGCGGTGATAGTCCTGCCCCAGGATCTTGACCGCTTCCTCTCCCATCTGGATCCGCCGGCCCAGGGTATGCTCAGCCTGGAAGCCGACGAACAAGATGAGGTTGCGGTGGTCGCCGATCCCATTGGCCAGGTGGTGGAGGATCCGGCCGGACTCGGCCATGCCCGATGCGGCGATGATGACCGCCGGTCCTGACCTCTCGTTCAGCGCCTTGGAGTCCTCGACTTGCCTGATGTAGTGCACCAGCGGAAAATCAAACAGCTTCGAGCTGGCCACCACCAGCTCCTCTCGCCGGTCGAACACCTCGGGATGCATCCGGAAGACAGTGGTGATGTCCACGGCTAGGGGGCTGTCGATAAAGATCGGCACTTCAGGGATCTTGCCCCGGCGCCAGAGTTGATGCAGCGAGTACACCAGCTCCTGACAGCGGCCCACCGCGAAGGCGGGCACCAGAACCTTTCCACCCCGCGCGGCGGTGCGTCGAACCACCTCACCCAGCCGCTCTTCCGACTCCATCACTGACTCGTGGGACCGATCCGCGTAGGTCGATTCGACGATCAGAGCGTCGATCGGTCCGGTTGGCGGCTCGGGATCGCGGATGATCGCCAAACCCCGGCGCCCCACGTCGCCCGAAAAGACCAGCCGATACGGCCCCGCTTCGGTGAGCCGCAGGTCCACGCTGGCCGAACCCAGAATGTGCCCGGCGTCCAGAAACTCCAAGGCCATGTGCTTTCGCAGGTGGGTGATCCGCCGGTACGGGACGCCAACCAGCAGGTCCTGCACCGCAATCGCGTCCGCCATGGTATAGAGTGGTTCGCTGGCCGGACCGGCTTTCCCCCGCCGTTGGAGCGTCTCGTGGTCTTTCTCCTGGATGTGCGCCGCATCCGGCAGCATCACCGCGCAGAGATCGCGAGAGGAAGGCGTCGCGTACACCGGACCGTGGAAACCATCGCGCACCAGGAGCGGCAGACGCCCGGCGTGATCGATGTGGGCATGGCTCAGGATCGCGGCATCGATCCGACGCGCATCGAACGGAAGCTTGGCGTTGAGCGCGTGCGCCTCGGCCCGCCTGCCCTGGAACAGGCCTGCATCCAACAGGACCCGTGCGCCGGCGGCCTCCAGCAAGTGCATCGAACCCGTGACCTGTCCCGCAGCTCCCCAAAACGTCAGCCGAATGCCGGTCATTCCCCTCGCCTCTAAAGTGAGCAGTGAGCAGTAAGAAGTAAGAAGTAAGAAGGGAGAAGGGGAGAAGGGAGAAGGAAGGAGGAAGCGAGAAGCGCCCGGGGAGGGGAAGGGAGGCTTTCTCACTGCTCACTTCTTACTGCTCACTCCTTACTTCTCACTTCTTACTGCAGGTTACAGCTGTCTCGTCCCGAACAGCCGATCGCCGGCATCGCCCAGCCCGGGGAGAATGTAGCCGTGTTCGTTCAGCTCCCGGTCCAGCGCTGCCGCGAAGATGCCGACGTCCGGGTGGACCCCTGCCATCCGGCGGACGCCCTCCGGCGCCGCCACCAGGCAGAGGAAGCGGATCCGCCGGGCACCGGCCTCCTTGAGAGCGGTGATGGCCGCGACCGCGGAGCCGCCGGTCGCGAGCATTGGGTCGAGCAAAAAAAAGTCACGCTCGACCTCGGCGGCGGGGATCTTGAAGTAGTAGTCTACCGGCTTCAGTGTGTCGTGCTCGCGGTAGAGTCCAATGTGACCGACCCGAGCGGAGGGGATGAGTTGCGCGATTCCCTCCACCATCCCCAGCCCGGCGCGCAGAATCGGCACCAGGGTGAGCTTCTTTCCCGAGACTTGCCGTCCCGTGGTCCGCTCCAGCGGCGTCTCGATCTCGACCGGCTCGGTGGCGAGGTCTTTGGTCACCTCATACGCCATGAGCATCGCAATTTCACTCACCAGCTGCTTGAAGTCGCGGGTGCTCGTGCGCCGGTCCCGCAGGATGGACAACTTATGCTGAATGAGGGGGTGAGTGAGAACGGTAAGATTGGGAAATGGCGACGGAGGCGTCATGGGTCCAATATACCCACGGACGCTATCAGAGCTCGACAGTCACAGCGCGGCAGACCGCCTCGTGTGCGCCGCACACGCTGGCGCGGAGCGTTCCATGAACTGCTTGGGGCCGGCCCGGAATGATGGCCGTGGGTGGGACCGCGAAATAGGCCGAGTCTGGGGTGAGATGGGGCGAGTCGAACCGGAGGAGGGTGCCGTCGCGCAGCTCGAGCGCCGGCTTAAGCCGCGCGTTGAGCTTGAGGTCGGCCGCCGGAACCAGGGTCACCCGAGTGTCCTCGCCAACGTGGGCGACCTCCAGATGAAATGGCGGAGCTGGAGGCGCCGCAGAGCACGCCAACGAGGTGAGAAGCAGGCCGGCGAGAATCCCGCCTCTCACTCGGCCAGGAGCTCCCGGATCCGCCGGTCCCACAGCCGGTAGGTATCGTCATTCAGGTGAAACTCACCGGCCCCCTGATAGCGAATGACACCCTTCTTGTCGATCAGCACGAAGCTGGGCCAGAATCGGATCCCATAGAGATTCCAGGTCCTGGAATCGTTGTCCTGGGCGTTGGGGTAATCGATATGATACTGCCTCAGGGCCCGGAGCAGATTGGTCCGGTCGTGCTCGCCGGCGTAGGGAGGGAATTCCGGAGTGTGAATCCCGATGATGGTCAGCCCTCCGTCGCGGTACTTGTGGTCGAAGTCCACCAGCGATGGCACCGTATTGGTGCAATTGTAGCAGGTGAAGACCCAGAAATTGAGCAGCACTACCCGGCCTCTGAGCTGATCCAGAGTGAGAGGCCCGTCGCTGTTGAGCCAGCTGGTGTTCCTCCACGCCGGGGCCGGGACCGGCCCCTCCGCTCCGGTGAGCGGATCGCGGGCTTGCGCCAGGGCACGGGCGGCAGGCGCCAGCATGCGGCCTCCGAGGGCTACGGCGCCAAGCCACAGGCAGGAGACTAGAATGAGCGGGACGGAACGCGACACGAGGGCTCCTGGTCGAGACCCATGTTAACGCTCCCAGCCCCACGTCGGTTCTACGGTGAGGACGCATGACCCCAAAGCGGAGTGAGCACAGCCGTCGCGTCGCGGTGGTGAGCGGCGCCAACCGAGGGATCGGCTTCGAGGTGGTGCGCCAGCTCGCCACCCTCGGCTGTGACGTGGTGCTGGGCTCGCGGGACCTCGAGAAGGGGGAGGCTGCCCGGCGCCAGCTTGGCTCGGCAGCGGTGGTCGTCATGCCGCTCGACGTCGCCGATCCCGGGGCGGCGACCAATCTCGCCGAGCAGGTTCGGACCCGGTTCGGCCGCTGCGACATCCTGGTCAACAACGCAGCGGTCGACTACGACACCTGGGAGACCGCCAGTCGGGCCGACTTCCGGATCGTGCATGAAGTCCTGGAAACCAACGTGGTGGGGGCCTGGCGTCTGGCAGCGGCGCTGGTCCCGCTGATGCGGGAACAGCAGTACGGCCGAATTGTGAATGTCTCCAGCGAGGCCGGATCACTGGCGAGTATGGGGGCCAGCGCCCCGGCATATGCGGTATCCAAGGCGGCGCTCAACGCGCTCACTCGGGTTCTCGCTGCCGAGTTGCGGGGGACGGGGATCCTGGTGAACTCGGTCTGTCCCGGCTGGGTGGCGACGGACATGGGAGGCCGCGGCGGGCGGCCGGTCGAGCAGGGCGCGGCCGGTATCGTCTGGGCGGCGACGTTGCCGAGGAATGGGCCTACCGGAGGCTTCTTCCGGGATCAGAAGCCGCTGCCCTGGTAATCTCGATCATTCAATCCGAAGCGGCACCGGCCCTGCGCGGATCGGCTCCCGATCGGTGAGTACCCAGCCGCTGACGCTGTACTGTCCTGGACTCACCCGTCGCCCCGACCGAGTCTGCTGCCTCCAGCTGTCCTTGAGTTCAAGTACCGCACCTGGTGCCAGGGTTCTGACACCGAGAATTGCGGAGACCGCGGACCCCTCGAGCCGGCGCCAGACGACCTCCCCGTCAGGCTGCTCTACGATCAGATCGAAGGCGACCGGACGGCCCTGGAGATACAGGGTGATCGGCTGGTCCTTGGTGTTGCGGATTCGGAGCGTCATCGGAACCGGCTGACCGACCCCCACACTGGGCGGAACCAGAAGCTCGACCCGCATGGAATCAGCCTGCCGCTCCGGTGGCGGGGTGGTCTGACATTCGGCTACCCCGCCGAGCAGTGTGGCCTGGAGCGCAACAGCGCCCAAGGCTGTTCGCCGCATCAGAACGTGGTGAGTGCGCCGAGCTCGGATTCCACGTTGGAGATCGGGCTGAAGACGAAGGTGCTACTTCCACTTCCTCCCCAGAGAATGCCCAGCAGGGTGACGTTGTTGCTGCCGCTGTTGGGCTGGAGGAACACAGGTGAGCCGCTATCACCCCCGGCTACGCCGGCCGACACAATCGTCTGGCAGAGCTGGGTGATTCTGCTCCCGGAAACGTTCACGTTGACGCAGGTGTTGGTGATGTTGCCCCGGGTCCACCCGGTGGTTCTGCCTACCTTGTTCGCGGTCTGCCCCACGACAGGATTTCCTTCGGCAGTAATGGTAAAGCTCCCGGAGATAGTCAACGAGTTGTTGTTCGGCCCGGTTGTCCGGGCGATGGCGCCCAGGGTCGAGGCGGTACCGCTGGCGTACGCCGCTCTGGACGCGTCGCTCCGACGGCAGCGGCGGAGGAATGGACAGCCGTTGCCTCGGAAGTACGTAGGATCAGCAACCTCGGTGGCGATCTGGACGGGGTCGGCGGTCTGAGTCGGCTGCCAGTACGGAGTTGCCTCGGTGCCGCCCTGGACGTTGGTGCAATGGGAAGCGGTAATGAAGGATCGCTGGCCGTTCCTGGTTGCGTTGAACCCGATGCTGCAGAGGAAGCCAGGGAAGTTGATCTGGACCCCGCCGGGCACTGGACGAACCCGATCCTGCAGGGTGGCCAATTGGCGGAAGGGCTCCGTCTCCTGGACGATAACCGCAGAGGACGGAATGCCGAGGCGAGCGATGGCGGCGCTCACGCCGGCCGCGGTGGTGCCGCGCTCGACTCCAATTCGCACCCGATTAGTGGCCTCGTCCGCATCCACGAACACCGCCCCCCTCGTGGCCAGCGCCTGCGTGCTCGCTTGGCTCTGCCAACGCTCGAGCGAGGCCCAATCGAAGTCGGCCTTGCGTACCCGCAGCGTCGACGGACTCATGCCCCGAAGGCTGAAGAACGGTTGGAGCGCCCGCTCTGCCGTTCCGCGTACCGCCACGTCCTTGAGATAGACCGTCGGCGTGCCTTGCGCATCGTAGAAGAAGCCTCCGAAGCCAGGAACCTGGCGTGCGAGGGCAACGGGATCCTCAGGTTGTTGTTGAAGCCTGGTTGTTGGACCGGTAACGGCAGGTTGATCGGAAGGTGAGGTCGGTTGGCTGGTGTCGGAGCAGGCACTTGCGAGGAGGGCTGTTCCGGCGACCAGACCCACGAGGGAGGTCGTGCGCTGGCGCATGGTAACCTCGTAGAGCAGTTGTGATCCGTAACCCAGTGGCCGCGGAGTGCCAGACGGCCACGTTCGACTTGGGCCCTGCAATGTTGCAAACAGCAACCCAATGCGCCAGACCCGGTCACTGCATCGGGAGCACGGTCACCGTGGGTGCGTCCGGCATCGCCGTCGCATCGCCCGCCGCAAACACTCGCTCCGCAGGCACCCCGCTACCCACCAACCAGGCCTTGATCGCGGTGGCCCGGGCGCCGGCCACCTGAACGGCGTCCTGCGGGGAGGCGCCGGCGTCTCCCCGCGCCTGAATCAGGACGGGGCTCGGCCACTGGGCCAGCGCTGCGGCGAGCGCCTGGAGTGAGGGCTCTGACGCAGGGTCGATCGCATCGGTTCCAGGTACGAAGGTGATGTTCGGCAAGCTGACACGCCCCCCGGCAAGCTCCTCCCGAATTCGCGTGGTCTCCTCCGACCCCATCCCCTCGCCTCGCCCCAGGCGGCCCACCGCGGCGCCGGCGCCACCGCCAGCCCGGGCCGCGAGGCTCTCCACCGGGCTCGTAACTTTGGCCAGCGCAGAATCCGCGGGCTCCGCTGCCCGGTTCAGCACCGCCTCCTGGGTCTGCTGCTTGCGTTCGGCAACTTTCTGCTTCACCCGCTCGGTGACCCGCTTGAGCAGCTGGGCCTCGGCCCGCTCGACCGTAATCGAAGTCGCGAATAGCCCTATAGTCAGCAGCATGATCTGTCGCATCGTTCCTCCTCGTGAGTAGCTCTTCTGTGAGGGGGAACGGGCTCGGGTCGCCAAGGGGGCCACGCGCCGTCTCGCTTGCTGCACCATTCTCCGTTCGGTACGTTCTAAGCGGGCTCCCTGTCAGGAGTTCGCCCACATGCCAGTGGAAGGTGAGATCACCGCCCTGCTAACGGCCCTCCGCGAAGGAGACCGTGGCGCTCTCGACCGTCTCTTTCCCCTGGTCTATCGCGAACTCCACGATCGGGCCCACCGGCAGCTTGCCAGGCACCGCCCGGGCGAGACGCTTTCCACCACGGCGCTGGTGCACGAGGCCTACCTCAAGCTCACCGATAGTGCCCATCAGACCTATCACGACCGGGTCCACTTCTTCGCAGTTGCCTCCCGCGCCATGCGGCAGATCCTGGTGGACTACGCTCGGCGAGCCACGGCTGCCAAGCGTGGCGGAGGCTATCCGGTCTCGCTCGACCCCGATGCGATGGCCAACCCGGGTCGAGCCGAAGAACTGCTTGCTCTGGACGAGGCGCTGACCCAGCTCGAAAAGCTGGACGGGCGGCTGGCCCGCATCGTCGAGCTCCGGTTCTTCGGGGGCCTGTCGGTCGAGGAGACCTCGAATGCGCTCGAGGTCTCGCCTCGAACCGTGAAACGGGACTGGCGCAAGGCGAGGGCATTCCTCTATCAGGCGATCCAGGGTGAGAGCCGGGGGGAGAGCGCGGAGACTCTGCCGGAGCTGTAGCCTGGCCTCTTCACATCCACTCCTGCGTTCCAGAGGTTGGAACCACCGTGAGGATCCCATGAGCTCCAGCCCGCCCAGACTATGCCCGAGGCTGTGACGCGGGGCTGGCGCATGCCCATATCCTCCTCATGCACCTGACTCCTAGTCGCTGGCAGCGACTGGCTCCGATACTGGATGAGGCGCTCGAGCTCTCCGCGGATCAGCGCGCGGCGTACCTCGAGCGCGCCTGCGCGGGCGACGCCCGGCTCCGCGCGGAGCTCGAGGCATTGCTGTCGGCGGACGAGGCGTCCGGCGAGTTCCTCGAGGGGTCCGCCGAGGCATATCTGGAAGGCATGGCGGCGGGCGGACTCGGCGATTCAGTTCCGAGCGGGACGGTGCTGGGTCCCTACCGGGTGACGCGCGAGCTGGCTCGAGGCGGCATGGGCGCGGTGTACCTCGCCGAACGCGCCGACGGCCAGTTCGATCAGCGGGTCGCCCTCAAGCTCATTCGAGGCGGTCTCGAGTCTGCCGAGTTGCGGCGCCGGTTTCTCACCGAGCGGCAGATCCTGGCTCGCCTCAACCATCCCCATATCGCCAAACTGCTCGACGGAGGGGTCTCACCCGACGGCCGGCCTTGGTTCGCGATGGAATATGTCGAGGGCCAGCCGCTCACCGCCTACTGCGAAGCTCGGCAGCTTCCTCTCCTGGCTCGCGTTCGCCTCTTCAGTGACGTGACCGAGGCGGTGCGCTACGCGCATCAGAGTCTGGTCGTTCATCGCGACCTCAAGCCCTCGAATATCCTCGTCACCAGCGACGGTCAGGTGAAGTTGCTGGATTTCGGAATTGCCAAGCTGCTGGCCGATGGTGAGCCAGGCGGTTGGGCGTTGGGCGCTCCGGAGACCCGAACCGAGCTCAGGGTGTTGACGCCGGAGTATGCGGCGCCGGAGCAGGTGCGGGGCGAGCCGGTCACGACCGCCACTGACGTCTACGCGCTCGGCGCTGTGCTGTACGAGCTGCTTGCCGGGATTCGAGCCCATCGCTTCGAGCGGCACACGCCGGCCGAAGTCGAGCGCGTAGTCTGTGACACCGAGCCCGATCCTCCCAGCGCCACACCGGCAATATCCGGCCGGGTTCGCCGGAGCCTGCGGGGGGACCTCGACACCATCGTGCTCAAGGCGCTGCAGAAGGAGCCCGCCCGCCGATACCCCTCCGCGGAGGCGCTCCTGGAGGACCTCCGGCGCTACCAGTCGGGCCTCCCGATCAGTGCTCGGCCCGACTCGTTCGCCTATCGGACTCGGAAGTTTCTGAAGCGACATCGTGCCGGAGTCGTGGCTGGGGTTGCTCTCCTGGTCGCGCTCATCGGCGGGCTCACCGCTACCGTCTGGCAAGCGAGAGCGGCGGCACGCGAGGCGGCCACAGCGCGCGAAGTAAAAGACTTCGTAGTGAATCTCTTTCAGGTATCCGATCCCGCGGAGTCTCGCGGTCGAGAGGTCACGGCCCGCGAGCTGCTCCAGCGGGGGGTGCAGCGGGTGGACTCCGCACTGGGCCGGCAGCCGGCGGTGCAGGAGGAGCTGCTCGGCGTGCTGGGAAAGATCCATCGCGAGCTCGGATTGTATGCCCAGGCCGACACGTTATTCCGGCGATCGGTGAAGGTCGCGGAGCGGGCCTACGGTCCCGACCATCCGGAGGTGGCGGCCCGACTCACCGATCTGGGTACGGCACTCAAGGAATTAGGCCAGCCGGGTGAGGCCGAGTCGGTCTATGAGATCGCGCTGAAGATTCGGCGGCGGGCGCTGCCACCTGACCATATCGATATCGCGACCAGCATGGGTGAGCTTGCGAATACGCTGGCGGATGTCGGAGAGTACGCTCGGGCCGAGTCGCTGTACCGCGCGGCTCTGGCGATCGACATCAAGCAGCGGGGAGCGAACGATCTCGAGGTGGCTACCGATCTCGAGAGTCTCGGTGTGCTGCTGAGCGACTACCTGGAAAGACTCGAGGAAGCCGATTCGGTTTACCGAGCAGCGCTCGCGATCCGGCTACGTCACTTGGACGCTGGGCATCCGCTCGTCCTGAATGTTCTGGGCAATATCGCCGGCAATCTCCATGGCATGGGCCGGTTCGTCGAGGCTGAATCGCTGTATCGCCAAACGCTGGCTGGACGCCAGCAGATTCATCCCAATGGGCACCCGGACGTGGCGTACAGCCTGCATACTCTCGCCAGCCTGTTAGAGGAACGAGGGCGGTGGGCCGAAGCGGAGTCGCTCGATGTCCAGGCGCTGAGCCTGCGGCGTCGATTCCTGGGCACCGATCACCCCATGACGATGGCCACACTCAACAACCTGGCTATCGTGCGCTATCGGATGGGCGATCTCGCCGGATCGGAACATGCGTTTCGGGAGGCGCTCCGGATCTGGGGGGGCAAGCTGGGCCCGGACCATGTGTTTACCCTCCGAGCCATGAATAGTCTCGGCGCGGTTCTGACTGAGGCCGGGAAGTATCAGGAAGCCGAGGTCTCATTGCGTGATGCGCTTCGCCGGGAACGCCGAGTCCTGGGTGACTCAACCGTCGACGTGGCGATGGCAGATCGAAATCTGGGCATCTTGCTCTACCGGACTCACCGGCTCTCTGAGGCGGAGGGCTCGCTGCAGACCGCGCTCGCGATTTACCGGCGCGAGCTGCCCGACAGCCATCCTCGAATCGCCGAGGCGCTCATGGGATTGGGACAGGTCCTTGTAGCCCGCGGTCAGGCTGCTCGAGGGGATTCGCTCCTGCGGAAGGCGCTTGCGATCCGTGAAGCCAAACTCGGCGTGGACGATCTACGAACGGCGGAGACCCGCCACGCCCTGGGGCTCGCGTTGGTAGCTCAGGGCCGTCGCAAGGAGGCCCAGGCGCTCGTGGTTGCGGCCTGCCGCACCTTCGAGCAGAGTCCCTGGGCCAGGCGCCAAGCCCGCAACTGCAGGACCGAGCCAGCGAACGCCGCCTCGCCCTAGCGCAGTCGCACTAGCGCCTTCGTCGCGAGGGCCTTCGACCTCTCCAGACTGGAGGTGGTCACGTCCAGGAGCTTCCCCTTCGCGGCCGCTTCGACCGTGACCAGATCTACCCCTTCCACCTGGTTCCGAATTGCCGGCACGCCCAGGCCCTCGATCGGCTCGATAATCAGCTTGATATCGCCAAAGGACCCTCCCTGCTTGCTGCGCCACTCGGCCATCTGCTTGGAGCTGCTGACCCGGGGCATGTTGGGCGCGAGCACCAGGCTGACCACCGGCAGGAGCTCGTTCGGCGCCTGATAGTTGCAGGTCCCGACCGCACCGTGCGATTCGGCCTTGATCTCGGCGACCTTGGCCCCGGTCACCGCGGTGATTTCCTCGTTGGTGAGGAGGGAACAGACATCGACTGATTGCTGTTGGGCCTCGGCGGCCGCTGGAGCGGCCGAGGGCTTGGCCTGCGCGCTGCGCGCGTCATCCCGGCCGCACATTCCGGCCGCCAGCCCAAAGGCGAAAAGCGTCGTCATGCTGTTCATTTTCTCGATCTCCGCTGCACAATGTTGGCTAACGCAGTCAGCCGCGGCGGTGGCAGTTCTCCGCCTCTCAGCAAGGGGAACGGGAGTTGGCTGTGTGAGGGGCCACATGGTCTCTCGCCCAGCGGCGGGCTATCCTGGGGGTATGAGCGGGACGACGCCTAACCAGGACGCCGACCCTCAGTTGGCCGGCAATCATCGCATCGCCGATCGCTTCGTCGAAACCGGTCGGCTGCTGGACGATCAGGGCGCCAACCCCTTCCGAGCCCGAGCCTACCGCCTCGCCGCCGAGACGCTTCGAAGGCTCGACCGGCCGGTGGAAGAGATCCTGCGGAATGAAGGGACCCAGGGGCTGGAGAGGTTGCCCGCGATCGGCCGTGGGTTGGCGGCGGCGATCCGGGATTACGTCGATACCGGCCGCATGCCGATTCAGGAGCGGATGCGGGAACGCCGAGACCCGCTAGCAGCACTGCGGTCGGTTCCCGGAATCGGCGAGAAGCTGGCCGAGCGGCTCAGGAGCGAGCTCGGCATCGAGACGCTGGAGGAGTTGGAAGCGGCCGCGTGGGATGGCAGGCTCGCTGGCCTGCCCGGATTCGGTGCTCGCCGGCTCGCCGGGATCCGTGCGGCGTTGGCCGACCGACTAGGCCGGCATGGGCCGCCGCCGGAACGTCCGCCGGCACCCGAGCCCCCAATCGCCGAGCTCCTCGACGTCGACCGGGAGTATCGCCAGATGGCGATCGCGCACCGGTTGCCGAAGGTCGCACCCCGGAGGATGAACCCGCTGGGTAACGCGTGGCTTCCGATTCTCCACACCCATCGCGGGGATCGCCGGTACACGGCTCTCTACTCCAACACACCTCGGGCCCACGAACTCAACCGGACGCACGACTGGGTGGTGTTGCACTGGGAGCAGGGCGACGATCGAGGGCAGCAGACGGTAGTAACCGCAATGCTCGGCCCGCTCCGGAGTCGCCGGGTGGTGCGGGGGAGGGAAGCCGAGTGCGAGGAACACTATCGGGGTCTTGGAGCGCTAGTACTGTAGCTCTATATTCCGGCCCCGCGGCCAGGTAGCTCAGTTGGTAGAGCAGCGGACTGAAAATCCGCGTGTCGGGGGTTCAATTCCCTCCCTGGCCATGTGAGGTACATCAATCCGCAACAGTCGTTTGCGTACTCACCGGCCGCTTTCATCGGTGGCCTCTCTTCCGCCGTTGTGTGCCCCCAGTGTGCGGGCCCCGAGAGAAGCGACTTGGACTGGGCCGAGAGAAGCGACTTGGATTGGGCCCGGAGACCACCGCTCGGGCC
>DATBKD010000140.1:0-3339 GCA_036556025.1 Gemmatimonadales bacterium | reverse complement strand
GCGCGACTACTCCACGGTAAAGCTGCTCATCATCCCCGTGGACAGATGCTCGGCGATGTGACAGTGCAGCATCCATCGACCGGGGTTGGCTGGATCCAGCAGGATATCCACGGCAGAGCCCGCCGGCACCAATACGGTGTCCTTCCACACCAGGTTCTCGTTGGGCACTCCGTTCACCGCGAGCACCAGGAAGCGCTGGCCGTGCAGATGTATCGGGTGCTGCATGGCGTGGAAGCTGGCGCGCTGGTTGACCAATCGGATCCGCACCGGGACGCCTCGCCGGAAGCGCCAGCGGATCGCCATGTTCTCCAGCCCGGTGTCAGGGTCGCGAAGGATCCAGTGTACCTGCCGTCCGGTGGAAGCCCAGTTCATCATCGGCATGGTGCCGCTCCATTCGATCGGCGCGAAGTAGATCGAATCGAGCTGCATCAGCCGGCGGGTGACGGTGGGCAACCCCTCAGTCTCCAGCGCGAGAATTAGAGTCTTCTGCGGTGCGGTAGCCGCCATCCGGCGATAGCGCTCCACTTCGGCTATGCCGGCGGTGTCCTTCCGCAGGGCCTCGAAACTGCGGGCCAGGTCGCGCTCAGTTCGCTGGGCCGACACCTGCACGATGCCCAGCGTATCGGTCTGGTCGAAGAATCGCCCGTAGAGATGATCCAGTCCTCTCACCCGGGTAATCAGCGCCACCTTTCCCGCTCGGGCAAACTTGACCAGCGCGACGTACCGCTCCGCGGGCGCGATCACGATGTTCTCCACCCAGGCCTCGCGCTCATACCTGCCCGCGTCCGAAGCGACCAGCTTCATCCGAGCGCCGGGGAACGAGAGATTGAAGGTTCGGGTATTGGCGGCGTTGGTGAAGAAGAAACTGACCACCTCGCCGCGCTTGACCGTCAGATGGTATCGCGGCTCTCCGTTCACGAGCACGACGTTGCCGAACCGGCCCATGAGTGCGTGGGTGGGTGACTCCGCGCCCAGCGGCACCATTCCATCGTCCCCGATGAGAAGATCGTCCAGCATGAGCACGGCTTCCCGATTGGCCGGGCCATATTCGTCGGGCTCACCCGAGCGGACCCGCAGGTTGCCATAAAGGCCAAGCTCCTGCTGCACGTCCTCGCGAACGTGAGGGTGGTACCAGTACATCCCCGCGTCGGGAAAGCGCACCCGGTAGGTGAACTCGCCACCGGGTGGCACCGCCGGCTGGCTCATATCCGGAACTCCATCGTTCCTGCTGTCCAGGCGGATCCCGTGCCAGTGAACCGTGGTCGACTGGGGAAGATGGTTCGTGAAAGCAACGGTGATCTCGGAGCCGCGGGCCACCTCCAGGAGCGGCCCGGGGTCCTGACCGTTGAAGGCGAAGACGGTGTAGCTCCTTCCCAGAAAGGTCCGCCGCACCTCCCCTGCTTCCAGTCGAAGGGTGTCGCCATTCCTCAAGTGAACGACTTCGCTGGAGCGAGCCGGCGGCGCTTCCTTTAATAGAGGAAGGTACGGCCTTGCATCGGGACGGAGCGCCATCTCGGCTGGGAGCATGGTCAGGCCAGGCGGCATCGGCACCATGGTCCAGCCGGCGGGCCCGGAGTCGGCGGGCATGGGACGGTGCATCGCGAGGCCGCTGTTGGGCGAACCGGTCATCGATCCGATGGAGAATTGATACAGATCCGGCGGGAAGAGCCGACTGCTGGGCGACTGGCCTCGAAGCACCAGTCGGCTGCCGGGACTCCTGGCGAGAGGATCGGCTTCGGCAGTCACGAGGAGAGTAAACTTTTCCAGATCCACGTCCGAAAGAATCACACTGCCGTTTCGCACCTCTCCCAACCTGGTGACCGGATACATCATGGGCGGTGCAGCCCACGCGATATAGGCGCGGAACGTCCCCAGAGACTGGGGCGAGGGCAGGCCGGTTATCGAGATGACCGGTCGGTAGCGGAGTCGGCCATCGGGAGTGACCGCGATGATGAATGGCCCCGGAATATGGCCCAGCTCGACCCGGCCGGAGACGCCGGTAATTCCCGGGGCCGGCACCAGCTCCATGCAGTACAGGTCCCGGCTCGGGCCGAGGGCATTTGCCGGGTCGCAGGGGCGTTGCTGGGCAGCGGCCGGCGCCGCAGCGAGACTAAGGAGGAGTGGGAGACGGCAAAAGGCGAACGACATCTCGAGCAGAATCTAACCCAAGACTTACCAGTCCTCGCGCTTCTGCCGCTTCTTCCCCTTTCGCCGCCTCGCCGCCGCCGCCTTGATCAGGCGAGCCGCACTCGGCTTGACATAGTGCCGGCGGCGTCGGAGCTCCTTGAACAGCCCTTCCTTCTGCAGCTTGCGCCGAAACAGTTTGAGGGCACGGTCCACGTTGTCCTCATCCGCGAGCTTGACCTCAGTCATCACCCCACCCGTGTCGGGAGCGATCATTTGCTCGTAAAAAGCGGCGGCCGGCCCGCGCTGAGGCGAGCCGGCCGCTGCCGATCGTGCGGCTTGCGCCAGGCCGGATTACGGTCCGACTTTCACGACATTCTCCGCCGCCGGGCCCTTCTGGCCCTGCACGACATCGAACTCCACCCGGTCACCTTCGGCCAGGCTCTTGAAGCCCTGGGCCTGGATGGCTGAATGATGCACGAAGCAGTCCTTCTGACCATTCTCGGGCGTGATGAAGCCGAAGCCCTTGGCGTCATTGAACCATTTGACCGTGCCAGTAATGCGTGACATTTCCTACTCCTTGTGTACTTGAGGTAATCGGAGTGAGGACATGCCGCACGGCCGACTACGGTTTGCGTGGTTTGCGCCCCCACGCGGGGCAAAGCTGCCGCGGCGCAACGTGCGCCAGGAACGGCAACCAAACAAAAGGGGCCGGCGCCAACGCCAGCCCCTGTCTTCACGTCGGATTTGGATACGCGATGCGCTCCAATGCTGGATCACAATATACCCTGAGTGACCTCAAAAGGGAATACGGTTAGTTTGACAGCCTGAGATTCTTCACCCTCCGTCCCATACCAGATCGCGCCCGTATGGCTGCGCCATCCGAGGGCCTGCCCCATAGCTCGCGTCGCCACTCCTGCCATCTTCACCCCGGATCCTCTCCCGCAGTGCGGCCGTCGAAGAATGGATCATACCGGGCGGCGGCATCGCGCTGTTACTGGCGCAGGCGGCGCTCGAGCGGATCCGTGGCAGCGACGACGAGAAGACCGGGGCCGCCATCGTCCGGAACTTCGGTTACAACGACGCGACCGACACCTACGAAGACCTGGTGAAAGCCGCGTGATCGATCCGACCAAGGTCACCCGCACGGCGCTGCAGAACGCCGCATCGATCGCTGGATTGCTGCTCGCCACGGAGTGCGTGGTAGCCGAGAGG
>DATBKD010000139.1:0-8143 GCA_036556025.1 Gemmatimonadales bacterium | reverse complement strand
GAGGCGGCCGAGGCGCTGGCGTACGCCCACGAGCACGGGGTGGTCCACCGCGACATCAAGCCGGAGAACATCCTGCTGCAGAACGGCCACGCCCTGGTGGCCGACTTCGGCATCGCCCGGGCGGTGGATGCGGCGGGCGAGAAGCTGACCCAGACCGGCATGGTGGTGGGCACCCCGCATTACATGAGCCCGGAGCAGGCGCACGGCTCCGACCATGCGGACGGGCGGAGCGACGTCTACAGCCTGGGCTGCGTGCTTTATGAGCTGCTCGCCGGCCAGCCGCCGTTCGACGGTCCCAACTCCCGGGCGATCATGGCCCGCCACGCCATGGAGCAGGTCCCCAGGCTGACCGTCGTACGCCAGTCGATCCCTGACGAGTTGGAGGGGGCGATCCTCTGCGCGCTGGAGAAGACGCCCGCCGACCGTTATCAGAACATGGCTGAGTTCGCGGAGGTGCTTGCCGAGCTCGAGCCCGATCTCGTCACCCGGCGAACCACGTCCCGCGGGATGTCGGCAGCGGTCCGCCGCACCACTCCGCGGGGAACCTATGGCACTCGGGGCCGGTCGGTGTTCGGCTGGCGCGGATCACCTCTCTGGGCAGCCACCGGGATGCTGGTGCTGGCAGGCGCGGGCGTCGCCGCCTGGCGCCTGTGGGGCGGTCCCGCACCGGTCCAGATTGGGGCCGCCGGCGGTCTCGATGCTCGGCGCGTTGCGGTCCTCTATCTGGAAAATCAGGCCGGCGACTCGCTCGGGTACCTCGCCGACGGCCTGACCGAAGGGCTCATTCGCCGGCTGGGCGAGGTGCAGACCCTCGACGTCGTGTCCCCCAACGGTGTCGCACCGTATCGCGGCGACAGCATCCCACGCGACAGCGTCGCCCGGGCGCTGAAGGCTGGAACGCTGGTGCAGGGAACACTGGACAAGGGGTCGGGGCGGATTCGGGTGACCATCCGCTTGATCGACGGGTCCAGCGGGGCCGACTACCAACGGGCCAGTTTCGAGCAGCCCGAATCCGAAGTTCTGGAAGTGCAGGACAGCCTGGTCCGGGAAGTAGCCGGATTGATCCGGCAGCGCCTGGGCGAGGAGATCAAGCTCCGGGAACAGCGCGAGGGGACCGCGGACGCCGGGGCGTGGGCACTGGTCCAGCGGGCGGAGCAGGCACGAAAGCGGGCCGAAGCATCCTTCGGCCGAACGGACAGCACGGCAGTGGTCGAGGGCAGCTTTGCCCAGGCCGATTCCTTTTACGCGGGAGCGCTGGCCGCGGACCCCCGATGGGCAGAGCCGCTGGTGCGCCGCGCCTCGGTGGCCTACCGGCGCTCGCGCATGGTGGGTCTCGACGGCCAGGCGGCCAGCCCCTGGATCGAGCGGGGTCTGAAATTCGCCGAGGCCGCGCTCGCGCTTTCTCCCCAGGATGCGGACGGCCTGGAGGTCCGGGGGACGTTGCGGTACTGGAAGTGGCTCCTCAACCTCGAGGCGGAGCCCGGCGCGGCCGAGCGGCTGCTCGAGAATGCCCAGCAGGACCTGGAAACAGCGGTCAGGCTCCGCCCGTCCCAGGCCGGCGCGTGGGCCATCCTCAGCCATCTCTACAGCAACACCAAGGGCCCGACCGACGCCAAGCTGGCTGGCCTCCGGGCCTACGAGGCCGATGCCTATCTGCGAGACGCGCCTCAGGTGGTCAACCGCCTGTTCACCACCTCGTACGACCTGGCCCAGTTCACGGATGCGGCGCGTTGGTGTCAGGAGGGCGCGCGTCGGTTCCCGGACAACGTGAACTTCACGAAGTGTCAACTCTGGCTGATGAGCACGAAGATCAAGGAGCCGGACGTGGCGCTGGCCTGGCGGCTGGCCGATAGCCTGGAGAAGGTCGCCCCGCCGGGCCGGCGGGCGTACGACGGGGCGGAGGCCCGGATGATCGTCGCCATGGTGCTGGCAAGGGCCGGGCTCGGGGACAGCGCCCGGCAGGTCGCCATTCGGGCTCGGCCGGGACCGGACGTCGACCCCTACCAGGAGCTGGCCTACACGGAGGTCTACGTCCATGTGCTGCGCGGGGATAAGGACGAGGCCTTCGAAGCGCTCAAGCGCTACCTGGCCGCGAACCCGGAGCGTCGCGTGTCGCTGGCCGACACGACCGAAGGGACCTCCAACTGGTGGCTCCGGGATATCGAGGACGATCCCCGTTACCGTGAGCTCGTCATGACGAGGTAGCGACCCAGGATCTGGACAGCCCGGGGAATCGTGGCAGATTGAACCCGTCCACCTCTCGCGGTCGGTCCCACAACCTCCCACGCCGCTTCCCACCAATTCACGCAGGGGTGGACCGTTCGGGGCTCGGCCCTACCACGGAGACCACCGGAATGCGCCGCCTCACCCTCACCGCTCTCTGCGGCACACTCGTCCTTGCCGCCTGCAGCGACCAGGCACGCCAAACTCCCACCGAACCAACCGTTCAAGCACCGGAAGCGGAGCTGAAATGCCGGCCTCCCCAGCTCTTTCCGTCGCTGCGCGTGACCGCACTTATCCTGAAGGTGTTTCCGGCGGGCAAGCTGCGGATCGAGGCTCTTGCCCGGGCCACCGCCGTCGCCATCCTTTGGGATACCTGTCGACCGGCCCCGGCCCGGAAGGCGGCCGTCGAGTTCATCGCCTTCATGGACCGCAACACCTCGTCCCTGAAGGGCACGGAAGAGCAGCGGAACACACTCAAGAGTCTCGTCCTCAACGGGGTCGGGATACCCGTCACCGTGTCGGACGACTTCGGGGTCGGGCTGTTCGATCCTCAGAATCCCAACCCGACGCTGATCAAGACCGGAAACAGCCAGGCGCTCGTCCAGCTCGACCCCGGCGCGTTCCTCGAGCCGACGGTGATCTCGATCAGCCGGCTGGCTGACGCCTTCCAGCTCACCAACTTCGACGGGAACCAGTTCCCCCCGAAGTACGACTACGACGCCGTCAACTCATCGGGCGTTCATGTCCTCCAGACCGGCAAGTTCGCCGTCGTGGCGTTCTGCCTCCTGAGCCTGGAGGAGTTCGGGGAGGACGGAGTCTATCCGCCAGGCGGATATCCCGAGAACAGGCGGATCGGGCACAATCCGGTGGGTGGGGGGTTCGAGGTCCTCCCTGAGGTGGACCTGGTGGAGGAAGAACTCGCTGACGACCTGAACTGCCCGACCGATATCGGCAGCCTCGCGCCGGGAGGCTCCGGCTTCGCGAACGCGGCGCTTCGGCTGGCGAACCGCTACCTCGCGCCGATCCTCCTGCCGCGGCAGCTCTGGGCCGCGACCCTGGGGAAGCTGCCTCCGCCGCCGCCGATCGGCGGGCGCGCGGGCAGCTTAAGCCCGTTCGGTGTGGTGGAGTTCAGCGAAGGCGAGCTCCAGTTCACTCCGGGGGGTGACCCTGTGGGCGGCGACTTCGAGACCGGCAACATCCTGCGGTGGGACTGCGAAGGCGAATTCTGCTCATACCCCACTGTCCGACTCGTGGACGCCGAGGAGAACGGGGTGGCCGGAGCTTCGGTGACGGCGACCCTGTTCCGGCTGGTGGAAGGAGAGCCGGTCGAAGAGGAGTTCGTGGACGGCAGTACAACGGTCGTGCAGACGAGCACCGGGGAGGGGGCCGGGTACGCCGCCTTCACCAACCTCGTTGTCGCCGAACCCGACGGAGAGTTCCGAATCACCTTCTCGGCGCCAGGAGCAACCTCGGTCACGTCGGGAGACTTTATGGTGCGCGCCTTCTAGAAGTACTGTCAGAAGACCAGGTTAACGAGGGACGGTCCCGACCGGGGCCGTCCTTCGGCGCGTTACAGGCCGTCCGCCCACGCGTTCCGGCACGGTGTTCCGCATCAGCGTATCTTTCAGCGTCTTCCATCACCCTCCTCCGAGGCAGTTCGTGGCAGATGTCCTGGAGCAACTTCGCGCCGCGCTCGGCGACCGCTATGAGGTCGAGCGGCTGGTGGGCGAAGGCGGCATGGCGACGGTCTATCTCGCGACCGATCTGCGCCACGGCCGTAAGGTCGCGATCAAGACCCTGCGGGCGGAGCTCGCCGCCTCGATCGGGGCCGACCGGTTCCTCCGGGAGATCCGCCTCGCCGCCAATCTCCAGCATCCCAACGTGCTCGGGCTGTACGACTCGGGGGAGGCGGACGGCATCCTGTACTACGTGATGCCGTTCATCGAGGGCGAGTCGCTGCGGAGCCGGCTCAACCGGGAGCAGCAGCTGCCACTGTACGACGCGGTGCGGATCACGCGCGAGGCGGCCGAGGCGCTGGCGTACGCCCACGAGCACGGGGTGGTCCACCGCGACATCAAGCCGGAGAACATCCTGCTGCAGAACGGCCACGCCCTGGTGGCCGACTTCGGCATCGCCCGGGCGGTGGATGCCGCCGGGGAAAAGCTCACCCAGACCGGGATGGCGGTGGGTACCCCGCACTACATGAGCCCGGAACAGGCGCTCGGCGCCGACCACGCCGACGGCCGGAGCGACGTCTACAGCCTCGGCTGCGTGCTCTACGAGCTGCTCGCCGGCCAGCCACCGTTCGACGGACCCAACTCCCGGGCGATCCTCGCCCGCCACGCCATGGAGCAGGTCCCCAGCATCCGGATCGTCCGGCAGTCGGTGCCGGAGGAGCTGGAGGACGTCGTGCTCCAGGCGCTGGAGAAGACGCCGGCCGACCGGTTCCAGAAGATGAGCGAGCTGGCCGAGCTTCTGGCCGACCTGGAGCCCACGGTGGCCACCCGGAGGACGTCCTCGCGGGGCGTGCCGACGGTGCGACGGACCACCTCCACCAAGGTGCAGGCGATCAAGCGCACCACCCCGGTGGC
The DNA here is from genome assembly GCA_036556025.1 of Gemmatimonadales bacterium. Classification (GTDB taxonomy): domain Bacteria; phylum Gemmatimonadota; class Gemmatimonadetes; order Gemmatimonadales; family GWC2-71-9; genus CAVVWJ01. Next base: position 3,329 of record DATBKD010000139.1, on the reverse strand, counting down.
GATCCTGGGGGAGAAGTGGGGGACGGGGGTCCGGCTCTGGTCGGTGTCGGCGGTACTGCTGGCGGTGCTGACGGTGGGAGGCCTCGCCGTGTGGCGAATGGTGTCGGAACCCGGGGTTGCTGCCGAGGGCTCCGCGCGGGAAGCGCCTCCAGGCGCGGAGCTGAATCCGAACCACATCGCGGTCATGTACTTCGAGAAGGCGCCCGGGAGCCCGGACTCGCTGGACTACGTCGCGCACGGGTTGACCGAAGCGCTGATCAATCAGCTGAGCAGCGTGCAGGGGCTTCAGGTGATCTCGAGCAACGGCGTGCGCCCCTTCCGGGACGGCAATACACCGCTGCAGGAGGTCGCGCGGAAGCTCAACGTCGGCACCATCGTGAATGGCAGCGTGGCGCGGTCCGGCGACCTGCTCCGGGTCAGCGTATCGCTGGCCAATGCGACCACGGGCGTCGAGCTCGGCAGCAAAACCATCGAGCGTCCCCGAGGCGAAGTGTTCGCGCTCCAGAGTCAGCTCGCCGACGAAGTGGCGACGTTCCTGCGCGAACGGCTGGGGCACGAGGTGCAGCTGCGGGAGCGCCGCGCGGGCACCACCGTTCCCGCGGCGTGGGAGATGATGCAGCGAGCCCAGGAAGAGGCCAAGGACGCGGATGCCCTCGCGGCCGCAGGTGACAGCGCGGGGGCCGCGAGGAAGTTCGCCAGCGCTGACTCGATGCTGGCGCGGACCGAGGCGTTGGACCCCAAGTGGTCGGATCCGCCGACCCTGCGGGGATGGCTGGACTACCGCCAATCACGGATGGCCCCGCTCGCGGAGCCGGCGTACCACACGGATCGGATCGAGAAGGGGCTGACCCACGCGGAGCGAGCGCTGAAGCTGAAGCCGGATAATCCCGACGCGCTGGAGGTGCGGGGCACGCTCCGATACTGGAAGTGGCTCAGCAATCTCGCGGGAGCGGACGAGGCGGATGGGCTCTACGCGTCGGCAGAGCAGGACCTGCGCAGTTCAGTGCGCGTCAATCCCGAGCAGGCATCGGCCTGGACCACGCTGAGCCACCTGCTGATCAATAAGCCGGCTATGGGGGAGGCCAAGCTCGCGGCGCTCCGCGCCTATGAGGCTGACCCTTACCTCAGCAATGCCAACGTGACCCTGTGGCGCCTCTTCACCACTTCCTACGATCTGGAAGACGCCGTGGAGGCCAAGAAGTGGTGCGATGAGGGGCAGGCTCGTTTCCCGAAGGACTACCGCTTCCCGGAGTGTCAACTCTGGCTCCTGGAGATGAAGGCGATCAAGCCGGACATCCCGCAGGCCTGGGAGGTGCTGAAGCAGTACGTCGAGCTCAGTCCGCCAAGCATGCGACCTTTCAACCAGCTCATGGGTCAGATGCGCGTGGCGATCGCGCTCGCCAGAGCAGGACTCAAGGACAGCGCCCGGAGCCTGGCCCGCCGCTCGGGAGGTGATCCCACCATCGACTCCAATCGGAACCTCGCCGAGCTGGCCGCGCACGTGTACGCCTTTCTGGGCGACAACGAGGAAGCGGTGAACCAGCTCACTCTCTACATCGCCGCGAACCCGGGCCAGCGTGAGGCAATGCAGAAGGACACGCCCTGGTACTGGCGGGACCTCAGCGAAGACCCGCGTTACAGATCCCTGATCGGAAGCCGCTGAAGATTCACGGCTAATTCACGCTGGGACATGAAGATGGACCCGTGACCAGTCTCTCTTCCTGGCCAAGTGTGACTAAGATCTTGTCGGCTCCCAATTTGGGGCGTATTATCGTCGGTCACCCTTCATCCCCTTCCGGAGGCGGCCCGATGCGCGGCCTGTGGTATGTCCTGTTCCTTGTGCTCGGCACCGGCCTGGTGGCCGCTTGCGATCGAGACGAGGATGGCGGCGGTCTTGCGACCGCCCCGAGCCTTGCCTCCACAGGAGGCGGTTCGAACGGCCCGTGTAGCAAGAACACCCTCACCAACCTCGTGAAGGCCGCCTTCAATTCGGGGCAGACCCGCAACAACGTTGTGACGTTCGCCGAGAACCTGGCCTCGGCATTCAGCGATAACAAGAAGGGCAAGGCGACGTGGTGGGGCTTCAAAATCCTGCAGGTGGTCGACACGGCCGTTGCCAGCTCCAAGACTACTTTACAGGCCAACTCCAACCTGGTGGTCGGCACGCTGGGCTGCATGACGCTCGGGACTGCGCCGATTCCCACCAGCGTGGAAACGGAACTCGGCACCACGGGCGCTTTTGGCGTTCGCGGTCGGCCCACGGCCGACGTCGAGGCCGTCATCGCGCACGATGACACCTGGATCATCGAGCCGCCCGAGACCAAGTCCTGGCAAAACATCACGACGCTGCAAACCCGGACCGGCATCACCGGCGATACGGCCAAGCTGTTCCTCGTGCTGGGCAAGCCCGGCTCCGGTTCCGGCTTCGTCGGCACCGGCGACCAGCTGCTGGCCGGCAGCTTCGACTGGTCCACGATCCCCACGGCCACGTTTGGTAATCCCTACGTGGTGGTGGGCCAGTGTGTCGTGTCGGATGGCTTCCTCCAGCACTTCCCCGCCAGCAGCAGCAGCGCCGAGATCTTCAGCTTCGTGCAGCCGGCCCAGTGCCCGGCCACGAGCCTCAGCCTGGAGCGCGCGCCTCGAACCCTGGCGGAACGGCTCTTCCGAGCTATCAGCCCGGCACCGGCCTACGCGACTGCCCTGCTCAAGGCGGGCAGCGGCGGCGGCAGCAAGCCGGCGCTGAGCCCCTTCGGCATCATCAACCCGGGCCAGGTGAACCTGAGCAACTTCAGCCAGGCGCCGACCAAGAAGGACCAGGTCAAGAACAAGGTCTTCAACCCGACGCCGATCATCAATCCGACGACCGCCGGAGGGGTGGCCTTCAAGCAGGCCTCGGTGCTGACCTATCTGTCACCAATTGTCAACAACGGAACCCCGGGCTTCGTCTGCTACAACTGGGCCTACAATGACGATGAGGGCGTGACGGACTTCCCGCAGGCGTTCTACACCAAGGCCGGCGGACTGAGCCTGATCGCGAAGACGGTCGGGACAGTCAGCACCGAGGAGTCTACCGGAGAGCCGGTGCCGGTCATAGCGGCAGGCGCGAACGCGGTCAGCCCCTCGGTCAACGTCAAGAACAGCTCGATCGCAATCAGCGCGTGTCCGACGTTCGACGGAACGACGTACTTTACCAACATCCTGAATCCGAACGCGCAGAAGCTCACCTTCAACCCGCAGGACGCGGGCACGTTCCCGCCCAACCTCGACCTGCAATAGCTGGGAGCGCGACGCGATATCTGAAGGACGAGACGGGGCGGCTCGGTCGAGCC
>DATBKD010000138.1:0-131318 GCA_036556025.1 Gemmatimonadales bacterium | reverse complement strand
ATCGTGAGCCGTACCGCTGGGGAGTCGGCCGGCTGTCTCTCCGCACGAGCCTGTCCCACGGTCAGCAGCATCCATCCGAGGAGGATGCCGGCTGCTCGCCGGAAGCCACGTCGCTCAGTGGTCATGCAGGGAACTTATCCTTCCTTCGGGTTCGGGGCCATGTGAAAAAAAGCGGGGCCGCTGCATGGTGGCGGCCCCGCGTAGTTTCCGGCTCCCGGCCTAGCTCGCCGGTTTCACTGCTGGTCGTCCAGGGGCCATTTTGGCATCACTCCTGGCCTTCACGTAGCTATAGATCTTCTGGATGGTCGGAATGTCCATCCCGAGCTTGCACCAGGAGGGCATCCCCTTCTCCGGCCGGCCGGCGCACACCGTCTGAATGAAGAGCTCCTTGGTGGGAATGGTACCGGTCGGCTTGAGCGACAGGATCAGATGGGGGGCAAAGGAGGTGCCCAGGGCGTCCTCGCCGTGGCAGCGGGCGCAGTTGAGGTTGAACTGCTTCCACCCATCGTAGATCTCTTGAGAGACCGTATCGCGGGGGGGCTGATGATATTGGTCGTGCAGCTCCTGGGCCGCGGCACGGGCGCTCACGGTGAGGGCAAGACCGACCAGCCATGCGCCGAGAGAGAGCAGGCGGAAAGCGGAGAAAGACCGGGTCATGCGCTGACGGAGTCCTTTCGCGAAGAGGGTAGGCGGGCCGGTCCTACTGACGCCCGGCGACCTTGGCGGAATCGGCTGCAGGCTTCGGCGTCTCCGCGCTGGTGGTCTTCTTTTCGCCCTTCTCCTGTTCCGCGGGGATGGGGAAGGTCGGTACCGAATATTCCTTAAGCACCGTTTGGATGTCCGACTCGTGCTGGGCGAGGAAGGCCTGGAGGCTGTCCCGCAACTCGTGATCCCGCCGGCGGATCGCCATGCCTACGTTGTACCGCATGGGGAAGCCGCTGGCCGAGTCCACGTCGACCGAGATCGGCGTCATGACGAGCGGCACCGGCGACCGCTTCACGAAGTACCCGGCCTGCGGCCCCCACACGATCGCCACATCGACTTCCTTTTTCGCCACTCCGTTGATGATGTCCTCCGGCCGGATGTTTTCGTCGTAGGAAACGGTATAGCCCTTGAGGTTGCCTACCACTCCATGGCTGCTGAGGGCCATCTCCGGCGGGGAGTGCTCGCCGTCGGACGAGACAAAAAGGTTGACCCCAATCCTGAGCTTCTTGAGGCGGGGGTCCGAGAGGGAGTTGATGTCCTCGAGACCGCTCCCCTTCTGACTCACAAAGACGTATCCCGAGCGGTAATACGGTTTGGTGGCCCCGGCCATGTCGAGGCCCGCCGGCGACTCGATCACCACGTCGCAATAGGTGCCATTCAGCATGCGGAAATACCCGCGGCGGATTGGCCACCAGACGTACTGGAGCTTCGAGTCCCAGCTCTTGGCGATCAGATCGGCGATCTTGTTCTCATAGCCCTCACCCTTCTGGTTGGAGAAGGGCATGTTGTCGGGGTCGGCGCACACCCGGAGCAGCCCGGGCTGCAGCGGCGCCGGTCGTTGCGCGCTCGCCGGGGCGGCCACCCCCAGCGTAACTGCTGCCGAGAGCAGTCCGACGCTCACCCAGGAGGTCCTCATCTTCTGCCACATGAGTGTCCTACCATTGATTCGGGGGCGACGCGGCCGAACCCTTGCGCGACCACTCCACCCCGTGAATGAACAGCGCCGGAGCGGACAGCACCCCGGCGCCGTGCTCATTCGGAATCTATCCCCCTCGGGGCCGGAGGGTATCCCCGGCCCCAAGAGGGGTTTTACTGCATTACTTCGGTACCCCCGGGTTCTTGAGGCCGAACACGGTGAGGACGCCACCCTGCGTGCTGAACTGCCCGGCGTCGCCGAAGGCTCCGAGCGCGCCGAGACCGGCGGTGGGATCTTCGGCGCCGATGCCGGCGGCCACGCCGATGCCGGCCCAGCCACCGATGCCGGAGTAGACCGCCACGTTCTGCTGCCCATCAGGCGCGAGATAGGTCATCGGGTTGCCGATGATGCCGGACGGGGTCTTGAACTGCCAGAGGACCTTCCCGGTCTTCTGATCGACCGCCTTGAGCCAGCCTTCCATGGTGCCGTAGAAGACCAGCCCGCCGGCCGTGGCGAGCGCCCCACCGTAGGCCGCGAGGTTCTCCTTGATCTCCCACACCACGTTGCCCTTCATCGGATCCCAGGCGATGAACCGGCCACGGTGGCCGCCGGGGCCCGGGAACATCCGCACGATCGCGCCGACGTACGGCTGACCAGCGGTGTACTTCACTTCCACGCCCTCATAGTCCATGCAGATGTGGTTGGTGGGGACGTAGAACATGCCGGTCTGCGGCGAGTACGCCGAGGGCTGCTGGTCCTTGAAGCCGATGGCGGCCGGGCAGATGCCCTCGCCGTTCTTCTTCGAGGAGGTGCCGTACTTCGGATCCTTGACCGGTACGCCGGTCGCAACGACGCCCTCGACCGGGGTGCCGGTGCCGCCGCTCTTGGCCCAGTTGATCGGACCATAGGCGTTGGCCACGAGGACCTTGCCGTTGGTGCGGTCGACGGTATAGCCGATGCCGTTGCGATCGAAGTGCCCGAGCAGCTTCTTGCCGCCGTTCTCGAACAGGACGTTCTCGTTCACACCATCATAGTCCCACTCATCGTGCGGGGTCATCTGGTAGGCCCAGACCACCGTGCCGTCATCCGGCTTCCGCGCGAAGATGGTCATCGACCACTTGTTGTCGCCCGGCCGCTGGTCGGGGTTCCAGGTGCCCGGGTTGCCGACGCTGTAGTAGAAGTTGTCGAGCTCGGGATCGTAGGAGTACCAGCCCCACGTGGTCCCGCCGCCGCGCTTCCACTCGTCGCCCTGCCAGGTCGAGACGCCCAGGTCCTTGCCCTTCATGGACGGGTAGTTGGCGTTCGCGTCGCCCTTGATGAGGACTTCGTCGTCCGGGCCGGTGCTGTAGCCGGTCCACAGGTGCTCGCCGGTGTTGGCGTCGAAGGCCGAAACCCGGCCGCGCACGCCGAACTCACCACCGGAGATGCCCGCGATCACGATTTCCTTGCCCGACTTGGTCTTGATGTAGATCGGGGCGTTGGTCATCGTGGCGCCCTGCTTGTAACCAGTGGCCTCGACGCCGGCATTGGACTTGTCGGGGTGTTTGGCCTTCCAGAGCTCCTTGCCGCTCTTGGCATCGAGGGCGATCAGCTCACCCTGGAGCGCCTGGATGTAGACCTTCCCGCTCGGGCTGTAGGCCGTCCCGCGGTTGACCAGGTCGCAGCACGCGATGGGAATCGCGTCGGGCGACTGGTTGGGCACGTACTTCCAGATCTGCGGCGCGCCGGCCTTGGAGAGGTCGAGTGCGTACACGATGTTGGGGAAGGACGTGTTGACGTACATCACGTTGCCGATGACGAGCGGGTTGCCTTCGTGCCCGCGCAGCGTGCCGGTCGAGAACGACCAGATCGGCCGGAGCTCGGCGACGTTCGACGTCGTGATCTGCTTGAGCGGGCTGAACCGCTGCAAGCTGTAATCACGACCCGTCATCGTCCATTCGCCCTCTTTCCCGTTCAGGGTCCAAGCCCCTGTCCGGGCTGCCTGGGCGTTGGCGGTCGCGACAAAGGCTAGACTCAGCCCTGCCGCAATCCCGCCCGACAGCACCTTCTGCGTAAAGCGGTTCATAACTAACCTCAGGATGAAGGGTGGTTCTACTGCTCTACTGCAATCGGTTGCCATCTGCTTCGACCGCCACGCCGGCTGGACGATGACAGAGCCTCGCGCTCCACTCAACGGCCGGCGAACAAGGTCACTGAGGAGGCCCGGGTGGCGGACCGCGCTCACAGGAGAAGACAGGAGTAAGGGTCTGTTGGTGGAGCTTGGAGGACGACGTGGAAGAGGCGGGAGAGGGACCGTCGCTGCCGCTCGGCTGGTACCAATGCACGTTGCACCATGGATCCGAGGCCCGTTGCGCAGTCGAGACGCTCAGGGAGGGATGTGGGGTAGAGCCATTGGTGTCGGCGAACAGGAACAAGTCCATCTCATTCCCCAGCGACGCCGCTGAACCGCAATGTGTGCTAGTAAAAGAGCTGCAGTTGGGGAGGCGGCCCGCGGAGCGCCGCGAGTGTTGCTACCGCCATCAAAGCTTCCGAATTCCCGCGAGCGGTACAGCGCCAGTGCTCATCGCTCCAGATCGCTGCACCCGCGCTCGGAAAACCGGCCAAGTCGCCGATTACGGAAGGCTTAGGGGGCCAGTATACATCCTGCAAAATGAACTGTCAATCAGGGAAAGGTGGGCCTTTCCCCCGCCAGACGCGGGCACCGCCGTGGGCGAATCCCCCCCGAAAAACCAGCCCAGACCCCCCCATGAGCTCCCCGACCCTATGGGCCAGCTCTGCCGCCGCTGACTCCCCTTGCACGACGCCATAGACGGCGGGACCCCAGGAGCTTTGCCCTACCCCCGCGGCTCCCCACGCGCCGAGACAGCGAATCAGTCGCTCGCCCAAGCCGGGCGCAAATGTGCCTCCCTGCTCGGTCGCAAACCAGGCTCCGGTTATCCGCTGTACCGCCGACAGCGCACCGCCAAAACTGGCCAGATCACCCTCGACCAGCGCGGGGAGCAGCTGCATGAGTACCAGGTGAGCGACCCGATCTACCTGTTCCGATGGGGGTGGCGGAAGGCGTTCAAAGGCGCTGGCCTCGGCTTCCCCACTCAGCCCCGGGTTTCCCGGTGGTACGACGACCACACAGCGCCACTCCGAGGGAATCGGGAGCCGGGCAATGAGCGGCGCGATCTCCTCGGATCCCGGCCGCCGGCCGCCCTCCACGATGAATCCGCCCAGAGCGAATGTCCAGATTCCAATCGCCGAGCGGAGGCCCCGCTCGACCGCTCGAGCCATCGCCAAGGGCTCCGTGGGCAGGCCATGGAGCTCGGCCAGTGCCCGCGCCACTGCCATCCCCAATTGGGTTCCGGACCCGAGACCGCTGTGGGCCGGGATCTGCCGGTGAACGATCAGCCGGGCCCCAGCTTCGAGCCGGTGATAGGCCAGGAAGCGGCGTGCAAACTCGCGGGCCCGGGCAGAATCCGATCCCTCGGCCGTCAGATCCGGGGCCGGGGCTACCTCCAGCAAGAGCGAGGGCTGCGGTATACCCGCTCCCAGCCCGCCGAAGCGCCGTCCCAAATCGCCTCGCAGATCCAACACCCCGAAATGGAGCCGAGCCGGAGCCTCGACGAAGACGCTAGCGGGAGCGGACATACTCGGTGAGGAATGCCATCGCCTCCCGTTCCCGAGGCCCGGCGGTCTTGTCCACCACAACCTGGAGCCGGGCGTACTCCTGCCGAATCTCCTCCGGCGGGACCAAGTGGGTACGAGTGGCCAGAATGGCGGCCTCGAGAATGGCGTTGCGAGCGCGATTGAACCCGATGAATTCCCTCCGAACCCCACGATGGGCCACCCGGGTCTCGATGCGGGAGCGGGGCGGGGTATCGTCGATCGACACCACCTCGAGCTCGCGCCAGGAGCAGGCGGCCTCCAACACCACCCCGTGGATCACGGCGGCAGGCGAGGAGGGAAACTGCGGGCTGGTGACCGCCCCCTGGGCAAAGAGCATGGCGTCGTCGGTCAGGTTGACGACGGCGGCACGGGTGGCGCTCACGTTGCGAAAGGTGGCGGTCTCGAGGAAGGGTTTGAGAACGATGGTGTCTTCGCCCCACTCCACTCCCATGGGCGCGAAGTTGATGTTCCCCGCCGCATCCATGGAGGTCACGATGCTCTCGATGATCATCGCACCAGGCTCGCCGGCGGAGGATCCGAAGCCAGCGTGCTCGGACTCGGCCGATCGGCCACCAGCACACCATCGGCAGCTTCGGGGAGCAGCCGCCGAGTGGCCGGAACGCCGTGAAGAAAGTGATCGAGCAGCCGGTAGCCGTGCTCGGTCAGGACCGACTCGGGATGGAACTGAACGCCGTGGACCGGGTGCTCCCGGTGGCGCACGGCCATCACTTCACCGTCCTGTGCCGTCGCAATCACCTCCAGGCTGGAGGGCACGGACTCGGGTGCGATCACCAGCGAATGGTACCGGGTTGCCCGGAACGGATTGGGAATATCCTGAAAGATGCCGACCCCGAGGTGGTGGATGAGCGAGGTCTTGCCGTGCATCGGCCGTCCGGCGCGGACGACCTCGCCGCCGTATGCCTCTCCGATGCATTGATGACCCAGGCAGACGCCCAAAATGGGAATCGAGGCTCCCAGCTGGCGCACCAGCTGGGTCGAGATCCCTGCTTCAGTAGGGGAACAGGGGCCGGGCGAAATGATGATGTGGCTGGGGCCAAGGTCACCGATCTCATCGATCGTCAGCTGGTCGTTCCGCCGCACTACGGGGGTCTCGCCCAGCTCCCGGACATATCGGGCGAGGTTATAAACGAAGGAGTCGTAGTTGTCGATGAGAAGGATCATTGGGTAAAGCGTGAAAGGTGAAAGTGAAGAGTGAAGGGTGAAGGGTGAAGAGTGAAGGCGGGCAAGGGTGGCCCTTCACCCTTCAGCCTTCACCTTTCACGCTTTTTTCAAACGCCAGCACTTCAATCAGCGCCCTCGCCTTATCCAACGTCTCCCGATATTCCTGCTCCGGGTCGGAGTCGGCAACGATGCCTCCCCCTGCCTGGAAGTATACCCGTCCCCGGAGCGCCAGATACGTCCGGATGACGATGCTCATGTCCATGGCACCAGTCGCGCTGATGTACCCGATCGAGCCGCAGTAGACCCCTCGCCGGGTAGGTTCGAGCTCGGCGATGATCTCCATGGCTCGCACCTTGGGGGCACCGGTGATGGACCCGCCGGGAAAGGCAGCCCGGAGCAGATCGACCGGGCCGGTGCCGGGCTCGAGCTCCCCCACCACCGTCGAAACCAGGTGATGCACTGTGGGATGCTGCTCGAGGGCGAACAGCTCGGGCACCCGGACCGTCCCCGGCCGGCAGACCCGGGAGAGATCGTTCCGCAGCAGGTCTACAATCATCACGTTTTCGGCCCGGTCCTTGTCGCTTTCGGCCAGGGCACGCCCCAAGGCCGCGTCGTGCATCGGACCAAGGCCGCGAGGGCGAGTGCCCTTGATAGGGCGGGTCTCGACGTGGCGGCGGTTCTCGTCCAGGCGCAGAAAGCGCTCGGGCGACGCGCTGAGGACGGCGAACGGGCCAAGGTTGAGGTACGCGGCGAAAGGGGCTGCGTTGTGACGCCGGAGCCGCTGATAGAGCGCGAAGGTCGGCTCGGCCAGGGGACCCTCGAACCGCTGGGACAGGTTGGCCTGAAAGATGTCCCCCGCCAGGATGTACTCCCGCACCCGGGCGACGGCGTCGAGATAAGCCCGGTGAGTGAAAGAAGAACGCAGCCCGATGCTCTCCGCACCTTCTACTCCCAGCACCGGGAATGACGGAGGCGAGGGGCACTCCGGCAGCGGGATTGCGGGCCAGCCTGCCGCAGCGGATCCGACCCGTGCCCGCTCCGACGCTTCTCCGGAACCGGTGACCCGACGGCGAACTTCCTCCAAGCGTTCCCGGGCTCGGCCCTCTCGGCTCGGTCCGCGCTCCGGCAGCCCGGTAGAAATGATCCAGGCGGCCCCGATGACATGGTCCCAGGCCACCACCCAGTCATACACGCCAAGGACCACATCGGGGATGGCGAGATCGTCGTAGCGGGGTGCGGGAAGGCGTTCCAGCACGGCGCCGTAGTCGTAGCCGATATATCCCGCGGCGCCTCCCTGGAAGGGAGGCAGCCCCGAAACCGGCTCCGTGGGCGGACCCAGGAGATCGGCGACCACACTCAGCGCGTCGCGCCCGCCCTCCACCTTCCGCCAGGGGCCTGCCCCGTCGGCCAGCTCGGTCACGAGCCCCTTGCTGCGGACGACCGCGACGGGATCGGCGGTAAGAAAGGAATAGCGGCCCAGCTGGTGGGTTTCTCCCGCCTGGGAGGTCCCCGTCGCGCTGTCCAGAAAGGTGAGGAAGGGCAGATCCAGAAACTCGGCGGCCACAGCCGCTGGATTGGGGATGGCTCCCAGACTCTCAACTAATGGAACGGGTCCAGCGCTCATTGGGGCCGAACCCTGCCCGGATCGCGCTGGGGACGCTTCCTCCGCTGGGTCAACTTCACGTGCTCGGAGCGTACATCGTCAGGGGGAGTGAGATACCCCCAGGCCAGCGCTCCTTCCTGGCGGTACGTCTTGCCGAGGGTGATCGCCAGCTTCGCCTTCATCAGCTCTCGTCCGAGATAGAAGGCATGAGTGGCCTCGTTCACCCCCAATTGGGCGAAGATCTCCTGGATGTCGCTGCCCCGGACGAAGATGGAGTCGTTGAACACGGTGATCGTAGTACGGTCGGTGAAGATCCGGAAATTGGAGTCTTTCACGGCTGCGTGGAGCTGGCGAAGCTCCTCCTCAGAGTATTCCAGGATCACCGGGTCCTTCACTGTGAGGAGGCGATCATCCACGCCCTTGGGAAGGGTTCGATGCTGCACAGCGTAGTGCATCAGTCTCCTGGCCACGTCGATTTCGCGGACCGCGCCACGAGCCCACGGGATGACCTCGGTGGTGAGCACGGCGCCGGCGCCGATCTCCTCACAGATCGCGAGCAGCAGGGCATGCACCCCGGTCGTGTCGGCGCTGGTGAGCTCGGTGATATTGCCGATGCCCATCAACTGGGCCGCTTCGGGGTAGCGCCGGTGAACCTCGGCGTAGCGCTCCAAGGAGGCCATGAAGCCAAAACCGATCGGTTCGATGATGGGATCGATGAGATAAGAAACACCCAGACGCTCCAGCTCCTGGATGTTGCGGTCCAGCGTATCCAGGCCCTCACCGAAATCGGGGATGACGACGACCCTCGCGTTCCCGCCGAGCTCGGATGCGACCGACAGGTTGGACCGGTTCACGCTCAGCACCAGCTCGGCGCCGGCTTCCACGGCAGTACGGATCTCCGACGGCTCGAAACTGTCGATGCTGACCCGCATGCCTGCCGTACGCAGCTCCCGGACTACATCGCCCAGGGCGGGGAACTCCAGCCCGGGCGTGCAGCCTACATCGATCAGGTCGGCGCCGCAGGCGCGATAGTAGTCAGCCGCCGAACGCAACGCCTCGCGGGGGAGCTTGGGGGCGTTGTTGATCTCGGCCAGAATTTCGATGGTGAAGTCGCCATAGCGCTGTGCGGCACCCGCCTGACCGAAGTAGCGGGGGATTTCGCGGAGGTCCTTGGGACCCTTCTCGACCGGGACCCCGAAGCGGTCCTTGAGGATCGAGGTCTCGCCCTCGCACAGCCCGGGTATCAGGATCAGGTCGGTTTCGGAGGGAACTTCGAGAAAGCGGGCGATCCACGGGGTGGTCATGAGCGCCGCAACCGTGATCCGGAGGACCGCGACTTCCGCCTGGAACGGTGGCCGCATCTCCTCCAAGACCCGCCGTAGCGCCGGCTCGGCGAGCTTACCGGTGACGAACAAAACTCGACGGTAAGGCGGTAGGGCGGTAGGACGGTAGGAGTCGGCGCTGGCTTTCGAGCTCCCCTCCATAGACCCTCGCTCAGGATGTTGCCTTACCGCTTTACCGCCTTATCGCCTACCGCGGATCCCCCGGCCGGACCCACTTGTTGGGTGTGCCCTCCAGCGCGCCCCCCTGGGGACGCCAGAGAACGACCTCCTCAATCTTGCGGGCCAGCTCGAAATCCTTGTCGGTGATGCCGCCAGCGGCGTGGTTCTGCAGCTTCACGATGATGCGGCCCCAGGTCACCGTCAGGTCGGGGTGGTGATAGGCCGCTTCGGCGAGATATCCGATGGCATTGACCAGCATCAAGGTCGTGGGCCACCCATCGGTCTTGTAAACGCGACGGATCCACTCGTCTTCGTAGTACCATCCGGGAAGCTGCTTCAGTCTCTCAGCGATCTCGGATTCGTTATAGGTGCGCTCTTTGGTAGCGGGCATGGCGTTCTCCGATCAGAGGTCTGAGACGTGCGACCTGCGACTGCAGTCCCTCACATCACCACTCCTCCATTGACCATAATCATCTGTCCCGTCATGAACGATGAGGCGTCGGACGCAAGAAAGATCGCCGCGCCCACGATATCCTGGGGCCGGCCCCAACGGCCAAGCGGGGTCTCGGCCTCCACCTTGCGGCGGAAGCTGGGATTGGCGCCCTCGCCAAAGGCGGTCTCAATGAAGCCGGGGGCGAGGATATTCACCCGGATGTCGGGCGCGACCGCGCGGGCGAGCGACTTGCTGAAACTCATGATGCCGCCCTTCGCGGCGGAATAGAGGATGGGGTTCTCGCCGGCCATGCCCGCGGTCACATGGTCCCAGGACATGTTGATGATGGTGCCGCCCCCGCCCCCGGCGCCCTGTTCTCGCATGAGGTCAACCGCGGCCCAGGATGCCAGAACAGTTCCCCGAAGATCGACCCCCAGAACCAGGTCCAGCTTTTCTCTGCGGGTCAGTTTGCCGCCTTCTCCTGTCAGAATGTCCGCGCCGGCATTGTTGATCCAGACGTCCACCCGTCCGAAGCGGTCGCGCAAACCAGTTACCAGCTTGGAGACGTCCTCATCCCGACTGATGTCGGTCTGGAACTGTTCGACCCGCCGCCCCGCAACTCGCACCTGAGTGGCGGTTTCCTCGGCGCCCTGTCGGTTGCGGCGAAAGGTGATCGCCACATCAGCGCCTGCCTGGGCGCAACCGAGTGCGATGGCCTGACCGATCCCGCTGGATGCACCGGTGACCAGTACGGTCTTCCCCTCCAGCCTCACGCCGCCTCCCCTTCCTGGTCGGCTCACGCTACCTTCTTAAATCCTAACATATCAGCGCCTTAGCATCTCACAAGGGAGCTGCGGATGCGGTTGTTGGTCAGCGTGCGATCGGCGCTCGAGGTGGTTCCGGCGCTTCAAGGTGGGGCGGATATCATCGACGCCAAGGAGCCCGCTAACGGCTCCCTCGGCCGGGTGAGCCCAACGGCGCTGCATGCGATCACCCGGCGGGTCCCCGATCAATGCGCGCTGAGTATCGCGTTGGGTGATCTTACTCGTCCAGCGCAAGTCCGTGACGCCTTCCACCAGTCTTACCCCGCCAGAGCCGGCGACACCTTTGTCAAACTGGGCTTTGCCGGCCTGGCATCTCCCGTGTCGATTGCCGCGCTGCTGGCCGAGGCGGTACGCCTGTCGGGTGCGGTGTCGGGGCTTCAGGTGGTCGCGGTGGCCTACGCCGATCACGTCCGGGCCGGCACGGTTCCACTTGGGGATATAAGTGATATTGCGGCTGACAGTGGTGCCTCGGGGGTTCTCCTCGACACCTCTATTAAGGATGGGAAGGATCTCTTTTCCTGGGTTTCCCCCCTACAGCTGGAAGGCTGGATCGCCACGATCAGGGAAAAGGGACTGCTTGCCGCGGTCGCCGGCAGCCTTCGAGCGCAGTCCTTTGCAGCTGCCTGCGCGGCACACCCCGATGTCGTCGGCGTGCGGGGGGCGGCGTGCGTTGGAGGGCGGACTGGACGAATCGACCGAGGTCGGGTTGCGAGGCTGCGGGCGCTATTGCCTCAGGCGGCACTAAGCAGGAGGACGGGTTAAGCTAGCGAATGAATCGAGCTGAGCTGAGCCGCGCCGGCAACTGGTCCACCTGCTGCCAGGAAATCACAACCCATGGCAGGTTGGACGGAAGCACCGAGGCAAAGCACGCGTCCACCATCCCAGGATCGGCCGAGTCCACCGGCTTGATCAGTACCAGATGACTCGCGTCCAATGCTCCGGCCACAAAGGCCGCGACGCTGTCACTGGTAGCGTTCCAGCTATGCGGCAGCACGTCCGCCGCCCGCATCCAACGATACGGCGCCAGCACCACCACCCTCTCTTTCAGCGCACTCAGTACCGCACCAGGCTCGTCCACCAGCACAGCTCCGGAGATTCGCTCGGCAAGGACCTGGGCGTACTGGTCCATGGCCAATATCGCCATCCAGTGGGCTGCATCGGCTGACAAACTCTCTCGAGCCTGAAACGCCCGCACCGCGTCGGCGAACGGGCCTCCCCCCGGCAGAACCAGAATGCGATATCGGGCGGCCAACTCCGTCAGGGCGCGGGAGACATGCTGCAGGGCGCCCGGAAAGGCGGTAAGTCCTCCGCCTACCTTGATCGCGATGAGTGGCCGGCCGTCCCCCGTCGTGCTCATGGCGCCTTGCCCATCAGCTCATCCACCAGAAGCCAGGCCACCGCAGCCGCAGGCGCGTTGCGTGCTGCCTCCCCTATGTGGTCCGAGAGGGGGACGGGCCTGAGTCCAGTCCGCCGGGCCGCCTCTGCTGCGATGAAGTCTCCCAGACCGGTCACCACGGCGCACTCGACGCTCAAGTGGCGTGATCGAACCCCTTCGAGAGCCGTGCACACGCGCGCCAGTTGTGCCTCTGCCAGCGCTTCGGCGATTCCATTCAGCGCTGCCTGGTCCAGGATCTCTCGGTCGGCGCAGACGACCCGCGCCAGGCGTTCGGCGGCAAACTCTCGCGTGACGGGGCGTCCGTCGGGCGTAGTCACCGTGTAATCCTCGGGTCGCAGGCGGCCGAGCCATAGGTGGACATCCCCGATCAGAGCAAACCTCTCTGCGGCAACGCCGGCCTGACCATCGCGCAGCGGGACATGGTGTGCCACCGCCTCGACCGGAGTTCGGAGCGCGCCGGTGTAGACCAGCTCGCCGCTGAGCAGCCGCTCGGGGTCGGTCCGACCTATGGCCCTCGGCTCGCCCGCAACGATGGGGATGATGTCAGTCGAGGTGGTTCCAATGTCCACCAGAATGCAGTTCGGGACGAAACGTCCGACCAGTCGCGCCGTCGCAGCCCAGTTGGACGCGCCGACCTCCAGCGGCTGAACCCGTGCCTCCGACGGCGTGAGGAATTCCCCGGAGACGGTGTAAATGCGGAGCTCCTCCTCCGGGAAGGCCGCTTTCAGCGCATCGAGCACGAAGCCTACGCCTTCACGCTTGGTGCGGAACGCTTGCGACAACTCCGCGGTCATGGTGACGGCGTGAAAACCGGGTTGTTCGGAGCAGAGCTCCTGGCCCAGGCGGACCAGATTTTTCGCCAAGGCTCCGGGGTCGTGTTGCAGCTCATAGGGCAGGCACCGCGATGTCACCGGCTGCCGCTCGCCCTCTGCAGTTATCACCCGGGCTGCCTTGATGTTGACGCCGCCGATGTCCCACCCCAGCACGGCCAACTGGTCTGGGCTGGTCATCGAGCTACTGGAATGGATAAGATGTCTCATGCAGATCATCCCGGTGCTCGATATCGCCGGAGGTGTCGCGGTCCGCGCCGAGGCAGGCGACCGATCGCGCTACCAGCCGGTCCAGTCGGTCCTGGCGGGTGTGGTCGGAGACGCCGTCGCGCTGCTGCACGCCTTTCATGAGGTCCTCGGGGCCAATGCCTGTTACGTCGCGGATCTCGATGCCCTGCAGGGCGGCCCGATCCAGCGCACCCTCCTCCGGGAATTGGCTCAGTTCGAGACCGGCTTCGCCGGCGCGCTCCTGGTGGACGCCGGCACCCATCAGCCCGGCGGCACGCTCGAACTGCTCTCCTGCGGAGCGAGTCAGGTCGTGATCGGCCTGGAGACCCTTCAGTCCTTTGCCGATCTGCGCGCCATCGTCGAGATGGTGGGCCCCGGCCGGGTCGTGTTCAGCCTGGATCTCAAGCTCGGGCGCCCGCTGGTTCACCCGGCCCTTCACGACGCCGTCGGAACCACGCCGGATGCGGTGACTCTGGCAACCCAGGCGGTCGCCGCGGGCGTGCGCTCCCTTCTGGTGTTGGATGTCGGCCGGGTCGGGACCGGGTGCGGAGTTGATCTGGGTTTGGTGGAAGGACTGCGCCGCCGCTTCGCCTCGGCCAGCCTGTTGGCCGGAGGCGGAGTGCTCGCCCGGCGCGATCTGGAGCGGATGCGGGATGCTGGATGTGACGGTGCTCTTGTGGCGACGGCCATCCACACGGGCCGCATCACCGCCACGGACATGGCCGACCTGGCCGAGCCCAGCCGTCAGTCGGCGACCAGTGCCTCGCGGTAAGTGGCGGACTGCCCGTAATTCTCCTCCACTTCGAGCTCCAGCAGCCTCAAGTGTCGGTAGCCGCCCTTGACCAGCTCGTCCCGCACCTGGGTGCCGAGGTACTGAGCCAGCATTTCGGCGGTGCTGTTCTGGATGGGAAGTAACGCGCAGTCGGTCTTGGGAAAGACGTAGGTTGGCCGGCCGAAATAGTCCACCGTCAGCCGTCCTTCGGCCTCGTGAAATCCCAGTTTCGGGTTGAGGGTGGGCAGCAGCACCTTGTGGTCGATCGCGTCCACCATTTTCCGGGTGATCTGCTTCAGCACGCTGAAATCGAGGACAAACAGGCACTCGGAGTCCACGGTTCCCTCCACTGCAACGCCCACCCGATAATTGTGTCCATGGAGCGATTCGCATTGATGCCCACGAAAAGTGATGAAGTGGGCTGAGGCGAATACCAGATAGTCTTTGCTGACCTGGACGCGGAAGGTATTGTGCACGGCGGCCTCCTCAGCGGGCCCAACCATCCTCAAGTATAACGACGAACAACGCGGCACAGGTGAGATCGGCCGTGGTTCCGGGATTGCGCGTGTTTTTCGGGTCCCGCAGCTCCGAGTCGAAACGGGCAAGCGACTCCCGTCCTGGGCCTGACCGCACCCCTCCCGCCCGAAGAACCTCGTGGGCGCGCAGGGAGACCTCGTTCGCCGTACCGGCCCCCAGCTTCCGGGCGATGTGCGTATCCGGCACAGCAGCCAGGAGCACCAGATAGGTCTCGACAGCGGCGTCGCTCCAGGAGAGTCCGGTTGCACGAGCCTCGCGCAAGGCCGGAACCCCGGTCTCGAAGGTCAGGGCGAAGTCGGTGGTGTATTCCCGGGCCACGGCATCCCGCTCCGCGGCCAGCGCCATCGCATCCCGAAGAGAGACGGTGGGGCGGGCGGCGACGTCCTCCTTCGGCGCCTGCCCCAGACCGCCCGGCCGGGCGCGGCGGATCGCCTCATATACCTCGGCCGCGTCCGAAACCGTCGTCTGTTGCAGGACTCCTGAAACCCGCTCCCGCAGGGATCCCCCGGTCCGCCGCGCGGCTCGAGCCAGCGGTGTGAGAAGGAGCACGATGCCGAGGTTGGTGTTTGAAGCTGTCCATCGGCCGGTTGCTGCCATCGCCTCACGAATGGTGATTCCGAGCGGATGCTCCCCTGCCGCACTCAGCGCCGGGCCGATCGCGACCGCGCTGGCCAGGAAGTCCTCATACCTGGTGTCATGAAAGTGACGCTCCGGTGAGACATTCCCCGGTTTGGGGGCGCTCACTTCCAGCAGGCAGGCGAGCTGCGCCGCCGCGCCGACTTCTTCAGCGGTCACGGTGCCGGACGCGCGATCTGCTCGAGCAGGGCGCCCGCCACATCCAGTCCGGTGGCCTGCTGCAGTCCCTGCCAACCGGGAATTCCATTTACCTCCAGCACAAAGACCTGGCCGTCCTGGGCGGGCAGGAGGTCCACGCCGGCGTATTCGGCGCCCACCGCGGCAGCCGCCCTGAGGGCGAGTGCGGTCCATTCCCGGGAGAGCTGAATCGGCCGGGCACTCCCGCCCCGCGCCAGGTTGGTTCTCCAGCCATCCGCCTGCCGCTCGATCGCGCCGAGCACCTGCCCTCCGATGACGAAGGCACGAATGTCGCGTCCTTCATGCTCGATGGTGCGTTGGAGGTAGTACACGCCGCGGAGCTGCTCTATGGTCCGAAAGACCCGCCAGGCCATCTCCTCATCGCTGACCCGCACCATGCCGAGACCCATGGAGCCGAACAGCGGCTTGACGATCACATCCCCCAGGGCTCGGAAGGCGGCGAACGCTTCATCCGCCGAGTCGCACACCACAGTGTCGGGCGTCGGGAGACCGCATTGCTCGAGAAGCGTCGAGGTCCAGAATTTATCGACCGTGCGCTCGATCGCCCGGGGAGAGTTCATGAGCCGCACCCCCCGCTCTTCCAGGCGGTGTAGCGCGTCCACCCGAAAGATGATTTGCTCCAGGGAGCCCGAGGGAATGATGCGGGCCAGCACCGCATCAGCCCGGTCGAGCTCCTCTCGCTCACTGCGCATCCCCGGGTCGGCCCCAATTCGGGCGACCAACCCCTCGTAGGGAAGCACAGCCGCTTCCCATCCACGAGCGGACGCCGCCCGCTCGAGCTCACGGGTGTGCCAGCCCGGTCGGGCGGCCAGAATAGCGAGTCGCAGGGCTACTTCTGCTCCCCGATAAGGCCGGTCAGGCCGTTGGTGACGAAATTCTTGAAGTCATCGCCGATCTGCTTGAACCCCGGGGTGGCGATGCCCTTCTTGAGATCGGCCATCGAATTGAAGCAGAGCTCCGCCTGGCGATACTTGGCCGGCGGCGTCGTGTCTCTCGAGACGAACCGGGTCAGATCTGCGCGCACGAACCCGATCTCCTTCTGGACCGTGCCGACCAGAGGGAGGTGGGTGGCGGCATAGTACTTCTCGAAGGCGGCCGTATCCTTCGGCGTGTTGTAGATGACGGTCGCCAGAGCGGGGCAAGGCGTGTCGCTTCTGTCGCCGGTCTCGACCGCCAGCATGCCGATGAGGCCGTGGGTATCGAACTTCTTGAAGTCGTCCTTCACTTTCTGGAACCCCGCTGTTCCCTGCGCCTTCTGAGCATCGTCCAGCGAGTTGAAGTAGAGCTCAGCCTGGCGGTAGAACGCCGGCTTCTTGCCGTCCAGCGAGCTGACGAACTTGGTCAGTTCCGCTTTGGTGAAACCGATGTCCTGCTGCTCCGCTCCGACCAGCGGCAAGTGCTTCTCGCGATAGTACTTCTCGAACGCGGCAGTGTCCTTGGGCGTCTGATATAGGACGGTAATGATCCCCTGGGGACCGGCCGGCGCGGCGGGCTGAGCCGCAGGTGTGGCGGTATCGGCCGCGGGAGTTTCGGCGGCCTTCTCGGCCGGTTTGCCGCAGGCGGTCATTAGTAGCACAAGCGAGGGTACCAGCCAGCACGGCTCAAAGCGTCGCATGGGCAGCTCCGGATTGAATGAACAAGCACTTCTCACTTCTTCGCGCTCACTGCTTCCCCGTAACAGCTGGCGCTCAGTACGTCCGGGTTGAGTTGCCCGGCGTGAAAGGTCCGCCCGCTCTCCACGCTGGTCAGCCACACTTCGGCCGGGCTGAAGAGCAGCGGGTCGATCTTGTAGAAGTCGCCTTCGTAGCGCTGAAAGATCTCGTAGAAGGGAGTGCCGTAGTCCCGTGAGGCCGAGGCCGGCACCTTCTCAACCAGTTCCGCGAGCTCGGCGTCAGCAGCCCTCACGGTGTAGCGCGCCTGGCCACCGTAGAGGATACAGTCGTTGGTCCGGCCGATCGCCCGGAGATCGTTCTTCGCCACCGGCGAGATGGGGGCCGTGCCCATGGCGCTCACGATCTTGCGAACATCGAACCCCAAGGTCTCCATCTTGTGCAATCCGGTCTCCAGGATTCGAGCGGAGATCTGCACACCGCCGGCCACGCTGGCCGTGGGAGCAATTACCAAGGTGAGCTGCGCCGGCGAGAGGCGCGCCTTGTCTGCCACCCAGGCTGCCACCTCATCGGTCGGAAGGACCCGACCCTCCAACACCAACACGCCTCGATCGGCCTCTTCGGCGTAACCCAGCTTCTCGAACAGCTCCCGCTCCACTCGGGCGTGGGCCCGGAGGGGCCCGGAACCCATCGCGAAGAACTTGCCGACTGAGATGGACCACCCTGCGTACTGCGAGGCCATACAGGAGACCGCGGGATGGTCGGTCCACACGGTGACGCCCGGCCAGGCCTGATCTCCGATCTGCACCGGCGTGTAGTCCACCGTCCCCAGACCGCCCATGCAGATCTCGGCCAAGGCCAGTCCGGCCGCATAGCCGCCCTCGGTTTGGACTCCCGCGTCGATGACCCGTGCTCCGGACGGGAGGGTTCGGCTTTGCACTCGCAAGAGCGCCGCCTGCTCCGCCATGCCGTCCGCGATCTCTCCCGCCAGCTGGTTCAATTGCAATCCGCTCATTCCGCGCTCCATGACAGAATCTCTCCCCTGCCAAGGTCCGCCAAGTCGCCGCTGTACCGGCGATAGAGACCGGTCAAATGCCGTTCCTCCACGGGCAGCGAATAGCGGGCCCGCAGTCGCCGGAGGGTGACCCGGAGATGCGGGGGCCGATAGGTACAAGCATACCGGTAGGTGATCGGGACGCTCACCGCGCCCAGGGCCACGATCGATCCTCGCTTGGACCACAGGCCCACTTCGCCGGTCGCCCCTCCCAGGATGATCACGCTGCCGGCGATGATCCCGAACCCGGCATCCGCACCGGCATCCCGTCCCACAACCACCATTCCGCGGCGCATGCGACTTCCCGCCTCACCGCCGACAGAGCCATGGACGACGATCTCGCCGCCGGTCATTCCTCGCCTGGCCTCGAGCGTCGCCCCACCGGTGCCCAGGCCGGCATCCCCGGTAATCTCGACCGACCCACCCGCCATTCCCGCTCCGGCACCCCCGCCCAGGTTGCCATCTACCACCACTTCACCTTCGGTCAGGCCGGCCGCCAGCCGATCGACCGGAGAAAGGTCGCCCTCGAACCGGATCCGGCCGGCGGGCTCACCCTTCACGTCGCAGACCTCGCCCAACGAGACCGAACCCTGCCCATCGAGATAGACCCGGCGCCGGGCCATCTCCCCAGCCGGCACGGAGACCCATGGGGTTGCCAGCACCTCGGAGAAATCGGCTCGGGCGCGGAGGGGACTCCGGAGTCGAGCTACCAAGCCCGCACTCATGCTGTCCTCTCCTGGCCCATGATCTTCCTCAGGTGAAAGTGATGCGGCCCCAGCTTGCCGCCGTAGTTTCCCGCGGTGATGGCGACCACGCCCTCCCGGCAGGCCGCATCGATGCCCGCCCGCATGGCGCTACCGATCGACTCGGCGTCGGTGCCGTTGATCACGATCTCGAGCACCGAATTGACATCCGCGGGAAGCGACGTTGTGGTGATCGCGCGGAGCGTGGGACAGAAGGCGTCGTTGGTCGAGGCGATCATGCTCTTGATCCGCTTCGAGCCTACCTTGCTGCCGCTGCGGACGACCCCACCGGGGAAGGGCAGGATGACGCCCGCGCGCGCGCTCATCGCTTCCGCTCCGGCCTCGGCGGCCGCGAGCGCCGCATCGGCGGTCTGGGCCAGGATGAGAAAGTTCCCGCCACCCACTCCTTTCTGCATTCCGAACTTCTCCTGCACCAGGAACTCGCCCTCCATCACCGGAATGCGCCAGAATCGCTCGCCCCCGATGACCTTGCTGGCCTGAAATCCGTCGCCGAAAAACCGGAGAGCGGACCCCACGCCCACTCTATCGGGCGCCTCGGGCAGCCCGTCGTAGCACGCCGTCGTAGGGCAGGTGAGAACGGTCTGCCCGATGCGCTCGATGAGGCGCTTGGGCATATCGTCCTTGCTCATCGTCATGAACAGGACGCTGATCCCGGGGCGGCCGTCGGGGCTCTCCTGGTCGGTCAGCTCGCGCTCGATTCCGGCCTCGCACTTACACCCGATCACCGAGGTCGCGAACCCGGTGAGCTTGAGCGCCGCCTCGCGAGCCCACCGCAGCGTGCGCCCGGTGATGAGGATCCGCGCGACCCGCATGGTGAAGGCCTCGGCGAAGGTGTCTTCGATCAAGACGCCCCGGATCTTCATCGGACGGGCCTCATCCGATCGCCACCGGGTCGCCCGGGAGATCCTGCACCGGGTAATTCGCGAAGGAGAGCGACGAGAAGGCGTCGAAGTGCCGCCGCAGATCCGGGAGCAGCGCGTCATCGAACCCGGGAGCGACTCGAAGCCGGCGGCCGCTGGGTGCGCTCCGCAGCTCCCCTTCGTCCACGATGAGCGTGCCGCCCTTCAGGACGTACCGGGGGGTCGAGAACATTTTGGCGATGTCGGAATCGCGGCTATAGATGGTGACGTCGGCATCGGCGCCTGGGCCCAGGTGACCCTTCTGCCGCAGGCCCAAGAGCCGAGCGGGTCCGGCGCGGGTGATGATGGCAATCTCGTTCAGGGTGTATTCCCTGGAGATCCCATCCGCCAGGGCGGAACCTGCCAGCAACTTCGGATTGGCCAGCTTGAGGCGTTCGTCCCGCACCGCGCGGTCCATGAGCAGTTGGATCAACGCCGGGTAGGACAGGAACGAGCCGCCGTTGGGGTGATCCGTGGACAACACCACCCGCCAGGGATCGGTGCTGAGCAGGAACAACTCCAGTCCGATGGCCCACTGGAGAGCCGAAACCGCGGCCTTGTCCTTGTAGGTGAGCGGCACGATGCCACAGCCGGTCTCGAGCTCGATGTCCACGTTGGTCCAGCGCCGCCCGCTGCTCTTGTACAGCAGATACTCCACCGGCGCGTCGGCGGTGATCGTCAGGGCCGGCCCGAACATCACCTGGCCGACATCGGTGCTCACCTCGGGGTGGGCATTGACGTACTCGATCACCTTCCGCCCCGCCGAGCTCCAGCCTTTGCCGTCACCCCCTCCGTAACAATGGAACTGGAGGTGAGTGAAATGCGCCCGGCGCCCGGTCAGGGCCTGCATGCTGGCAAGCGTGGTCTCTGCGTTGCCCGGCCGGCCGAGATTGTTGCCGTGGATGTGGACTGGGTGCGGGAGCCTGAGATCGTTCGCCGCATCCGCGAGGGTCTCCAGGATCGCGCGGGGCGTGATTCGGCGTCCGCCCAAGCTGTCGTCGATGGCGGTCAGGTTTCGCTGGCCGGTCTTCCAGGCCTCGACTCCGCCAGGGTTCACGATTTTGAGGGCATAGCCACCCGTGGCCTGCAGCAACCACCCGGCATAATCCCGAGCTCGCTCTCGCTCTCCTGCCTCGACCTGACGCAGCAGGTATTCATCATTCCCCAGAAGGACGTAGATGCCACCGTCCACGCAGGGGGTATCGTCCAGCTCGGCGTGGCTGTGCCGGGCTGTGAGCGGGGCGACCGCCGCATCGAAGGCGGTCGTGTATCCCAGACCCGCATAGCGATACCCGGTGGTGAACGTGCTCGGAACCGATCCACCGCTGCCGGAGCGCGGAGTCGCTCCGGCGCCATCGCGCAGCCTTGGCGCGGGTGCGGGATCTCCCGCGTGCTCGTCCGGGATCATCCGGCGGGCGTGATTGCAGCTGGAGCTGGCGAAATGGGAATGGATATCGACGCCACCGGGCATGGCCACCATGCCTTTGGCATCGAGCGTGGGGGCCCCGGACGGGAGATCCGCGACGATGCGCCCGGCCTCGATGCACAGGTCGCGGATCTCGCCGTCTACCCCATTGGCCGGATCGTGAATCGCTGCTCCGGTTATTCGCAGGCGTGCGGATTGGCTCATGCCTGCCTCGTCACGCTGCGAGCCTGGACGGCGGCGAGGAGTGCGGACAGAGCTGCCGCCGCCGACCGCGGCCCCGTGAGCGGCGGCCTGAGGGGAAGCGGGACCTCGTCCATTCGATAGGCGATCCCGGCTTCGTGGATCCCGGCAACCCCGGTGTCGATGCTGACCCTGGAGCCCAGCGAGGTCTCACTCGCCCTCGGCCCGATAACCACGGTCGGCATTCGCGCCAGGGGTTCGTTGGTCTCACGGGGCAGGGCGGTGGTCGAGCCCACTATCAGCGCCGCCGCGAACCGGCCGGTCGTCAGCTGGAGCAGGCCGCGAGAGCCAGGGGCATACCTGGGAGAGCCCGAGGAGTAGTCCACCGCCAAGGGATAGCCGGTCTGCCAGGTCAGCACCGACTCCAGCCCAGACCGGTTGCCACCCGCCCGCAGGCTGCTGAGCGCCGCCCGGGTGGGTCCGTTCAACGCCTGGGTCAGGGCGATGAGGCCTTCGGCCCGATGGGGGTCCCGCCGTTCGTCGCCGGACTCCGCCTCGTGTACCAGCACCGCATAGCGCGCCTGCGTCAGTCGTCGGGCGATGTCCGAAGCCGGCCGGAGGCGCTCCGGCAAGTCGCCCAGTGGGTTCCCCAACACCGTGGCGCGCATGACCGAGAGCGCCGCGATCTCCTCGTTCGGCTCCAAGGCGAGCCGCGCGTCTGCCTCCCCGGGACCCCGATCCCGTCCCACGCTTACGGCGATCACCGTGCGCCCCCGGCGTCCGTCAGGGACATGGGTGCCTACGGGCTCTAGGGCATAGCGGGAGAGATAGCGGGGATACCGAAGCGGCGGATCGACGGCCCAGAAGAGGAGCGCGTCGGCTCGGTTGCGGATCTCTCCCAGCGTGGCAGCGGCCCGGCCGCGGCGCTGGGCGGCCAGCAGACCTGCGGCAGCGGCATCGGATGTGGCCTGATCCACGACCGCGCCCAACAGGTCGGCAATCGCGAGCGCGATCCGGTGAGCCTGGGTAGTGAGATCGAGTCCCACGTAGACCAGGATCTTCCCCGAGGCCGTGGTCAGCAGCTCCGCGGCATCGCCGATCGCCTGGTCGAGCGACGATGGAGCTCCGCCGCGCAGGATCTTGTCCGGCACGATCCCGTCGCCGAACCATGCCTTCCCGAGAGGACACGGGGGAGCGATGTCGGCAATCCGACCACCTTCCACTCGGACCTTGAGGTCGTCACAAGCGCAGCCGCAGCCCAGACAGGTGACGTACTCCACGGTTCGCGGCGCCGTCATGCTGCGCCCCGGGCACGAGGCTCGACCGAGCGATAGACCGACTCCGCCCGCCGCAACAGCATGCGACGACTGTTTTCGACACTGTCCGTCTCGGCGAACACGGTGCAGATCGGATGGCCCTGCCCGATCCGTTCGCCGGCGTGAGGTACATCGGCGATGGTGCTCAGCAGGAGCCAGCTCCGGGTCTCGCCCAGCGTCACGTTGCGCCGAGCGAAGACGATGGCCTTGCCTGCGATGCGGGCTCTGGCCGTCGGGATCGCCATCCGTTTGGGGAGCTTTCCTTGGCATCCTCTGACGTGCAGTTCGAACAGCGAGAGTCCGACCGCGCGTTCGACCAGCTCCATGGAAGCGGAATAGCGAGGGTTGATCTCGATTGGATACGGTGCGCCCCGTTGGACGATGAAGTCGATGCCGTTGAGGCCCACCAGGTTGAACTCGGTCGTCGCAGCCGCTACCAGTGCTCGGGCAGCCTCCTCCACTCGTTCATGGTGGGGAAACAGGGGGTAGTCGCGATCGGCCGCCAGCAGGCTGCCGCAATAACGAAATCCGCGAGCGCCCAGGCGCCGCTCGCCCACCAGTTGGCGCGAGATCCCGAGCGGGACCGCCCGCACGCCGTCCGCCACGAAGACAATCGAGCCGGGAATGCCCTCGATCCGCTGCTGGAGATAGTGAGTTCGTGACACTGCCAGGCCCGGCCGCCAGGCGCGGGTACCGTGACCTCCTCCTGAACGCCTTGGCTTGAGCAACCACTCTCCGGGCTTCGCCCGCCGGGCCGGGGCCACGGCCCGGACCGCCGGCGTGGGGACACCGCGGCGCCGGAGCCCCCGCATGAGTTCCATCGGGTCTCGCACTCGCGCGAGCACCTCTGGTGGGTTGCCCAGGAGCCGTCTGCCGTACATGAGGAGCGCGACCGAGTCGGGGTAATTCTCGAAGTTCGAGGTGTAGGCTACCCAGTCTCCTTTCAGGCGCCTGACCTGTCTGGCGGTGCAGGCTTGTGCGCCGCCCCGCATCACTACCACGTCCGATGCTACTGTGCGCAGGTCCAGATCACCGAATCCGTCGAGCGCCGTCACCTGCCACCCGGCTCGAGCGGCGGAGACCGCCAGCGCGCGGGTCGTGAGCCCGGCGAGCACCACGCGCCGCTCAGGCATGGCCGACCAGCCCGAGCCGGTGCCCGGCCTCGTCCGGCGAAATCACGTGGAGATGGTCGAGCACCGTGCCGCGCGCCTGACGAATGCGCAGTCGCTCCACCAGGGGTTGCTGGGTCCCGCCTGCGAGTCCGTCGGCGAGGAGCGCGGCCCCCTGAGCTCCCTGCTTGGCCACGGCAGCGAACCCGGTGAGCATCCGCACCTGGAGTCCTGGCAGTAACTCGATCAAGGCGTCCCGGATCGCCGGATCCGCCGCCATGCGCCCGGAGAGCAGGACTTCGTCGGCCGAGGGTGAGGAGACCTGAAGCTGACGCACCGCCTTCACCGCGTGTTCGACGTAGCCTCGCCAAGCCATGTCCGCGGCCGCAGGGTTACGCGCGACAATCGATACCACTCCGCCCTGAAACAGCATCTCCTTGGTGATGCGATCGGCCAGGAAGGCCACCTCCCCATCGAGCGCTCCCGCGGCGCGCCACCCCAGCGGCCCGCTGGTGCCGCCGATACCATCGACCACTTGCCCCTCGCGGACGGCGACTCCTCCGGTGAAGGCGCCGCCCAACTCCAGCAGGATGAGACTCACCTGCTCGAGCGGCCGACCGGTTCGCTCACGCTGGTCCTGGATTGCCAGCGCCGCCGCGCAGAGCTTGTCGGCCGTCCCCAAGTCCACCCGATTGAGCTTTCGCTGGGCGGGAACCGTATCGAGGTGGATGACGGCAGGAATGAAGAAGACGGGAAGATCCGAGGCGCCCAACCTTCGGGCCAGACTCCTCAGCCCACCGATCCCGCCGGTCTCTCCCGCACCCGCCAGAAAGGCGAGGCGGAAGTCGTCCTCCGACGCCTCGGCAACGCGGCGAACCGGCAGACCATACCCCGATGGGCCGACCACCAGATCCGGAGTACCCTGTTCGCGAAGCTGCTGAACCAGCCGTTCCGGGGCGGCGAGGAGCTCCGCCGTGGGCCAGCTCTCGTCGAGGTACAGCTCGCCGTCAGCGAGGCCACACAGGTCGAGGCTGACCGTGCCGGGATCGATTCCAATGACGCGGGGCATCGGCTCACGACTTATCGGCGAGCCCGCGGGCGACCTCCGCGATCGCTTCCGCGTCGAGCACCAGATCATTGCGCTTGAATAGCCGGGCGACGCACGCTTTGTGGACTTTCATCTTGAAGTTGCCGATGCCGAACGCACCGAACACCTTCACGCCCTCGCGCTCCGCCCCCTGATCGCTGACCTCCACACCCTCGATCCCCAGCGGAGGGACGGCGTTGAGATCCACCGCCACCAGCAGCCGACGACAGTGGGTCCATGCGGCCTTGGGGACCATGAGCACGCCGGCCGGTCCGGAGTTGATCAGAATCTCGGCGTCGCCGCAGACCTGTGCGGCCTGTGTGGCGTCCGACACCACGGTGGATTCCACCTGGACCCCGAAGCGCTCTCCGATGGACCGGCGAGCCTTCTCCCCTTGTTCCGGCTTGCGAGAGGTGATGGTGACCTTGGCACCACCCTTCGCCAGCAATCCGGCGGCGCGCTGGCCAACCGGACCGGTGCCCGCGATGATCACCGCTTGTTTTCCCCGAACGTCTCCGATTGTCTGCTCGACTTTCACCACCGCAGCGACGGCAGTGGTATTCGAGCCGTTGGAATCGAGCATGATGGATACTTTGAAGGGCTCGAACAGGGAGTCCTGTGCGAGGGCCAGGAGCTGCTCGCCGGCGGACATGCTACTTCCGCCGATCCATACCGCGGTATTGTGCAGATCCTTGGGGCCCCGGGTGAAGATGCAGCCGTGAATGAGATCGCGCACATCACCTTCGGTGACTCCTCCATAGCTCAGGACCACGTCGGCCCCGGAGTCATAAGCCACGACTTGGTCGAAGACGCTTGGCAACCGGGAACTGTCGAGCTGGAGCAAGAGCTTTTGCATCGGTGGAGACGTCTCCTTCCACATCCTGGGGATCATCTAAAAGACGAGGGGCGCCCCGACAGCGGGCCGCCCCTCGCCGAATCACAGGTCAGCCGGGACTGTACGATCAGCCCTCAGCGCCGCTCGCGAACGGATGCCGCGCGGCCTTGTACTTGGATAGCACTTCGTCCACCGACGGCTTGCCCTGGAGCGCACGGGCGATGGACTCCTTGGTAGCCTGATAGTTGAATGAGTAGATCTTCTTGTCGTCGGCCGCCTGCCAGTGAATGAAAACGCCGACCAGGATGCAGAGATCGTTGGCCTGGCTCTTGTTGATGACGCCCTCGTTCACCGAATCCACCACCGCCCGCGCAACCGCGGCCTGCGCCGGACCGAACATCTGCACCGCCTGCTTCGCTCCCTTGATGGTCACCTTGTTGAAGAGCAGGGTATCGGGCTTGGCGGGGAGATTGGGCGTCACGACGGCGAGGAGGGTGGTAAAGCCGTCGGTATTGCGAGAAAGTGCCTGGGTGAACGCTGCACCGGCCGGGCCCGACTTCGACCCGATGATCAGGTCGATGTGAGCAATTTCGTTCCCGTCACCTACCAGCGATTCACCGATAAAGAAATCCGCGGCCATACCTGCCTCCATAGTGGCTTTATTAGTGAAGAACGAGAGAATTTGCCGGAACATACGCAGCTCGACGCAGGCGAAGAGTGATTCGGCGCTCGGAGCAACGTGGACTGGAGCGGAGCCACGCAGTCCCGCGAGAGGGCGGGTAGCTCGTCTTAGGCAGCGCTAAGTCGTGCTAGAGGCCACTAGTATGAGCCTCGCCTGTGGCGGTGTCAAGGAGTCGGACGGCGCCGCTGTCGGTTGCAGGATTTTAGCCTTCGGCTTATATTCGGTAGGTGGTATGTAAGTAGATAACTGACTGACCTGCCTTAGCTTACAAGCGCGCTCGGAAGCCTTGAATGTCGCTCAGAGTCAAACCCCAGGACCGCTGTTTCTCTTTCCTGCGCCGGCTGCACGCGGGCGGACGCAGCAACATGTATGGCGCCATTCCCTACCTCATGCGGGCCTTCGCGCTGGACCGTGAGAGCGCGTTTCGCATCGTCTGCGAGTGGCTCGATCGACAGAGCGCCAGCACCGCCACCGAGTCCACTCGCAGATGAGTAAGTTATCGATCGAGCCATTTTCGCTGCACGTGAGTGACCTGGTACTGGAGGATCTTCGGCAACGCATCCGGCGAACCCGGTGGCCCGATCAGCTTGCCGGTATCGGCTGGGACCAGGGCACCGAGCTGAGCTACCTCCGCGAGCTGCTGGCCTACTGGGCAGATGGGTTCG
Source organism: Gemmatimonadales bacterium (assembly GCA_036556025.1). Classification (GTDB taxonomy): domain Bacteria; phylum Gemmatimonadota; class Gemmatimonadetes; order Gemmatimonadales; family GWC2-71-9; genus CAVVWJ01. The sequence continues at coordinate 104,275 of DATBKD010000138.1, read as the reverse complement.
ATTGGCGCGCTCGGGAGCGGGAGCTCAATCAGCTGCCGCACTATCGGGCAGAGCTCGACCGCCTGCGCATCCATTTCATCTACCAGCGGGCTCAGGTACCCAATGCTATCCCCCTGGTACTGACGCACGGCTGGCCCAGCAGCTTCCTCGAGCTGCTCCCGCTACTTCCGCTTCTGACTGATCCTGCGGGCCACGGTATACCAGGGCCGCCATTCCACGTGGTGATCCCCTCGCTGCCGGGCTATGGCTTCTCCGATCGCCCTGGACGAACGGGCATCACGGTCCAGTATACGGCCGAGCTGTGGGATCGACTGATGCACGGTCTGGGCTTCCGGCGCTACGCCGCGGGCGGGGGAGACTTCGGGTGTTCGGTGGCCACGTACCTCGGTCGGGATCATGCCGACTCGATGATCGGACTCCACCTCAGCACCCTCGATATCATGCCCTACGTCGGACCCGAATCTCGGCCGCTGTCCGAGGCCGAGAAGGCCTACCTCGAGCAGAACCGGCGCTGGTGGGAGGGGGAGGGCGGGTACAAGGCGATCCAGGCCACCAAGCCACAGACTGCCGGGTACGGCCTCACCGATTCGCCTGCCGGGCTCGCGGCCTGGTTGCTCGAGAAATGGCGCACCTGGAGCGACTGCGCCGGCGACCTCGAGAGCCGGTTTAGCCGCGATTTCCTGTTGACCATGCTGACGTTGTATTGGGTGACGGAGACCATCACTTCCTCAATGCGCTACTACTATGACGATCGCCGCCTCAGGCCGGTCGGGCCGAAGGACTTCGTGCGGGTTCCGACGGCAATAGCGGTCTTCGACCATCAACTGCTCCCCGAGGGTGTTCCGCCCCGCGAGTTGGTTGAGCGACTGTACAACATCCGCCGCTGGACGGTGATGCCGCGGGGAGGACACTTTGCCGCCCGCGAAGAGCCCCGACTGCTCGCGCAAGACATTGCAGCCTTCTTCCAGTCCGAGGACAATTTCCCCGGGACCCGTCCTCACCATTAGACGCCCCGCTCCCGGCAATCGGACGGAACCCTAGCGGAACCGCTACTTAGCGTCTGGCACGACTGTCGCGCTTCTGGTTGCCCGAAGTTCAACCGTTCTCTCATCGAGGCCACCATGAACGCCAGCACAATCGCGGGCTCAATCGTCGCCGGTCTGGTTCTCGCCACCACTCCTGTGCAGGCGCAGCTGGTGGCGGCAAACGTCGTGGTTCGGAGCGGGCCCGTCACCGGGCACGTGGTTGTCAGCAACGGATACTCCACCTATCAGCGCCGTCCGGTCGTGGTCTATCGCCGGGCGCCGGAACGTCGGGTCGTGGTGGTCGAGCACTACCGGCCGCGGGTGGTAGTGGTCGAGCGGATGCGCCACCACCGGGCCGCCAGGCACTGGGAGAAGCACGGGTATCGGCCGGTTACGCTGTTCTACGTCGATGGCCGCTACTATGACCGATACGACGAGTATCGCCCGGGCGCTGTTCGAGTGGTTGTCTACGAGCGCAACGGGCACTACTACCGGGACTGCGACGATTGAAACGCCTCTGACCACTGAACTCTAAGACAGATATCCCCGTCTCCAGGCGGGGATATCTGCTTTTGAGTCTGTGGGGCATATCACAGCGACGATCCCGCCGGCGCGGGCATCCTATCGAAGAGTGTGCCTCGTTTGCCGGGAGCGGTATGCGCCAGTCTGTAACCTTCACCTGCCGGGTCGTTTGGCTTTTGGCGCTCGCGCTACCCATCGGCGCGTCAGGTCTTCAGGCCCAGTACTTCGGCCGCAACAAAGTCCAGTATCAATCTTTCGACTTCAAGGTGCTCAAGACCGAGCACTTCGATGTCTACTTTTATCCCAGTGAGCGGCCGGCCGCGATGGATGCGGCGCGGATGGCCGAACGCTGGTATCAGCGGCTGGCGACGGTCTTTGACCACCAGCTCACCGGGCGACAGCCGCTGCTTCTCTACGCCAGCGCGGCCCAGTTCCAGCAGACCAACGCCGTCGGCGGCGAGCTCGGCGAGGGGACCGGCGGAGTCACCGAGGCGCTGCGGCGACGCATCGTCCTGCCAGTCGGCGGCACGCTGGGCGACCTCGATCACGTGATCGGGCACGAGCTGACCCACGCGTTTCAGTACGACATGACCGGCAATGGCCGAGGCACCAATCTCGGCGCCCTGCCGGCCGCCACCGAGTTGCCCCTCTGGTTCATAGAGGGCATGGCGGAGTACATGTCCCTCGGTCCGGTCGATGGGCTCACGGCGATGTGGATGCGCGGCTCCCTGGCCGACACGGCAAAGGACACCCTGCCAAGTTTCCGTGAGCTCGACAACCCCCGCTACTTCCCGTACCGCTACGGCCATGCGCTGTTGGCCTACGTCGGGGGACGGTGGGGGGACAAGGCTATCGGACAGATTCTCCGCGCCGCGGCACGGCGCCGTGGGCTGGATCCGGCGATTCGCCAGGTGCTGGGGCTGACCCCGGACCAACTCGTTGCCCAGTGGCACCGCGATACCCATGCGCTGTACGACCCACTGCGCGAAGGAACCCGGGCCCCCGGCGCGTTAGGCCCCCGCATTGTCGCGGCGCGTGCTGAGGGTGGCAGCTACAACGTCTCACCGTCGCTCAGCCCCGACGGGACCCGGATGATGTTCTTCTCGGATCGCGATTTGTTCTCGATCGACCTTTTCCTGGCGGACGCCCGGACCGGAAAGATCGAGCATCAGGTCACCAAGACGGCGCTCGACGCTCACCTCCAGAGTCTCCAGTTCATTCAGTCGGCCGGTAGTTGGTCGGACGATGGCAAGCGATTCGTGTTCGCCGGGGTCAGCGGCGGAAGGCCGTTGCTGGAGCTGTACAACGTCGAGCGACAGAAGATCGATCGCGAAGTGAAGCTGCCCAAACTGGATGAGATCCTGAATCCGACCTGGTCCCCAGATGGTCAGAAGATTGCGTTTTCAGGGAACGTCGGAGGCCTGACCGACCTCTATGTGTATGACTTGCAGCACAAGGCACTACGACGCCTGACCAATGACGGCTTTGCCGATCTCCAGCCTGCCTGGTCCCGGGACGGGCGGCAGCTGGCCTTTGCGACCGATCGATTCACCAGCAACCTCGAGCAGCTCGCCATTGGCCGCTATCAGATCGGGCTGCTGGATGTCGCCACTGGTCGGATTCAGCGGGTGCCGGGCTCCGATACGGGGCGGCAGCTCAATCCTCAGTGGTCCCCTGATGGGGGCAGCATCTATTACCTCTCCGACCCGGACGGGATCACCAACATCTATCGGCTGGATCTCCGGAGTGGCCAGGCCACCAGGCTGACCCAGGTCTTTACGGGGGTCAGCGGAATCACCGAGACCAGCCCGGCCCTTTCGGTGGCCCAGCGGTCTGGCCGCATGCTGTACAGCGTCTTTGGAGCCAACGGGTACGACATCTACGCGATCGACGCGCCCGGCTCCGTGGGCCAACCGCCGAGCCTGGCCTACCAGGCTTCTTCGACGACCGCCGCCGGTCCGGAGAACGCGGCTGCGCTTCCGCCCCTCAACCGGAGCGGAACCGTTCTGGCTGGGCATGCACCCGATCTGAGCAAGGGTCTTCCCAGCGACAGTGAGTTTCAGGTGCGGCGCTACCACCCCAGCCTGGCGCTCACCTATGTGGGGCAGCCATCCCTGTTCGCGGGTAGCAGCTCGTTCGGTACCTACGTTGGGGGCGGGGCGTCGCTCTACTTCAGCGACATCCTGGGGAATCGCAACCTGGTGACCGGGCTACAGATTCAGGGGACCCTCAAAGACATCTATGGCCTGGTCGGTTATCAGAACCTAAGCCACCGGCTCAACTGGGGGGTTGCGGCCCAGCAGACCCCCTACCTTACCGGTGCGTTCAACGAAGGCTTTACCGATTTGAACGGTCAGACGGTCTTCGTGCAGCAGGAGCTGCTGGAACGGCAGACCAACCGGGACTTCTTCGGCCAGATTTCGTACCCCTTCAATCAGGTGCAGCGGGTCGATTTCTCGGCGGGCTACAGCAACATCTCGTTCGACGAGGAGCTCAAGACCAAAGCCTTTGACGCTCTGAGCGGCGACCAGGTGCTGGACCAGAGCGAGGATCTTCCGACGCCGAACGCTCTGAACCTGGGAGTGGCGAGCGCGGCGCTGGTGTACGACAATTCCTTCTTTGGCGCGACTTCTCCGATTCTGGGGCAGCGCTACCGGCTGGAGGTCACTCCCACCGTGGGGTCACTGAGCTACGTGGGAGTCCTGGCCGACTACCGGAAGTACTTCATGCCGGCCCGCCCGTTCACCATCGCCGCGAGGATCTTGCACTACGGTCGCTATGGCTCCGGCGGTGAGGACCAGCGACTCCAGCCGCTGTTCCTGGGGTACCCCGGTCTGGTCAGGGGCTACACCTTCGGGTCCTTCGATGCGTCGGAGTGCAATCCCACGGCCGCGGACCCCAACGCCTGCCCGGTGTTCGATCAACTGCTCGGCAGCAGGATGCTGGTGGGCAATCTGGAACTGAGATTCCCGCTGCTGGGAGCCCTCGGATTGGGGAGTGGGTACTACGGAGCCTTCCCGGTGGACTTCACCGTGTTCGGCGACGGTGGTCTGGCGTGGGATACCCAGAACGAGCCGTCCTTTGCCGGCGGCGATCGCAAGCCGGTCTTCAGCGCCGGCGCGGGACTCCGGATCAATCTGCTCGGCTTCGCGATCGCCGAGCTGAACATGGTCCACCCGTTCGATCGGCCGGGGAAGGGCGTGGTCTGGGAGTTCAATTTGCAGCCGGGATTCTGACAAGCTAACAGCTATCAGCTAACAGCTAACAGCTAACAGCTAACAGCTAACAGCTAACAGCTAACAGCTAACAGCTAACAGCTAACAGCTAACAGCTTGCCGCGAAGTACTCAACCCTCCGCTGAAGTCGCCGGAAGGGCCGAGTATATGGCAGTAGCTGTTAGCTGTTAGCTGATAGCTGTTAGCTGATAGCTGTTAGCTGTTAGCTGATAGCTGTTAGCTTTTCCCCCATGCGCCCCTCCCGCGACCATCATCTCCCTCCCGATCCTGACGCTTATCGCCACGCCCCTCATCCCAAAGGCCGAATCATCGTCATCGCCCCCACCCGGGCGGCGTGCGAAACCATCGAGCTGGCCCTCGGACTCCACCTCGATACGCTGCTGGAGCGCGAGCACGGCGAGGAGATTCGGGACCTGGCGAGCTCGGGCAAAGGCTTCGGGATCGTAGCCGGAACGGGAACCGGGAAGACGCTCGGAATCCGGCCGATGGCCGAGTCTATCCTGCGCGAGCCACTCGCGGTGGGCGTGGTCAATCGCGAGCGCGAGGCGACCCCGGAGACGCCCGGGTGGAATGTGGTGATCGTGACCACCGGGATCGCCCGCCGCTGGTTTCAGGACGACCTGATCACGGGGCGCGACACCGTCATCGTGGATGAGATCCATCAAACGTCGGCCGAGCTGGAGCTCTGTCTGGCGCTGGGGAAGCGCGCCGGATGCCGGCATATCTGGCTCAGCGCGACCGTGGACCCCAGCTTCTACGCCCGCTACCTCGAGAGCGCCGAAGTCCTGGTCACCCAAGCCTTCGACCCCGGCCTCAAAGCCAAGGTCGACGTGTTGCCGCAGACGCCGGAAGAATTCCTCAATGAGCGCTACATCCGGCACGTGATCCGGGAGAAGCGTGGAGTCGCGGTCTTCGTGCCGACTCGAGCCGAGGTGGAAAGGCTGGCCAACGAGCTGGGGGAGCAATGGAAACGGCTCACGACGGCCTTCTACCACGGGGGTGAACCGATCCGGGTGATCCGCCCCTTCCTCGAGGGCGAGGTGGAGCGCCCCTTTCTGCTGGCGATGACGGCGGCCGGCCAATCGGCCCTCAATGTGCGTGGACTCGATACCGTGGTGATCTACGACGCGCGCTACGGCAATGTGGTCGAGCGCGGGCGCAACGTGCTCCATCGCCTCTATCTGGGCGCGAACGAAATCCTGCAGATGGCCGGCCGGGTGCACGGCCGCGTGCCCAATGGCGAGGTCGTGATCTTGAGCGATCGCGATCTGGTGTTCGAGCAGCTCCGTCCCACACCCCCGGAGTTCCAGCTCGCGGGAGATGCGGAGCGGGTTGCGATCACCTGTGCGGCATTGGGCGTGGACGCGCGGGAGCTCGATCTGCCGGTACCGCTGGATCGCGGAGCCTATCGCCGCGCGGTCGAGCTGCTCACCCACCGGGGCTTGATCGAAGATGGCCGGCTCACACGATACGGGCATGAGGTCGAAGCCCTTCCTGTTGAGCGGCCGTGGGGAGAGCTCCTGGTGCACGCGGACCCCGATCTAATCCCGATGGTGGCGGTTTGCTCCAACATCGAGTCCCTGCATCGGATGACCCGGGAAGAGCGGGACCTCCATGGACTGGTGGCCAACGGCAGCGACCATCTCACCGCTTACAACCTCTACGCAGAAGCGGTGAACCAGCATGGCTATCTGGGTGAGGTCTATGGCCTGCCGCGGCATCTCTTCGAGGAGGGCCTGACCGAATGGGCCGATCGGCGCGGCGTCCTGGTCAAAGCCATCGAGGATACCGCGCTGGGGACGGCATCGGTCTACCGCTCCCTCGAGCTGCCGCTCCCTCGCCAGCTTCCCTACGCCTCCAAGGAGCTGAGGAAGCAATGGGCCGATCTGGTCGCGCGCATCATGCCGTTCGACCTGGTCATCGATGAGCACACCGCCGATGGCCAGGAGGCCCGGGTGTCCAAGACCTCGGTCGCCGGAAGCTGGGGAGCGGTCGCGGGCTCGCTCCGGTTCTTCGCCGATCGGTTCGGCATCCCCCGGGCGTCCATCGAGGGGACCACGTTGTCGTACGATCTGGTCAACCGCTACGCCGGCGCCGGCCCACCGCGCGTGCTGCTGATCGGGCCGCGCAAGCATCAGGGGCTCGGGGTAGAACGCCGACGGATCTACTTCGGGTTCGAGTTGGATACCGAGGTGGAGCCACTCAACGGCCGAATTCCCGAGGCCCTCCGGTCTGCCGCACGTGATGCTCTCGGCAAGGCTCTGATAGCTGGGGAGACCACGCATCCCGATCAGAATCGGCTGCGGCGGACGCTCGCGACGCTGGATGAGCTCTGGCGCCGGTCCGGAGGAAGCCTGCCAGAGCTCTCCCCTGAGGCGCTTCGGAGTCGGATCCGGACCCAGCTCGAAGGTGTGAGCTCCTGGGACGATTTCATGCACTCCCGAGTGATCGTGGAGCCGGACAATCTGATCGATCCCGAGGAGCGCGACAGGCTGCAGGCGTTGCCGGACATGCTGCGCGTTCGGGGAGATGCGGTCCCACTGGACTATGAGATCGAGAATGGCCTGGGCGTGGTCCGGGTGCGTCTTCGGGAAGGGCAGGCCAAACGGTTGCGGGAGGGCGAGCTGCCAGAGCTGGACCGGCCGCTCCGGTTCGCGGTTCAGCGAGGCCGCCATCCCCCGGTGCTGGCTGACAGCATTGCCACCCTGCACTCGCTGCTCCGGCGGGTGCCGAAAGCCGATCGGGAGGAAGACGATCGTGCAGGATCAGCCCACCGACGCACCGCCCGGCGGGGGCGAAGGTATGGCCGCCGTCGGTGATCGCACGTGCCCTGTGCACCCCGGCTCGGTCTGCGCGTCTGAATTGAACAGAGATGTAACCGGCACTTCCCTGGACTTCGGCTGCGGGTCCTGGCGTCAAACGAGAATTGATGTACTTACATTTCTGGCACTTATGTCCCGTGGCCCCCGGGTCCGTCAACGTCCATCTTTGAAACTCACGGTCCACTATTGCGTACCCTAGTTATGCCTGAAACGCTCGCGCTTACATCCATGTCCATGCCGTCCGTGTTTTCCCCGTTGGCCAAAGCCCTTCTGGATGGGTTCAGCGAGGGCGTGGTGGTGTTCGACGTGGAGGGCAGGGTTCTCTACGCCAACCAGCCGGCCCGCGAGGCACTCTCCGGCATGGATCTGACCGAAGCGGCGCCTGATCTGCTCCCTCGCCTGGCGGCGCTGGGCGGGCGGTTGCGTCCCCTTCGGGTGAGTGGGATCGAGCTCGGCGAGGCGATGTTCGTTCCCGGAATCGAGGGGCCGACCACGTTGGCTGCCAGGGAAAAGGAGGCTATCGTCAAGACGCTGGACGCGCACAACTGGAAGCTCGCCGAGACGGCCAGGCACCTCGGCATCAGCCGGACCACCCTTTGGCGCCGTCTCAAGGCGTATGGGCTACACCGAGACGGCCGGAGCAAATGGGCGCAAACTTCCTGATCCCGCTTCTTACCGTCGTCGCCTTCCAGTCCCCCACCCAAGACAGCACTCCCGCATACTCCAGCCCGGCCGTTCGTGACCTGATCGAACGTGCGATGCGCCAGCGTCACGCGGGCGACTCTGCGGTCGCCGATTATCGGGCCACGGTTCGGTACCGTCTCGGCGTCAGCATCGGACGTCGCCGGTGGGCTCGGGTGCCGCTCTCTGCGGTCGAGGAGCAGATAGCCCAGGTCCAATGGCAGCGGCCGAACGACCTGCGGGTGGATGTCATCGGCCGCCGGTCTCGTTCCCGGTCTGGGACAATCCAGCTCTCCAGCGTCTTCGACCGCCCCTGGTTCCTGCCGCGGGGGGTGGACGACTCCGTCCGAATCTTCAGCAACGATTTTCCCGCCACAGGAGCGCTACACCCTCTGGCCAAGAACGGCCCCGATTGGTATCGCTACGCCCTCAACGGGGGATTGTCGGTCAGCTCCGCAGAAGGAGCCCATCGGCTGTTGCGAGTGGATGTCACCCCACGGAGGCCCGGTCTCGCCCTCATCGCCGGGCAGATGTGGGTCGATTCCGCCAGCGCCGAGGTCGTGCGGCTCACCTTCCGATATGTGGGCACGGCGCTCTGGGTAAGTCCCAAACACCCGACCCGGTCGGACTCGGCCTCAGCGCGCCGACTCAATGCCCTGGCCAATCGGATCGTGAGCATCGACGCGGACGTGGAGTACGGTCTGGAGGAGGGGCAATACTGGATGCCCCGGCGGCAAGTCATCGCCGGTCGAGTGCAGATCCCGGTGGTGAGCGATGTGGTGATCCCGTTCCAGGCGACCACCACTTTCGAGGATTACGAGATCAACTCGGGCCGCAGCGTGGTCTTCGATCTGCCGCTGGGTGACAGCGCGAACGCCCCGGAGCGGCCAAGACGAGACGAGGCCAGCGATTCGCTCCGTTCCTGGGACTACGCCAACCGCTGGCCCGGCGGCCGATACGAGCTCCACCGGCCCTCGAACGACTCGCTGGCGCGGTTCACGGCCTGGCCGGATTCGCTCTCGCTCAATACCGATCCTCTCCAGGCCAGGCGGACCCGGGAGGTGGAGACCGAGCTCGCGCGTCTGGCGGAGGAGCTCCCCGAGCCGCTCACCGGTCAGGTGCCCTTTGCGATCGCCTACGAGCGAATGACCGATGCCTTCCGCTACGACAGGGTGCAGGGCGTGTCGCTGGGGCTGGGGTCTCGGGTCCGGCTGCCGGGGATCGCCTTCACCGGTCTGTATGGCACTCTGCGGTACGGGTTCAGCGATGATCGGGTGACCGGGCGTCTCACCATCTTGCGAGACGCCCCAGGGGGCCGGTTCAGCCTCAGTGGCTATCGAGAGATTTCGAGCGTCGATCCGCTGACCTCCAACCATGGCATCGGCAACACGTTGAATGCGCTGTTCGTGGCGCACGACAACGGTGACTACCTCCTGGCCCAGGGTGTCGCGGCCGGGTTCGAGACTTCGCTCAAGGTCGGATTGGATTTTGGAGTGGGTGCCCAGGTCGAGCGGCAGACGAATGTGGGGCAGGAGGCCCGCTCGGCAGTCAACGACTTTCTCGGAGGGTCCGGGTTCTTTCCACCCAACCCGCCGGTGGACGAGGGAACCTTTGGCGGCGGATGGGTCCGCCTGAGTGGGGTGAGCGCCACCCGCTGGAGTCTTACGGCCGACGTGCTCGCCGGAGGAGGGCGTTCGACGGGTCGGCTGTTCGGCGACATCCGGCGATCGATTGGCGCCCGCCGGGGCATCAGCCTTCGGGCCAGGGCCGGCGTCGCAACCGCCCCGACCCTGCCACAGTCTCAGTTCCGGCTGGGTGGACTGGGAACCGTGCGTGGCTTCGACTACGGGACGCGCCGGGGGCAAGCCTTCTGGGCCGCACAGCTCGATGTCGCTCCGATCCGGGGGCGCATCCGTCCCGTCGTCTTCATTGATGCCGGCCAGGCTGCGAGGGCGGAGGATCTCTTCTCCAGCCAGGCGCTGGTCGGAGGGGGAGTCGGTATTTCATTATTGAGCGGCCTGATTCGTTTCGACCTCAGTCATCCAATCTCTCCCGATACCGGCGGGAAGGTGCGTTTTGATCTCGTGGTCCAAGCGGCCAGATAGGAACCCGAGGCAACCCGCCGGATGGTGCCCCCTGGAGCTGGCGGGGCGGCTCGCCTTGCTCGCCACGCTGAGCCTGGCGGCTTGTGCCAAGCCGCCCGCCGGATCCCAGGCCCGACTGGAGGTCCAGTGGACCGGAACCGACACGGGGAAAGTGATGGGCCGGCCGACTGTCGAGTGGTGTGATAGCCTGCGCCTGCTCCAGATCCAGGTGGTCCGGGGCGACACCGGGGTCGCCCTCGCGCTGTATCCGGGCGACAGCATGATGGGGGGGACCTATCGCGTCGTTCTGCCTTCGCGGGCTGACTCCGCGCCTCCCGCCTCGGCGGTAGCCCTCCGCTGGTTCGCCGCAACCGCTATTCGCGGGTTCCAGGGTGACAGCGGCAGTGTCGTGGTCGAGCGAGATGGCGCGGGAATCCTCTCGGGCAAATTCGACGTGGCCGCGAAATCGGCTACCGACACCCGCCGGATCAGGGTCCATGGCTCGTTTCAGGGACTCCTCCCCCGGCCGGCGGCTGCCGGCTGCGTCAGCAAACCAGCCCCTCCCGACTCGGATGTAGATTACGGCATGGAAAGCACCTACTTCCGCCGCGGCTTCGGGCTCAAGGCCGAAATCGAAGCGCGACTGGTCGCGGATTATCACAGCACGGTGGTGGAGGCGCTCCGCGCCAACCAGTACCGCCTGACGGTTGGGCCGCTCACGTTCCGTCTGGCGAAGGAATTCGGCTTCTGTTACGGCGTTGACCGCGCAGTCGACTACGCCTACGAAACCCGCGCCAAGTTCCCCGATCGCCGGCTGCATCTGGTAGGCGAAATCATTCACAACCCCCACGTCAACCAGAAGCTGCGCAACATGGGAGTGCGGTTGCTCGCCCGGGGGGACAATGGCGAGTTCGACTTCTCCGGGCTGACCGCCGAAGATGTCGTGATCATGCCCGCGTTCGGCGTCACCATCGCTGACTTCGAGCGGTTGCGCGGCCTTGGCTGTGTGCTGGTGGATACTACCTGCGGCTCGGTGCTCAACGTGTGGAAGCGGGTGGAAGGCTACGCCCGCGACGGATTCACCGCCATCATCCACGGCAAGCACTACCACGAGGAAACCAAGGCCACCGCCAGCCAGGTGATGAAGTACCCGAACGGCCGATATCTGGTCGTGCGTGACATGGGTGAAGCCCGCCTGGTGTGCGATTTCATCGAAGGCAAGGGAGACCCCAAGGCGCTGGCCGACCACTTTCGCAATGCGGTCTCACCGGGGTTCGACTTCGCACAGGGACTGCGGCAGGTCGGGTTGGCCAATCAAACCACGATGCTCTCCGGTGAATCGCTGGCGATCGCCGACGAGGTTCGGAAGAGTGTGGTTCGGCGGTACGGCGAGGCAGGTGTCGCGGAGCACTTCCGCTCGTTCGACACCATCTGCTCGGCAACCCAGGAGCGACAGGATGCGGTGGTGGACCTGCTGAATGAGCCGCTCGACATTATGGTCGTGATCGGGGGGTACAACTCAAGCAACACCTGCCACCTGGCGGCGCTGGCCCACTCCAAGGGCGTGCGCACCTACCATATCGAGGATGCGGACGCGGTCGAGACGGAGAGGGGAGCCATCCGGCATCAACCCATCGGCACCACGCGGGAAGAGCGGACAGAGGGGTGGCTGGGCGAGGCACGGCTCATCGGGATAACGGCCGGTGCCTCGACCCCCAACAACAAGATCGGCGAGACGATCGTACGGGTCTGTGCCACGTCCGGCGTCGCCCCCCAGCTGCAGGCTCTCATCGCGTGACCTTCATCGATCTCAGCCACAACATCGAAAATGGAATGGTCACCTATCCCGGGCTGCCCGGCCCGGTCGTCTGCGACTACCTGAGCCGGGAGGCAGCTCGGGGCCGGTATGCTCCGGGGGTTGAGTTCCATATCGGCAAGATCGAGATGGTGGCCAACACCGGCACCTATCTCGATGCTCCCTTTCACCGTTACGCCAAGGGCGCGGATATCTCCGCTCTCAAGCTGGACTCCCTGGCGGCATTGCCGGCGGTGGTGGTGCGCTCGCCCTGGAAGGACCGGAGAGCCATCGGTCGAGGGGCCTTCGAGGACCGCCCACTCAGAGGGACAGCGGTCCTGGTGCACACCGGGTGGGACGCCAACTGGAGAACCGAGCGCTACCTCCACGGGCACCCGTTCCTCACGGGCGAGGCGGCGGAATACCTGGTGAGCCAGGGAGTCGCCTTGGTGGGCATCGATTCGATCAACATCGACGACGTGGGCGATCTGGCTCGACCGGTCCACTCGACCCTGCTCAGTGCCGGGGTGCCGATCGTGGAGCACATGTGCAACCTCGCCGCCCTGCCGGATGAAGGCTGCCGATTTTATGCGGTGCCGGCCAAGGTGATCGGGTTCGGCTCCTGGCCGGTGCGAGCGTTCGCCGAGGTGAGGCGCGAAGCAGGTGAGAAGTGAGCCCCCGAGTTATCGCCAAGCGCCTAAACTGGTTCCGTGCTGCCCTGGGACGGCCGCTCCAAGCGGGTGTCTTCCCAGGAGACCGGGTCTTCGATGGGCTCCAGATGGGTATCGATGGTGCTGTTGGGCACCGCGGCGCGGATCTGCTCCTCGATGGTTTCCAGGAGATCGTGTCCCCGCTGCACCGTCCACCCGCCGGGCACAAGTATGTGAAAAGCAATGAAGCGTCTGGCCCCGGCCTGTCGGGTACGGAGGGCATGGTACCGAACCCCGTTGCTGGACTGGGCGTCGAGAATGCCCCGGATGGTCTGGACCATCTCGTCCGGGAGTGACGTGTCCAGCAGGCCCAGCATCGATCGCCAGAGCAAGGTTCCGCCGGACCGGAGGACGTTCACCGCTACCGCGATGGCCACGATCGCGTCCAGCCGGTGCCAGCCGGTGAGTACGGCCGCTCCCACCCCCGCAATGACCCCTACCGACGTCCAGACATCGGCCATGAGATGCTGAGCGTCAGCCTCCAGCGTGATCGAATCATTCCGGCGGCCCGCGCGGAAAAGCACGCGGGCGGTGCCGAAGTTGATGACTGTCGCGGCGGCGGAGATAGCCAGGCCGAGACCAGGCGCTTCGATCGGCTGGGGATGAAACAGCCGCCGGATGGCTGAGTACACGATGCTGGCGGCCGCGAAGAAGATAAGCACACCCTCGAACCCGCTGGAGAAGTATTCGGCCTTGGTGTGACCGTAGGTGTGTTCGGCATCCGCGGGTCGGGCCGCGATCCAGAGGGCGAGGAGCGCGACCAGTGCCGCGACGAGATTGACCAGCGACTCGAGGGCGTCGGACAGCAGGCCGATCGAGCCGGTGAGGAGATAGGCTCCGCCCTTGAGTCCGATCGTCGCCAGGGCGGCGGCGACCGAGATCAGGGCGTACCGCGCGGGCGTCCGGGCGACCGTCACGGCCCCCACTCCGGCAGCATCCTGGCCACCTCCGCGACGGTCAGTGGGGCGCTTCCCTCCGCGCGGTTATTGACCAGCAGGTATGCCGGAATTCGGGCGTTCACCGCCGTCTCGATCAGTCGCACCAGGTCCGCTCGAAGCTCGGGGCTGGGATCGAGGATCCGGTCGTAGGGCGAGAAGGCGTCCACCGCCTCATTGTACGTCCGGCCCGGCCGAAGCAGGGCCCTGGCGACGATAAACGGGCCGGTGAGTGAGCCAGGCAAATCCAGCTGATGACCGATCGCCGGCATTCTGGTCCAGGAGCTGAAGACGTGCGCCACCCCGTGCTCCCGCAGGACGGCGAAATACATCGGTGTGAGGAACTCCTCGTTGCGGACCTCGACCGCGTATTGCCCTTCCCGCGGCAACTCCGAGAAGAACTGGTCCAAGCGATCGGCAAAGTGCTGGGGACTCATGCCGCCGAACCGCGGAACATTCTGGAACTCGAACACCAGCGGGCCGGTATGGTCGGCGAAGAATTGTTGATAGGGCTGGTAGACGGCCTCGAGAAAGACGTCCGGGTTCAGGAAGTCGGGATTGGACTTTCCCGCCCGCGCCTTGTCCATGGCCTTGCTGAAGGTGTGCACCGTGATCTGGTTCCACACCTTGCTGACGCAGGGGAACCCCGGGGGGAGGTACTCGGCGTAGCGGCGAAGTACGCTCTCCTCGGGCGGCGCATAATAGCTGGAGTCGATGCCGACCGTGCGGAAGAGTGGGAAGGCCGCGTACTCCTGGAGCATGCGGGCCGGCGCGCCCCTGGGTTCATAGTCCCGGTGGTAGACGATGCCGCGCCAGCCTGGGTAATTCCAGGAGGAAGCACCTAGCCGGACCAGGGAAGGAATGCGCTCGGCCAGGCGAGTGAAGTCATCGGGGGACGATACGATAGATCCCGCCATTGGTGGACAGCACGTACAGCTCACCCGCGGCGTCCTCCCCGAAGCTGGGCACGCCTCCCCCGGGCCTCAAGCTGGGCCAGTCGGCCTGGTCCGTCGCTCGCCCATCGTGATACCGGAAGCTCCGTATCCATCCCTCGCAGAAGTCGGCATAGAAATAATGCCCCTGGAGGTCGGGAATGGCACCGCCTCGATAGACGTAGCCTCCAGTGATGGAGCAGCCCTGGTCGTGGCTGTATTCCAGAACCGGCAGCGTGAGCCCGAACTGGGTGCAAGGGTTAGTCGCGTAGCAGTGGTTGCCTTCCATCAAATTCCAGCCGAAGTTGAGGCCCTTCGCCCCGCCCTCCGCTGCCGGGGCGACGTCCACCTCTTCCCAGGCCGACTGACCGACGTCGGCGATGTAGAGATCTCCGGTCGACCGGTCAAAGCTGAACCGCCAGGGATTGCGTAGGCCGTAGCTCCAGACTTCCGGGGCCGCCCCGGATCGGCCGACGAAAGGATTGTCCGGCGGGACTGTGTAGCCGGAGCCGCCCTGGACGTCCACCCGAAGAATGGAGCCTAGCAGATCCGACAGGTCCTGGCCGCGGCCCTGGGGATCCCCGCCAGACCCTCCGTCGCCCAATCCGAGATAGAGGAAGCCGTCCGGACCGAAGGCAATCTGACCCCCATTGTGGTTCTCGAAGGGCTGCTGGGCGGTCAGCACCACCTGCTCGCTTGCCCCATCGGCCACATCCGGATCGCCGCTAACATGGAAGATTGACACCCGGGTGTTCCCCTGGACGTCGGTGTAGTGCACCACGAACCGGCCGGTGGAGGAGTACTGCGGGTCGAAGGCCAATCCCAGGAGCCCCTGCTCCCCTCCGGTAGAGACCCGGTCCGACAGGTTGAGGAAGGGCGTGGGGAGCAGACTCCCGTTTTTCACGATGCGAATGGCGCCGCCCTTTTCGACGATGAACAGCCGTGCCGCCTCTCCAGGTGGTGTCGTGAGATAGAGAGGAAAAGCCAGGCCCGAGGCCACCTGCTCCAATCCGACGGGTACCTGGCCCTCTGGGGGCGTAAGACCGCCGTCGGAGCTGCAGCCACTGGCGGTGAGCACCCAGATCAGCGAGAGTCCGGTGGATTGGAGGAGGTACCAGCTGCCCATGGGTCATCCTTTCCTGCTGCCGACGAGATGAGGCTGCGAGCGTCAGTCCTGCTGGCGGGAGTCATGTCGATGATGGCGTGTACTCCCCTCGGGCTCTGGGTCTACGACGATCCATCGGTCACCGTCGCCCGGGTCCGATTGGCGGAGAAGGCGACCAGCACGGCTCCGGTGCTGATCGCGCTCGAGGTCCGCAATCCCAATGATTACGATCTCTCCGCCGTGGAGGTCGAGCTCATGCTTCGGCTGGATGATGTCCAGATCGGTCAGTTGAGTCGAGATAGTACCGTGCCACTTCCCAAAGGGACGACGGCGACCCTGGAAGTGCCACTGGTCCCGGCTCGGGGTGCTGCCGCGTCCCGGTTCGCGAGCTTTCTGAACGGCCCTCACCGGTTCGCGATCAGGGGTCGGGCGCAGTTTGCGACCCCCTTTGGAAAGCGGGGGGTGCGCTTTGCGCAGGAGGGGCAGATCGTGTTCGACCGGTCATCTTCGTAAGCATTCGCTCCAGCCGATCCAGCTGGGTGATCGTTACGGTCACGCCTCCGAATTCCTCCTCCACCTTCCCACGAAATATGAACGGTCCCTGATCAAACAGGACATGTCCGCGCTCGCGGAACACCTGAGGGAAGAGCACGGTCTCAACCAGGCCGGCGCCGTCGTCGAAGGTGGCGAACTCCATAGGCTCGTCTTGGATGGTGTGCACTGGCTTGGCAGTGGTGAGCATGCCGGCGACGAGGACCTGCTCCCCCACGTGGCGATGCAGCTCGGTGCTGGAACACAGACGGAAGCGACGGAGCTCCTCGCCATGCAGCGACATCGGATGGGCGTCGGTGATGAAACCCAGGGCAGCGAGCTCTTCCCGGCGGCGGCGTTCGGGGGCGTAGTCCTTGAGGACCGGCACCGCTGGGGGAAGGTGGTCGAACCAATCGGAGGGCGGTAAGGGTGGTAAGGGCGGTAAGGGCGGTAAGGGCGGTAAGGGCGGTAAAGTGGGGTGCTTGCCACCTTCCGCTGCGTTCGTCATCGTTTCGTCAACCTTTCCGCCCTTCCCGTCTTTACCGCCTTTTCCGCCCTGTCTCCCGCCGGCATCTACCAGCCACAGCATCATGGGCCGAGTCCAGCCTCCGGCGATCGAATCGAGCGCGCCGACCTTGATGAGCGCGCGCAGGTCGGATGGAGCGATGCCGGTTCGGGCGCGGAGGTCGAATAGGGAGCGGAATGGGCGAGAGGGCGGTAAGGGCGGTAAAGTTGAAGCGCAGTCAGCGGACAAAGCGGTTGATGGCGCGGGCACCACCTTCCCGCCCTTCCAGCCCTTTCCGCCTTTACCGCCACCACGCGCAGCAAGCAGCCGTTCCACTCCCTCCGCGGACAATCCTTTCACGAACTGGAAGCCGATCCGGACCTGCCGGTCCTGTCCCGTCGTGCGGAACTCGCTCGCGTTCACGTCGGGTGGAAGCACGGTGAGGCCCATGCGCATGGCTTCGGCGACGTAGGCAAAGGGGTGATAGAAACCGCCGCCGTTGGCGAGCACGGCGGCCATGAACTCGGCCGGATAGTGGGCCCGAAGGTAGCAGGAGTGCTGTGCCACCTGGATGTAGGATGCGGAGTGCCCCTTACAGAAGCTGTACCCCGCGAACGACATGATCATCTCCCATACCCGCTTGGTGGTCTCGACATCCCGACCGAGCGCCATGGCGCCGGCGAAGAACTCACTGGCGTAAGCGGCGAGATGCTTGACCGGCCGCTTCTTGGAGAGCGCCTTGCGGAGCCCATCCGCCGTGGCGAGCGGCATACCGGCGTAGACCGCGCAGACGTTCACCACGTCCTCCTGGTAGACCATGATCCCGAAGGTGTCGGCCAAGGTGTCGCGCAGCACCGGATGAAGCGGCTCGTAGGGCGCGCCGTGCAGTCGCTCGAGGTAGGTGCGGATAAACCGGTTGGAGGCGGGCCGGATGATGCTGGTGTTGAGCACCAGCAGCTCGAACGCATCGGCCCGGCTCTTGGCGCAGAGCATGCGCGAGGCAGGTGATTCGGTGTAGAAGACGCCCATGGTCCGGCCGGTGCGGAAGAGGGCCTTGGTCTGCTCGTCGTCACCGGGGTCGGAGGAGGTGTAGTCGATCTGCCGGCCGGTGTGGGCGTGGACTTCGGCGATGGCATCTCGAATGACTGCGAGGGAGCGATTGCCCAGGAGATCGATCTTGACCAGTCCCGCATCCTCGGCCCCGTCCTTCTCGAACTGAATCACCGGCACCGGCAGATCGGGGTGATGGTCGAGGGTCTTCACCGCCGGTTCGGTAGGCACGTAGTCGGTGAGCGCGGTCGGTACGATCACTACGCCACCCGGATGCACCGAGAGGTGCCGCGGCATGCCGACCAGCGGCTCGGCCAGGCGGGCGATCTCGCTCCATCCGGCCGGCAGATCGAGCTCCCGGAAGTTGGGGTGGGACGCGAGCAACTGGTCCAGTGGCTCCTCGTCGAAGATGGGTATCCGTCGGGTGACCTCGCGAATTTCACCCGCGGGCCGGCCGTACACCTTGGCCACCTCCCGCAGCGCGCCCCGGAGCCGAAAACAGTTGTGGTTGGCGACCATGGCCGCCTGGGGATGAGGATATCGGCGGAAAACATACGCCAGCACATTGTCCCGCTCGTCCCAGGGAAAGTCGAGATCGATGTCGGGCGGATCCTTTCGCTCGGGATTGAGGAACCGCTCGAAGAGGAGCCCGGCGCCGAGCGGCTCGACGTGGGTGATGCCGAGACAGTAACTCACGATGGAGTTGGCGACAGATCCACGTCCGCAGTGGGTGGGTCCGTGCGCGACGATATCGCGCACCACCAGGAAGTAGTCGGCGAAGCCTTTCGCGCCGATGATGGCGAGCTCGCGCTCCAGCCGCTCCCGAGTCACCGGCGCGATGGTGCCGTAACGCTGCTCGGCACCCTGATAGGCCAAGGCGCGGAGCTGCAGGAAGGCGTCGGTGACGTCGGCAAATCGAGGCGCTACCACCCGACCGGATGGAATCCGATACTCGCAGCGCTCGGCGATCTCAGCTGTAGCCTGGATGGCCTCGGGACAGTCGGGGAATTGGCGAACAAGATCGGCTTCGGGCCGGAGCCAGCCCTCCCGCCGCCCGACCTCCCCGGCAGAAAAGGCGGAAAGGGCGGAAAGGACGGTATTGAGATGAATCGCTCGCAGCAGACGATGGCGGTTCCAGTCCTCCGGATGAGCCATCACCACCGCATTGGTGACGGCCGAAGGAATCCCTAAGCGGCGCGCGGCGGCCAGCACCGCATGACGTTCCTTGCCCGGGCGCAGCTCGGCGTAGAGGTCCTGCGGTCCGCTGCTTCGCGCGATCCGCTCGAGGAAAGCGGTGTCGCACGAGAGAAGGATGAGACCGTCGCGATCGTTGCCAAGCCGCTGAGACAAGTGATGGAGGCCGCTGTTTTCCCAATGAATCGCCGTGATCGCCCGGCAGAGCGCGGCCCATCCGCGCTCGTCGGTAGCGAGGGCGACGGTCTCCTCCTCATCGGTCACCAGATGGGCCCCGAGTACGGGGCGAATGCCGGCAGCGTCACAAGCGCGCTGAAACTCGATTGCTCCGTAGATCCCATTGGTATCGGTGCAGGCCAGCGCCGTGTACCCCCGCTCGGCCGCGGCCTGGGCCAGGGTCTCCGGGTTGGAAACGCCGATCCCGAAGGAGAAATGGGTGTGAAGGTGAAGGTGGACCACAGTCGATGTTCGGCATTTGTTCGGGTATTCGCCAATCTACCCCCCAGGGCAGAACCGTCAAGCCAATACCCAGCGCCTTTGCGGAATGCCCTGGCCGGACCGAGTTCCAGCTCCCGTCTTCGAGAGGCTATGATATAGCAACTGACTGTGGCCCTTGCAGTTACCACGATATCTCTGGCGGAACGAGCCAGCCGCCACGATCCTTGCCACAGATGGCCCCACCCATGATCGAGCATCTCGTCACCCGCTTCGAGGTTGTTCGCCTCGACCGCCACCGGCGCGACCTCCTCCGGCAGGAAGAGGCCGCAATCGCCAGGCTGGGAGAGAAGACCTTGGCCGACAGCAGCAGCCGGAGCGGCCGGCTCGTCTCTCTCGTCGCCGAGGCCACCGCCGCGCGGAACCAGCTGCAGGCCGTCAGGTCTGCGCAGGGCGCTTCGCCATCGGCGGCGTCCCGGGAGCGAATCGAGGTGCTGGGGCGGAAGCTCTACCAGATCCATCTGACGGCCGGGCGCCTGGCGTTGGCGCTGCCGCCAACCGGCGCCGAGGCCGAGGTGCTCGCGATACGGGCCGAGATGGCCGCCGCTGCAGGCGAACGGGATCGGCTTCGTGGTGAGGGCAACCGCCTGGCCGACGAGACCTGGACGCAAGTCCGGCAGTGGACGACTCCGCGCGCGCCGGCTCTCACGGCCATGGTGGTGGCATGGCTCGTCGCGCACGGCTACGCGGTGACGCACACCGCCGCGATTCTGGGCGCGCTGGGCCTCAGCAGCAAACGGCGCGGACCACACTGGGTCAGCCTGGCGACCGACACCTTCATTGTGCGGTATGTGATGCCGCTCGCGATAGCTGCGGTGTGCGCCTACTTGGCGCACCGGCTGGCCGGCCGGGTGCGCGCCACCGTCGAGGACGTTCGAGAGCGCTCCAGGCAGGCGAGCCGATCTGCGGCCGAGGCCAGAGTTACGGCTGCGGCGGAGGTTCGAGAGACCCGTGACGCGCGGACCCGACGCGCGGTCGAGAAATCCCGCTAGACTCTTCCCGCGACATCCAATCGCATGCTGCCCCGACTACGAGCGCAAGTTCACGAAGTTCGCCTCGAGCTGCACACCCAGTGGCTTCGACGGCAGGAGCGAGTCGCGCTTCGTCGTCTGGGCCAAGACGTCGCAGCGGAACCTTGTAACGATGCTGCCGAACTTCACGCGATCCTGGCAGAGATCACCGGGGTAAACCGACAGCTTAGCGCGCTGGCCGAGGAGCGGGCCGCCTCGCTGGTGGCCGACCGGGCAGACCTCCGCGAAGTGGGGGCCTGGGTTCGGCCCATCGTCATTGCGCGAGGACTCTGCGCCCGGGCGGTGCTCCACGATCGCGCGGCCGCCGCGCGCCGGAAGCTTACGCCCCTTTACGAGGCACTCGGAGCATTGGCGGTGCATCGTGGTCTGGGAAGAAGGGGAGACGATGTCGAAGCGGCCCAAGCCGGGCTCGACCGTCTGGCCGCAGAGCGCGACTGGCGGCTGGCGCCGTTCGGCGGCACCGCGCATCCCGCCTGGCTCAAGCGGATGGCCACCGAATCCGCCGGGCTGGCCCGCGCGGTTGCGAAGCAGCTCCGCTCTGTCCTCCTGCCCAAGACGCCGGCACTTGCGGGCATGGCCATGGGTTGGTGGATCGCTAACACCTACACCGACTCCCACCTGCGATCGGCACTCCGCTCGCTTGGTATCGGCCACGGCGGCACCCACGTGGTGAGCGGATCCACCTACAAGGCGATGAGCTTCTGGCTGCCACTGTTCGCGGCTGCGATGTGCGCGTATCTGGGCGAGCGCCTGGCGGCGTTCTACCGGCAGCGGCTGCGCGACACGGAGGTTTGAGCTTCCAGTTCAGGGCGTGACCGACGAATGGCGCGCGGCCATGGCACCGCGGCTCGCTCTGGTGCTGCAGGCGCAGATCGCGGCGAAGGGCCACTCAGTAGGTGCCGGCGCGCTGCTGGACCAGCTCGACTCGATGCTGGTGGAGGGGCCTTGGATCGTGAGCGTCCCTGGCAATCTGGTATCCGCGCGGCTGCACGAGCAGCAGGGAGAACTGCCGCAGGCCCTGGCCGCCGTACGCCGGCGAGAGTTCGATCTAGACGTCTATCCTCCGCTCGAGGCGCTGGAGCGTGAGCCCACCGATCGGTGAAGACCGCGTGAAGTGGGAAAGTTGAAAGGTGAACCGGAATCGCGTTTGTTACGGTCCGGTGCTAGCTTTTCGACCCCATAGCCCGCTGCAGTCACTCCTCCAGTTTGCCGACCTGGGAGCAGCGCCATGCGAAACTATCTCACCGAATTCATCGGGACCTTCTTCCTGGTCCTCACCGTCGGCCTGACCGTGCTCGACGGTACCCAGCTTGCTCCCCTGGCTATCGGGTCTTCGCTCATGATCATGGTCTACATGGGCGGGCATGTGTCCGGCGGACACTACAATCCGGCGGTGTCGCTCGCCGTACTCCTCCGCGGCAAAATGGCGTCAGTGACGGAATTCGTGGGCTATGTGGTGGCTCAACTGGCCGGCGCTCTGGTAGCGGCGCTCGTGGTATACATGGTGACGGGAAAAGGATTCGCGCCCGCGCCCGCACCCAGCGCCACCGCTACGAGCGCGTTGCTCGTCGAGCTGCTCTACACCTTCGCCCTGGCTCTGGTCGTGCTCAACTCGGCGGCGTCGGCCAAGACCCACGGCAATTCGTTCTACGGGCTGGCGATCGGATTTACCATCGTGGTGGCGGCCTTTGCCGGCGGACCGATCTCGGGCGGCGCCTTCAATCCGGCGGTGGGCACCGGTCCCATTATCATCAACGCGGCAGTAGCCGGTGGCGGCCTGGGGAATCTCTGGCTCTACATCGTGGGGCCGCTGCTCGGCGGCGCGCTGGCCGCCTGGGTGTTCGGCGTTCAGGAGCGGGAGCCGATCCAACTGCACGCCGAGCCGGCGCGGAAACCGGAGAGCCGGCCGGCGTAGGTCATGGTTGCAGCGCAGCTCATTCGGATCTGAGAATGGCTGCGGCGGTTTCGGCGGTAACTTCGGGCGGAGTGCCGGCTACCGGTACGGTGAATCGGATGACGGCTCCTCCGCCCGGGCGACTTTCGGCCCAGATTCTTCCACCGTGAGCGGCGATGATACCGCGACAGATAGCGAGACCCAGGCCCACGCCCGCACCGGGAGCGGGCGTGGCACGGTGAAATTTCTCGAAGACCCGCTCCTCTTCACCCTGGGGGAGCCCCGGGCCTCGGTCGGCCACCCAGACCATCACCTCGTCGGGCCTGGCTTCGGCTCCGATCTCGACCGGTGTGCCCTCGGGAGTGTGCTGGGCCGCGTTCTCCAGAAGATTGACGAAAACCTGCTCCAGCAGGATCTCGTCCACCGGGACCAGGGGAAGGTCCGCTGGCAGGTTGGTGGTGACCGGGTGCTTCCGCATCTGCTCTTCGACCCGGAGAAGCGCCACGCCAACGACATCAGATAGCTGCTGCCACTCCTTCTGCACCTGCAGAGCTCCGCTCTCAACCCGCATCATATCGAGCAGATTGGCGACCAGTCTGCCCATCTGCTGGGAGTCCTGCAGGATGGCGGCGACCAGGGCATGCTGTCTAGCCGGCTGGTGAGGGCCTTGCAGCAGCGCGTTGGCAGCTTGCTCGATCGATGCCAGAGGAGCCCGCATGTCGTGGGACAGCGAGCTCAACAGTGCATTCCGGAGCCGCTCCGCCTCGAACTCGACCGCGGTCTGGCGACTCCGTTCGGTCAGGTCCAGCCGCTCGAGGGCGGCGGCGGTCTGGCCCGAGAGGGTTTCCAGCAGACGGCGGCGGGCGGGCTCGCGGAAAAAGCCGGGATCCGGAACATCGATCCCCAACACGCCAAGCACTCGGTCCGAGGTGCTGAGCGGCAGGTACATCGCCGCGGCAGCGGGGAGCGTCTTGGTGCCCTGGCCCGCGACCTGACCATGATCCTGACTCCATTGGGCCACCGCGCGCTCCCGTTCGTCAAACGGATAGGGAGCGGGCGAGGCACGCTCGACCCGACCATCCGGTCCCGGGAGAAACACGGCCGTCTTGACCGCGAAGGTGTCCTGCACGCTGCGAATGGCTGCCCCGAGCACCTCCTCACGGGTCCGTGCGCTGGCCAGCTCCCGACTGAGGGCGTACAGAGCGGCGGTACGCTGCTCCCGCTCCCGGGCAGCTTCGGCCTGATCTCGAATTCTCCCTGTGAGGCGACCCAGGACCAGGGCAACGAGCAGCATCACCACGAAGGTCAATAGGTAACGCACGTCCGACACCGAGAAGGTGTAGAACGGGTGCACGAAGAAGAAATCGAAAGATGCGATCCCGACGAGCGCGGCAGTGACTGCGGGGCCCTGACGGTATCGCGCGGCCGCGACCACGACGGCGAGCAGATACAGCATCGCGGCATCGATGGTCGGCACGCTCGCGCCGAGGCTGCGTAGCAGCATTCCGAGAGCGGTTGGAATCCAGACGATCACCACCGCTCCCGCATACTCCCGCCAACTGACCGGCCCGGCTGGCGGAGGTGGCCGCGACTGGTCTGCCTCACCCTCACCAGTGATCGCAAGGACTTCGATGGCCCCACTTCGCCGGACCAGCGCATCCAGCAGCGAACCTCCCAGGCGCTCGCGCCAGCCCAGCCCCTTGGTCTTGCCGACCACGATCCGGTTCACGTTGTGGTCGCGGGCGTAGGCGAGAATTTCGTCGGTCACGCTCTGCCCGCTCAGGGTGACGGTGCGTCCGCCGAGCTGCTCCGCCAGCTCCAGGGCACGAAGAATGTATTCCCGCTCGGTCGGCGTGAGGCGTTGATCACGGGAGGTCTCCACGTGCACCGCGATCCAGTCAGCATGCAGTCGGGCCGCCATCCGCCGGGTCGCGCGCACCAGTTGAACCGCGGTGGGACTGGGGCCGACGCACACCAGGAGTCGCTCCGCTGCCGCCCAGGTCTCCCGAATGCCCTGCTCGGCCATGTACCCGCGCATCTGCGCGTCCACCCGCTCGGCCGTCCGCCGGAGCGCGAGCTCGCGCAGCGCGATCAGGTTCCCTTTGCGGAAAAAGCGATCGATCGCCCGGCTGGCCTGCTCCGGGAGATAGACCTTGCCTTCCCGGAGGCGCTGCAGCAGCACATCCGCAGTGACATCGACCAGCTCGACCTCATCGGCCCGCTCGAGCAGGTTGTCCGGAACGGTTTCGCGCACCTTTACGCTGGTGATCTGCGCGACGACGTCGTTCAGGCTTTCGATGTGCTGGATGTTGAGGGTGGTATAGACGCTGATCCCGGCTGCAAGCAGCTCGTCGATATCCTGCCACCGCTTGTCATGACGGGACCCCGGCGCGTTGGTGTGGGCTGCCTCGTCCAACAGCAACAGCGTGGGATGGCGGGCCAGGGCCGCATCCAGATCGAACTCCTCCAACCTGGTGCCGCGGTACTCGATCGGCCGCTTGGGAATGACTTCGAGCCCCTGGAGCAGTTGGGCAGTCTCGACCCGGCCGTGGGTCTCGACTACCCCGGCGACCACATCTACTCCTTCGGCCCGCTTGGTCCGCGCGGCTTCCAGCATGCTGAAGGTCTTGCCCACGCCAGGAGACGCGCCAAGAAAGATCTTCAGCTTGCCACGCTTCTGCCGCGCCTCCTCTTCACGGAAGCGCCGGAGCAAGGCATCGGGGTCTGGGCGACTGGGGCTCACGGGTGGCTGGGTCGGGTCACCCTGAAGATATCTCGGATCAGGCCAAGTGGAGCGCGGTGAGGATCAGGTCGATCAGCTTGATACCGGCGAAGGGGGCCAGGAGCCCGCCGCCGCCGTAGAGAAGGAGGTTGCGCCGGAGAATCACGCCGGCGGGAGCAGGGCGGTAGGAGACTCCGCGCAGGGCCAGTGGGATCAGCGCGATGATGACCAGGGCATTGAAGATGATGCTGGCCAGGATGGCCGACTCGGGTGACGCCAGCCGCATGATGTTCAGCCGGTCGAGCTCGGGGTAGGTGGCGGCGAACATGGCCGGAAGGATCGCGAAGTACTTGGCCACGTCGTTGGCGATCGAGAAGGTAGTGAGCGAGCCTCGAGTCATGAGGAGCTGCTTCCCGATCTCCACCACCTCGATGAGCTTGGTCGGGTTGGAGTCGAGATCCACCATATTGCCCGCCTCGCGGGCCGCCTGGGTGCCGCTGTTCATCGCCACGCCGACGTCGGCCTGGGCCAGGGCAGGCGCATCGTTGGTGCCGTCGCCGGTCATGGCCACCATTCTGCCACCGGCCTGCTCCCGCCGGATCAGCTCGAGCTTCTGTTCCGGTGTCGCCTCGGCCAGGAAGTCGTCGACCCCAGCCTCCGCGGCGATCGCGGCCGCGGTGACCGGGTTATCGCCCGTGATCATGACGGTGCGGATGCCCATGACCCGCAGCCGGCTGAAGCGCTGCTTGATCCCGCCTTTCACCACGTCCTTGAGATGGATCGCTCCCAGCACTCGAGTGCGACCATCGTCTCGTTCGGCCACGACGAGCGGGGTGCCGCCCGAACGGCTGATGGCATCGACCAGCTGGCCCAGCTCGCGCGGCATGACCCCGCCATTCTCGTCCACCCATCGCGCAATCGCGTCTACCGCCCCCTTCCGCAC
The DNA here is from genome assembly GCA_036556025.1 of Gemmatimonadales bacterium. GTDB lineage: Bacteria > Gemmatimonadota > Gemmatimonadetes > Gemmatimonadales > GWC2-71-9 > CAVVWJ01. Next base: position 78,063 of record DATBKD010000138.1, on the reverse strand, counting down.
CTGGCGGCGGCCGAAGTTCGCTCCGCTCATCCGGGTCGCGGCGGCAAAGGGCACGAAGGTAGCCGGGGCGTGTCCGTTTCCCCCTGTCTGCCGCCCGCGCAGCGCGAACCGCTCCTTCGCCAGCACGACGATGCTGCGTCCCTCGGGGGTCTCGTCCGAGAGGGACGCCAGCTGGGCTCGGTCCGCCAACTCCTCGACTCGTACGCCGGGCAGCGGGACGAACTCCACCGCGTGGCGAACGCCGAGCGTGATGGTACCGGTCTTGTCCAGCAGGAGGGTATGAACGTCGCCGGCCGCTTCAACCGCCCGTCCGCTGATGGCGATCACGTTGTGCTGGGTCAGACGGTCCATCCCGGCGATGCCGATGGCGGAGAGCAGGCCGCCGATAGTGGTGGGAATGAGACACACGAGCAGTGCAATCAAGACTGGCACCGGCACCACAATCCCACTGTAGTAGGCCAGCGGGGCCAACATGGTCACCCCGTTGAGCAGAACGATGGTGAGCCCGGATAGCAGAATGGTGAGCGCCACCTCGTTGGGGGTCTTCTGCCTGGCCGCACCTTCGACCAGCGCGATCATCCGGTCCACGAACGTTTCACCCGGGTTGGCGGTGACTCGGATGACCATCCAGTCGGAGAGCACCCTGGTGCCCCCGGTCACCGCCGATCGGTCGCCACCGGCTTCTCGAATGACGGGCGCCGACTCGCCGGTCATGGCTGCCTCGTCGACAGAGGCGATCCCTTCGACCACTTCTCCATCCGCGGGAATCAGGTCTCCCGCCTTCACCAGCACGTAGTCGCCTACCCGAAGCTCGGTCGCGAAGACGGAACTGAAGTCGAGGTGGTCAGCCGGATCCCACAGCCGCTTACCGCGGGTCTGTTGCCGGGCCGCTCGCAAGGCATCGGCCTGGGCCTTCCCCCGGCCCTCGGCCATGGCCTCGGCGAAGTTGGCGAACAGGACGGTGAACCAGAGCCAAATGGTGATTTGGAGGGTGAAGCCCAGGTGCTCCCGGTGGCCGACCACGTCCACGATGAGGACCAGGGTGGTGACCGCGCTGACGACCAACACGACGAACATGACCGGATTCCGGACCATGTGCCGTGGGTTGAGCTTATAGAACGCCTCCCAGAGTGCGCGCCGGACGATCGGGCGCTGGAAGAGAGGATGCTTCGCTAGCGCCATGTCGCACGCTCTAGGCTACTTCGAGGGAGGCCGCGGAAAAGCGCGGTCCAGTGCCACGTTCAGCAGCAGGACGTTGACTCTAGGGTCGCCTAAGAAGCCGAACTGACGTCCCTCGGTGTGCTCCTCCACCAGCTGGCGCACGGCCTCGACATTAGCGCCCCGCTCGCGGGCGACCCGGGCGACTTGCAGGGCGGCATTGGCCGGCGAAATGTGTGGATCCAGTCCCGAAGCCGACGCCGTCACCATGTCCGATGGGATCTTGCCCTTCTCCACCCCGTCATCCTTGATGACCTGCTCCACGGCGCCGGCGATCAGAGTATCGGCGAGCTTGCGGTCGGTGGGCCCCTTGTTGGTACCCGACGATGCAGCCGCGTCGTATCCTGCACCTGCGGCGGAAGGCCGGGGGTGAAAGTAATACGGTGCGATGAAAGCCTGGCCGATCAGCTCGCTGCCAACCGGGCGCCCGTTCACCTCCACCATCGACCCGTTCGCCTGCCGGGGAAAGATCAGTTGGGCGATGGCCGTCACCACCGCGGGATAGAGAAAGCCCGTGATCACGCAGAGCAACAGCGTGAGCACGATGGCGGGGCGGAGATGTTTGCCGATCATGATCACACCAAGTGAAGGAGAACCAGGATCACATCGAGCAGCTTGATCCCGATGAAGGGAACGATGACCCCGCCGATCCCGTAGATGATGAAGTTCCGGCGGAGGATGGCGGCTGCCCCGATGGGCCGATACTGCACTCCACGCAACGCCAGTGGAATCAGCGCGATGATGATCAGCGCGTTGAAGATCACCGCGCTCAGGATGGCCGAGTTGGGTGAATGCAGCCGCATGATGTTGAGCGCGTTGAGCTCGGGATAGGTGACCGCGAACATCGCCGGGATGATGGCGAAGTACTTGGCGACGTCATTCGCGATCGAGAAGGTGGTGAGCGATCCGCGAGTGATGAGCAGCTGCTTCCCGATTTCAACCAGCTCGATGAGCTTGGTCGGATTCGAGTCCAGATCGATCAGGTTGCCGGCTTCCTTGGCCGCCTGGGTTCCGGTGTTCATGGCCAGCCCGACGTCGGCCTGCGCCAGCGCCGGCGCGTCGTTGGTGCCGTCACCGGTCATCGCCACCATCCGGCCGCCGCCTTGTTCCCTCCGGATGAGCTCGAGCTTTTGCTCCGGAGTGGCCTCGGCCAGGAAGTCGTCAACCCCTGCCTCCGCCGCGATGGCGGCCGCGGTGATCGGGTTGTCGCCGGTGATCATCACGGTCCGAATGCCCATGGTGCGCAGGTGATCGAAGCGGTCCTTCATGCCGCCCTTGACCACATCCTTGAGATGCACCACCCCCAACACCCGGGTCGAGGCGGCGGTGCGTTCCGCCACCACCAGGGGCGTTCCGCCGGTCCGCGCAATCTGCTCCACCGCAGGAGTCAGTTGCGCCGGGATCTCGGCGCCGTGCTGCTTGACCCATTGACTGATTGCGTCGGCCGCCCCCTTGCGGAGCTGCGAGCCGTCGGTGTCCACCCCGCTCATGCGGGTCGTGGCGGAGAAGGGGATGAACGTCGGCTGCGGGGCTGTCGGCGAGGTCGAGGTACTGCTGTCCATCAGGGTGCGGCCGCGCAGACCGTACTTTTCCTTGGCCAGTACGACGATGCTGCGCCCCTCGGGCGTCTCATCCGGCATGGAGGCCAACTGCGCCCGGTCGGCCAGCTCCTCCATCCGGACACCGGGCAGTGGCACGAACTCGACTGCCTGGCGATTCCCCAAGGTGATCGTTCCGGTCTTGTCCAGCAGCAAGGTGTTCACGTCTCCCGCGGCCTCCACGGCTCGCCCACTCATCGCGATGATGTTGTGCTGAATCACCCGGTCCATGCCGGCGATGCCGATCGCCGAGAGCAGACCACCAATCGTGGTCGGGATCAGGCACACGAGGAGCGCGATGAGAATGGAGACCGCCACTGCGCCACCACTGTAAGCCGCGAGCGGCTGCAAGGTCGCGATCGCGAGCAGGAAGATGAGGGTGAGGCCTGCCAGGAGAATCGTGAGCGCGATCTCGTTCGGGGTCTTCTGGCGTGACGCGCCTTCCACCAGCGCGATCATGCGGTCGAGAAAGGTTTCGCCCGGATCCGCGGTGATGCGGATGATGAGCTGGTCGGAGAGCACCTTGGTTCCCCCGGTTACGGCCGAGCGGTCTCCACCCGACTCGCGGATCACTGGAGCCGACTCGCCCGTAATGGCCGACTCGTCCACCGAAGCCACACCCTCGATCACCTCGCCATCGCCCGGGATGATGTCGCCCGGGGTGCAAAGCACCAGGTCGCCGATGCGAAGAGAGCTGGACGGGACGGTACCGAAATTCCGCACGTCATCCCGGCTTTTCAGCTTCTTGGCCTGGGTCTCCCGCCGGGTCTTGCGCAGCTCGTCCGCCTGGGCCTTGCCCCGGCCCTCGGCCATGGCCTCGGCGAAATTGGCGAATAGAACCGTGAACCAGAGCCAGAGAGTGAGCTGCAGGATGAACCCGACATCCGGAGCCCCTCTGATGGCTTCCCGGGCCAACACGAAGGTGGTGAACACGCTCCCCACCAGGACCACGAACATGACCGGGTTTCGGACCATGTGGGCGGGAGCCAGCTTCAGGAATGAGTCCTTGATCGCCCGCCGTACGATCAGCGAGTCGAAGAGCGGTCGCTTGGTGACGGCCATACTAGAAGAGCCTCCCAGCCTGCATGAGCAGGTGCTCTACGATCGGACCGAGGGACCAAGCGGGAAAGAAGGTCAGGGCGCCCACGATCAGGATCACACTGATCAGGAGCACCACGAATAGCGGAGTCGTCACCGGGAACGTGCCGGCTGACTCCGGAGCGATCTTCTTCTCCGCGAGAAATCCGGCGGCGGCCAGCATAGGCACCTGCATCGCAAAGCGGCCGATCAGCGTCGCAAACCCGAACAGCGTATTGTAGTAGTAGGTCGAGCCCGTCAACCCGGCGAAGGCGCTGCCGTTATTGGCTGGCGTCGAGGTGAAGGCGTACAGGATCTCCGTCAGCCCGTGCGGTCCGGAGTTGTTGAGTCCCTTCAGGCCAGCAGGCAGGACCACCGAAACACCGGTCAGCACCAGAATGACCAGGGGGAAGACGAGGACGTACAGCATCACCATCCGCATCTCCCGACTTTCGACCTTCTTCCCCAGATATTCCGGCGTTCGCCCGACCATGAGTCCCGCGATGAAGACCGTCAGCAGGACCATCATCAGTATGCCGTAGAGCCCGGCGCCCACGCCGCCGAAGATCAGCTCGCCCATCTGCATGTTGACCAGGGGCACCATCCCACCGATCGGCGTGAAGGAGTCGTGCATGCTGTTGACGCAGCCGCAAGAGGCGTCGGTTGTAAGAGTTGCGTAAAGGGCCGAGTTGACGATCCCGAAACGAACCTCCTTGCCTTCCATGTTGCCACCGGGCTGCGCAGCCGAAGCCACCACGTCGATCCCTCGCGCCGCATGGATCGGATTACCGCGCGCCTCGGCCCAATAGGCCGTGGTAACGCCGGCAAAGAAGAGGATGTACATCGCAGCCCAGAGGGCCCAGCCGTGAGCCTGCTTCTTCACCATCTTCCCGAAGGTCCAGGTCAGTCCGGCGGACACCAGGAAGATCCCCAGCATCTGGACGAAGTTGGTCAGCGGGGTCGGGTTCTCGTAGCTGTGGGCAGAGTTGGCATTGACGAAACCACCGCCGTTGGTCCCATACTCCTTGATCGACTCCTGGCTGGCTATGGGTCCCATCGCGATCATCTGCTTGGCGCCTTCCAGGGTCTGGACCTCCTGATAGGGCAGGAAGTTCTGGATCGACCCCTGCTGCACCTGAACCAGGGCCACCACCAACGAGATCGGGAGAAAGACGTAAAGTGTCCCGCGTACCAGATCAGCCCAGAAGTTCCCCAATCTGCCGGCCGAGCGCCTGGCGATGCCTCGGGCGAGAGCAACGGCAACTGCGACCCCTGCTGCGGCGGAGATGAAGTTGTGGAAGGCCAGCTGGGTCATCTGGGAGAAGTACGACATGGTCGATTCGCCCGCATACGACTGCCAGTTGGTATTGGTGGTAAAGGAGGCCGCCGTTTCGAAGGCCTGCCGGTCCGGTACGGCCGCGAGTTTCTGGGGATTCAGGGGCAGGATGTGCTGCAGCCGCAGCACGATATAGGTCAGCAGCATGGAGACGCCGCTGAAGATCAGCATCGCCGCCGCGTATTGGGTCCAGTGCTGGTCCTCCTCCGGATCAACCCGTCCGAAGCGAAACAGGATGCGCTCCACCGGCCGCAGCCACCCCATGGAACCGTCATACACTCGCACCATGTAGATGCCCATCGGCTTGGTTAGCGCGAGCAGCACCACCGAATAGAAGGCGATCTGGAGCCAACCGTTCGCCGTCATGTCAGAATCTCTCCGGGTGCAGCATGGTGTAGCAGAGGTAGATGAACAGGGCGATTGAAATCAGCCCGCCGATCCAGTTCTCGGCGGTCATGGGAGAGGTCCCTCGACATTGTCCGAATCGTGGCCCAGGGCCTCACACCCGCGGACGTAAGCCACCATCGCGAGGAAGAACCCGACAGTCCCGAGGATGTACAGCAGGTCAAGCATTGGACTACCCTCCACGGAAAGGCGTTCGAGCGCAGGGAGGAGGTTAAATGGAGCCGCGTGACAGTGGGGCAAAAGACCAGCGGGGAGGCGTTAAAATTTCACAACAAATCCGGGTCGGACTCGGTCAGATGGGCCTCGGGGAGGCGAAGGGTGAAGACACTTCCCCCGGCAGGTCGAGGTTGGTACTCGAGCGTGCCGTGCTGGGCCTCCGCCAGGCGGCGAGCGATGGTCAGTCCCAGGCCGGCGCCGCCTACGTCGGGAGGACGCCCGGGAGCGCGGTAGAAGGGTTCGAAGATTCGCTCCCGTTGATCGAGCGGCACGCCGGGGCCGCGATCGCCTACTGCAAACGCGATCTGGCCGTCCTGGCGATACACTCGAAGGTCGATGGCGGTGCCCGGCGGGGCATACTTATGAGCGTTCTCGACCAGGTTGACCAGAATACGAAGGGAGTGGGCCAGGTCGAACCGGCCGACCAGTAAGGCCTCACCGTTCAGGCTCACCCTGAGCTCACGATTCCCCAGAGCGCCGGATACCTGCTGCACTAGGGACCCCACCAGATCGTCCACCGCATTCAACTCGAGATGCATCGACATGCCGCCGGCCTGCAGCCGGGAAAGATCGAGCAAGTCGGCAACGAGACGGTTGAGACGATCGGCCTCTTCCTCGATGGTGATCGCCCGATCGTCGCCCGACGACCGAAGGTCGTGAGCCAGGGCCTTAATGGTGGTCAGCGGTGTCCGAAGATCATGGGAAACCGAGGCGATCAGCGCGTCCTTCAAACGATCGGTTTCTCGGAGGGCTTCCGCACGGCCGGCTTCTGCGCTTAAGCGGACCCGTTCGACTGCCAGGGCGGCGTAATACGCCAACGCCGAGAGAAACCGCCGCTGCCCCGGATCGAGCCGGACGGACGTTTCATCGGCGAGCTCGAGCACGCCAACGACGCGGTCTCGCACCCGGAGGGGAACCAGGAGAGCTCTCACGGCTTCAGCACTTCCGAGACCCACTGCAAAAAGCTGATCCGGCCCGCCGGCCAGGCCAGCTGTGCCATCCGCATTGCGCCGAACGACCTGTCCGCTCTGCGCCGCCCACTCGACCAATGCCTCGACCGCGCCCCCGGTATCATGAGCTCCCGGTCCCAGGTGGATTTGGCAAGTCTGGATTCCGAGCGTGTCTCGGATAGCCGAGGCGATCGCGACCAGCGCCTGGTCCGCCCGGGCGGCGTTGAGCGCTTCGGCGCCAAGCGTCGCCAGCCGATCCACCTCGTCGGCTCGCTGGCGGGCTTCTTCTGCCCGTCGACGTTCTCGATGGAGCAGCTGAGCCGCCACGACACTCACAATCAGGAAGGCAACCAGGATCAGCCAGTCGAGCGGATTACTGATAACAAGCGTGTTATAGGGCGCGAGAAAGAACCAGTTGAAGAGCAGGAAAGCCGAGCCGGCGAGGGCGAGACCGAGGGTCCGCCCGCTCCACACACTCCCGGCGAGAACGATGAGCAGGTAGATGAGGGCAGTATGCGCCTTATCCAGGCGTGTCCGGAGGGCGAGCATCGCCAGCGTCACCGCTGCCAGACCCAGGAAGGATCCAGCCCAGGCGAGCGCGACCTGCTTGCCTATTCTCGTGGAGGAACCTCCGCGGAAGTCGCGAACCGATAGCCGACGCCGGGCTCGGTATGGATGTACTCGGGCCGCACCGGATCAGCCTCGAGCTTGCGGCGTAGACGTGCTACGTAGACTCGCAGGTATTGTTGCGCATCGCCGAAGCTCCGGCCGCTCCAGACCGAACGGAACAGCTGCTGATGGGTGAGCACCCGTCCGGCGTGGATCATGAGCTGGCGGAGGAGCTCCCATTCGGTGCGCGTCAGATGCAGCAGCTTCCCGGAGCGGGTGACGGTGTGGGCAGCCGGGTCGAGTACCACGTCGCCGATCACGACCTGCCCTCTGCCGGTCGTGCCGGGGATGCGGCGCAGAAGGGCACGCACTCGAGCCTGAAGCTCGGGTGTGCTGAAGGGCTTGGTGACGTAGTCGTCGGCCCCGGCATCGAGGAGGGCCACCTTCTCCTCATCGGAATGGCGGGCGGACAATACCAGGATGGGAGCCCCGGACCACTTGCGGATCTCGCGGCACACAGCGGTCCCGGCTATGTCCGGAAGGCCCAGGTCGAGAATGATGAGACCCGGCCGCTCGGCGGCGGCTCGATCGATACCCTCACTTCCCGTCGCCGCCTCGATGACCTTCGCACCTGCATCATGGAAAGCGTTCTTGACGACGCGTCGGATCTGGGGCTCGTCGTCGATGATGAGGATGGTGGCAAGCACCGAGCTGTCGGAAGCCGGCGTAGACCGGGCACTCATCGTCCGCCTGCTTCAAACGCCGGCTTCGGCGAGAAGCTGGAAGAACTCGTCTGTCGATTGCAGCTCGCTCAGCCGGCGTCGGAAATCGGGATGGTTGACTAAATGCGCAATCTTGGCGAGCACCGGCAGATACTCGGAGGACACGTGAGGGGCGGCCAGGAGGAAGACGGATCGAACGGGTTCACCGTCGGCCGCACCCCAGGGTATCGGTTCCTGCAGTCGGCCGAAGGCTACGCGAAGACCGGGAAGGATCGAGCTTCGACAATGGGGCACGGCCACCCCATGTCCCAACGCGGTGGATTCCATCGACTCGCGGCGCTGAAGTCCCTTGAGCAGCGTGGAACAGCGCTCTCCGTCGAGGCCGAGCGACGATGCAAGCTCGCGCATGACCTCGAGTTGAGTGGTACCACGCAGGTCCAGGTGGACATCCTCTTTGCGGAGGAAGGCATCCAGGCGAACCGCTTTTTCCTTGGTGTCGATCATCGTGAGGACGGAAGCTAGTGATCGACGGCTGGGAAAGTCAAAGGGAAGCGATGTGTTATTGTTTCCCGAATGCGCGCAGTGATCTACACCGGAGCCGGCGGAACCGAGGTCATCGCCCTGGGCGAGGTGCCCAAGCCGGAGGTGCGGCCGGGATACATCCGGGTCCGGGTACACGCGGCCGGAGTCAATCGCCCCGACCTGAGCCAGCGCCGGGGGCATTACGCTGCGCCTCCCGGGTGGCCCGCGAATATTCCGGGCCTGGAATACGCCGGCGAGGTCGAGGCGGTGCGTGAAGTGACGCGCTGGAAGGTGGGAGACCGGGTCATGGGCCTGGTGGGCGGCGGCGCGATGGCTGAATTCGTCACCGTGCACCAGGACGAGGCGCTGCCGATCCCTCCCGGGTTATCCTATGCCGAAGCCGCCGCCATCCCGGAGGTGTTTCTTACGGCCTACGATGCGCTGGTCACCCGCGGCCGGCTCGCGCCCGGCGAGCGAGTGCTGATCCACGCGGTGGGCAGCGGCGTCGGCACTGCGGCTATCCAGATTGCCAAGCACCTCGGCGCGCACGTTTTGGGGACGTCTCGCAACACCGACAAGCTGGCGCGCGCTCTGGCCTATGGACTGGACCGTGGAATCGACACCAGTGGCGCGCCCTTTCGGGACGCGGTCGGCGACCCGGTGCACGTCGTCCTCGACTTGCTCGGTGGCCCCGCATTCGTCGACAATCTGGCCGTGCTGGCGCCGAGGGGTCGCCTGGTCCTGCTGGGGCTCTTAGCCGGACGCCAGGCAACGGTGGATCTGGGGCTCATCCTCTACAAGCGGCTGGAGGTCATTGGGACGTTGATGCGGGTCCGGGGCCTGGACGAGCGGATTCCCCTAGTCCGGGAATTCGCCGAGCGGATGCTGCCCCTCTTCGACCAGCGGATCGAGCATGCCGCCCCGCTGCGCCCGGTGGTGGAGCGGGTGTATCCGGTGAGTAAACTGGCCGACGCCCATCGGGCCATGGAGAGCGACGAAACGTTCGGCAAGCTGGTCGTCAGCTGGACGGATGAGAAGCGGATCGCGCCGCGGTAGGGCGGTAAGGGTGGGAAGGGTCGGTAAAGGCGGTAAAGACTAAGGAGCTCCGGGCTAGCGGAGCTTACTCGAATGAGTGGCGCCTGAACCCAGGGCCGTGAGCTTACCGATACTTCGCATGCCGTAGCGGGTGCGGATGCGGTCGATGGCATGTTGCAGAGCAGAGGGCGGTAAGGGCGGGAAAGACGGGAAGGTCTCCTTGCCGTCCTTCCCGCCGTGACCGCCCTTACCGCCCTTACCGCCCTCCCAGAGCTCCAGCTGTACCTCCGCCTCCTCCAGTCGATCGAGCGTGAGTGCTACCGTTCGCACGGCGATCCGCTTGGAATTGGCGAGGGTGAAAGCGCGCCGAGCCGCATCCCAGAGCTCGACGTCGAGCGCGGCTGCCGGCAGTCGAACGGCTCGCGCCGCGGCGGTGTGATCGGAGTAGGTCGCCTCGACCTTGAGTCGCCGGGCGACGAGCCCGCCGCGCCGGAGCCGGCGTCCCAGCCGCTCGCTCATCATCCGCAGCAGCGGATGCAAGATCCCCAGGTCGTTGGTATCGGTCGCCAGACTGTGCTCCAGGTGAAACTCTGCCCGCCGCTCCGGCGGCAGCACCGGGCGAGGGTCGATCCCCCGCGCCCGCGCCCGCAGGATACTGCCGACACCACCGAACACCGCGCAGAGAGCACTCTCGCTGATGGCCGCCAGCTCGCCGATCAGATCGAGCTGGTAGTCATCCAGGCGGCTGCGAACCTTTGGATGGATATCAGGAAGCACATCGAGTGAATAGGGCGCGAGAAACTGGGCCTCGTCTCCGCTCGCGACCTCGAGCAGTGGCTCGGGTTTGACCACGGTCGTGGCCGCCTGACTCACCAGCTTGTTGGCGGCGACGCCGACCGAAACGGGAAGGCGGAGCCGCTCCCGCACCTCGCGACGGACCCGCGACGCCACATCCGCCGCCGGCCCGAAGAGCCGCCCGGTACCGGTGAGATCGAGGAAGGCGTGGCCATAGCCGTGCGGCTCGATGATCGGCGCGTAGATCCGGAGGATCTCGTGCAGGGCCTGCGAGGCCCGGGCGTAGAGCCGTGGGTTGGGCGGCAACAGCACCAAATCGGGACAGAGCTTCTGCGCCCGCCGCACCGGCATGCCCCGTTCGATTCCCCCTAGCCGCGCCTCGGAAGAGAGGGCCAGGACGGTCGCCCGATCGGCACCGGGCGGTGCCACTGCGATAGGCCGATGGCGCAGCCCGGGCGCTACCAGCTCCTCGACCGTGGTGCAGAAGGCCGGCGGATCGATGAAGAGGACGGAGCGAGGCACAGAAGCAGTGAGCAGTGACAGGTTACAGCAGGGTCGGCTGCTCTTCGACTACGGGAGAGCGCGGGGCCCGGCCCTCGGGCTGCTGCCGGCGCCGCCTCCCGATCTCATCGGCTGGGAACCCATGCTCGTGCTGGAGCCGGCGCAGGCGCCGGGTGAGTGCCTCCTGATAGTCGGCGCTCACGGCTTCGCTCTTTCCGTAGTGCCGCTCATAGCGCTCAGCCAGCTCGGGGAACTCGCGGATTAGATGAGGAAGGAAGCGGTGCCGCGCTGCCGGACCGAGTCGGAGCGCCGACCCGACCACGTAGCGGGCGCCCGCCTCCTTCGCTGCAGCCATGAGCCGCCCCAATCCTGCGCGACTGTCGGTGATGCCGGGAACGATCGGCGCGATCAGCAGGCCGGCGTGGACGCCGCCCTGGGTCAGCCGACGGAGCGCCCGGATGCGCGCGGCTGGAACCGGGGAACGGAGCTCGAGCCGCCTGGCCAGGCGGGCATCGAGCGTAACGAGGGAGATGTTGATGCTCACCTCGTGCCGCTGGCTCAGCTGCTGCAGCAGGGTGAGGTCACGGGTGATCAAGGGCGACTTGGTGATGACTTCGATCGAGAGCCCGCGATAGCGCAGCAGCACCTCGAGGATCTGCCGAGTGAGCCGGAAGCGCCGCTCGGCGGGTTGATAGGGATCGGTCGCGGTCCCGATAACGAGGGAGGTATCGCCCAGGCGGGCGGGGTTGAGGGTGCGCGTGAGAACCTCGGCTACCTCGGTCTTGACCAGGATGCGGCGCTCGAAGGCGTCCTCGGGGGCGATGCCGGCGATGTCGCTGATGACGTCCGGTGGTAAGGGCGGTAAGGGCGGTAAGGGCGGTGAGGACGGTAAGGATTGGAGGGCGACCAGCTCGGTTTGCTGGTTAGCCCGTGCTTCGCTCCGCTCTACAACAACGTTTCCGCCTTTCCCGCCCTTACCGTCTTTACCGCCCTTACCGCCCCCGCCCGCCCGCTCCACCACATACCGATGGGTATCCCGGGCATAGCAGTAGGTGCAGCCGAACTCGCAGCCGACATAGGGATTGATGGACCAGAACCCCATATGGGTACTGGCCGGTGAGTTGAGCACCGAGCGGACCGGCAGCGTCAGGAAGCGAGTCCCCCGGCGACGCTCATCTAGGACTGCCCATGCGGGTGGGTGGCCGGCAGCCGGCGTCATCCGCACTTACCCCAACCGCATTGGGCACAGGTGAGGCAGCCCGATGAGGGCACCAGCGGACCGGCGCACTCGGGGCAGACTCTCTTAATAGAAGAAGCGGTGGAGTTGTACGGCGGCGAAGCCGCGGGACGGCCGGTAGGCGGCGTGGGTCGGGACTGGGGTGACGACATGCTGACCCCCGTAGCTTCGGGTTTTGTTCGGCATCACACTACCGAATATATGCCGAAGCTGGAGGGCGTCAAGAATAGCCTTCGAGGGCAGCTGCGACATGGCGCTGCCGTCTCCGGAATCCAGGCTTGATCCGCACCTGCGTCCGAAGCTCGGATGGAGAAAACGGCTTCTCCAAGACCGGTAACCCCTGAAAGCCGCGATACTCCACGGCAGGCACCAGATCATCCAGCCGTCCCAACCGCAGAACCCGGAGCCTCGGGGCCACGCGACTGGCGAACCGGATCACCTCCCAGCCATGGACCCCAGGCATCTCGGTGTCCACGACGAGGAAATCGAGCTCTCGGCCGCGGCGGCTCAGGACGCTGATGCCCTGGAATCCATCGCTGGCCTCTACGATCTCGCATCCCTGGTCCTGCAGAGTCTTTGCGATGGATGCTCGGCACCGCGGGTCGTCATCGATGACCAGCACGGTGAGGCAGTTGGGCAGGCTATTCTTTCCCATGGGAAGGAAACGAAAACCCCAGCGCGACGCACTGGGGCCATCGCCCTTTAGCTGATTGTTTAACGTGGCCGCAAGCAGCGTCAAATCGCCACGGCTATCGATTGTAGCCTGAAGATACCAGGTCGCCCTAGCACCGCAATACCCTGCGAAGCTGAGCTCGAATGTCTGACTGCTTCGGCTGGAACCAACCGACCGAGTCCGAGGTTTGGGCTCTGTGAGCTTACCCCCCGTGCCACTCATCTCGGACCACTTCGACGGCCGGCACTTCTTCAATCCCAGCGGGGCCAACGGGCAATCCTTCTGGCAATTGCCCCGACTGTTTCTCACGAAGCGAGCACGCTGGCCCAGACGAGTCCCGGTCCAGCCGCGCCGCCCCCCGCAGCCGTCCGGCGCCGACGAGGTGATCCTCACCTTCATTGGGCACGCCACGTTTCTGATCCAAACCGGCACCGGCAATCTGCTGACCGACCCGATGTATTCCGAGCGCGCCAGTCCGTGGCGCTTTGCCGGCCCTCGGCGGGTGGCGGCACCGGGTGTCGGGTTCGACGACTTGCCCCAGATCGACCTGGTGCTCTTGAGCCACAACCACTACGACCATTGCGACCTGCCCACGCTCCGCGCCTTGCACCGCCGCTTCGGTCCCCGACTGATCACGCCCTTGGGGAACGCCGGGCTGGTCCGGTCTGCCGGTGTGCAGCGGCCCGAAGAACTGGACTGGTGGCAGCAAGCGGCACCGGCTTCACCCCATATCACGCTGGTGCCGGCCCAGCACTTTTCGGCCCGGGGTCCGGGCGACCGGAATCGCGCGCTGTGGGGAGGCTTCATCATCGAGACCGGAGGTCGGAGGATCTTCTTTGCCGGCGACAGCGGGTATGCGGGTCACTTCAAGGAGATCGGCCGGCGCTTCGCTCCCATCGACCTGGCCCTGTTGCCGATCGGCGCTTACGAGCCGCGCTGGTTCATGAAGGATGTCCACATGAACCCGGCGGAGGCGGTGCAGGCGCATCTGGATCTGGGCGCGACCCACAGCATCGGGATGCACTTCGGCACCTTTCAACTCACGACCGAAGGCATCTCGGAGCCGGTCAAGGCCTTGGACAAGGCGCTTCAGGCGGAGGAGATCCCCAGCTCGTGGTTCCAGGTCCTGGACTTCGGCGAATCGCTGCGAATTAGCACTAACAGCTAACAGCTAACAGCTATCAGCTATCAGCTATCAGCTTATCCCTGCGGCAAGCGGACTCCTTCTCGTGAGTGAACGCCGGACCCCGCGTCCTCAGCTGTTAGCTGTTAGCTGTTAGCTGATAGCTGTTAGCTGTTAGCTGTTAGCTGATAGCTTTTTCAGCGTCTCCCATACACTGTCTTCCCCTCCAACAGCGTGCGCACCACCTGCGCATCGTGGATCTGCTCCGGCGGGATCGCAAAGAGATTCCGGTCCAGGATCACCAGGTCGGCCAGCTTGCCGACCTCGATCGAGCCGGTCTCCCGCTCCAGGCGGTTGGCGTAGGCGGCATTGATGGTGTACATCGCGATCATGGTCGCCAGATCCACTCGCTCCTCCGGGTGCCAGGGCTTCTGCCCAGGTGAATCCGGCCCATGATGGGTGATGCCCATCTCAATCGCGTCCAGGGGATTGAGGGAGGAAACCGACCAGTCGCTCCCCGCTGCTACGATCGCCCCGGTGCGGACAACGCTGGCAATCGGGTAGAGCCAGCGCGACCGAGCCGGCCCCAGGGCAGGTTCCGTGAGCTTCGTGAGATACTCGTCGCCGTTGGCCCAGAGCGGCTGGAAGTTGGCGATGACCCCCAGCCTGCGGAACCGAGGTATGTCGGAGGGATCGATCAGCTCGAGGTGAGCGATGGCGGGGCGGGCATCGTGAATGCCGTTGGTTCTCCGCGCCTGCTCCAGGGCGTCCAACGTCATTCGGATGGCGCGATCGCCGATCGCGTGCACGTGGATCTGAAATCCGGCGTGGTCCAGGTCCACGATCTGACGGGTAAGTGTGGTGGCATCGTAGTTGGCCGAGCCGCTGTCGCCGCGACGGTCGAGGTAGGGGGCGAGCAGGGCGGCCGTTCGGGCTTCGATCGCCCCGTCGGCGAAGATCTTGGCGGCGATGGGATGGACCTTCGGAGTCGAGTACCGCCTGCGCCAGTCCTGCAGCCGAGCGATGACGCTGTCGCCGCCCGCTTCGCCCGCGTGGGACGCAGCAACAACCCGGAACGTGAGCCTGCCGTCCCGGTCCGCGGCGGCGTAGGTCCTGAGCTCGGGCTCACGGGCGTCGGCCTCGAATACCGTGGTGATGCCGAATCGGTTGGCCTCCCGCTCCGCCCGTTCCAGCCCTGCGGTCAGCTCGGCGTCAGTCCTCTCCGGCAGCAGCTCCTCGAGCAGCTCCGCGGCCTCCTCACGCAGCGTGCCGCTCGGCTCACGGGTGTGAGGGTCGCGCTCGATCCGTCCGTTCGGCGGGTCGGGCGTATCCCGGGTGATCTTCGCCAGCTCCAGGGCCTTCGAGTTGACCCACGCCGAATGACCATCGGCGGCATAGAAGAACGCCGGGCGATCCGGGACCACCTGGTCCAGCAGGCTCTTCGAGGGATTGGCGCCGGGAAAAACGGGGAGCTGCCAGCCTGCGCCGCGGACCCACGGCAGTGCGGGATGTCGTGCGGCATAGGCACGGATGGTATCAGCGATCTCGGACGGTGTGGTCAGGTCGTCCAGCTTGCACTCGCCCAGATCCACTCCGGAATCGACCGGGTGCACGTGCGCGTCCTGGAAGCCGGGGAGCACCATTTGCCCGGCCAGCTCGACCATCTCGGTTCTGGGGCCCACCAAGCCCAAGGGCAAACTGTCAGTTCCGACATACACGATGCGTCCCTCGCGAACCGCGACGGCGCTGGCCCAGCTCCGAGCCGCGTCCACCGGGTACACCGCGCCTCCGCGGAGAACGAGATCAGCCGGAGCTTCCTCTCCGGAAGCGCGGCGCTTGACCTCACCTCGACATCCAGCCAACCCTATCGCCAGAGCAGACGCGCAGCAGGCCACCAGGTGCAGGCGCCTTCTGCGTGATGACGCGACCACGGAGCCTCCCGAGGCGGATTCCCCGATCCTACGTGACAGCCGGCCGTTCGAGCAACTGTCCTGCGGACTGCCTTGCGGGCTGCTGAAATCGGGGTATAACCTCCACTGCCACTCTCGACAACTTCCGTTGCGTATGCCGTCCCTTTGAGGGAGCGGTACGGAGACAGCCACCATGATCCGGCATCGTCTTGAGGCTTTGCCTCGCCCGCTGAGCGGTGTTGTGGGTTTGCTGTGTCTGGCCGTGGCTCAGGGTTGCGGCGGAGGGTCCACCGATTCCAGACCGCCGGTCGCCACGGTGACGGTGACCCCAAATCCGGCGACGGTCGAGATCGACTCGACGCTGCAGCTTACCGCCACGCTGGAAGATGCCGATGGCAACCAGCTCAGCGGACGGACCGTAACATGGTCCAGTAACGCTCTCGATCGGGCGACGGTCGATGCGAGCGGTCTCGTGACCGGTATCTCGGAAGGTGCCGCGATCATCACGGCCACCAGTGAAGGGAAAAGCGGCGCGGCCTCGATCACGGTCAGCGAGGTCTCGGTGGAGCCGTATGGAGCCTACCTGGGCCCGGGTGGCAAGGGACCCGTCGGCAAGGTGTTCGGATACTGGAGAGTGTCGAGTGGGCTCGGGTACTGGCTGACGATCGAGGTCTCCCCGCCGGTGCCATCCACAGGAGTGGGGATTGCATTCGAGGGTGGGAGTCACACCAGCAGTGTGCTGTTGGCCGGAGGTTACGCGAGCAGCAGCAGCTCGGCTGCCTCTTCCGCGGCGGCATTGATCGACCCGGAGACCAACCAGGTCACCTCACTGCAGATGGCTGCCGGTCGGATCTACCACACGATTACGCCGCTCCCGGGCTCCCGGGCTCTGATCGCGGGCGGCATCGATGGCGACGTCACCCTGAGCTCAGCCGAGATCTTTATCGAGGCCAGCCACACGTTTGCCCTGACGGGATCGATGGGCGAGGCACGGAGTCGTCATGCAGCCGCAGCGCTGCCCGACGGGCGGGTTCTGATCACCGGAGGACTGGTGCCGGTGGGAGCGGGTCCGGCGACGACCGATGTGGCCAGCGCCGAGATCTTCGATCCGGCCAGCGGCACCTTCAGCCCGACCGGCGACATGACCACGAAGCGATTCAATCACAGTGCGATTGCCCTCGACGACGGGCGGATTCTGGTCCTCGGCGGCAACGGCTTGAAGAGCGCAGAGGTGTTTGACGCCGCGAGCGGCAGCTTCACTGCCATCGCTGATATGAATTCGGTGCATGGACTGGGTCACCGCGCTGTCAAGCTTCAGGATGGACGAGTGCTGGTAGTGGGCGGAGACGCCGGGACCATTCAGCCGACCGCAGTCGCCGAGATCTTCGACCCTGCAACCAATGAGTTCACCGTCATCGGGAACATGAGCACACCGCGCATGCTCCACTTTGCGGTGGTGCTGGGCGACGGCACGGTGCTCATTGGCGGCGGTCAGGACGATACCGGCGACGTGCTCGCGAGCGCGGAGCTGTTCGATCCGGCGAGCAACACGTTCCTTCCGGTAGACGACATGCCGCTGCCAGGCGAGGAGCAAGCCGCAGCAGCGGCGAGTCGGTAGGAAGCTATCAGCTATCAGCTATCAGCTATCAGCTATCAGCTCTGACTTCCCGGACATGTTCGACCCTCCGGTGAGGACACCGAAGGGTCGAGTCGGTATGAGTAGCTTATAGCTCATGGCTTGAAGATTCCCTACAACGACTGCAGAAACGCGACCAACGCGTCCCGCTCCTCGGCTGACATCCGGAGCACTCGGCGCTGGGCGGACTTCGCCTCCCCTCCATGCCAGAGGACTGCCTCGAGCAGGGACCGAGCGCGTCCGTCATGGAGGAAATTGCTGTGCTGGTTCACGGACTGAACCAGTCCGATGCCCCAGAGAGGCGTTGTGCGCCACTCGGAGCCCGACGCCTGGAAATCGGGCCGGCCGTCGGCCAGACCCGGGCCCATGTCGTGGACCAAGAGATCGGTGTAGGGGTGAATCACCTGATTAGAGATTTCCGGCAGCCCGGGGAAGGTTCCGGTGCGGAGCGTCGGCGTATGACAGCTGGCGCAGCCGGCGGCATAGAACAGCTGCTCGCCTTTGCTGGCCTTGGGATCGTCGAGATTGCGACGCGCGGGCACGCCCAGCGTGCGAGTGTACAGCGCAACGTTCTGGACGGTCTCGTCGTCCACCTCCGCGGGGTGATTGGAATCGCAGCCGGGCCTCCCGTCGCACGACTCCTTGGGGAAGAGCGATGAGGTGATCCCCATGTCCCCGTTGTACGCGCCGGCCGTCTGCTGGACCAGATTGGGGACGTTGGCCTTCCAACCGAACCGGCCCAGCCGGTAGCGTTGCCCGACCTCGTCCCACACCACGTTGGCTCGGCCGGAGACCCCATCGTGGTTTCGATCTCTGGGGTCCGCTGCGGCGAGGATGCTGTAGGCCGGCACTGCCTCCAGCAGGCCCAGACCAAACACGACCGGCGCCACCCTAGGCGAGAAGAGCAGGCGGAACGGCAGCCGAGCGTAGCTGCCCCTGAGGTCGTATTGCGGCTTCATGAGCTCGTACTGACTGCCATCCGAGAAGGTGCCGACCGTGCTCACGTACCGGACGGCGGCCGTGATCTCCGCCGTGTAGTTCTGCACCGCCTGGAGTTGGAGCTGGCCTCCGAAGCCCGGCACCGGCTTGGGGCCGCCGTGGGGACCGAAGCCTGGAATGCTGGCCCGGAACAACAAGGTGTTGAAGGGCAACGCCAGGCTGAACGCGGAGCCCAAGGGAAGCGGCGGGCGCCCGCGGCCGTCCCCGACGTGACACATCTCGCAAGAGACGTTGTCGAAGACCGGGCCCAATCCCGAGTTCGAGAGGCCCGGGGTGCTCACGAACGGCTGCTCGAACGCCTCGTCTCCTTCCTCATGATGCTCCGCGTTTTCTCCGGTCAGATTGGGCGCGGCCAGACCGAATGCCTGGGCCGACTGATCGAAGACCGTGGTGGCACCGCCCGAGAGCGCGGTGTGCGCGGAATTGAATCGCCCGCGATCGGCGCTCAGCTCCATCTCGCTCGCGCTGTTGACCGGCGACAGGGCAGGCGGTCCCGGGTCGGTCACACCGGGATCGTCGGTCGTGCAGGCAACCACCCAGAGCAATGCAGCAACGAATGCTATTCGCGACATAGGCGCTCCTGTCGCTGAGGGGCAGATGGGGAGCCGCGAGCAAGCCTGCGGCAGCCGTCGGCAACTGGGTTACACGACCAGGGTACGATGCGCACTGACGGCCGCACCGAAGGGTTCAGATCATCGGCCGAAGCACAACCGCATACCGGTGGCCACGCCTCGTCCGAGCAAGCTCTCGGAGATCTGGAGGACGCCTGCCGCGGGCAGACTTCGGTCCAGCGCCCGCTATCGCTAGTGGCGAAGCGGCCTCACAGGAGGCCGATACTCAGGGATATGGGGATGTGGCTGCGAGTGTAGCAGATCGCGAAGGAATGGTCGCCAGGGTGGCGCCATCTCGTCATCATGAGCTCGCGATGGTTTCCACGATACAAAAGAGCTCAAATCTGTCAAGTGTACTTCAATCGTACAGCGCACAAAGGCATTCACTTACTGCGCAGAGAATTGCAGCGAGCACTGAAGGCGAGGGAGCTCCTTCTCAGCCGCTCCCGGGCAGCACCATCACATCGACGTGCGATGGGTACCGTGTGGTCCGCCAGATTCGATGGGTCTGAGCTCGATAGCTCGCCGCGGTGGCCTTGAAGATGTTGGGGACGAAGGTCTGGGGATTCCGATCGTAGAGTGGAAACCAGGTGCTCTGCACCTGGACCATGATCCGGTGTCCCCGCTTGAATCGATAGGCTTGCCCGTGCAGGTCCACCGTGTACGCCTGCACCGCATTCGCCGGAATGGGCTCGGGCTTGGAGAAGCTATGGCGATACCGGCCGCGGAGGATGTCGCCCGCGACCATGAGTTGGTAGCCCCCCATCGCCGGCCGCTCGGGGACGGAGTCGGGATAGACGTCAATCAGCTTGACCACCCAGTCGGCGTCGGTCCCGGTGGTCGAAGCGAAAAGGTTGGCCACGATGGGCCCCGCCAGTTGCACCTCCTCCTGCAGTGGCTTCGTCTGCCAGGACAGCACATCGGCACGATCGCTGATGAAGCGCTGATCCTCGGTCATCCAGCGATTCCAGCGCGAGCCCCGCGGATCGTAGGTCCACTCGATCGGCCGTGGCCGATAGGGAATCGGATGCGCCGGATCCGAGCGATAGGTGTCGCATCCGGCTGAGCCTTGCGGGGCCTCGAAGGTGAGCTGCCCGTGCGGTCCAAGGTACAGGTTCCGATGGACCGCATTCCGGGGTGGCCAGCGATCGAAGCTGCGCCACTGATTGGCTCCGGCGTCGTAGACCGTCGCCTCGGCCAGATCGGGGTCGGGTTTCCCCTTGAGCCAGTGCGCGAACCAGGGTGCCTGAATGCGGGCGCGGTATTCGTCACCGGTCGCGCTGCCGAAATGAATGTTCCCCAGGGAATCGCCCGCACCCTGAAACCATTGCCCGTGGTTCCACGGGCCCATCACCAGCTCGCTCTGGCCCGCCGAGTCGCGCGGCTCCATCGCGGTGTAGCTCGCGAGCGGGCCGTATTCGTCTTCCTGGTCCCACCATCCGCCCACAGTCAAGGTGGGAACTCGGGGCTGTCGCAGGTAGTGCGGCAGCGCGCGCCGTTGCCAGATGCTGTCGTAGGCGGGGTGAGCGACAAAGAGATTCCAGGTGGGCCAGTGTGTCGCACCCACGCTGGCCGCGAGGGCCGACAATGTGGGATACGACAGATACCAGTCGTAGGTGTCGTAGCGCCCCGGCGAGGGCTCGATGGTCATGTCGGAGCTCGCCTCCATGGACCAGGCGTACTCCAGGCCATAGGTCTGCCGAAACGCGCCCTGATGGAAGAAATCGTCTCCCATCCAGGTATCGCCCATGGGTGCCTGAGGTGACGCTGCCTTGAGCGCCGGATGGGGCTCTACCCCGGCAACCGCGGCCGTCCAACCCGGATAGGAGATGCCGAGTATGCCCACCCGTCCGTTGTTCCGAGGAACGTTCTTGACCAGCCAGTCGATGGAGTCGTACGTGTCCGTGCTCTCGTCGGTAGCCTTGGGATCATGCGGGTCTCGGGGCGGGTGATTCATGACGAAGGTGCCCTCGGATTTGAACCGCCCCCGGATATCCTGAAACACGAAGACGTAGCCGTCGGCGATGAGCTCCTTGAAACCCTTCAGCATGCCGTAGGTCCCTCCCCACCCACTGGTCCCGTAGGGCGTGCGCGACATGATGATGGGAAGCGAATCGGAGCGACCGCGGGGCGTCAAAATGACCGTGAAGAGCCTCATGCCGTCCCGCATGGGAATCATGACCTCGCGGCGCTCGAAGACACTGCCCAATGTGGTGTCGGGGGACTGCGCGGGGACGGCGGCAGGGACCGCGGTGGCAATCGTGAAGCTCAGGGACAACAGGCGAGCAATACGAGGCATTGAAATCTCTAGTGTCTTCCGAAGATTGTCAGCAGGATCTCCCCGAGAATCAGCAGGAGGATCGCGAATTCCATCACTTCTCCACGGGCGGCCTGGGATTCCGCGTTGAGCATGGTGTAGGTATCCCGGATGATGTCGAGCTTTCGGTCGATCCCCCGACGCCAGGCGTCGCCACGAAAGATCTGCAGTGCGGCCGAGTACACCCGGGCCAGATAGACATCGTCGGTGACCTTGAGCGCGTTCTCGACCCGTTCCACGATTTCCGTGGTGTCGGCCACCAGGGTCTGCAGCTGGTTCAGGAGAGAGCGATAGGGACGGAACAGGGCATACGGCTTGCGCCGCACCTCCGCGATCCGGTCGTACATTCGCGGAAGCTCGGCATCGAGCACGGCGTCGAACACCCGCAGCTCGAGCAGTTGGGCGTTGGCGAACTCCAGGACGTACTCCACATCCTGGTCCTCCCCATCGGGCTCGATCACCAACGCGCTCTCCCAGGTGAGGGCGGCATAGTCCAGGGTGGTGTAGGCAAAGCGATGGGGCAGGAGCTCCCGCTTGGCCGGACCGGAGAGCTCCCGCGCCTCGTTGAGCAGCAGCCCCGCCAGCGCATCGCTCGACAGCCGAGGTGGAATGAACGGCTCACCCTCGGCGCCTCGCAGGGTGGCGAGGCGGAAGACCATGTAATCCTCTGTTACCGGCGCGACCGCCTGGCGCTGCACCGCGGGCGCGAGCGCCTGCAGCAGGCCGCGGATCTCGGGATCGCAGATGGACCGGAGGGCCAGCCCACCCTGGAGCGATGCGCCAAAGTGAACGAAGTCACTCCAGGAAAGCTCGGGGCGGGCACAGAGGCGGAGCCGCAGGGAGACCACCCCGAAGTCGAAGATCGCCGCCGACACTTGGGATTCGAGAGGAGACCCGTCGACTTCGATCGTGCGCGATCCGAGTTCCACCGTCAGCGGAGGCTTGGGCGTGACCAGTGCTGCGGCCTCAGCCCGTCGTGGGCGCGATCGGGGCGGCGAGGGCAACGGAAGCAGCTCGGCGGCGCGGGGCAGATCGATCTCGTAGCCCACGTCGTACAGCCGATAGAGCGTCGCGCTGCCGCCCACGACCGTGTGGCGCTCGGTGTCCCGGGTGCGGGTCATTGCCATGAGGTCCTCGAATCTGCACCGAAAGTGGCAAGTCTCAAGGCTACCTTTCCTCCATGCGCAGCATCGAGCTGATCGTTGTGCTCCTGGCGGTGTCCGCCGCGCTCCGAGTCGCGGGCCGCCGTCTCGGGGTACCGCATCCAGTGCTGCTGGTCCTCGCAGGGCTGGCGCTGGTCTTCGTCCCGGGCCTCCCGCGGCCCGAGCTCGATCCCGAGACCCTGTTTCTGGTCTTTGTCCCACCGCTGCTGTACTGGGCATCCCTCACCACCTCGCTGCGGGACTTTCGCGCCTATTTCGGCCCCATCGCCCGCTACGGGACGGTCGTCGTGCTCCTGACGATAGTCGCCGTGGCCCTCGTCGCCCACGCGATCTCGGCCGAGTTCACCTGGCCGGCCGCGTTCGCCTTGGGCGCCATCGTCTCGCCGCCAGATCCCGTCGCGGCGGTGGCCGTCCTCCGAACGCTGAACGCCCGGCGATCGCTGGTCACCATCCTGGAGGGCGAAGGCCTGGTGAACGACGCCACCGCGCTGGTGGCCTACCGCATCGCGGTCGCGGCCGCGGTCACCGGATCGTTCTCGCCGGGACATGCGGCTTTCCGCTTTCTCCTGACCGGACTCGGCGGCGTCCTGGTGGGATTAGGAGTGGGCTGGCTGATCGCCCAGGTCCGGCGCCGGATAGAACGATTCCCCATCGTCGAGAACACCATCTCCCTGCTCACTCCGTTCTTTGCCTATCTCCCCGCCGAGTGGCTGGGGCTCTCCAGCGTGCTGGCGGTGGTGGCCGTGGGACTCTACCTCGGACGCCAGGGTCCCAGAATTGTCCATGCGGCCACCCGGGTTCAGGCGGAATCCATGTGGCTGATGGTCCAGTTCATTCTGGAGAGCCTGATCTTTATTCTGGTCGGTCTGGAGTTGCCGTCCGTCATTCACGCCCTCCGGACCCATTCATTGCAGCGCTTACTGGCCTACGCCTCGCTGATCGCACTCGCCGTCATCATGGTCCGAGTCCTCTACACCTTTGCTGCCGTCTCCCTGCTGCGGTTCCTCCGCCGGCACCGTACCGATGCGTTGCTCGCCTTCGGTTGGCGCCAGGCGGCGTTCCTGAGCTGGGCCGGACTGCGTGGAGGCGACTCGCTGGTCATCGCCCTGGCCCTGCCGGTGAGTACGGCGGCAGGACAGCCCTTCCCCGCGCGGGAATTGATCATCTTCTTGACCTTCGGAGTGATCCTCGCCACCCTCGTGGCGCAGGGATTCACCCTGGCTCCACTGCTCCGACGGTGGAAGCTGACCGAAGGCGGCGAGGCCGACACCGAGGAGGCCCATGCCCGGCGAGTGGTGGCTGAGGCGGGCCTCCGGCGGCTGCGGACCGAGGCCAGCCGGGACGGGGTCGATCGGGGCACGGCCCGATATCTCGAGGAGAAGTACCGGCGCGGGGTCCAGCGCTGGGCGGCCCGGGACCGCGAGAGGCACGGCGAGAGCGATGCGGAGCACGCCAGGCTCGCGGGCATCGACGGCGTTCGGGCGGAGCGTTTGGCGCTGAACTACCGCCGGCTCCGGATGGCGATGATCGAGGACGAACGGAAGGCCATCGTGGGGCTGCGTGACGAGGACGTGATCGGCGACGATGTCATGCGGCGAGTGCTGCGCGACCTGGACCTGGAGACGATGCTGCTCGAGTCGGCGGAGGACGATGCCCCTGAGTCGCCCTATGAGCTGGAATAAAGAGTAGATCCGATCGGCGCCGGCGCGCGTAACCATGGCGTCTCCGGCTCACCAGGCTCCCCCATGGTCCAGTCCAAAGTCCGATCCCTGAGTCCGATCCTCCTGCTGGCTCTCGCTTCGCTGAGCCGGCCGGAACAGCTTCCGGCACAGCAGCCGCGGGTCATCCACGGCCAGGTTCTCAGCCAGACCGACTCGGCTCCGGTAGCGGAGGCTCTGGTCAGCCCGCTGGACGTCGCGGGAGCGACGGTGAGCAGCGGGACCAGCGGCGAGTTCACGCTGCGGCTGCCACCGACGGTGAGCCGGCTCCTCGCCGTTCGCATCGGCTTTGCGCCGGAGACCGTCACCGTCGCCGGTCAAGACACGGTGAGCATCCGCCTGAGGCCGGCTCCATTGACTCTCGACCCCATCACCGTGGCCGCGGAGCCGGTCTATTCGGCCGCGTCCTCCCGGGCGATCCG
This sequence comes from Gemmatimonadales bacterium, assembly GCA_036556025.1. GTDB lineage: Bacteria > Gemmatimonadota > Gemmatimonadetes > Gemmatimonadales > GWC2-71-9 > CAVVWJ01. The sequence goes on along the minus strand of DATBKD010000138.1, from coordinate 53,270 downwards.
TGAATTCGATATTGCCCTCCGCCCGCGCGAGACCTCGCAGGAGCTGCTTCGCCTCGCGCCGGGCCTGGTTATCGCCCAGCACGCCGGCGGGGGAAAAGCGGAGCAGATCTTCCTTCGCGGATTCGACGCGGACCACGGCACCGACGTCGCAATCTCGGTAGACGGGACCCCGGTCAACCTGGTGAGCCACGCCCACGGTCAGGGCTACGCCGATCTCCACTTTCTCATGCCTGAGGTGGTAGAAATCGGAGAGGTCCGGAAAGGACCCTACGATGCTCAGGATGGTGACTTCGCCACAGCTGGCGCGGTCAGCTTCAAGACCAAAGATCGGATCACCGGCCCGGTGGTTGCCGGTCGGGGCGGCAGCTTCAACACCCTGCATGGTCTCGCGATGGTACCATTCGGCGGCGGCATCGGGCATCCCGGCGGATTCGCGGCCCTCTCCGCCCACTACACCGATGGGCCGTTCGTGGATCCGCAGGGTTATTCCCGCGTCAACGGGTTCGCCAAGTTCACGGCTCCAGTCGGCCGAGACGCGGAGCTGGTCACCTCGGCGTCGGGATTCGAGTCCCGATGGAACGCCTCGGGGGAGATCCCCAGCCGGGCTGTCGCGAGGGGAGTGATTCCGCGTTTCGGGTCCCTCGATCCCAGCGAGGGCGGCAACACCCACCGGTATGACCTGAGCCTCGGCCTGCGCTCGCGTGGGGCGGCCGAACGGACCTGGGACATCCGGGTCTATGTCGTGAACTACAATTTCCAGCTGTGGTCCAATTTCACCTTCTTCCTGGTGGACAGCGTCAACGGGGACGAGATCGAGCAGCGCGATCGCGATCGGTATGTGGTCGGGCTGAACGGGAGCTTCGCCACTCCCTCGCGGATCGTGGGGCTTCCCGGGAAGACGAGCATCGGCATCGGTGGCCGGGCGGACTTTGCCGATGTCGAGCTCAATCATGTCGTCGCGCGGACGCCACTCGAACCGCTCACTCGCTCCTGGGTGAGACAACAGCAGGGCTCGGTCTGGATCAGGCAGGAGCTCCGGCTCGACTCCCGTCTCCGACTGCAGCTGGGGTTGCGAGGCGACCTGTTTCATTTCGAGGTCGCGGACCGGTTGAGCAGCGCCGCCGCGGTGAACGCAACCCGGCCTGCCGGAGCCCGAGCGACCGCGGTGCTCAGTCCCAAGGCCAACGTGGCTTTTCAGGTCACCCCCTCGACCACGCTGTTCGCCAATGCCGGCTTCGGGTTTCACTCCAACGACGCGCGGGACGTGATGCTCTCGGGCCCTGGCGACCAGGTGCTTCCCCGGGCAGTCGCTGCGGAGTTAGGAACGCGATACGTATGGCGCGGTGGCAGTATGGCTGCCTCCCTCTGGGGCATTGACCTCCAGAGCGAGCTGATCTGGGTGGGGGACGAAGGGACCACCGAGGCCAGCGGACGGACTCGCCGGCTGGGCATCGACTTCGAGGGGCGGGTGCAACTGGCTCCCTGGCTCTGGGCCGACGCAGATCTCAACCTGTCCCGGGGGCGGTTCGGCGATGACCCGAGAGGCGCCAACTTCGTCCCGCTGGCCCCGACCTTCACCTCAACCGGTGGGCTGACAGTCCGGGACGTGGGGCCGGTGAGCGGAGGTCTGAGGTACCGGCATGTCGGCGGCCGCCCCGCAGACGAGGCGAACGAGGTGCGCGCACGGGGCTACACTCTGGTTGAGACTTTTGCGTCGTGCCCGGTCGGCGCCCTGGATCTGACCTTGGCGATCGACAACCTGCTCGATGCCCAATGGAACGAGGCCCAGTTCGCCACCACCTCGAGGCTCAAGGGTGAGCCCTCGGGGATCACCGAGCTCAATTTCACCCCCGGAGCTGGGCGGAGCGTGCAGGTCGGGATCGGCTACCGCTTCTAAAGGCTTCGCCGCCGTTGACCGGGCGCCCTCCTATTTGGGCCGGCTACGCTTCAGGCGCGGGGACTCCTCGTGGGGCACGACAAAGTCCTCCTCGTTTGCCGGCCGCACCAGGAGATCGAAGGCCAGGAAGAGAGTCTTGGAGAAAGGAAAGAAGAGGAAGGGAAAGACCACCATGAGCACGATGGTCGTAATCTGAAAGAGCTGCCAGGGAGGTGACGGCCAGGTCCACATCAGAAAGGCGACGACCCACACGCTGAAGACGGTTTCCACCGCCATCAGGTTGAAGAAATACGCTCCCAGCCAGTAGCCCTCCTCCCCTCGCTCCAGTCCCAGGCCACAAACCGGACAATTGGGGAGCAGTCGGGACCAGGTGACGAAGATCGGTCCGCCGCCACAGTGGGGACACCGCAACCGCAGAGCGCGCAGAAAGGGCGACATCACGGCACCACAGTAGTGCTTTGGCCGCGATCCCGCGAGAGCCCGCATCACATTCGCCGCTCGATCCATCCCCCCAGGTCCCGAAGCACATCGGGCCCGTTCAGGTCGGCCAGAAGACCGTGGTAGGCGCCGGGATACTCCAGGAGCTGTTTGTCGGCATGTCCTACCCGTTGGATGTAAGCCCGACTCCCGTCTGGCGGCACCATGCGATCGGCGGAGCCATGCAGGATGAGCAGAGGGAGAGGAAAGCCGGCGGCCTCGGCGTTCAGGCGCTTGATGGTGGCCCTCACCTCGGTGGAGAGCCGGGCGGTCCCCCACCGGTGAAACAACGGGTCGGCGAGTACCCGGTCCATCACCGCCGGATCGCGGGATAACCCGCTGAGATCCATGCCAGTCTGGAGCGAGAATCGGGGCCAGACACGGGAGAGCATCGCGCCCAGCACCAGGAGCGGCGCGGGCACTCCGAGTCGTCCCAATGGCGGCGCCACGGCGATCACCCCGCGGAGTCCCTGCGGATGGTGTTGAGCGTAGTCCAGCACCACCAGCGCACCGAGGCTGTTCCCCATCAGGAACAGGGGGAGACCTCCCTCCTCCTTCCGCACCAGGGCCAGAAAGTGGTCGAGGTCCGCGCGAAACTCGCCCCAGGTGCGGACGTAGCCCCGCTGCCCCAGAGACCGGCCATTGCCGCGCAGGTCGGGAGCGTGCACCGCAAAGCCGCGGGGCACAAAGTAATCGCCCACCATGGGGTACAGGCCGGAGTGGTCCCCCAGGCCATGGAGGTTGACCAGTACCCCTCGGGGCGCTCCGTCCGGCCGCCAGGCTCGACGAAAGAGGGTGAGATTGTCGGACCCGATGAAGCGTTCTTCCAGCATCGCTTGCGGGCTCATGTCCCGGTCCTCATCTTCTGACCAGGAACGTCAGGGCACTCTCGCACCATATCTGATTCGAGTCTCTCCTACCGTCGCGTTGGGCGGGCGGTTCATCCGTGAGGTCACTATGTCGAAACGTAGGTCCATTGGGTTTGTCCTGGGGCTAGTGCTGGCGCTGGTCGCGGTCGCCGGCACCCCGACTTCCGCCCATGCCCAATTCGGCAAGCGGCTTAAGGATGCCCTGAAGCGGAATGCGGAGGACAAGGCGATTCAAAAGGCGACCAACGGAGAAGACAAAGCGATCGATGCCGCCACCAAGTCCGGCACGGACACGACCAAGGCCGCCACGGACACGACGAAGGCGGCCACCTCTCCGGCAGCTCCGCCGACGGCAGGCGCCTCCGCCGCACCGGCTGCGACACCCACAGCCGCGCCCCCAGCTGCAACAGCAGCCGCGGCTCCAGCCTCCGCGACCGGTGCTCCGGCCACACTCAAACCGGGCGAGGGGGCTTGGGCCAACTACGATTTCAAGCCCGGCGACCGGGTCCTTTACAGCGAAGATTTCTCGGCGGACGAGGTGGGGGATTTTCCGAAGCGGATGGAGTTCAAGGCCGGGGGCCTGGAGATAGTGGAGTGGCAGGGCGCGAGGTACCTCCGCGCCAACCAGGACTCGAAGTTTTATTTGGTCCTTCCGGAAGTCCTTCCGGATCGGTTCACGATGGAGTTCGACTACACCATTCCTTCCGGGGGCGAGGTCTGGATCTACTTCCAGGACAAGGACGACCGCTACGCCGTCTTCGGTGGTCTCGGCTCGGCCGGGGTTCGGAACCAGCCCGCTGGTATTTCTTCCACCGGGGCACCCGCGGTGGCGGACCAGAACGCCAGCAAGATCCGCCGCGCGCGAATCATGGGTGACGGGAAGTATCTGAAACTCTATCTGGATGATACCCGGGTGGCGAACGTTCCCAACGCCGATTTGGGCCGCTCCAACAAAATCCTCTTCTACACCGACGCGGACGCGAGCAAGCCCACCCTGTTCGGCAATTTCCGAGTAGCGGCCGGAGGCAAGAAACTCTACGAGGCCCTGACCGAGAAGGGCAGGGTCGCAACCCAGGGGATCTACTTCGACACGGGGAGCGATCGGATCCGTCCTGAGTCCACGCCCACCCTGAAGGAGATCGGCTCGATGCTCAAGGATCACGCCGATCTCAAGCTCTCGATCGAAGGCCACACGGATAACGTCGGACAGGCCGACGCGAATCAGGCGCTGAGTGAGAAGCGCGCCGCCGCCGTGCGGCAGTTCCTGATCGACAGCTACGGCATCGACGGCTCGCGGCTCCAGGCCAAGGGTCTGGGGCAGACCAAGCCGGTCGCGTCTAATGACACGCCGGAGGGGCGGCAGAGTAACCGGCGGGTTGAACTGGTGAAGAGCTAACAGCTAACAGCTATGGCTCATGGGAAGACGATCGTGGGCCGGCCTTCGACCAGCCAATGGTCGGCATGGGCGAGGATGAGGCTGACCGGGGCGGAGCGCGGCGGCTGGGTGGGATGGAGTGGCCCGGGCGCGAAGTGCAGATAGTAAAGGCTCGGGCCGGCGTTTCGCGCGTGCTCGGAGACAAAGGCGGTAAGCGCGACCGGCCAGCCTTCATCCGGCGGAAACGCCGTGGTTCTCCGCCGGTGTCGCTCCAGCTCTCGAACGATCTCGGCCCGGGGGAGGCCGGCCTTGGAGTAGCGGGTTCGCAAGTGCCGCTCGTCGATGCGGAAATCGGGGTCCCGAGGCCGGATCAGGTCGCAGGAGCAGCTCCCCACTCGCAGCTGGACAACCGTCTGGGCTCCCCGGTTCAGTGGCCGCAAGACGGTCTGTTCCGCGTGCCCCACCGAGTGAGCGGTGATGCCAGGAGGCAGCATCGATCGCACCTCACTCAGCGTGAGTGGGGTGGCGAGATAGAGGAAGTAGCACAAACTGCAGTGAGCAGTGAGTTGTGAAAGGCGAGCAGTGAGCCGGCCGTATGTCCCTTACCGCCCTTACCGCCCTTACCGCCTTTACCGCCCTTACCGCCTTTACCGCCTATATAGGAAGATCGTCCCGCACCAAGACTAGAATCGCCGCCTGTGGGACCACGAGGTACTTCTTCTCCTCGAAGGTGATCTCCACCGCCGCCTTGCGGAAGAAGATGGCGTGGTCGCCCACCTTGGCCTGCATGCCCCGGCTCTTCCCTTCCTGGGCCTCGACCTTCCAGGGCTCATCATCCAGGCTGCTCAGGTCGGCGATGGCAGTGCCAGGGCCGGTCGCTACAATCAACCCGGTTTGCACCTGCTGGGAGTCGATCGCGGTGGGCGGGAGATAGAGCCCGACGCGGGTGCGCTCGTCCCCGTCCTCCGGAGTGATGAGCACCCGATCGCCAACCACGAGGAGCTGCTTCTTCGGAAATTCCATGACCACCACAGTGAAAAGTGAACGGTGAACGGTAAACGGGTCACCAGGAGCAGCCGTTAACCGTTCCCTTTTGCGGTTTACCGCTTCCCGTTCCCCGATGCCTTGCCATTCGCTTGGTGCACCGTCACCAGTTCCAGAATCCTCAGATGTCGGACCTTGGTGGGGAGTCGCAGGCTGATCTCGTCTCCGACCCGGCCATTCGCCAGCGCGCGGCCGAGGGGAGAGGCGAGGGAGATGTGGCCTTCATCGATGTCCATCATCTCCGCCAGGACCACCGTGTAGATGTCGGTCTCCTGGGTCTCCAAGTCGAGCACGGTCACTCGCGATCCCAGTCCGACGCGATCCGTCGGGGCCTCGGTGTTGGCGAGCTGGCCGAGCTGATTGAGCCGCTGATGGAGCTGTCCCAGACGGGCCTGCACGAACTGCTGGCGCTCGAGGGCGGCCTTGTATTCTGAATTTTCCCGGAGGTCGCCCAACTCGACCGCGTGGCGGATGGCCTGGGGGAGGACGACGTTCAGCTCATGAGTCAGCTGGTCGATCTCTCGACTCAGCTTCTCCTGCATATCACGGATCATGGGTGTGGCCAGACGAAAAAAGATTCGGCCTGGAGATCGGCCTCTCCAGGCTTCAGTACCAACGGACGGGACAAAGATACCATTGGGATAGGGAGGGAGAATAGATGCTTGGGGTAAGCCATTGCCAGTGCTGGCGTTAGGTCAGTCTGAATCGGAAGTCTCAAGTCCCAGGTCTCGGGTCGGCTCCGCTCCACATCCCGAGAGGCGCAGCGACTCAGAGACCTTGGCGGCCGTTTGGAGCGCTGGGGAGTCCCGAGGAGTCGAGGGTGACTACACACTACGGTCAGGATGGCGAGCCTGAGAGAGACTGAGACGTGCGACTTGTGACCTGCGACTGAGGCCGGCCCCCGGCGAGGTGAGTTCGCCCTCACGACGCGACTAAAGGTCACGCCGCCATAGACTTCCTTGACCTCGGACTATGAATCTGGTAACGTGGGGCGGCTTACTCCCTAGGTGTGTCTGGATCCTTGCTCACAGGATGGCGCGTAATGCACTTTCGGACCGCCGCTGCCCGTCGCTTCGCCGGGTTGGTCCCCATGCTGTGTTTGCTCGCATTGATGCTCGCTGCCTGCAGCCCAGACCACTATCCCCAAACGGCGCTCCGGCCCCTCTCGGACTACGGCAGAATCGGCGATGATATCCAGACCGAGACCTTCAAGTGGGCGGTCGCTGTCTTTGTCTTGGTTGAGGGCGCGTTGCTCTACGCCATCTTCCGCTTTCGAGGGAAGCCGGGCGACCCCGAGCCGCAGCAGATCCACGGCAACACCACCATCGAGATCATCTGGACGGTCATCCCGGCGCTGATTCTGGCGGCCATCGCGGTGCCGACCGTCAAAGGCATCTTCGAGACCAACACCATCCCGTCCGAGAACGCCTTCAGAGTGGAAGTGGTCGGGCATCAGTGGTGGTGGGAGTTCCGCTACCCGGACTACAAGGTCACCACTGCGAACGAGCTCCACATCCCCGTGGGGCAGACGGTGGCTTTCCATATGAGCACCGTAGACGTGGTCCATAGCTTTTGGCCGGCCCGCTTCGGCGGAAAACGCGACGTCTTTCCCAACCGGGAAACCCGGATGTGGTTCAAGGCGGAGCAGCCCGGCGAGTATCCCGGGCAGTGCGGCGAGTTCTGCGGTATTCAGCACGGCCGGATGGCCTTCCGGATCGTGGCGCAGCGTCCCGAGGAGTTCAAGGCTTGGGCGGAACACATGCAGTCGCTGAAAGCGCGGCCGCCAGCGCCGTCTGGACCGCCACCCGGGGCGCCGAAGCCGGGCCAAAAACCGGAGCAGGGTCCTCCCGCGCCGGCGGAGGCAGCGGCCCAGACCGCCGGCGAGAAGCTGTTCTTGTCGAAGGGTTGCGTCGGCTGCCACGCACTCAACGCGTATGAGGCTCCCAAGGGTCTCATTGGCCCCAACCTGGCCAACGTGGGAGCCCGGAGCTACATCGCCGCGGGCTGGCTCAAGAACACCGACGAAAACCTGGCCCACTGGATCATGAACCCGCAGGGCGTCAAGCAGGGCGTGTTGATGCCCAACCTGGGCGTCACCGCCGACGAGGCGAAGCAGCTCGCGGCGTACCTCCGCGCTCACAAATAAACAGGGCACTATGGCAACTACCGCAATCGGCCAACGGGCGCACGCGGCTCCCGCTCACGCTGAGAAAACCGGCCTCTGGAGTTGGATCACCACGGTCGACCACAAGCGCATCGGGATCCTGTACGGGGCGACAGCGTTCCTGTTTTTCCTGATGGGTGGCATCGAAGCCCTGATCATGCGGATGCAGCTGGCCCGGCCGGACAACACCCTGGTGGGACCGGACACGTTCAACCAGCTGTTCACCATGCATGGCACGACCATGATCTTCCTCGGGATCATGCCGATCAGTTCCATGTTCTTCAACTACATCATCCCGCTGCAGATCGGCGCGCGCGACGTGGCGTTCCCCCGGCTCAATGCGTTCAGCTACTGGGTCTTCCTGTCCGGCGGGCTGTTCCTCAATTCCAGCTTCCTGTTTGGAGCCGCGCCGGACCAAGGATGGTTCGGCTACGCCAACCTCACCTCGAGGCAATTCTCCCCCGGGGCCAACGTGGACTTCTGGATGCTCGGCCTCCAGATCCTGGGCGTCGCCTCGCTGGCCGCGGCGGTCAACTTCTTCGTGACGATCGTCAATCTCCGGGCGCCGGGCATGCGGCTCATGCGGATGCCCATGTTCGTCTGGATGAGCTTCATCACTCAGGTCCTGCTGCTGCTCGCCTTCCCGGTGATCACGGTCGCCCTGATCCTGCTCATGTTCGACCGGTTCTTCGGCACCAACTTCTATGTGCCGTCGGGCGGGGGCGACCCTCTCCTGTGGCAGCACCTGTTCTGGATCTTCGGGCACCCCGAGGTCTACATCCTCATCCTGCCGGCGTTCGGCATCATCTCGGAAGTACTGCCGGTGTTCTCCCGCAAGCCGCTGTTCGGCTATGCGGCGATGGTGTTCTCGGGCGTGTTCATCGCATTCCTCGGGTTCGGCGTGTGGGCACACCACATGTTCGCTACCGGCATGGGCCCCATTGCCGACACCTTCTTTTCCCTGTCCACCATGCTGATCGCGATCCCGACAGGGGTGAAGATCTTCAACTGGTTGGGCACGATCTGGGGCGGTTCGCTCCAGTTCCGCACCCCCATGTACTTTGCGTTGGCGTTCATCGCGATGTTCATCATCGGCGGGCTGTCCGGGGTGATGCACGCCTCGCCGCCGGCCGACCTGCAGCAGACCGACACCTACTTCGTGGTGGCGCACTTCCACTACGTGATGTTCGGGGGCAGCATCTTCGGCCTCACCGCGGGCGCCTACTACTGGTGGCCCAAGATGTTCGGCCGAGTGCTGGATGAGAAACTGGGCAAGCTGCATTTCTGGTTGATGTTGATCGGGTTCAACCTGACCTTTTTCCCGATGCACATTGTCGGACTGAACGGAATGCCCCGCCGGGTCTACACCTACCCGAAGGGCCTCGGCTTCGAGCGGTTGAATCTGCTGGAGACGGCCGGCGCGCTGATTCTCGGGTCTTCGTTCTTGTTCTTCCTCTACAACATCTACAAGTCGTGGCGGGCCGGCAGGAATGCGCCGGCCGATCCCTGGAACGGCGCAACTTTGGAGTGGTCGATCCCCTCACCGCCACAGGAGTGGAACTTCGCCGAGGTCCCGACGGTGCATGGGCGCGACCCGCTGTGGGAGACCAAGCGCCAGCGGGGCGGACAGCTGCCCGAGCCGCCACTGGTGAGCGGCCAGGGTATTCACTTACCCCATCCGTCGTACTGGCCGGTGGTGGCCGCGCTCGGCATTGTGATGCTGATGACCGGAGTCATCCTGCTGCCGCACATCGGTCCATGGGGCATTCTGGCCGGCGGGGCGATTATGCTGTTTGGAGTGTTTAGGTGGGCGTTTGAGCCGGCCGGCTGAGTACTGCGGTGAACGGTAAACGGTGAAAGGGACCACCCTCAGCCGCCGCGTCATACACGACCCGTTCACTGTTCACTGTTTACCGTTCACGTGCTTCGGGGATTCATGACCGCGACTGCCCACGCCGAACCCGCTGGCCATCTCGAGACTTCCACCGGCCTCGATAGCAGGAAGCTGGCCATCTGGACCTTCATCGGGTCCGAGTGCCTCTTCTTCGCCACCCTGATCTCCAACTACCTGGTGCACAAGGAGACCTGGCTGAGCGGCCCCGGTCCGTTCCCGCACGAAGTGTGGAAGTCACCGACCGGGCAGGTCTTCGAGCCGATCATCGAGATCCCGCTGGTCACCCTGGGCACCGCGCTCCTGCTGTTCAGCTCGCTCTTCATCGTGCTGGCGCTTGCGGGTGCCCAACGCGGCAGCCGCAAGATGCTGGTCGGCTGGCTTGCCGCGACGATTGCCTGCGGCCTGTTCTTCGTCGGCATGCAGGTGTACGAGTTCACCCACTTCGTGCACAAGGGTCTCACGCTCCACACCAACTTGTTCGGGGCGAGCTTCTTTACTCTCACCGGGTTTCACGGGACCCACGTCACCATCGGCGTGATCTGGCTGATTACGCTCTGGATCCTCGCGGTACGAGGGAAGATCCCACCGGCCAAGTCGCTTAACCTCGAGATCGCGGCGCTCTACTGGCACTTCGTGGACGTCGTCTGGGTCGTGATCTTCCCTGTTGTCTACCTGATCAAGTGAGGCCGGGAACTACCATGGAAGCCCATGCGCACGCCCCTGCTGCTCACGACGAGGCAGCGCACCCCTCCGCCGGCCTCTACGCCAAGGTCGGATTGGTGCTCTTCGTGCTGACCGCGCTCGAAGTGGGGCTGTACGAGATCACCTACGGCGACCACGCCGGACCATTTGGGGCTCAGGTCCAGCCATTCTTCGTGCCGGTGTTGCTGCTGCTGTCAGCGGCTAAGTTCGCCCTGGTCGCCATGTTCTACATGCATCTCAAGCAGGACAGCAGGCTGTTCAGCGGCATATTCGTGTTCCCGCTGATCATCGCGATCATCATCGTCTTCTCGCTCATCGTGCTCATGGCGTACCACTTCGCGTTCGCTAAAGCAGGTTGATCCCGCTGCTCCCCGCGCCGCTGCTGGACCAGCGGCCGCGGCCAATGGTTCCGTACGAATGGAGCTGGGCACTTCACCCCAGCGTCCTCATAGGCACCGGGATTCTCGGTGCCTTGTACTTTTACGGCATTGGCCCGCTCCGCCGGCGCCGGAGTCTTGGCCCTCCGGCCAATCCCTGGCAGGTGGCCTCGTTTGTAGCCGGGCTGATCGTCCTCCTGGTCTCGCTCAACGGTCCGATCCACGATCTGAGCGACTACTATCTCTTCTCCGTCCACATGGTGCAGCACCTGCTGCTCACCTTGCTGTTTCCTCCGCTGCTCATTCTCGGACTCCCCGGCTGGCTGCTGCGGCCTATCGTGCAGCACGGAGCAATGCTCCGGATTGCCCGAGTGTTGAGCCATCCAGTCCTCGTGGCAGTGATCTTCACAGCCACGATCGTCTTCTGGCATCTGCCGGCCTATTACGACCTCATGATGCGAGATCACGACGTGCACATCGTCACCCACCTCATGTTCATGGTGACAGCTACTATCATGTGGTGGCCGGTGATGAGCCCGGCGCCCGAGCTGCCTCGACTGCCCTATGGGCTGGGCATGCTGTACCTGTTCCTGGTAGGTATCCCGATGCAGCTGGTCGCCGCCCTGATCACCTTGAGTGGGCAGGTGCTCTATCCCTGGTACGCCGTGGCGCCTCGCACCTGGGGACTTTCGCCGTTGGACGATCAACAGCTGGGCGGGTTGCTCATGTGGATTCCGGGCGGGCTCTGGATGTTTCTCGCGATCGGCGTGCTGTTCTTCCTGTGGGCAAGGGAGAGCGAGCTGGCCGAGGATTAGTCCTTCGGACGAGCACGTCGCAGTCCTCCCAACGGAGGCAGTTGCACCTCAAGCCTTCCCGCAGCAGCCGTTGCATCCCCCGCATGGCAACGATGCGTGCTTCGAGCTCCTCGAGCTTGCGTTCGGCCAGACCTCGCCAGCGCTGCGAAGGAGCGGTCGTATCGCCGAAGCCCACCATCAGGCTACGCAGCTCGGCGATGGAGAAGCTCGCCTCCTGCCCGAACCGCAGAATGGTGAGCCCGCTCACACCCCGCCACCTGCCACCCCGGTGGCCTTGGCCTGCGACCCGGGCGCCCTGGATCCCGCTACCCGGAGGGATCATTTCACCTGGATCAGTGAGCAACTGCCCAGCCTGGTGAAGGGAATCAGCCAGTTGCCGGACGGGATCGGACTGAAATTTTCGGCTGCGGATCTCGGGTCCGTGGCGACGTTCGTGGATCGCGAGCGGCGCTGCTGCCCCTTCTTGCGTTTCGATATCGAGCTGATGCCGGGAGAAAAGTTCCTTTGGCTGCGGCTGAGAGGGCTCGACGGAGTCGAGCGGTTTCTCCGCGCCGAGCTCTTCCCTAGGGCTCCGAAGGATTGAAGTCGACGATCGCCGTTGCGATGGTGGTCTCGAAGTCGTGGCGGGACCGGTCGCCCAACAGCCGGCGGGCCCAGGCCTGAAGAGACTCAGCCTCCGCGACTTCAAGCTCTTCCAGGTCGCCAGGCCGATGAGACGACATACCAGCGGGCGGTCGGGATAGAGATCCGACAGCCTCCGGAGTCATCCAGCAGCGGACCGGGTTGGTCGGCGAGCGTCTCCACCAGACGATCGAAGCGCGCGTCTCCCAGGTCCAGCACGGCGTGGGGGGCGCGCCAGCCGGGCTCGAGCGCTTCCATCTTGTCCGCCAGCGCTCTCGCCCGTCGCCTGACCTCGGTCTCTGCCTCAGGCGGGAGCCGCCCCACAGCTTCGAGCAGCGAACCACTCATCCAGCCGTTGGAGCAACTCACGATAGGCCGCGGGATCAGTGCGCTGCGACAGAGTGGCTCCTAGACGTTCCGAACCGCGAGCGCCAGACACAACCAGCCCGCCAGGAACGCCGCACCGCCGAGCGGCGTGATCGCGCCTAGCCATCGCTCGCCAGACAGTGCCAGAGCATACAGGCTGCCAGAGAAGAGGACCGTGCCGGCAGCGAAGAGCCATCCAGCCCAGGTAGGAAGCGGACCAGGCCACCGGGTGACGGCCCAGGCGACCGCGATCAACCCGAACGCATGATACATCTGGTATCGTGCTCCGGTCTCGAACACCGTGAGCAGGTCGGGGGTGAGCCGGGTGCGCAAGGCATGGGCCCCGAAGGCGCCGGCGGCGACCGCGATCAGGGCGGAGAGTGCCCCAAGACGAAAGAATGTCGCGTCCATGGCTTACCTCGGGGACAGCCCGGCCGCAGCGAGCTCGGCGGGAGACGCTGGCCGGTCAGCCCAGGCGCCGAGCCCACCGAGTAACAGAATGAACACGATGTCCCCCAGGGCAACCAGGGTGACACTCGGTGGCGGTGGACCCAGCTCGCCGGCGAGATAGACAGCCAGAAGGAGGCTGACAACCAAGGACAGCCGAACCGGCCGGGCCGGGTGCCGCCGGGACCGCCAGGCAACGTATAACGCGAGCCCGGCACACAGGGTGAGAATCTCCACGATCATCGAAACGGTCGGATGGGCCCAGAGTCCCAGGCCGAACTTGGCCGAGTCCTCTCCCGCGAGCGGCAGGTCGGGCGCGTGCACCAGAAGATCCAGCGGCCAGTGAGAGGCCACCGCCGCACCGACCAGCGCCGCGGTCTGCCAGTGTCGGCTGGTGTCGCGCGTGGGCCAGGAATAATAGATCGCTGCGACCGCGACGCCCCAGAGCAGACAGGCCAGCAGGCTGTGAGACAGCGGGTAATCATAGAAGTCAAACGGGGTCCTGCCGATGGCTTCGGGGATGATGCGGACGTGCTCCCACCCCAGCAACAGGAAGCAACCCCAGAGCAGGTCAGCCAGTACCACGGCGATAAAGAGAGTGCCCAGCGAGACCTTGGGCTCGACCCGCTTGAGGGCGAACGCGAGACCGTAGTGTCCGAGGAACATGGGTCAACCTTTCTCACCGGCAAGCCAGGAGCCTCCATCCACCACGAAGATCGACCCGGTGATCCAGTCGCCTGCCGGGCCGGCCAGATAGGTCACCATGTGACCGATATCCTCGGGTGTGCCCCAACGGCCGAGGGGAATGGATTTGCCCGCGTATTGGTCCATCCGAAAGAGATCCGGTGCGTCAGTGCCGGCCGGCGTGAAGGCCTTCTTCACTCCTTCGGTCGGGATCGGGCCCGGTGCGATCGCATTCACCGTGACCCGATCGCCGGCCCATTCCAGCGCCAGGGTGCGGGTGAGCGCATCCACCCCGGCCTTGGCCGCCGTCGCGTGGGCCATGAGAGGCCAGCCTCGATAGTGTAGCGTCATGGAGATCGAGATGATGCGGCCGCCGCCTTGTGCCTTCATCACCGGATACGCTGCCTGACAGCAGTAAAACGTGCCGTACAGATCCGTCTCGACTACGGCCCGCCACGCATTAGGCGAGAGCGTTGCCGAGGGAGCGTAGAAGTTGCCCGCGGCATTGTTGACCAGCACATCCAGCCGGCCGCACTGCTCCGTCACTTGCTCGACCATGCGGGTGACCGCGGCAGGCTCCCGAACGTTGGTCTCAATGGTGGTGACCCGGGCACCTCGATCGCGCAGCAGCTGAGCGGCGCTCTCGAGGTGCTCGGGCTTCCGGCTCGCAATGGCGACCGTCGCTCCGGCTGTCGCGAGGCAGGAGGCGATGCCGAGGCCGATCCCAGTCCCCCCTCCGGTGATGAGGGCAACCTTGCCGGAGAGAAGGTCGTCCCGGAATACCTTCGTTGAGGTCACGCGCCCTCCGCGCGGGTACCGGCCCGTGCGGCGAAGGCCTCGAGCCGGCGGCGGAATTCGGGGCCCTGAAGTGCCTGCAGCTGGGCCGCCCCCTCGGTAGATAGAGCCTGCTCCAGGGCCCCGATCTCGGGAGCCCGAACCAGGCGCTTGATGGTGCGGATGCTCGAGCTGGCGTTGCCCAGCAGGGTGCCGACCAGGCGACGCACTTCGTCCTCGAGCGCGGCGTCCTCTACCACTTCATCCACCAGGCCCACCGCTCGAGCCCGATTCGAGTCGAGCGTCTCTCCGGCAAACAGGATGCGGAGTGCGCTGCCCACCCCGATCAAACGGGGAAGGGTAAAGGTCGACCCTCCATCGGGCACCAGCCCCATCCGGGCAAAGGCCGAGGTGAAGGTCGCGCTGGCTCCGACCAATCGAAGATCGCAAGCGAGGGCGAGGTCAAGTCCGAATCCCGCGGCGGTTCCCTGGACCACTGCGATGACGGGCAAGGGACACCGGGCGATCGCCAGCACCGCGGACTGAAATGCGCTGAGCCCGCGCTGGAGATCGGCAATGCCGGGTGTGCCGCCCAGCGAGCGCAGCCAATGCAGGTCGAGACCGGCGCAGAAATGGCCGCCAGCGCCGGAGAGGAGGACCACACCGGCATCGCCATCCTCTGAGATCTGCTCGATCTCATCCGCCAACTCGCGGGCGAGTCCGGGTGTCAGCGCATTCCGACGGGCGGTACGATCGAGCGTCAGCCGGTGGACCGGGCCGTCGGCGACGTGGCTCAGTTCTTGTGTCATTCGAGCTCGTCCTGGTGTAGGAGGCGGAAGAACTTGCCTACCAGGCAGGTACCTCGGGGGATATTATACGGCCCAAGTCGAGATCACGCCCAACACCCCCACGGTTCCCGCGTTCTCGACCTCGATCCCTGTGCTCATGACCGCCCCAGCGGCGGCGGTGACTGGCTCAGTTCGCTCACCAGCCGCACGCCCCACGCGCCGACTCGCCGTCCGGCTCTGGATCGCCTCGATGCTGTGCTGGTGGGTGATTGGCGTTCAGTTCTCCAAACTGTGGTGGCTGGTCAATGCCACCCAGCTCCGCTGGATTCTCTTCTGCTACGCCTGGGAAGTGCCGGCCATCGGCTGGACCGGCGCCGTCGCGTTACCCTGTCTCATGCTGCGGCGCATGCTGCGCCGGCTGACCGACGGAGATCCGACGGTCGGGAAGGGCTTCGCACGCTTTCCCGCTCGAGTTGCGGGGGTCGTGCTCGCGACCAGCTCCATCGGCCACTTCCTGGGTGCACTGCAGGTCGGGCATTTCGCTATCTCCCTCCCTTGGAGTTCGCCAAGATCACCGTGCAAGGCCCGGTGCTGGGTGGTGATCCGTTCACTCTACGGCAAAGTCTTCGGCATCACTGTCGCGCTCAGGCTCGGCCTCTCGGTCCCCTTGTTCCTCTACGGCCTCAGTCAGGCGCAGCGCCAACGGGAGGAGGTTCGAGCTCATGCGATGCAGCAGGTGCTCGAGGGACTCACCATCCGCTCGAACCTGGAGCAGAGTCTCAGTCAGTTCGGACCCCATACCTACGGCGTCATTGTCCGGAGATCCAACAATTTTGTGGTGGGAGGAAAGGGCGCCGGCACCGTCCTCTTCGGCGACGGCCGACGGGACTTCGGCATCATCCAACAGACGGAGCACGGCTGGTTCGCCAGCCGGGACGGGGATCACAAGGTGGTCGCCTTTACCCATCGGCCCGGGGTGCGCCGTCGGCCTGCTGCTAATCGGTCTGGTGCTCCCGGGAATGCTGGCGCCTAGCATCGTCCGGCCGACCGAGCGGCTCCGGAAGGCTGCGTCCCAGATGGGCAGTCGCGAGGTCAAGACCGTCGCGATCGCGCGAGGAGACGAGGACGCGGCACTCGCTCGGGCCCTTCGATCACATGGCCGAGCGGGTGCGCACCGACGAAACCAGTCTCAGGAACGCATATGAGCAGCTGCAGCAGACCCAGACCCAGCTGGTTCAGCACGAACGGCTGTCGGCCATTGGACGAGTGGTTTCGGGGGTGGCCCATGAGCTCTACAACCCGCTTTCCGCGGTGCTCCAGCTCGCCGAGGAGCTGCAGGCGGAGGTCACTCTGACCTCACCCGATCACCAGGCGCTGGAGATGATCACCGAGCAGGCCCGCCGGTGCCGCACTATCGTCCGAGACTTGCTCTCCTTCGCGCGAGGCCGACAGAAGCCGGCCGAGCCCACCGACGCCGAGTCCGTACTCGCCAGCGCGAGAGCGGCTGCCGAGCCGGCGATGAACCAGACTGGGGTCCGGCTGGAAATCAATGTGGTGGGCACGTTGCCGGTCCTGGTCGTGGATCGCGCCGGCATCGAGCAAGTGCTGACCAATCTGCTGGTCAACGGTGCCCAGGCTGCTGGCGCCGGAGGGCTGGTCCGGGTCGAAGCAGCCACAGAGGCCGGCGGATGGCACTTCTCCGTGGAGGACACCGGCCCCGGGATTCCGGCCACCGTTCTGCCTCGGATCTTCGAGCCGTTCTTTACCACCAAGCCGGAGGGGCAGGGCACCGGACTCGGGTTGGCCGTGTCGCTGGGCATCGTGGAGCGGCATCGGGGCACGCTGCAGGTGGAGGGAGGAGGGGATGGCCGGGGTGCCCGGTTCGTGGTTCGGATCCCTCCGGCCGCCCCAGCCGCGGAGCCCGCTTCCGAGACGGCGGCCCAGGGCGCCACCGGGAAAGGGGCTCCGGCCCGGCGGCTGCGCGCACTCATCGTGGACGACGAACAGTCGATTCGAATGGCCCTGACGCGATATCTCAAGCGGCAGGGATGGGAAGTGGATCAGGCGGAGGATGGGGAGGTGGCCTTGCGGATGTTGGAGGAAAGCCCGGCCTCGGGCTACAGCCTGGTGATTTCAGATCTCCGCATGCCTAGACGATCCGGCTTGGAGGTTCACGACTGGCTGGCCCAGCATCGGCCCGATCTCTTCGGTCGGCTCATCATCGCCACCGGGGATGTGGCCTCTCCGCCGGTCCGCTCGTTTATCGCTCGCACATCCCGGCCGGTGCTCGAGAAGCCGTTCGAGCTGAGTGAGCTGGAGGAGCTGGTGAAGACGACAGTGAGCAGTGAGCAGTGAGCTGCTTACTGCTCACTGCTCACTGCTTGCTGCTCACTGCCCACCGCCATCCCCATCGCGTGGAATCCATTGTCCACATAGACCACGCTTCCCGTAATCGCCCCCGCGAGCGGACTGCACAGAAACGCGGCGGCGTGGCCGACATCGCTCGCCTGAATCGGGTGCGGCAGGGGAGAGTTGGCCGCGGTGTAACCGATCATCTTGTCAATAAAGCCGATGGCGGAAGCGGCACGGGATGCCCAAGGCCCGGCGGAGATGGCGTTGATCCGAACCCCCCAGCGCCGGCCGGCCTCGAATGCGAGCGTGCGAGTATCGGCCTCGAGCGCCGCCTTGGCGGAAGACATGCCGCCACCGTAGCCGGGGATGACCCGCTCGCCGGCCATGTACGTCAGCGACAGGAACGCGGCCCCCTGGCCCATTATCGGCGCCAGCTCCCGCACCAGCGCCAGGTTGCTGTATGCGCTGACGCTGATCGCGCTGAGATATCCTTGGCGGGTGGTGTCGACCAGCGGCGATTTGACCTCTGGAGCATTGGCCAGACTGTGCACCACGATGTGGAGAGCGCCTTCCCCGAAGTCTTGGCGAAGCCGTTGCGACATGCCCTCAATGCTGAAATCGCCCTGTTCCTTATACCGTTTGTTTTCCCGGACCTCCGCCGGCGCGTCGCCCAGGGTATCGAACGCAGCATCGAGCGGATAGATCCGCTCGAATTCCAGCGTCCGACCGTCTGCCAGGCGGAGGGAGTCGGCCATCTTTCCGCGCTCCAGCAGCTTGGTAAAGATGCCCAGGGCGGGCGGCCAGCTTCCCACGCAGATGGTCGCGCCCGCCTCCGCGAGAGCCTTGGCGATGGCAAAGCCGAACCCACCGTCGTCCGAAACGCCCGCGACGAGCGCGCGCTTTCCACTGAGGTCGATCGCGAGCATGCCCACCCCCGACAGGAGACGCGGGAATATAGTCAGGGCGCTGGGACCGACGGATCATTCCGCTGGAGCCGGCTGGCGAACTGATCATCCCCGATCGCAGCTGGATTGAGCGGCAGCTCGTACTCGGGCCGAGCCGCGGTGATCACTCCTCCCGGAGCACTTCGAGGGGTGTGCGGCGGAGCACCTCGCGGCTGTTGGCCAGCCCCACGAGCACAGTGAGGAGGACAATGGAAAGACTCAGCGCGCCGAGGGGGATGACCGGCAGGGCGAACTTGCCCTCGAAGAAGAAGCGAGCCAGGGCCCATCCCGCCACGCCCGCCAGCACCGCCGCGCTGAGTGAGGCCATCGCACCGAGCGAGAGGTATTCCGCCAGCACTACCCGGAGGATCTGGCTCCGGGTGGCGCCCAGCGTTCGCAACAGGGCCCCTTCCCGGATCCGCTGAAAGCGGGTGGTCGCGAGCGCGCCGATCAGGACCAGCGTACCGGTCGCCAGGGTGAAGAGCGCCATGAACCGAATCGCGAGAACGATCCGGTCGATCAGCCGCTCGAGCGTCTCCTGAAGGACGGAGAGATCCAGGGTGCTCACGTTGGGCAGTAGCTCGGCCAGGCGGCGTTGAAAGCGGCCGCGCGCATCGGCCCTCTCGATCCGGGTCAGCGTCACCAGGGTCTGCGGCGCGCTCTCCAGCTCACCCGGCTGGAACACCACGAAGAAATTGGGCTCGAACCGGGCCCATTCGACTTCTCTCAGGCTGGTAACGCGGCTGGGAAGGGTCACACCCTGCACGTCCCAGACGATTTCATCCCCCACGCGAACGCCAAGCTCTGCGGCCAGGTCCCGCTCCACCGAGATCGATACAGGAGCTCCCGCCCTCTTCCTGGTCCACCACCGCCCGGCTGCCAGCCGCTCCGAGGCGACCAAGGTGTCGCGGTAGGTGGAGCGGTATTCCCGCCGAAAGACCCAGGCATTGCTCGGACCGTCGCGGTTGCCTCCGGTAGTATCGCTCAGGAGCGCGCTCACCGGTTTCCCTTTGATGGACTGGATCCGCATCGGGACGATGGGAACGGTGCCGGTGGAAGACAGGTGGTCGTCGCGCAGCGCGCGCTGCACGGTGCCCAGCTGATCGGGTTGGATATCGAAAAGCACCAGATTCGGCCGCGTCGGACCGCCGGTGAGCCGGAGCTGGCGCATCAGGTTGTACTGCACCAGAAGCAGGGTCCCCAGCAGAAAGGCGCCGAAGCCGATCGCGAGCACGACGGTCACCGTCTGATTGGCCGGGCGATGGAGATTGGCAACTCCCTGCCGCCAGACATAGGGCCAGCGAAGCGGTACCCACCGGCGAGCGATGCGGGTGAGTGCCCAGGAAGTAGCCCACAGTAGCAGCAGAACGCCGGCGACTCCCGCGGCAAACACGGCCCCCTGTCGCAGATTTCCCACCTGCAGCGTTGCCAGCCCAACAGTGCTCGCTACCAGCGCCGCTACCACCAGCCATCGCCAGGGATCGGAGGGAGGTCGGCCGGCCTCAAACGGCCGCCGCAAGGCCGAAAGCGGCGAAACCCGTCTGACCGAGAGCATGGGAAGCAGCGCGAAGAGGAGCGCGGCCCACAGGCCGAGTCCTACCCCCAAGGCGAGCGCCCGCCAGGAAAGCTCGGGCTGCACATCGACCGGCAAGAACGACGCGAGGACACCGGGGAGGCCCCGCTGCAGCAGCGCCCCCGCCGCGGCGCCGAGCAGGCTGCCCGCCAGGCCCATTGCCGCGGCTTCGACCCCATAGATCGCCAGCACGCCGGTGCCGGTCGCTCCCAGGCATCGCAGCACGGCGATGCTTTCGAGCCGCTGCCGGATGAAGACCACGACCGCGCTCGCCACGCCAATACCTCCCAGCAGTAACGCCAGCAGCGCCACGAGTCCCAGATAGCCCGTGAGCCGGGACAGGGCGTCGTTGAGGTTCTGCTGATCTTCGCTGACTGTTCGGATGCGGATCCGCTCCGACCGGAGTTGGGGCCGGTAATGATCCGCGATGCGCTGTGCGGAGGTGCCGGGACGGAGCTTGAGGAAGGCCTCGTATTCCGCACGCGACCCGAGTCGCAGCAGCCCGGTTTCCCGCAGAAACCGGCCCGGAATGAAGATCCGGGGGCCCAGTGCCGCCCTGAACCCGGTGTTGCCCGGGGCACTGATCACCGTGCCGATGATGGCGAAGCGGGTGTTGCCCAGAGACAGGGTATCCCCCAGCCGGGCGTTGAGCGTCGAGAGCAGTGATGGGTCGACCACCACATTGGGCCCGGACTGGAGCAGGCTCCATGCGGCAGCCGGATCGGTTCGGATCGTGCCATAGAAGGGGTATTGACCCTGCACCGCCGCCACCTGCACCAATCGGGTGCCGTCAGTGCGAGGCACATAGGCCATCCCGCCGAAGCTGGTGACCCGAGCCACCTGGGCTCCGCCGGCAACCAGACTATCGAGGACCGCCTCGGCTCGGCGGGACAGCGGCTGACGACCGAGCAGGGAGAGGTCGGCGCCGAGAAGCGCCTGGGCCTGTTGCCGAACCGAGTCCCTCAGGTTCTCGGTAAACGAGTCGATCGCCACCAGCGCGGCGACCCCGACCGCGATGGACGCGGTCAGAAGGAACAGGCGGCGTGGCGCGGCGCGAATGTCGCGCGCCGCCATGCGGAGCACGAACCCGAGTGCGCTCACCGGGCGCTGTCTGCGACGATCCGGCCGTCGAGGAGCCGAATGGTCCGGTGGGCCCGGGACGCGAGATCGAGGTCGTGAGTCACCAGGACGAAGGTGGTACCGAGGTCTCGGTTCAACTCCACCATGAGGTCGATGATCCTGGCACCGGTCCCCGCGTCGAGATTGCCGGTGGGCTCATCGGCAAAGAGAACTTTGGGGCGGGTGCTGAACGCGCGAGCCAGGGCAACCCGCTGTTGCTCGCCTCCGGAAAGCTGGGCCGGATAGTGATGGCCCCGGTCTCCCAGGCCGACGCGCTGCAGCAACTCGGACGCACGGGGTCCACCATCCTGTCCCCGTAGCTCGAGCGGCACCTGCACGTTTTCCCGTGCCGTCAGGGTCGGGATGAGCTGGAACGACTGAAACACGAAGCCGACCTTGTCTCGTCTCATCCGCGCCCGCTCGTCCTCCGTAAGACCTCCGAGCTCCTGACCGTCGAGGTGCACGGCGCCTGCGCTGGGCTGGTCCAGCCCGGCCAGAAGGCCGAGCAGCGTGGTCTTGCCGCTCCCGGATGGCCCGACGATCGCGACGAACCCACCGGCCTCGACGGTGAAACTGATATTCTTCAAGACGGTAAGCTCTCGCCCCGCGGAGGAGTAGCTCTTGCTGAGGGAGTCGCAACGCAACATGGTGACAATGATAGCCAGGTCAGTCGGGCTGGGATTGGCGGTGCTGGTGATGCTCGCGTCCTGCAGTCCGGCGGGCCACCGCCCCTCGCGCGCAAGCGCCTCCCCCCCATCTCATGCGAGCCAGGGAGATGGTCCCGGCCGAATCGTGTTCCTGGGCACCAGCCTCACCGCTGGGCTCGGTCTCGATCCCGAACAGGCCTATCCTGCGCTGATTCAGCAGAAGCTGGACTCCGCCGGCCTGCCATACGTCGCGGTGAATGCAGGAGTCAGCGGCGAGACTTCAGCGGGCGCGCGGCGGCGGATCGACTGGCTGATGCGCGAACCCGCAGCGGTTCTGGTCATCGAGACCGGTGCCAACGACGGCCTCCGGGGCCTGAATGTTGATTCGCTTCGGGCCAACATCGAGGCGATCATCGCGCGGGCTGATCGACAGCAGCCGAAGCCGCGGATTCTCCTGGCGCAAATGCGGGCCCTGCCGAACTACGGCGTAGCGTACACCCGGCGATTCGAGGCGGTGTACCGCGATATCGCCCGACAGTACGACATTCCCTTGATTCCGTTTCTCCTGGACGGGTTTGCCGGGGTCGACTCGTTGACGCAGGCGGACGGGCTGCACCCGACGGCGGTGGGACAGCGGCAAATGGCGGACCGGCTGTGGCGGGTGCTGAGACCCCAACTACAGTGAGCAGTGAGCGGTAAGCAGTAGGGTTTCTAATCCTCACTCCTTCCTGCTCACTGCTCACTGCTCACTGCAGTCTTGGTCCACGCCTCCAGCTCCTCGGTTCCCCGCCGCCAATGCTGTTCGAGGTGCCGAATCGCCGACTCGCGCTCATCCCGGCCCAGCGCCTCGAGCATCTTGGCGTGCTGCCCAGTCGAGAGGCTCACCCCGCCGGTCTGACGCATATAGGCGTGAAGGTAGCGTCGAGGCGTCTGCCGCAGGGTGGCAGTCATTTGCAGGAGCCTCGGGTTGGGGCATCCCTCCAGCAATATCCGGTGCCAATCGTCGTGCAGATCGATCGAGGCGGCGGGGTCGCCCCGGGTGGTCTCCATCCGCCGATCCAGGGCTGACAGCCGGTCCAGCCGCTCGCGAGGAATATCGGGGGAGAGTCGAAGCGCCAGCGGCTCGAGGGTGCTCAGGATGGTACCGACATCTCGAATCTCGCCCGGGTCGAGAGGCCGAACCCGGAAGCCTCTCCCGGGTAGCGCTTCCAGCGCCCCGTCTCTGCTCAGGCGTAGCAGGGCTTCTCGGACGGGAGTGCGGCTGACACCAAGGCGTTCGGCCAGAGCCACGTCGCGGACCTTACTCCCTGGCGCAAGTTCGCCGCTGTGCACGAGTTGCACGATCTCTCGGCTGACGTCGTCACGCAGGGGCGCTCGAGTGATCATTGAGGAAGTATTGGAGGGCGTTAAACTGTTGAAAGAATCCTGTATACAATACTGAACATGCAAAATACTGTCAACTTTGTTTGACCGAATTACGGCCTCCTGTTTCCCAGGTTTTGCCCGGCCAGCCTAGCCGATCGGCTCCAAGGCGCGCAGCAGCGCGTCTGTTACGGTTCCAAACGTCAGGTGCCCGGCGAACCCGCGTGCGTGGGTCTGCCATGGAAACCGGATCGGTGAAGGCGTCAGGCCGAGGACGCTGACCAAGCCCTCGTCCACCAGGGCCCAGAATGCCGTGCCGAATCCGGCGCCCCCCAGTCTCCCCACCCGGTCGAATCGACGGCGGAGCACCGCGTAGACCGCTCCGGTGCCGATGCCGAGGCCCCAATGGATGGCCGAACCCAGTCGTTCACGTTGGCTCTCAGCCAGGGACTGCCCGAAGAGTCGCGCCGTCTTCTCTGCCGCAGCCTCGTACGCAGTCGTGTTCCCACGGGTCTCATCCTCCGCGCGCCGAGCCGACCGATGCTCCCGGTCATAGAAATACGTCGTCACCTTTCCCATGACCCACGTCGCTACCGCACCCGCGATCGCCCCTTTGACCAGGTCGCGACTCACCGTGCTTCGATCTCGCCTGCGCATGGCACCCCCCTGGAATTGCCGCCCGAATCCGGCTGGCCGACTTTGCCATCCAAGCTCTGGAAGGGGAGTCCGGATCGCTGTGAGCCGCATCCCTCTCGGCACGGCACGAGAGAGCCGGTACACGCCCGGTCACGGTATCCGGCCCTGCTTGACCGGGATGCCACGGAGCGTTTGTATAGTCGCGAGCCGTCGTCCAGGTCCGTTTTTCCAATCCAAAAAGGTGAGAGCAATGAGATCATATCGTGGTCGGGTCCACGCCGTGGTTCTCGCGGCCGGTCTGTGCCTGGGGGTGTGCACGGCTGTCCATGCGCAGGGAGTCACCGGCGCCGCCCTCCAGGGCGCCGTCACTCAAACCGATGGCACGCCGGTCGAAGGTGCCCAAATCGAGCTCCGCAATGCTCAGAACGGTCAGGTGTATACCACCACGGCGGGAGCAAAGGGCCGATACTTCCTAGACAACGTCCAGCCCGGAGGTGGATACGTGCTCACCGCTCGCGGGATCGGCTTCAAGCCGACCACCCGCGCGGGCCTCGACCTAGCGTTGGGCCAGCGGTTGACGGCCGACATCAGCCTGGCGCCTGAAGCGGTGCAGCTCGCCGAAGTGCAGGTCACGGCCCAGGCCGACCCCCTGATCAATGCCGGCCGGACTGGTCCCTCCCAACGGATCTCGGACAGCGCGATCGCCCGTCTCCCGCTGCAGGGACGCAACTTCACCGACTTGATCCAGGTCAGCCCGCAGGTGGTGGGGACCTCGGTGGCCGGACAAAACAACCGCTACAACAATCTTCAGATCGACGGCGGGGTGAACAACGATGTGTTCGGATTGGCGGAGATCGGGTCACCCGGCGGCCAGGCCCGAGCGCGTCCCATCTCGGTGGAGGCTATCAAGGAATTCCAGGTGCTGGTGGCGCCGTTCGACGTCCGCCAGGGCAGTTTCACCGGAGGCCTGGTCAACACCATTACCAAGTCCGGCACTAACCAGTGGAGCGGCTCGATCTTCGGCTACTATCAGGAAAAAGGACTGGCCGGCTTTCGGGATGACCCCACGTTCCCCGGGCTTTCGGTGGGACAGTATGGCGGGTCCCTCGGGGGGCCCATCGTGAGAGATCGGCTCCACTTCTTCGCGACCGCGGACATCCAGGATCGCAGCGCGCCCTTCTCCTCCAACTTCAATCTCATCGGCAACGATGCCACCGACATCGCCAACACCGGCTTCACCGTGGCCGACGCGACGCGCTTCCAGGATATCCTGCAGAACACCTACGGCATGACCGGAATCGGCGACGCACTTGCCCCCAAGCTCGCCAATCCCAACGTCAACCTGTTCGGCAAGTTGAGCTGGCAGCTCCAGCGCCTGGGCCTGGTGGAGGCCAGCTACAATTTCGTGGACGCCAACCGCGATATCCTCGGCCGCCTGGCCACCAGCCCGGCCATTCCCGGGCGGCTCCGCGACGGCTACCAGCTGTCCAACAGTGGATACGAGTTCGACAACACCACCAACACCGCCCGGGTCAGATGGACCAGCCAGTTCGGGGCCGGCCTGTCGAACGAATTCCTGGGCGGATTCTCCAGGATTCGGGACGAGAGGGTACTGGGAAGCGACCGGCCGCTGGTCTTGGTTCGCGCGGGGCAGGTGGGCACGGCGTCAACCTGGCTCGCCGCCGGGGGCGAGCGGTTTTCCCAGCTCAATTCCCTGGACCAGGACATCTGGTCGCTCCAGGACAATCTCTCGTTCGGGACCGGAGCTCATCGGATCACCTTCGGCACCGCCAACGAGTTCTACAAGTTCAACAACGCATTCTTCCAGGCCAAGATCGGAGTGTGGGCCTTCAACAGCCTGGATAGCCTGGCGAGTGGAACCGCGGCCGCCTTCCAGCGGGTGCTGCCCACGGCCGCGCGGCCGGAGGGACCCATCGCGGTCTTCAAGGTCCAGCAGGTCGGTTTCTACGCCCAGGACGAGTGGACGCCCAACAGCCGGCTGACTCTGACCGCCGGTCTTCGGTTGGACGTTCCCTTCAATGACAAGCCGGCCCAGAACCCGGCGCTGGTCACCAACCCGTTCCTTCCCATCAATACCGGGGACTTCCCCAGCGGCAACGTCCTCTGGTCGCCCCGACTGGGCTTCAACTTCGATCCCATGGGTGACGGACGCACCATCGTACGGGGGGGAGCGGGGTACTTCACCGGACGCCCGCCCTATGTCTGGCTATCGAATGCGTTCGTGAATACCGGCCTGGAGCAGGTGACGCTGACCTGCACCGGAGCGACCGTTCCCGCCTTCACGGTCGATCCGGCCGCGCAACCCTCGGTCTGCGCCGGCGGCGGTGCCGCGTCGGCCCCGGTGCCGTCTCCCAACTACTTCGTTTCCGACTTCAAGTTCCCCCAGACCTTCCGCATTTCTCTGGGCGCGGACCATCGGTTGCCCGGAGGCTTCGTGGCGACCATGGACCTGCTCTACTCCAAGAACGTCAACCAGCTCTACGTGCAGGACGCCAACCTGGTCAATCGGGGGCAGAACAGCGAAGGGCGCTTCATGTACGGCGGCATCGGGACCAGCGGGACTGGCGCGTTCACGGCGACGCCGGCGCGTCTCACTCCCACCAGCGGGCCTGATGCTATCGGGGCAGCGGTCCTCCACACCAACACCCCACTCGGCCGCACCTATTCCGGAACGATTCAGGTGCAGAAGAGCTTCACCAGCGGCTTCGAGGCCAACGCAGGATACACCTATTCCGATACCAAGGACGCCATTTCGCTCACCAGCAGCCAGGCGTTCTCTAATTTCCAGTTCGGCGCCGTGGATGGTCCGCTCGAGAGTCGCAACCTGACGACCTCGTTTTTCGACGTGCGGCACAAGATCACGCTGAGCGGGACGGTGAATCTGCCCTACCGCACCAGTCTCTCGCTGATCTATATCGGCCGGTCGGGGGATCCCTACGCCTGGGTCGTCAACGGAGACGTGAACGCCGATGGCATCAACGGGAACGACCTGCCGTTCATTCCGGCCGACCCGAGTCAGATCACCCTGGCCAATCCGGCTCAGTTTGATGCGCTGAACCAGTTCATTCAGAGCCAGGACTGCCTCCAAAAAGCCCGTGGCGAGATTCTGCCGCGGAACTCCTGCCGGAATCCCTGGCAGAACTACCTGAACGCCCGGCTGGGGGCCGTCATTCCCACTATCCACGGACAGGAATTCGAGCTGTCGCTCGACCTGTTCAACGTGCTCAACTTCATCGACCGCGACTGGGGACTCTACAAGCAGGTCAGCGAATTCGAGGAGGGTCCTCGATTCCTCAACGCGGTAGGGTTCGATCCGGCCAACAACCGGCCGATCTATTCGTTCGCCGCGCCGGCGGTGATCGAGCAGACAGTCTACGGGGAGAATCCCTCGGGCGCTCAGGCCGGGGTGAACCGGTCCCGCTGGGCCATGCAGCTGGGAGCGAAGTACCGGTTCTGACGGAGCTAACAGCTAGCTCTGCCTGTTATCTTCCCTCCTCACCGCGAGGAGACATTTCATGATGCAGCCGTGTGCGCCACTGGTGGCGCTGGTGGTGCTTGTGACCGCTGCCCAGGCCCAGTCCGAGGCCGCCCTTAAGGACTACTTTGAAGGCAAAACGGTGACGGTGAAGCTCGCCATGCCGGGCACCGAGGACGGGGTCGACATCTATCCCCTCGACAGCCGGCCTCTGGACTATACCCGTTACGCCGACCGTCTCAAGGATTACGGTACCGCCATCAAGGCGGGCGAAGCGGTCATGGTCACCAAGGTCAAGGTCAAGTCCAAATTGATCGAGTTTCAGCTCGGTGGAGGTGGCTACGGCACCATGGGCGATGAGACCTCCAGCAACGTGAGCACCAGCGCGACACCCAAGACCAAACGGGAGCAGAACCTCGAGGCGGAGCTCAAGCGGGAGACCGATCCTGCCAAGAAGCGGGCGATGAAGGAAGAGCTGGACGATCTTCGAAAGGATAGAGAGCGGGAAGACGCCCGAAACCGGGCGGCCGTAGCCGAAGCCCAAGAGCATAAAAAGGAGAACATTCGCCAGCGGCGCCTTGAGGGCGGGTCCCGCTTCAACATTCGCTACCGTGACGGGGTCCCCTCGACCTCTCTCACCCCTCTGGCCATCAAACGCGCCCTGAGGGGATACCTGGTGTTCGACGCCGAGGCCGACTCGTCGCTTGCGGCAAAGCCGGCCGGGATGCCGCTGGCTGATCCGCCAGCGTCGCCCATGCCGGCGCACCGCCTCTATAAAGGGATGCTACTCGAACAGGCGGATGCCGCCCTCGGGCCTGCCCAGAAGTCCACCGAGAGGATGGAGGGCAGGCTCAAGGTCGTCACCCGGACATACCCATCGGAAGACGGGGTGATGACGGCGGAATTCGTCGAAGGAGTTCTGTTCCGTTACAGTCTCAAGTCAAACTGAAGCCGTCTGGGACAGTCGGGCGTCCAGCTCGAATTGCACATTCCCCTTGAGTGCCCCGGAGACCGGGCACCCCTCCTTCGCCGCCTCGGCCGCCTTGGCGAACGTTGCCTGATCGATTCCCGGTACCTCGCCGTTGGTCTCCAGCCGCATCGTGGTGATCTTGAATCCGGCACCGGCCTTGTCGATGGTGCACGAGGCCTTGGTGCTGATACGGCGCGGTGTCTTCCCGGCCTTCTCCAGCTCGGCTGACAGAGCCATGCTGAAACAGGCAGCGTGTGCCGCCGCGATCAGCTCTTCCGGGTTGGTACCCTTGGCACCTTCGAACCGGGTAGGAAACGAGTAGTCGCCCTGGAACGCGCCTGAGCCGGCGGCAAAATGTCCCCGGCCATTCTTGAGTCCACCATCCCAGGTGGCGTTGGCGTTGCTGGTTGGCATGTGATGTCTCCTTGCTGATCAGTGATGTCGGGAGCTCACAGCCCGATCGGATAGCCGAAGCCCAAGGCCAGGCGAAAGGGGCTGGTATCGTTGACGAAAGTCCAGCGGAACTCCAGGAATGGTCTCACTCCGGAGCGGGGTGGGGTGCGGACCCCGAAGAAAATGTTGTACCCGGTCTCGGTGTCCCCCCCATCGAGATGCACCAAGGCGACGCCTCCTCCGGCGTAGAGCGTCTGTCCGAACACAATGGCCCCATCGCCGTTGAGTTGCCAGCCGGTCTTGCCATGCTTGGGGAAGAAAACATCGCCGCTGGGTCGGAGCTCCAGGTTGCGGCCCACCGGCACTTCGACCTGTCCCCCGAGGCTCCAGGCGTGATTTTCGAAGTCTCGACCCACGCGGAGACCGACCGCAAGCGGGCCGTGAATCAGCGATTGGCCGCGGCCTCGCCGCTGCGCTGCCCCGTCTGCGGGCTGAAGGACCACCATCAGGACTGCCAGCGCGAGCGGGCAGAGAAACGTCGTTGCTCTCCACGAGGGCGACGGCATGGGCTGCAATATAGCCGCTACCCACTAGCTGATAGCTGACAGCTCCGCCGCTCTGCGGCGGTCATGTCGCCCCTGCCGGCTTGCCATCCGCGTCGATCAGGTGCAGCTCGCCGAGGTTGAGCCGGCGAATGGCCGGCTCGACCTTGCTACGGTCTCCCACTACGACCCAGACCAGGTGCTCCGGCCGGACCGTTTCGCGGGCGGCCGCCGCCACCGAATCCACAGTCTCCGCCCGCACCTTGTCCGCGAAGGTGTCGTAGTACCGGTCGTCCAGACCGAACGTGACGATATCGCGGATCGCGCCTGCCAGGGCCCCCATGGTCTCCAGCCCACCCGGCATCGTCAGCGTGAGCGAGGCTTGCGCCCGGGACAGCTCGTCGGGAGTGATCGGCCTGCCGCCCACAATTCCCTGGAGCTCTTTCTGGATCTCCACCATCGCATCGGCCGTCTTGTCGGTCTGCACCGGCGCATAGGCGAAGAAGAGCCGCTGTCCTCGTGCGTCGGGAATTTGGCTGTAGGCTCCGTAGGCCCAGTGCTTGTCCTCTCGCAGGTTCATGTTGAGCCGGGACCCGAAGTCGCTGCCCAGCACTCCGTTCATGGTCTCGATCGCCGGCTCGTCGGGAGCTGACCGGGAGGGGGCGATGTTGCCCGCGATGATGATCGATTGGAGCGCTCCCGGCCGGTCGAGGAGGTACACCTCGGGTGTCTTCGCCTGATCCACCTCGGCGATGTTCTTCCGGGGTATCTCACCCGGAGCCCAGCCGGCAAAGAGGCGTTCGAGCTTGGGGCGGATCTCCGCCATCGTCGTGGCGCCTACCACCACCAGCGTGGCATGGTTGGGCTTGAACCATGTCCGGTGGAAGCGGACCAGGTCCTCGCGGGTGATCTTGGCGGCGGACTCCTCGGTGCCGGACCCGGTCCAGGAATTTCCGTAGGCATGATGGGTCCCGTAGAGCAGTCCCGGCATCACCCGCAGCACCATCCCGATCGGGTCGGCCTTCTCCCGCCGAATCTGCGCCAGCCGCTGGCGACGTAACCGCTCCAGATCGGCGGTACGGAACGCGGGGTGAAGGATCACATCGGCGTACAGCGCGAGCGCGGGGTCCAGTCGCTCGCGGAGGGCTTCCAGAGACACGCTGGAGGCGTCGAGCTGGGAGCCGGTCCCGAGGTTGGCGCCGAGCTCCGCCAGGCGATCGCTGATCTGCAAGGCGCCCAGTTTCTGGGTGCCCTCATCCAGCATGGTCATCGTCAGGCTGGCCGTACCCGGCAAGGCGAATTGATCGGCGGCGAACCCGGCATCGATCAGCAGGTCGAATCGAACCTGAGGGATCGCGCGGCGCTGGGCCAGGACGATCTTGAGCCCGTTGGAGAGTGTGTCCCGCTCCAGCTCCGGGAACTTGGCTCGGGGTGGGGGGCCCGGCTCCGGGGGCTTCGACCGGTCTACTCCTGAATCGGCGGCGGCAAAGTCGGGAAAAGGCTGGACCACGAGAGTGTAGTCGCCATCCGAGAGCCAGCGCACCGCGGCGGAACGGAGCTGCCGCGGAGTCGCTGCCGCGATTCGCTGGAGCCGAACCTTGTAGAAGTCCGGGCGGCCGGCGAACACCTCACCTTGGGCCAGCACGTCGGACTTCCCGCCGAACCCGCCGATCCGCTCGATGCCTCGGATGAATCCGGCGCGGCTCTGAACCTTGGCTCGTTCCAGTTCCGCGGCTGTGGGTCCATGGGCCAGGAAGCGAGCCAGCTCTTCATCCAGGGCCTTCTCGACCTTCGCGAGATCTACCCCGGGCCGCGCACTCGCCTGAATCACAAACAGACCGCCGATCTCGCGCAGGTCGGTGTACGCCGATGCGTCGGTGGCGATCTGTTCGTCGAACACCAAACGCTTGTAGAACCGGGAGGACTTCCCCCGACTGAGCACGTCGCTCACGAGGCCGAGCAGCTCGGCGTCGGCCGACCCCCACTGGGGAACGTTCCAGATCTTGTAGACCCGGGCCTGAGGAACCCGGTCCTGCATGAGGCCGCGCTGGCTCCCCGTGCGCTTGGCGATCCAAGTCCCTTGTCGTGCCACCGGCGGGCCGGGCGGGATGTCTCCGAAATACTGCTCGACCTTGGCATGAGCGGTCTTGGCGTCGATATCCCCGGCGATGACCAGGACGGCGTTCGCCGGTCCGTAATAGGTCTTGAACCAATCCTTCACGTCCTCCAGCTTGGCCGCATCCAGGTCCTCCATGGACCCGATCGTCTGCCACGAATAGGGATGGTTGGCGGGGTAGAGGCGGGGAGTGAGAAAGTCCCACACCTTGCCATAGGGCTCGTTTTCTCCCTCGCGCTTCTCGTTCTGCACTACTCCGCGCTGCTCGTTCAGCTTGGCCTGGCTGATCGCGCCGACCAGATGTCCCATCCGGTCCGACTCCAGCCAGAGCGCCAGGTCGAGCGAGGGCGCGGGGACGTTCTCGAAGTAATTGGTGCGGTCCTCATTGGTGGTCCCGTTGAGGTCGGTGGCACCGACCCGCTCGAGCGGGCCCTGAAACTCCTGGTCGAAGTGCTCGCTGCCGTTGAACATCAGGTGCTCGAACAGATGGGCAAACCCGGTGCGTCCGGGCCGCTCGTTCTTGGACCCGACGTGATACCACACGTTCACCGCGACGATGGGAGCCTTATGGTCTTCGTGCACCAGCAGCGTCAGTCCGTTGGACAGCACGAACCGTTGATAGGGAATCTCGATCCTGCTCTGGGCTTCGAGCCGACCCCATCCGGCGGAGACGGGAAGCGCGAGGGTGGTGAACAGCAACAGAGGACAGAGGCGGGTCGCCACGAATACCTCAGACGTTGGCCGGACAGGAAAGGTGTCGTCGAATGGCTAGACGGCCTGCACCATGGTCGGCGGGGGCTGGTTGATCCCAAGCCAGTATCGCCCGAGGGCCTGGAGGGTATCGCAGAAGGGCTGGAACTCGATCGGCTTCTGAACGCAGCTGTTGGCGCCAAGCTGGTAGCACTGCGCCAGGACCCGCGGTTCAGTGGAAGAGGTCAGGACCACGATGGGTACGGTGCTGGTGCGGTGACTGCTCCGAACCGCCCGGAGAACCTCCGGTCCATCGACCCGGGGCAGCTTGAGCTCCAGCAGAATCAGGCGGGGAAGAGGCGCCCCTTGCCGGTGTCGGAATCTCCCCCGGCCGAGCAGATAATCGAGAGCTTCCTCCCCATCGCGGGCCACCCCGACGCGAGGAACGTCTCCCAGCCCGGTCAGCGCCCGAAGGGTAAGCTCCACTTCGGGCGGGTTCCCGTCGACCAGAAGGATGTCGACTTCGTCGGGCAGCTCGATCTTCATCCCGGTTCGCCCGGGCGACGCTCTGCCGGTCGACCGAAGGTCAGACTGAACCTGGCGCCGCTGTCAGGCTCGGACTCCGCCCAAACCCGTCCGCCATGCTTGTGGACGATCCGTTGGACCAGGGCCAGCCCGGCCCCGTTCCCCTCGAACTCATCGGACCGATGCAACCGCTGAAAGAGGCCGAACAGCTTACCGGCGTATGCCATCTTGAAGCCCACCCCGTTGTCCTCGATGGCGATCCCGGACTGGCCATCGGTCTCGATCGGGCGAATACGGATCTCGGCCGACTCTCGGGTCCGGGTGAACTTGAGCGCGTTGGACAGCAGGTTGGCGATCGCGATCCGGGCCAACGCCGGATCGCATTCCACCACGGGGAGGTCCTCGATGTGCCATTCCACCCGACGCGAATCCGTCTGCGGCTGGAACTGACTCACCACATCCTCGACCAGAGTATTGAGATCCACCTCCCGCCGGAGCAGGTCCTGTCGGCCGATACGAGCCAACAACGCGAGGTCGTCCATGAGGCTCGCCATCCGGGTCGAGCCCTCCCGGATCCGCTCGGCATAATGTCGGATTGTCGGATCCAGTGCGGGCCCGCAATCGTCGAGCAGCAGCTGGGCAAACCCGCCGAGATGCCGGGCCGGGGCGCGGAGATCGTGGGAGATGGAATAGAGGAGGGTCTCCAATTCGGCGTTGGCGGCGCGCAAGGCGGCTCCCCGTTCGGCCATGCGCCGCTCGAGCTCCGCCGTCTGATGGCCCAGCTCATCCCGTAGCCGGGCGTGCTGGATGGCGATGGCCAGGGGGGCGGCAATCTCCTGGGCAATCTCCCGGTGCTCGGCATCGAAGGTCGCCGGCGTGACGGAGGCAAGCTCGATCTCACCGATGGTCTCTCCATCGACGATGAGGGGGACCGAGAGGACGCTGCGCATGCCGTCCTCGACCAGGGGTCGGAAGATCCCCGGCACCTCTTCGGCTCGAGTCACATCCTCGATGTAGCGGACCGACCCGCGGCGCTGCAGCTCTCCGGCGGAGAGCTGTCCCATCGGGACCGGGGTCGCGGCGAGGGGGCGCTCGTTGGCGTACCCCGCGATCATCTGCGCTTCCTGTCGCTGAAGATCGAATATCACCAGGCTGCAGCGCTGGCAGGGGACCATCCGCCGCAACCGGCCCAGGGCGGCGCGTCCGATCTCGGCCGGGGAGCGAGCCGCGAGGATCGCCTGATCCATATCGTGCAGGGCCGCCAGCCGCTCCGCCGACCGGCGCAACCGCTCCTCGGCGTGCTTGCGCTCGGTGATGTCGGTGACCATGCCGACGATGCCTACCCGGGCCCCGTCCCGTCCCAGAATGGGCGTCGCCGACACCAGGCCCCACAGCTCACTTCCATCCTTCCGCCGGAAGCGGAGATCGTGGCTGTCGCCTCCGCCATGGGAGGAGCGCACCAGCGCCCGGATCGCGTTGGTTCGCGATCCATCGTCGATGAAGTCGAAGACCGGGTGGCCCAGGAGCGCGCCATTTTGGTAGCCCAGCAGATCCGCCATTCGCGGGTTGACGTAGGTGATGATCCCCTGGTCGTCGGCCACCCAAATCCCTTCCTGGGCGACGTCCACCAACTGCTTGAACCGCTGCTCGCTGTCCTGCATCGCCCGGGTTCGCTCCTCGAGGCGCGCCTGCCGCGCCTCGAACGCTCCCGCGTGGCCCAAAGCGGCTCCCATCAGGCCGCCCAGCAGCTTGAGCGCCTGTGCGTCGCGGTCGGTAAACGCATTGGGCCGGGTGGAGACCACCTTGAGAACGCCCACGATCTGCTGCTCATGCTTGAGCGGCACCACGAGGAGAGAACGGACCCCGATCGCCTGGTAGGCGGTGTGTTCGATGCGGGGATCGCTGCCGACGTCGTTGCTCCGTTGCAGCTCCCCGGTGCGGACACAGAGACCCGACAGACTCTCGCTCAGCTTCAACTGCGGCGCATCGAGGCCCACATGAACCTGGGGCACCAGGTTGGCGCCCTCGATGCTCTCGATGACCGCGCCGCTCGCGCCGGTGAGACGCTGACTGCGGTCCACGATCACCTGCATCACGGCGGCGGAGTCCAGGCCAGCACCGGCCACTGCCTGCTGGACTTCGATCACCGCCTGGAAGAGCTCGGCGTCCTGCCGCAGGGACTCCTCCGCCAGCTTTCGTTCAGTGATATCGAACTCGGTGCCCAGGAAGCCGATCTGTCGGCCCCGGTCATCCCGCAGCGGCCTCCACTCGCTGGACGACCACCGCGTCACCCCGGTTCGTGTGACGATCCGGTACTCCTGATCTCGCAGATCGCCGCCGGTGGCGAGCCGGTCCCATTCGGCGACCAGTGCGGGGCGGTCGTCAGGGTGGACGTACTGGAGGAATTCCTGGTCCCGGAGATCGTCGAGGGCGAAGCCGGTGAGCCTTTCGAAGGCCGGATTGGCGAAGGTGAGCCGGTGATCCAAGTCGTACGCGATCACCCCTTCACGCATCCGGGCCGTGATCGTCTGCAGCTGTCCCTGAGCCTCCACCATCGCGCGACGGGCCCGGCGCCGAGCGCGGAACTGACTGGTCAGCGCGATGGTGAGGAGGAGCACTAGCAGGCCCGCGCCCACCGTCACGGTGACCGACGGGGTGAGCCAGGGGAACGGACCGATGAGCAATGCAAACACGGGTCTACCCTTCGAGGAGCGGGCAACGGCACACCGGCGCCCCGGACCGGTGTGTGTCCCGAAGATACACCCGGCTCAAAGTCCGGGCGAGGATCGTGCTGGCGGCAGGGGACAGTGTCGGATACTCTTTCCCCCATGCCGTTCCTCGATACCAAACGCCAGCGGGCAGCATGGGTTATCCTGATTCTCGGCATCGCCCTGGCGTGGGCAATCTGGCCGTTCAGTTCCGGTCTGGTCGGCGCCCTCGTTCTCTACGTGGTCTTCAACCCCCTGTACCGCGAACTGAGCGAGCGGGTGCGTCCGGGCATTGCGGCTGGAATCGTGGTGCTCCTGAGCATCGTGCTGGTAGTAGGACCCGGCATCAGCATCGTCGGCCTGGTCGCCAATGAGGCTCAGGGCATGGCCACCGGCGTCATTCAGAGCCCTTTGCTCGCACGGCTTCGCCAACTCCGTATCGGGCCATACGACATAGGAGCCCAGATCGAGACCTATGGGTCACAGATCGTCTCCTGGGTGGGCTCGAGCGCGTTGGGGCTGATCGGGACCGCGACCCGGCTGGGTATTCAGCTCACTATTACCTACTTCGGGCTGTTCTACCTGTTGCTCACTCCCAAGGGCGCCTGGAGGGATGTCCGTCCCTTCATCCCCTTTTCCGCCAAGAACGCGGAGATCCTGCGCAAGCGCTTCCGCGATGTGACCTTCTCCACCCTCGTTGGAACCGGGTGCACTGCCCTGGTTCAGGGCATTCTGGTGGGCTTGGCCTTCCTGGTGCTCGGGCTCTCCAATGCGTTGTTCTGGGGCGTGGTGACGGTGATCGTCGCGATCCTGCCCGTCGTAGGCAGCGGACTGGTCTGGGGTCCCGCCGCCATAGCCCTTGGGGTGGAGGGCCGGTTGGGTGCGGCCATCGCGCTTACCGTGTGGGGGATCGTCCTGGTCGGCAACGTGGACAATGTTATCCGCCCCTATGTCTTCCGGCGCTGGGCTCAGATCCATCCCTTCGTCACCGTGATCGGAGCCTTCGCCGGCATCCAGTACTTCGGGCTGCTCGGATTGCTCATCGGGCCGCTCGCGATTTCCTACTTTTTCGAGCTGATCCGGATGTATCGAGCGGAGTACCTCGAGCCCGAGGCGGAGGTCGAGCGAGAAGAAGAAGTGGTGGTTGGGTAGTCCGGTTCGGTCTTTCTTCTCTTTCGCCGGGTGCCGGGCTGTCGCATTGGTAGGTAAATTTCCCGCTGTTGAAGCGCATTCGGGTGTTTGGCGCCACCCGCGTTTCCACCCGCCGGCCATGCGCCGATCAGGCCGGTACGTCGAGTTGAGGGCCTATGTGATGCTCACTGCTATCCTGGAACAGGAGCGCCTCCTGATCGCTCAGCGTCTCCTCAGCGAAATCGAACGCCGCCACGGTTTGCCACACCCCGAACAACGAGAGCTTCACCCCGTCATCATCGACCGATTCCTTGCCGCGTATTTGCCCGAGGCCAGGGAGGGCGAACCTGCGCCGCTCGCGCTCGAGTACGCATTCGCCCCCAGTCTCACCGAAGCGCTGGGCCTGCTGCGGGACGTGGTCAACGAAACACCCCGTGGCCGCGGCTCCGCTCTCTACGTACACGACCTCGACACCGGGGTCACCGCAGACTCGCGGGAGCTGCGCTAACGGCGGAAAATGCACTCAGGGTGAGAGGTGAGCAGCAATGACTCCGCGGCCCACCTCTCACTTTTCTTATCGACCCTCTTCCCTTCTCCTCCTCCGACTCACCCTGCTCGGTTCGTGGGTAGTGCCGGGCACCCTCACGGCTCAAACCGACTCTGGGTTCGCTCAACTGGTGGAGCGATTGGCGGCGATGACGGCGGTGACCGGCTACGAGCAGAACATGGCCGGCAACCTGGTAGCCCTTTTGCCTGGTGCGGTGCGTGACCGGGCCGGCAATGTCGTGCTGACGCTCGGGGCAGGCACTCGCCAGCGCGCGGCGGTCTGTCCGCTCGATGAGCCGGGCTACGCGGTCGGCGGGATTCGATCGGACGGCTATCTGACCCTGCGGCAAATCGGAACTCGCTTGCCACGGCGGTTCGATCAGCAGCTCGAAGGCCAGCGGGTGACGATTTACGGAACCCGCCGTGCCGTCCCGGGAGTCGTGGGAGTGCATTCGATTCACCTGACTCGAGGGCGTGACGTGCCGGTGGCGTCTGCCTTCACGCTGGACAGCGGTTACGTCGATGTGGGGGCGACGACGCGAGCGGAGGTTTCCGCGCTCGGCATCGGGGTGCTGTCCCCGGTCACGCTGACCAAGCGGCCGCATCGGTACGGCGGGGAGCTGCTCGCCTCGCCGGTTGCCGGTCGCCGTGCCGCGTGCGCCGGCCTCCTGGCCGCCGCCCGCCGAGCCGTCGCGGAGCAAGGGATGATCCCGCGGGCCGAAGCCGTGGTGATCGCGTTCGTGGTGGAGCAGAACTTTCGCCTGCGGGGGCTGAACACCCTGGCGAACACTCGGGGGCCATTCAGCGAAACCCTCCTGGTTGACGGCGCGCCGGGAGCGCTGGGGAGCGTCCTCAGAAGCAGCGATCCTGATGCCAGCTCCACCTTCCCGGGGCTGGGGAAGCGAACTCGGTGGTCCTTGCCCGTGCGTTACAGCGGCACGGCAGTGGAGACCGTCTCGCTCGGCGACGCCGATTCACTTCGGGTGGCTTTGACCGGGTGGATCGAGGGAGGTCAATGAAACTCTGGATCGGATGCCTGCCGGCGCTCGTGTCCTGGCCGCTGATGGCCCAGACGCCAGCACAGGTGCGGGGGGTGGAACGACTCCTCTCGCCCTTGGTCGAAAGCTACGGGGTCTCGGGCATGGAAAGCCCGGTTCGGGAGATGGTCCAGCGCTTCCTGCCTGCCTGGGCCAAGGCCCAGACCGACACCGCCGGCAACCTGTGGCTCACGGTTGGACGGGGACAGCCGACCGTCGTGTTTGTCGCGCACCTCGACGAGGTCGGGTTCACGGTAGACACGATTCGCGATGACGGACTGCTGGAGGCGAGTGCCGCGGGCGGCTTCTTTTCCTGGCTCTGGCAGGGACGGCCGGCGCTGGTGCATACCGATTCGATGGACATTCCGGGAGTCTTCGTCCCGCCGGACTCTTCGCCTCCGGACTCCGCACATGCCTCGCGCGTTCTGGTGGACGTCGGGAGCAGGACGCGAGACAGCACCCGCGCCTTGGGCCTACGGCCCGGGTACACCGTGACCAGCCCCAAGTCGTATGCCCGCCTGGCGGGTCCACGCGCGACCGGACGTTCGTTCGATGACCGCGTGGGGTCGACCGCGCTGCTGCTGGCCGTGCGACGTCTGGATCCCAGGCGACTGCGGCACACCGTGGTCTTCATCTGGAGCGTGCGCGAGGAGATCGGGCTCGAGGGTGCCGAGGCGGTTGCCCTGGAGCTTGGCCTTCGTCCTGCGCGGGTCCACGCGATCGATACCTTCGTCTCGGCGGACGCACCCCTGGAGAATCCCAGGTTTGCGCTGGCGCCGCTCGGACTGGGACCGGTAGCCCGCGCCCTCGACAACTCCACGGTCACACCGCCGGCCCGCCTCGATTCTCTGATAGCCCTGGCCCGGGCCCACCGAATTCCGCTCCAGGTGGGAGCGACCAACGGTGGAAACGATGGAGCAGCCTTCGCACCCTACGGCGTGCCCGACGTCGCGCTGGGATGGCCGCTGCGTTACTCCCATTCGCCGGTGGAAGTCATCGATCTGCGAGATGTGGTAAATCTCGGAAGACTGGTCCAGGCCATTGCCCAGGACTGGTAGCCCCGCTGAGTTCCCGCCTTGCGTTCCGCTGGACCTACCGCATACTTATGCATTATGCAATCACGCCCTCTGGCGCTGGCCTTCTCCGGCGGCCTGGATACCTCCTATTGCGTCCCCCGCCTGTCGGACGACGGCTGGACCGTCCACACGGTCTACGTCGATACCGGCGGCGCGACCGCGGAGGAACGCTTAGCCATTCGTCTCCAGGCCGAACGGGTGGGCGCCGCGCGGCACCATGAAATCGATGCCCGGGAGCAAGTCTTCGATCGTTTCGTCCGCTTCCTGATTCAGGGGAACGTGCTCCGCGGCGAAGTCTATCCTCTGAGCGTCGCGGCCGAGCGAACCCAGCAGGCACTCTCCCTGGTCGACGTGGCACGGAGCATCGGGGCACAGGCGGTGGCTCACGGGTCGACCGGCGCCGGCAATGATCAGGTGCGCTTCGACGTCGCGCTTCGGGTTCTGGCCCCCGATCTCGAGATCGTGACCCCTATCCGGGATCATGGGATCAAGCGGCCGCAGGCCATTGCGTTTCTGGAGGCCCGGGGTCTGCCCGTGCCGGGTGGAGCAGGGGAGTACAGCGTCAACCGGGGACTTTGGGGGACGACCTGGGGCGGCGGCTGGACGCACGATACCTGGGCGGGACCGCCGGCCGAGCTGTTGGACCCTCCGGCCGACGCTCCGGCACCCCGCGAGATCGTGTTGGGCTGGGAGCGCGGGTTGCCCAACTCGCTCGACGGCCGGCCGATTGCCGGGCCCGCGCTCATCTCGGAGCTGGGCCAGCTGGCCGAGTGCTATGGCTTCGGGCGGAGCATCCACGTGGGCGAGACCGCATTGGGGATCAAGGGCCGCATCGGGTTCGAGGCAGGAGCGGCGCTGCTGCTGATCGCGGCCCATCGCGAGCTGGAAAAGTTGGTGCTCACCAAGTGGCAGACCTTTTGGAAGGATCAGCTGGGCCGGTTCTACGGCGACCGCCTGCATGAGGGGCACTATTTCGATCCCGCGCTCAGAGACATCGAGGCGCTGATCGCAAGCTCACAGGCGCGAATGACCGGAGAGACCCGGGTGCGGCTGGCGCCGGGACGGTTTCAGGTCGTCGGCACCCGGAGCCCGTACTCGATGATGGATGCCGCCGTCGCCACGTATGGCGAGGAGAATCGGCTCTGGACCGGCGATGAGGCCCGGGCCTTCGCCCGGGTGTCGGCGGTGCCCTCGCTCCTGGCGGCGCGTGCTGCCAGGGAGCACCCGTGAGGCCAAAGACGAATAACCGGCGACAGGAAACGTGACATGGTGGTAACGACGAGAGTCCGGCTGGACCGCATCAGTTCTTCCACCCGCAACGCGATGCTCTCGCCCGAGGTGATTGTGGGCAATGAGATCATCGCTGCGGAGGGGTACGTGCTCGCGGTGCGGATCCTGGAGGACAAGTCCTCCTACAATACCGTCGAGGACGTGACCGGACGAATGCTCGAGCTCCGGGCGGGCGATGTGCTCGCCGGTACCCTCGGCACCCGGCGGGCACTGCGCGGGTACGCGGGTATCGTGCCTTCGCACATCGCTGCCGGGGATATCCTCGAGGTGCTCAACCTGGGCGGCATCCTCGGGCGCTGCACCTCCGCCAACCCCGAGATCGGACCGCCGTTCCGGGCCGAGGTGTTGGGGGCGATTCTGTCATTCCCGGAACTGGGGGATAGGGTCGGCAGGCCGGCTCACATTCGCGATCGCGCGGTCCCGACCGCGGAGGTGCTGGAGAGTCAGGTCCCCGTAGTTTACGTCGCCGGCACCTGCATGAATGCCGGCAAGACCGTCGCGGCGACGGAGCTGGTCCGAGGCCTGGTCCGCAGCGGACTCCGGGTAGCAGCAGCCAAGCTCACCGGCGTTTCGCTCATGCGGGACGCTCTCTCCATGCTGGACGCGGGGGCGGTCGCGGCTTTGACCTTCAACGATGTCGGCGTGGCAAGCACCCATGCGGGCGTCACCGTCTCCACCGCGAAGGGGATCTTCAACCGGCTGGCCGGCACCAAGCCGGACGTGATCGTGGCCGAATTGGGCGACGGCATTCTCGGGGAGTACGGAGTGCAGGACATTCTGCGCGACAGCGAGCTGATGCGGGCAGGTGCGGCCTATGTGATGGCGGCCCCGGATCCGGTGGGCTGCTGGGGCGCGGTGGAGCTGATGCAGCGCGAGTTTGGCTTACCCGTGAGTGTGATCACAGGACCGGCCACCGACAACGACGTGGGTCAGCTCTACGTGAGGGCGCAACTTGGCCTTCCCGCTCACAATGCCCGCCGCGACGCGGCAGGCTTGCTCGCGGTGGTGAAGGGGGAGCTGAGGAAGTGGGCGGACAAATCGGCCCGGCCCGCCACGGTGGACCCGTCCGCCTCGTCCGTCGCCGCAGGCGTGTCCGCCCTGTGAAAGTCGCTGTCATCGGCGCCGCCGGCTATGCCGGGGGCGAGCTGCTCCGCCTATTGCTGCAGCATCCTGACGTGCGCGAGTGTTTCGCCACCAGCCGGAGCCAGGCCGGCAAGCCCATCGCCGAGACCCACCCGGCTTTGGCTCCCTTGACCGACGCCCGCTTCTCGGGACAGACCCCAGGTGAAGCCGCGCGAGGACGCGACGTCGTCTTTCTTTGCCTGGAGCCGGGCGAGTCGTCCCGCATCGCCGGCGGGGTGCTCGATGCCGGTCCTTCGCTGGTGGTAGACCTGGCTCCTGATTTTCGGGTGCGCGATCTCACTCTGTATCAGCAGTACTACGGTACTCACCCGGCTCCCGAGCTGCTGGAACGGTTCACCTATGGCCTGGCTGACGTGCGCGGCCCGCAACTGCACGGCGCCCGCGCCATCGCCGCGCCCGGCTGCTTTGCCACTGCAGCACAACTGGCTCTCTACCCCTTGGCCTTTGCCGGCATCGATGTCGCGCCGGCGATGTTCGGGATTACCGGTTCCAGCGGCGCCGGGGTGCAGCCTCGCCCCACCACTCACCATCCCGCAAGAGCGCACAACGTCTTCGCCTATTCGGTGCTGGGCCACCGGCACGAGGCCGAGGTGCTGCAAGCCTGGCGGGAATGGATCGGCCGGCCGGATGCCACTGCCAGGCTCATGACCCATTCGGGTCCGTTCGTTCGGGGGATCTACCTCACGCTGCACGCATTCTTGCCGCCGGAGATGGCCATCGGCCCGCGCGAGAGTGGCTCGATGGCGAGCTGCTGGTTTCGCGACGCCTATCGGGGTCGGCCCTTCGTCCGGATACTCGACTCTCCGCCGGAGCTGACCCACGCTGTCGGCACCAACTACGCGCTCATCCACGCGGCGGAGAGCCGCGATGGTTCCGAGATCCAGGTGACCATCGCGATCGACAACCTGGTGAAAGGCGCCGGCGGACAGGCTATTCAGGCGATGAACCTCGCGCTCGGTCTCGAGGAGACGGCGGGACTCACTGGCGTTGGGATGTTTCCGTGCTGAAGGGCAGAAGGGCGATAACGGCGGGAAAGGCGGTAAGGGCGGAGTCCCCTTCCACCGCTTCCGGCACGTCCGCCCTCCTGCCCGTCTACGCCCAAATGCCGGTGCGACCGGTCCGGGGGCATGGCTCCTGGCTGATTGACGAAGACGGACAGGAATGGCTCGACGCGTACGGGGGGCACGCCGTCGCCTCCACCGGTCACAGTCATCCCGACGTCGTGCGCGCGGTGGCCGAGCAGGCCGAACAGCTCCTCTTCTATTCCACCGCCGTACCGCACCCCAAGCGCGAGGAGCTGGCGGAGACTCTCGCCGGCCTGTGTCCTGATCCGCTGGGCCGGGTCTTCTTCTGCAACTCCGGCGCGGAAGCCAACGAGAACGCACTCCATCTCGCCAGGCGTCATACCGGACGTGCGATCGTCGTGACACTGCGCGGCGGCTGGCATGGGAGGACCGCGGCCACCTTGGCCTGTACCGATGGCGCCCGCTACGAGGAGGCTGCGCGTCGGGCGGGTGTGCCCCTGTCTCGCAAAGTCCCGTTCGATGACATCGCCGCGCTCGACGCCGCGGTGGATGGGACCGTCGCCGCGGTGCTGCTGGAGCCGGTGCAGGGCTTCGCCGGCGCGCGCGACTGCCGGCCGGAGTTTCTGGTCGCAGCCCGTCGCATTTGCAGCGAGCGAGGCGCGGCGCTCATCTTCGACGAG
This sequence comes from Gemmatimonadales bacterium, assembly GCA_036556025.1. Classification (GTDB taxonomy): domain Bacteria; phylum Gemmatimonadota; class Gemmatimonadetes; order Gemmatimonadales; family GWC2-71-9; genus CAVVWJ01. Next base: position 9,975 of record DATBKD010000138.1, on the reverse strand, counting down.
GTTCAATGCGGCGTCGGGCGTTGCGGCGGGTTCACCGCGGCCGAGGCATTCGGCGTTGTGCCCGACGTACTGACGCTCGCCAAGGGGCTCGCCGCCGGCCTCCCCATCGGAGCCATGGTGGCGACCCCCGATATCACCAGCAGTCTGTCACCCGGCGACCTGGGCAGCACCTTCGGAGGGGGCCCGGTGCCCTGCGCCGCAGCGCTGGCCAACATCGCCGTGATTCAGCGAGAGCGGCTGATCGAAAACGCCATCCGGGTGGGCGACTATCTCAAACGTGGGGCGGGTGCGATCGGGATTTCCCGGGTGAGCGGACGAGGTCTTCTCCTCGGGCTGCACCTGGACCGCCCCGCGGTCGAGGTACAGCGGGCCCTCTTCCGGCATCGGATCCTCACGGGAACGGCCACTGACCCCCAAATCCTTCGGTTGCTGCCGCCGCTCTCCTTTTCACAGCGCGAGGCCGACCTGCTGCTGGCAGGACTCGAGGAGGTCTTGCGGTGAGCAAACGGGATTTCCTCGCGCTGGAGGATTGGAGCACGGAGGAGGTTGAGGGGCTGCTCGCGCTCGCAGCCCGAGTCAAGCGCGGTGAGGTCACCGGCGGTCTCGAAGGCAAGGTACTGGCGATGGTCTTCATGGACCCAAGTCTGCGTACCCGCACCAGCTTCGAAACCGCGATGTTCCTCCACGGTGGCCACGCCGTGGTGCTCGAGCCGGGACGGGGCAGCTGGTCGCTCGAGACCGAGCCGGGTGCGGTGATGGACGGCGACAACGTGGAGCACATCGTGGATGCGGCGCGGGTGCTGGGACGGTACGCCGATGCCCTCGGCGTCCGCGCCTTTCCCCGGGGAAAGGAGTGGGCTCAGGCCCGGCAGGACGCTATCGTGCGCAGCTTTGCCAGCCACTGCGAGCAGCCGGTCATCAACCTGGAGTCGGCTCGGCGCCACCCCTGTCAGGCATTGGCCGATGCCATGACGCTGAGAGAAAAGCTGCATGAGACCGCGGGCAAACGGTTCGTCCTCACTTGGGCCTGGCATCCCAAGGCGCTTCCGACCGCCGTCCCCGCGAGCGCGGCGCTGGCGGCGGCCCGCATGGGCATGGAAATCGTCATCGCCCGGCCTCCGGGGTTCGAGCTGGATCCCGAGGACACCGCCCTGGTGCGGCGCTTGGCGCAGCAGCACGGCGGTGAGTTCGTGCACATCATCGACGATCCCGACGATGCCTTGGTGGGTGCGGACGCCGTCTACGTGAAGTCCTGGGGAGCCGTCAAGCTGTATAGCCAGCCTCAGGAGGAAGCCGCGCTTCGAGCCGGCCTCCGCGATTGGCGGCTGACTCCGGGGCGGCTCCGGTCCACTCGGGGAGGGAAGGGGATCGTCATGCACTGCCTTCCGGTGCGTCGCAATGTGGAGATCGATGATGCGGTGCTCGACGGCCCCAACTCAGTGGTGGTGGACCAGGCCGAGAACCGCTTGCATGCGCAGCGGGCGCTTCTCCTGACGTTGCTAGGAGGGCGGTAAGGGCGGTAAAGGCGGTAAGGGCGGTAAAGGCGGTAAAGGCGGTAAGGGCGGTAAAGGCGGTAATGGCGGCAAGGACGGTAATGACGATGAGAGTGGTCTGGGAGTCGCGAAACGGCAGGAAGGCCAGTCAGGAATGGTTACCGCCTTTCCCGTCCTAACCGCCTTTCCCTCCCAGAAGGAGAGCTACGTTTGAGCATCGACACCACCAAAGGGATCGCCGGCCTCAAGGGCGCACTCCGCTACGTGCGCGCCTACCGGGACCATGTTTTCGTGGTCAAGCTCGGCGGCGACGTCGTGGGTCAGCCGGAGGTATTGGACCAGGTCGCCGCCCAGGTCGCCCTGCTTTCGTCGCTGAGCATCCGTCTCGTCGTGGTGCACGGCGGCGGCCCGCAGGCCACGGCGCTGAGCCGGCGGCTCGGGGTCGAGCCCCGGATCGTGGCGGGTCGCCGGGTCACCGACGACGCCGCTCTCGAGGTGGCGAAGATGGTGTACGCCGGCCAGCTCAACGTGGACCTGCTGGCCGCCATGCGGGGCCACCGAGTCCAGGCAGTCGGCCTGAGCGGGGTTGACGCGGATCTCATCACCGCTCACCGTCGGCCACCAGTGCAGACCGTGGATGACGTGGGCACCACCGTACGAGTGGACTACGGCCATGTGGGAGACATCGACCGAGTCGACCCCCGAATCCTGGTGACCATGATGGATGCGCGCTTCGTGCCGGTGGTGGCCAGCCTGGCGGGAGGTGAGGATGGAGAGGTCTACAACGTCAATGCCGACACTGTTGCCGAGTCGCTCGCCGTCGCGCTGCGAGCGCAGAAACTGATCTTCCTCACCGGCGCCCCGGGGGTGCTGCGGGATCGAAACGATCCATCCACTCTGATCACGTTCGCGGATCCCGATGATCTGGCCGGACTGATGAGCAGCGGGGTGCTCTCCGGTGGAATGCGCCCCAAAGTGGAGGCCTGCATTCGCGCCGCGACCGGCGGCGTGGAGCGGACCCACATCATCGACGGCCGGGCGCCGGATGCCCTGCTGCTGGAAGTCTTCACCGGCGCCGGCTGTGGTACCATGATCGTCGGCCGCAAGGAGAAGGCGACCTATCTCGGGGTGGACCTTGCCGGGTGAGGTCGAGCTGCTCAAGCGGTTGGTCGCTACACCCTCGGTGAGCGGCGACGAGACTGCGGTGGCCCAACTGGTGGAGGAGACAGCCCGGAGCTGGGGACTCGAGGTCCTGCGCGACCCCACCGGAGTTCGCATCGAGCTGAGTGGCTATACCCCGGGGCAAACCATCGCGCTCGTCTCCCACCTCGATGTCGTGCCTCCCGGCTCCGGTTGGACCCGCGATCCGTTCACTCCGACGGTCGAAGGCACCCGGCTCTTCGGCCGCGGCTCGGGTGACGCGAAGGCCTCGGTCGCTGCCATGCTGTGTGCCGCCAAGGACCTGCTCGATGCCGGTGGAATCGATGCGGGGCGCCTGCTGGTGATCTTCGGCTACGCCGAAGAGACCAAGAACACCACCATGGAGCAGGCGGTCCAGGCCGCTGGTCAGATCGACGCCGCGGTGATCGGTGAGCCGACCAATCTGAATTTCGCCATCGCCCAACGCGGGCTCATGATGGTGGACTTGTTGGCCCAGGGCGACCAGCGTCACGCCGGATATGCCGCCGACGACGGCGAGTTCTCCAATGCCGTGGTGGCGCTGGCTCGCGACCTGCTCCAGCTCGACCGGTTGCTGGCCCGGCGGACCCACCCGATTCTGGGCCAGGCCACCATCACACCCACCATGCTCGAGGCGGGCATCAGCCGCAACGTCACGCCGCCGGTGGCCAAGGCAGTCCTCGACATCCGGAGCACACCCTCGTGGACCCACGAAGAGATCGCCGAGGCGCTTCGCGAGGCCGTCCGGTCGAGCGTCATCGTCACCTCGCGGCGGCTTGTCCCCTGTGAGACGCCTGCGGGATCTCAGCTCCTGGCAGCGGCGGAGCGGCTGAGACCGAAGGCCGAAAAGTTCGGCAGTCCGACTTGCTCCGATTGGGTTTTTCTACGTCATACCGATGCTCTGAAATGCGGTCCGGGCACCAGCCGCCGGTCGCACACGCCGGACGAATACGTGGACCTCCCCGAGGTTACCGCAGCCCGGAGCTTTTATGCCCAGCTGGTCCGGGCATATCTGTCAGGCCGGTGAGCCGCATGCCCAAGCCGACCACCCTCTGGAGTTCGGGTCCGCTTCTCGACGGAAAGCTCTTCGACTACACCACCGGGAGCGACCGACCCTGGGACGCGCGGCTGCTCCGCTGGGATGTGCTGGGTAGCCTGGGACACATCGAGGGCCTGCACGCCGCTCGTCTGCTGAGTGGCGGCGAGTACACCCGGCTGCGCCGTGGGCTTCGGGCCGCGCTCACCGAGGTTGAACGAGGCCGTCTGGCGCTGAGCGCAAAGCACGAAGACGTCCATACCGCGGTAGAGGACTGGCTCACCCGACGAGCGCCGGGAACGGGAGAGCGTCTCCACACCGGTCGGTCCCGCAACGACCAGGTCGCCTGTGATCTGCGTCTGTACCTCAAGGATCGGCTGCTGGGGATTCAGAGTGATGCGCTGGAACTGATCGAGCGCCTGCTCCAGTTCGCCCGTGAGCATCGGAGCGTACTCTGGCCGGGGTACACCCACCAGCGGCGGGCGATGCCTTCTTCTGCCGGCCTCTGGGCGGGTGCCTATGCCGAGGGACTGGTCGACACCGTGGAGGCGTTGCCCGCGCTCTGGGCTCAGCTGGATCGCTCTCCGCTCGGCAGCGCCGCGGGGTATGGAGTGCCGCTGCCGCTCGACCGCGAGCGCGTCGCCCGCGCGCTCGGCTTTGGCGGACTCGATCGCAACGTGGCCACGATTCAAGGGGGCCGAGGCAAGCTCGAGGCTGCGGTCCTCTTCTGGTGCAGCCAGCTGGGTCACGAGCTCGCCCGCTTCTCCCAGGATGTGATCCTGTTCGCGGCTGAGGAATTCGGCTATCTGGCTCTTCCCCCCGCGTTGGTCACTGGATCCAGCATCATGCCGCACAAGCGCAATCCCGATCTCTTCGAGCTGACCCGCGGATTTGCGGCGGCGCTGGAGGGAGATCTTCTCGCGGTGCTCCAGATCAAAGGCAAGCTCTCCGGGGGATACCACCGCGATTTTCAGCTGCTCAAGGAGCCGCTGATGCGAGGCCTGGATCGGACCAGCGCCATGCTCCAGGTTCTGGCGGGCGCGGTGCCCCAGCTCGGCGTAGATCGCCGGCGGTGCGCCGAGGCTCTCGCCGGCGGCACGCTTGTCACCGATGAAGTAATGCGTCGGGTCGAGGCGGGCCGCCCCTTCCGGCTGGCCTATCGCGAAGTGGCTGCCGCGATCGCCCGAGGCGAAACCTTTCTCCCTCCGTCAGGGCATCGGATCATCGCCCGCCGCAAGACGACCGGTGGGCTGGGGGACCTGGGCCTGGGCAAGGCGAAGGCACGGGTCCGGCGGGCGCGCACCTGGGGCGTGCGACAGCGTCGGCGGTTTGATCGGGCGATGCGTCGGCTGTCCGGTCGCGCCCTGGCGCGCTACCGCCCTACCGCCCTACCGTCATGACTGCCGACCGCCGCAAGCGCCACCTTAAGATTCTGGAGCTCATCAGCACGCGGGCGGTCCGGACTCAGGAGGAGCTTGCGGAGGCGCTGGCGGCCGAGGGGTGGGACGTGACCCAGTCCTCCGTGAGCCGCGACATCGCCGCTTTGCGGCTCATCAAGGTGGATGGCGCCTATCGTCGGCCCGCAATCGTCGCGACGCCGGTCAACCCGGATGAGCGGCGGATCGCCGATGGCGTGCTCAGCGTCGATGCCGCCGGCGACGCGTTGGTCGTGCTGCACACCCCGCCCGGCGAAGCCAACCGGGTCGCCGTCGCAATTGACCGGCTGGCGTGGCACGATGTGATCGGTACGCTGGCGGGCGACGACACCATCTTTCTGGCAGTGAAGGACCCAGCCGCCCAGCGACGGGTGCTGGGGGACGTGAGAAAGCTGGTGATGGGATGAGGCCGTTACGACTGTGGGCGTGGCTGCCGCCGTGGCGTGTCGCCGGAAGCGTGCTTCTCGCGGTTGCCGCCGTCGGCTGCAGCCAGAAGACCGGTGAGCTGACGCCATCGCAGCAGCAGCGGCTCGAGTCTGAGGGGATCGTTCGGCGAGCGGACGACCTGATGTTTCGCTATACCCACGATGTCGGCCGGCGGGATGCCGGCTGGGAGGAGCGCAAGGCCTCGATCATCGTGACCAAGCAGAGCGTCATCATCCACAAGAACGAGAAGCTCGGCCTCGAGGTCAACCCGAGAACCCGGCGGTTCGTTCAGGTCCGGCGAGAAGGCGATCGGGTGCGGATCAGGGCCGGAGGTGGTCAGTCGGCGGAAAGCTGGTCGTTCGTGCCGCCGGATGATGCGGCAGGATGGGCGGAGGATATCCGCACCGTGATTGCGCTCTCCCGGGTCCGATCGCAATAGCAGGTCACTTGGACTGAGTGCAGAAAAAGGGCGGCCCCACGGGCCGCCCTCGCTGCATCCCCGTGACCTAGGGTATAGGGGGTGGGGCTGCTGTGACTTCCGCATCGATGTAGGTCGAGCCACCCCGATCCCTCGCCATGATCACCAGGAGGTTCACCCCCGGGTTCAGGTTGGATGCCGTAAAGGTGAAACTGCCCCTGGTTGGACAACCTTCATGCTGGACGAAGCCGTTCAGAAATACCACCCCACCCGGATCGGTAGTCTGCGCGGTGTTCGTGATCTCAGTGCCGTTTACGAAGACTCTGACATCATTGTCGATCGCCACGCTCACGATGCCCGTGCTTGGGCCACCGGGAAGGGTGAACCGCCTCCTCAGCAGGATCAGCGAAGGGGTATCCGTCGATCCCGCAGCCCACAGCGTCTGGCTGTTGTCTATCAGTGTGCACGTGGGATTCGCCGGGCTGTGGAATCCGAACGCGGCGTTACCCAACAGCCACGACGAATCGTCGAACGACGTGCCCTCGAAACCCTCGGGCGGAGCGCCCACTGGGAAGAAGTACCGGTATCCCGTCGCGCCGTAGCCGATCGGACCTGCGGCCTCATCCCTGAAGGTGACCTGGCTGGGCGTGAAGCAGACCAAGGGGCGATAGGCACCAGTGACAGGATTCGGCGTCGGGATATCCGAGGGGCAGCTCGGAGGCACCTCGTTCGATTGGTTCGGAACGCTGGCGGTGAGGGTTGCTCCCGGCGTTGCCGTGGTCCAATTGAACGATGCTATGCCGTTGGAGCCTGTGAAGACGGTGGTCTCGTCGAACGTGACAGGCACTCCGGCGATGATCGAGCCGTTGCGACTCGTGGCCTTCACGTACACTGTGCCTGGCCCCGTCACGACGCCGTCGGTCGCGTTTCCATTCTGGTCCACTGTCTGGATGCTGGCAGGATTGCTGGTTTGATCCACGATCCCGAATGGGCTGAACTTCTTGGTCGTGCCGCCCACGCCCGCCGTGGCCAGAGCGACTGTGGCGGCATGGAGCTCCTCCGGCAGCAGCGCCCGTCCCACTGGGGCAAGTGTCCGGGCCATGCGATTCCACCCACCCCAGGCGAAGAGCCCGGAGCCACCCTGCGTATCCGAGGCGGGCCCGAGCGAAAGGTCGCTGCAATTGATGCCTGGCGGTTGCCCAGCCACCGGGGGCAGGACCTCCACATCCCCGAAATTGGTCCCGACGTTATGAGCGACCCGCAAGTTGGCAAGGTTCACCGATGGCGGTGGAGTGGTCTCGAGGCAGATCCCGACCGTCACGTCCAGGTTGAAGGTCACCGGGCCGGTCGCGGTGGTTCCGCTGTACTCGTAGAAGAATGGATACTGATTCAGGGTCGTGAGGAGGGGTGGCGGTGAATCCGGCAGCTTACGCACCACGATGGTCACGCCCCCGGTCGGCGCTGCCCCGGTTGGCACCTGCACCGCGGCATGCCCTGAGGGGACAGAGATAGTCGTCGTAGGTGAGTTGGGAAAAACGACCGCGACCACGATGTCGGTGCCGCCCGAACCGCTGGGGAGGTCGGGGGGCGTCAGACCCACGTAGCAGTACAGTTTCCGAATCAGGTCGTACACCTGGTCTTGTTTCGTTGGGGTCTTCGGCCCAAACTGCCCGGCGTTGTAAGACCTGAGAATCAGATCCACGATCGGAAAGATCAGGCGGCGTACCGTCGTCTTGATTCGGTCTTGGAGCCGGCTCGGAAGCGCACTCACCAGCGCGATCAGTGAGGTCCGAATCGGACTGCGAGGCAGCACCTGGTTGATCTGGTTGAGGATGTCTGCCAGCGTGGTTGATGCCGGGCACGCAGGCACGACCGCAGCTGCGATGGGAGGGATCTGACTCGGTTCGTTGGGCGTAATCTCGGTGGGCTGGTCGGAGCAGGCCGGCAGCAGTAGCCCCGCGGCTATTGCCATTCCAATGACAATTCGGCGCATTGCATCCCTCACAGTGTTCGTTGCCATCGCAACTGCCGCGAGGAAGAGCTCGGCAGGAAATTTCAGTCCTTGGAAAACCGCGGAGCGGGCTCCCAACAACATGCAGGCAGCCGGGCAGATACGCTAGACGCTGACCCTGCTTCTGACCCTCCGGCGGTCACCACGCACCGGCGGCCAGCGTGCATGATCTTGCGCTCTACTGGTTACCCACCAGCTCTCGATAGCCAGCGGTCCCTGTCAGAGGCCGGAACCACCAGGTCGGGTCATCCGCAAATGCGCTTCGTTTCTCGGGGTTGGCCGCAAGATACACGCGGAGCGAGGCTATCGCGGCCGCCGTGTCCCCTAGCAGGGTCCGAACGAACGCCTCGGCATATAGCAGGTCCCGGGTCGGATCGATCTCAGGACGCCCGCGGGCGGCTGAGGCCAACCGACGGGCGCTGTCTGCCAGACCTGCCCGGGCCAGCGTGGCAGCGATCATCATTCGCGCGTTAAGCCCCTGGTATTCTCGCTCCCCCTCTGGCGCGAGCGCGACCACTGAGTCGGCCAGCCGCCATGCAAGGGCAGCATCCGGCTCCCTCGCTTTCGTGGTCAGCAGGTAGAGACGACACTCCACAAACCGATAGTCGCCCGGAAAACGGCGCTGACCCTCGTCGCACCAATGCACCGCATCTGGAAACTGAGCCAGGTCGTAGGACGAGTAGAACAGACGACTGAGCACCACGTTGGCGTTGCTCAGGTAAGCATCGGACTCATACGCCCTTTGGGCGGCGAGTTTCACGTCAACTGCGTTTCCTGTTTGATAGTAGAGATGGGAAAGCGTCGCCCAAGCGCCTGCCTGCGTTGGATTCTCCTTCACCGCCTTCTCTAAGTCCTCCCGTGCGGCGGTGAGCAGGGCCCGCGCGGCCCGGGGATCGGGTTCGAGGCTAAGTAGCCAGCGCCAGTAACGCAGATTGCCCCGCAACTCCAGCGCATCAGGGTTATCGGCGTTCAGGGCGAGGGCACGTTTCACATGGCCCAACCCAAGTTCGATCCATCGGGCCGCCTCGAGGGGTTCATCGCCGGCGAGCCGAGATCTGCGGTAGGCCAATGCGGTACGACCCAGAATGGGCTGGATCCAGGTGGGATCAAGCGGCTCCGCCGCAGCGAGAAGCGAGTCGGCACGGCTAAATTCGCGGTTCGCCCCGGCTGAGTCCGCCTTGTCTGCCAACGCTTCTGCCGTCTTCTGATGTTGCCCCGCGCGCTGAAGGAGGGCCCACGCGTCGGTACTTTTCGTCCGCTCTCGCTCCTCGCGAACCTTGATTTCCGACCCCAGACGCTGGCGGATAAGGTCCGCCACTTGCTGAGTCAGCGAATCCTGGATTGCCAGCGCATTGTTGCCCGGCAGCTCGAAGCTGGATCGCTGGAAGTCCACGCCACTTGCGCCGTCCACCAGCCGGACGGTCACGCGGATCCGCCCTCCGGCCTCCTCTACCCCGCCTTGGACCAGGGTGCCGACCTTGAGACTTCTCGCGACGCTGTCCCGGGGAGTGCTGTCGCTGCGAAATGGGGCCACTCCGTTGGCCGAGATCACGCTGAGACCCTGCACTCGTCCGAGCTCGCGGATCAATCCCTCTGTCAAGCCATCAGCCAAATACCCCAGGGAGTCGCCGCCACCCAGGTCCTTGAAGTAGAGTACGGCGATGCTCGCTGGATCGAGATCTCCCGCAAGTGCTGACGGGGTCGCGCGATCCGATCGATGGCGGAGGCCGGCCCAGGCGCCTCCGGCAATAAGCAGCATCAGGGCAGCGCCGCCGCCTATCATCAGTGGTCGCCTCTTCCGGCTTGAGGCCGGGGGCTCCGGGGCCCGCAGTTCTCGCGTCGGCACCCGCCGCGCCCCCGTTGCCGCGCGCCGGGCCGCGGTGCGCTGCATCGCCGCGTCGGCCTCGGCGTCAGCCAAGGCCCCCGAGAAGTCGCGCATGGTCTGGAACCGGTCGGCCGGGGTCTTCTCCAACGCT
>DATBKD010000137.1:0-2509 GCA_036556025.1 Gemmatimonadales bacterium | reverse complement strand
CCGTCGAACGCAACTTCCACGCGGTGCCCACGCTGCTGCCTCAAGTCAACCTCAGCTACTTCGGCGACGCGATCAACATCGCCGGAAGCAGCGGGCCGGAGAACATCTACTACATCGACGGCGTGAACGTCACCGATCCCTACCGCGCCAGCAGCGGCGGCGATCTGCCCTACAATTTCATCAAGGAAGTGGAGGTCAAGGTCGGCGGGTACGAGGCCGAGTACGGCAGGGCGCTGGGCGGAATCGTCAATGTGATCACCAGGTCAGGCGGGAACGACTTCCGCGGCGAGGGTTTCGGGTACTACACCAGCAGCGGCCTCAGCGGCACCTGGAGGCGAGGCTTGGCCGACGCCAGCGTGAACGCCAGCGCCGACTACGACGCGGGGTTCAGCCTCGGCGGACCGATCGTGCGAGACAGGATGTGGTTCTTCACTGCATGGAATCGAGCGGTCTCCACCCAGGACGTGGAGATTCCCGGGTATTCTGTCCAACGGGACAGTCGCACGGCAAACCTGTTCGCCGGCAAGGTGGACTGGCAGGTCACGGAGCGAACCAGCCTCGCCTTGACCATCCTGGGTGATCCCAGCCGACGGCACCTCGTCGCCCCAGCCTTTACGGTCTACGGTTCGCCGACCGCTCTAGAGAACATCGATCCCTTCCTCGGAGAGATGCGGCTGGGCGGAGTCGCCACCTCGCTCCGCGTGAACCATCGGCTGGGAGGGCTCCTGCTCGAGTCGTCCCTCTCCCGGGTCGACCGGGACGAGATCAGCCGGGGCGACACCGAGCAGGCTCGGCGCGAGCCGCTGGTCATGGACCTGCAAACCGGACGCTGGTCAGGCGGGTTCGGCGACAATTCGGACCACTACAGCGTGCGCTGGGCAGCCAACGTCAGCGGGTCGTTAGGCCTGGGGGCTCATAGGCTGAAGGCCGGGCTCGAGTACGAGGACAACCGGCTGGATGCACTGGCCCATTTCACCGACCCGGGAGTGGTCACCCGCCTCAACGACACGACGTTTCAGGCTGTCTATGTCATCGCGAGCGGCACGGTCCACAACCGGGTGGCATCCCTTTTTCTACAGGATTCCTGGCTGCCGACGCCGAGGGTCCGGGTCAATGCCGGGCTCCGCTGGGATGGGCAGTATCTGATCGGGGGAGACGGCCGGTTAGCCCAGTCGATCACCGATGGTCTTCAGCCGCGGATCGGCGTCATTCTGCAACCTGGTGGGGCCGGCACGAAGCTCTTTGCCTCGTACGGCCGGTTCTACGAGCAGCTTCCCACCTTCGCATCAGGAACGTGGTGGCACGTTCCGGTGCGAAATGGCGTGTACCTCTTCGACCGTGACCCGCGCACGGGCGCCGGCCCGCTCGACTCGCTCGACGCCTCGCACGGGATTCTGCCAGAGGTACCCGGCCTGCGGGGTCAGAATTTCGACGAGGTCACGGCAGGGTACGAGCAGATTCTTGGTGCTCGATGGAGAGCTGGAATCCGGGGCATCTATCGCACGCTCCGGGACGTCATCGACGACGGACTGGCTCCGCTGACTGTTGAACGGGTCATCGGGAATCCGGGGAGAGGAGCACTGGACTTTCTATCCCGGTTGCGTCGGAACTACTACGCCCTCGACTTCACGCTCGACTGGCACGGAGACAAGGACATCTATCTTGCGGGGTCGTACACTCTATCGAGAAACTATGGGAATTACACCGGTCTGTATGACCATGCCGTCAACTACAGCGTGCCGAACGGTAAGGGTGACCCGGACCTCGCCGAGCAGGTGCCGAACAGCAGCGGACTCCTGCCCAACGATCGACCGCACGTGTTCAAGGTGTTCGGGTTGCGACGGTTCGATTGGGGGCTGACGGTCGGAGCCTTCTTCATGTGGCAGAGCGGCACGCCACTCAACGAGCTGGGCGCAACGTTTCTCCCGGCGCACTTCGCCTTTCTCCGGCAACGGGGAACCGTCGGGCGGACTCCATCGCTTCGTGACCTCAACCTGCGTCTCATTTATGAGGTGCCCGGGAGGCTGGGCTCATCGGTGAGACCTAGGGTGATCCTCGACCTGCTGCACGTCGCGAGCGCTCGGGAGCCGGTCACGGTGGATCAGGTGCACTTCTCAGCCTTGGACGCCCAAGGGAATCAGTCCGCGCCGAATCCCAATTACCTGAGGCCTAGCCGTTATCAGCCGCCGATGATCGTGCGGCTGGGTACTACGTTCGGTTTCTGAGGATTTGCTGCAGGACCCAGCGGTCTCCGGCCAAGTCCGACATGAGCGCGCCGCCGAGTTTCGGTTCGTGTTATCGCTCTCATACCACCTCCGTAAGGCCAAGTCTTCGCCACAAAACCAACAGAACACCGCCGCCGAAAGTCCGGACTCTCGGCGGCGGCTCACGCAAGCATCCTTCTCCAACCAGCCCCATCATGCGGCCGGCCTCACATCCCCCGCCGCCGGCGTGGCGCCTTCCTCGCCTTCCGGCAACTGCTCCGCCGTACCGCGCGGTGCTCCCAGGA
>DATBKD010000136.1:0-15249 GCA_036556025.1 Gemmatimonadales bacterium | reverse complement strand
TTCGGCTGCGGTGTGCCGCGCACGCGAGCCCACCACCACGTTGATCGGGGCGAGCTGGACGGTGCTTCGCGCCATGGTGAAGTCCTGCTGAACCACGTCGCCCGCGGGAACCGTGACGGCGGCGCTGGCGGCTTCATAGCCGATCAGCCGGACTCGCATAGTGTGCCGTCCAGCGGGCACCCCTCTGAGCTCGTAGTTCCCCCCGGCACCGCTGGTCGTTCGAAAGTCGGTGCCTTCCACGGCAACGGTGGCGTTGGCCAGCGCGCCACCGGCACTGTCCGAGACAGTGCCTCGCACGGTTCCGGATTGAGCGATCAGAGGGACAGCGAGAGTGAACAGGAGGAGCCACACGGCGGCGAGGGAGCGAACCAGAAGTGGTCTCACGCGACCTCCGGGTCGGTGTGGTACGCGCGTCGAGCTATGGAACATGGGAAGGAGCGATTGGTTCCTAGATACCCGACCCCGGTAGATGCGTCAAGCCGTAGTGATCTTGTCCCTTTTGACAAGCGGGCCGCCGCTTTGCACATTGCGCAGGCTCGCCCGAGCCGGCCAGCATGGCCGCGGCGGCGCGCCTTTCCCTACCAGTACATCGCCCGACTGTTTGCCCGATGTTCGAGGAGTAAGACTATGAGAGCTTGCCTTCGTAAGTGGACGGGGAGCAGCGGCCTCGTGGCATGCGCGTTGATGTGGGCCGTCGCGACTCCGGCGTTGGGTCAGAATGGCACGATCAACGGCAAGATCACCGATCAGGCCACGGGCCAGGCGCTCGAGGCCGCCCGGGTGATCCTCACAGGTACCAACCTGATCGAGACCAGCAACCGGGAAGGTGAATACCGGTTCCGCACGGTGCCGCCGGGCACCTATCAGGTCCGGGTGCTCCGGCTCGGCTATGGACCCGTCACCCAGCCGGCGACGGTGGGCGCGGGTGAGGCCGTATCGCTCAACTTCGCCATGGTGCCGGCACCGGTGCAGCTGGACGAGCTCGTGAGCACCGCCACCGGGGAACAGCGGAAGCTCGAGGTCGCCAATGCGGTTTCCACCATCGACGCCGCGCGGCTTGCCGAGGAGGCGCCGATCCAGGAGTTCGGCAACCTGCTGTCCGGTCGCGCAGCCGGGGTTCAGGTGCAGAAGAGTGCCGGCACCACCGGGACCGGCACTCGAATCCGGATCCGTGGCTCGAACAGTCTGTCTCTATCCAACGAGCCGTTGTACTACATCGACGGCGTCCGGATGGAGAGCAACCCGAGGTCCACCACGCTCGACATCGGCGGCATGACTGGGACTGACCCAGAGGGTAATAATGGGCCGTCGCGAATCAACGATCTCAATCCCGACGACATCGAATCCATCGAGATCGTCAAAGGGCCCGCGGCGGCGACCCTGTATGGCATTCAGGCATCCAACGGCGTGGTCCGCATCACGACCAAGCGAGGATCCGCCGGCAGACCCCGGTGGAACCTCTTCAGCGAGATCGGGGCGGTAGCCGACGAGAACACCTATCCCCTCAATTATTTCGGGCGAGACACCACGGCTGCGGGAATCGCCAATGGGTTCGACGGGTTCTGTACCATTCAGGCCCAGCTGGACACCCTCTGTACCCAGACCTCATTGGAGACATTTCAAGCCCTCAATGACCCGGCCACGCGGCCCTACAAAGCCGGTTTGCGGCAGCAGCACGGCTTGAACGTGTCGGGCGGGAATGATATAGCCACGTACTACCTGTCCGGCGAATATGAAAGCGAGGTCGGGCCGTTCCGGCTTCCCGCATTTGAGGAGGACTCGATCCGGGCGGCTAGAGGTGACGTGCCCACAACCCAGATCCGGCCCAACGCGCTGGAAAAGGTCAGCCTCCGCGCCAATATCGCATCCGCCGTCAACAAGAGCCTGGACCTCAACACCTCCCTGGGCTTCGTCACCAGCAATACCCGGTTCGTCGAGAACGACAACAGCTTCCTCACGGTGAACGGAAGCGGGACGGCCGAAAACATCCTGCCCGAGCTCAATCGGGGATGGTATTTCATTCCGGCCGAGTTGTTCGCGGAGCTGGCCAACCAGCAGTCGAACCGATTTACCGGTGGCTTCACCGCCAACTGGCGCCCCATGAGCTGGCTCTCCGGCCGGGCCACCCTGGGCTACGACGTGGTGGATCGGACCGACGTCAACTTCTTCCCGACGGGTCAGGTGGCCGACTTGCCACCCAACCGGGAGGGCAAGCGGATCGATAACAAGCTCCAGGTCTCCCAGACCTCGGTCGACCTTGCCGCGACAGCCCGCTTCCGGCTCTCGCCGGCGGTTGGCTCGCGCACCTCGGTTGGCGGCCAATTCTTCCGCGACTTGAGTCGAGGCACCTTCACCAGTGGCTTCGGGCTGCCCGCCGGCTCCGAGACCTTGAACGGAGCCCGATCGACGGAGGCCAGAGACACGACCGTCGAGTCCCGCTCCCTCGGCTCGTACATCGAGGAGGAGATCAGCTTGAAGGATCGGCTGTTCGTCACCGGCGCCCTCCGGTTCGACGACAACAGCGCCTTCGGGGCGAACTTCGACGCCACCACGTACCCCAAGGCAAGCGCCTCCTGGCTGATCTCGGACGAGCCGTTCTTTCACGCCAATTTCATCAATACGCTTCGCCTCCGCGGCGCGTTCGGTGTCTCCGGACAGCAGCCTGGCACGGTAGACGCTCGGCAATTCTTCAACCCGGTCGCCGGAAAGCGGGCCGGCAGCCCGACCACCGGCGTCTCCTTCGGCAATCTGGGCAACCCCGATCTCAAGCCGGAGCGGTCTCGGGAGTTCGAGTTCGGATTGGACGCGGGATTGCTGAAGGATCGGGTCAGCCTAGAGCTCACCTACTACACCAAGCTCACCAAGGATGCGCTGGTCCAACGGAACGTGGCACCGTCACTGGGCGCGACCGACTTTCAGTTCTTCAACCTTTCGCGCATCCGGAATCGGGGCTTCGAGCTGGCGATCAACGCCCGGGTGCTCGACTCCCGCAAAGTGAGTTGGGATCTCAGCCTCAGTGGTTCCACCACGCACAACAAGATTCTCGAGCTGGGGGAGGGCGTGAGCCCGATCTTCATCGGCTTCTACCAACGACATGTCGCCGGGTATCCCGCCGGAGGCTTCTGGGGTCCGGATATCTCCTTCAACGATGCCAATGGGGACGGGATCATCGACCTGACCGAGGTGACCTTGAGCGACACCGCGGTGTTTCAGGGCAGCGCACTGCCTACCCGCGAGGCGTCCCTCAATAGCCGCCTGGCACTATTTGACGGTCGAGTGACGATCGGAACCCAGTTCGACTATCGCGGCGGGCACATCATCGACAACAGCCTGGAGCAGTTCCGCTGCTTCTCCGTGGTCAACTGCCGGGGAGACTTCGATCCCACCGCGCCCCTGAAAGACCAGGCTCGAGCCCAGGCGACCTTCCTGCCGGGTGGCGGGTTCGACGTGCTGTTCTTCGAGCCGGGATGGTTCATCAAGCTCCGCGAGCTGTCGGTCACCATCGCCGCGCCGGACCGGTGGGCGCGGGCCTTCCGGGCCAGTCGGTTGAGTCTCACCCTGGCCGGCCGGAACCTGTGGACCATCACCGACTACTCGGGAGTGGACCCGGAGGTCAACGCGTTCGCCCAAAGCAATTTCGCAAGCTCCGACTTCGAATCGCAGGCCCAGGTGCGCTACTACACGGCGCGCGTGAACGTCAGCTTCTGAGGAGAGGCGACCATGCGGAACACAACTCTCCGGACAGCAGCCCTGGCGATCCTGCTTGCGTCCTCACCCGCCTGCGGCCTGCTGGATACGGACCAACCCAACATCATCGATCCAGGCAATCTGAATAGCCCCGCCGGTGCGGACGCACTGCGGGACGGCGCTCTGTCGGACTTCGCCTTCGCCAAGGACGGCGATGCCACCCAAATCGAGGATGGCCTGATCCTGGTTGCGGGGCTGATGTCGGACGAGTTCATCTTCTCCACGACGCCGCCATCCGAGCAGGAGATCGATCAGCGCACGCCCTCGCCCGACAATGGCAGCGTGTCCGACCCCTTCAGCAACCTTCACAAGGCCCGGGCGGGAGCCGAGAGGGCTGCGGTAGCCCTCCGGCAGTTTGCCCTCGAACCTGACTCGACCCCCGATATCGCGGAGATGCTCACGATTGCCGGCTTTGCCTACGTCTACTTCGCGGAGGATTATTGCTCGGGCGTCCCCTTCGGCCACGCCGTGGGGGACAGTCTGGTGTTTGGGAGACCGCTGACGACTGCGGAGATGTTCGACACCGCACTGGCACGGTTCGACTCGGCGCTGGCACAGCCGGGGCTGATCAACGACGACGGCACGATCACGAACCTGGCGCTGGTCGGCCGCGGTCGTGCTCTGGTCGGGTTGGGCCAGTTCGCGGAGGCGGCAGCCGCAGTAGCCCCCGTCCCTACCGATTTCGTCTATGCGACCGAGCACTCCGACAGTCCGCAGCTGGTGCAGAACGGTATCTGGGCCTACACCAACCAGGACCTCTGGTCGGTCGCCGACCAGGAAGGAGGGACGGGACTGCCGTTCAGAACCGCCGAGGACCCTCGTGTACCGGTGGATAGCGTGGTGGACGAGGATACCGGTGAGATCACCACGGGTCTGGACGGAATCACCCCACAGTACAGCCTGCAAAAGTATGCCTCGGACTCACCCGTGCCGGTGGCCGATGGGATCGAGGCCAGGCTGATCGAGGCGGAGGCCCTGTTGAAAGCAGGCAACCGCTCAGGCATGACGGCGATCCTCAACGATCTCCGCGCCCTCCAGGAGCTCGATCCAGTAAGCGTGCCGGGCAATGACGTCGCCGCCACTGACCTGCTCTTCAGCGAGCGCGGCTTCTGGCTCTTCGCCACCGGCCACCGCCTCGGCGACATGCGGCGGCTGGTCCGCCCCGTTCCCACCGGCTACGGGCGCCCGGCAGATACGGTGTTTCCCATTGGGGACTATCACAAGGGCGGCTCGTACGGGTCGGACGTGAATCTTCCGATTCCGGTCGAGGAGGCCAACAACCCGAACGCGGTCGGGTGTCTCGACAGGAACCCGTGAAGTGCAGGGAGCAGTGAGAAGTGAGGAGTAAGGAGTAAGAAGTGAGGAGTAAGGAGTGAGGAGTAAGGAGTGAGAGTAAGGAGTGAGAAGTGAGCGGTGCATCTGTCCCTGGGGATGACGAGGGGCAGGGCTGCTACTCCCCACTCCTTACTCCTTACTCCTCACTCCTTACTCCTCACTTCTCACTTCTTACTTCTCACTTCTTACTTCTTACTGCAGTTCAGTACACCACCAGGCTCGATCGGCTCAGGTCGCTCTCCAACGTCCACTTGATGGACTGCCCCGGCTGGACCAGCAGGTTGTCGGTGTTGACCGCGCTGCCGCCGCCGATGGGGTAGGCGCTGAGCCGGTTATTGCCGCTGGCCCCCAGGCGGCGATAGCGCAAGACGAAGGTATTGGTGCTGTGCGCCGTCACCATGCCGATCCGCTCGGGCGCACCACCCCGGAGCAGGTAGATCACCACGTCACTCCAGTTGTGGTTCTCTATCTCGATCGCGAGCTCCGCGTCGCGTCCCGGTGAGGGGTGGTCGGTCTCTTTCGAGGAATGCGAGGCGCAACCCGCGCAGATGAGGCTCGCCAGCAGCACCCAGGCGATGGACCCCGGGACGTGGCGCATGGCAGCTCCCGTTACGAGGCGCCCTGAGACTCAGCGCCGGTGGGCATCGAACCAGTCCATGATGAGACGGAGGCGCTCCGGATAGGCACTGGCCGCATGGTCGAACTCATGGCTCTCGTCCGGAAAGATCGCCAACTTCGATTCCACTCCCTCCAGCCGAAGCGCCAGGTGCATCCGCTCCGACTCCCCCACCGGACAGCGCTGGTCGCGCCCCCCATGAAAGAAAAGAGTGGGAGTGCGAACTCCCGCGACATGGTTGATCGGTGACATGCTATGGTACTTGAGGGGCACTCGCCAGGGGGGCCCGCCCCACTGCACCATCCAGTCGTGGTGCTCATCGTCCACTCCGAAGGCCGCCGCGAAATCGGCTACTCCCCCACCGCTGGCCGCGGCGGCAAATCGCGTCGTGCGGGTGATGATCAGGTTGGTCATCACTCCGCCATAGGAGTACCCGGTCACGAAGAGATTCTTCGGGTCGGCCCATCCCCTCGCGACCGCCGCATCCACCCCAGCCATGAGATCGGCGTAATCCTCCTGGCCGTAGCGGCCGCGCACGATGCTGGAGAACGCCTGTCCGTATGACGTACTGCCCCGGGGGTTGGTGTACACCACCAGGTAGCCCCGCGCGGCCAGGAGCTGGAAGAAGGTCGAATAGGACATGGAGTAATACCACTGCGGCCCGCCGTGAATGGCGAGCACGGTGGGGTAGCGCCGGCCGGCGACATAGTCCAGCGGCTTGACCACGAAGCCCTCCACCTGGGTCCCGTCCTTGCTGCGATAGCCGAAGCGCTGGAGGGCACTCACCCGGACGTCGTGGAACCAGTCGTCATTGAGATGGGTCAGCCGGCGGAGGCCGGAGCCGTCAGCGGCCGCGACGTAGACATCGGTGAGCCGGGTGGAGTCGGTGGTGCCGAAGACCAGCCGGCGCCCGTCTGCCGCCGGGGTGAGATACTCGGTCATCCGATCACCTCCGGACACCAGGGTCGCCTGGCCGGTGCGCGCATCGATCGCGTACCCGTGGAGCCGCGCCCGGCTCTCGAAGGCGGCGTAGAGCGCATGACCGTCGGGCGCCCAGATCGGATAGGGAGAGCCGCCCTCCCAGTAGGAGCCCTCGCCAACGCTGAGATCCAGTGTGCGGGTCAGATTGCGAGGCCGGGCGAATTGAGGCGAAGAGCCGGAGGCGTCGGCCAGGTCGGCCACCCAGATGTAAGAGATGGCTCCATAGTCGTCCGGCAGAATGGGTTCGACATAGGCGAGGGAGTTGCCGTCGGGAGACCAGCGGGGATGGGTCGCCGCCCCTCGCTCCCGAGACACCCGAGTGATCTCTCCCCCTGCCACGGGCATGACGAACACATCCGTGTCATAGCTCTCATCGGGATTCGCCGTCCGCTTGGAGACGAACGCGATCCAGCGGCCGTCGGGGCTCACCTCCGGCTCGGTGTCGTCGTACTCCTCCGCAGTGAGCCGGGTAACCGCCCCGGTCGGGAGATCCACCAGCCAGAGATGGCTGTGGCGACCGTCGAGATAGCCCTCGCCATCGGCCTTGAACTGGGTGCCGGTGAAGACGAGGGGTCGGCTCCGGGAGCCCACCGCGGCAGAATCCGGTTGGGGGTCCTTGGCGGCGAAGACGAGGTGCTTCCCGTCGGGACACCAGGTGAACTCGGCGACGTCCGCCTCGAAATGGAACAGCGGCCGGGCCTCGCCGCCGCTGAGCGGGAGAGCGAACACCCGGGCGTGCGGTCCCCGGTCAGCAATGAAGGCGAGGGTTTGCCCGTCAGGCGAAAACCGGGCGCCGGATTCCCGCTCCGGATGATGCGTGAGCTGACGCAGCGCTCCGGAGTCGAGGTCGAGCAGCCAGAGGTCGGATGTGTAACGGTCGGCGGCACTATCCACCGTGCCGATGCGCAGCAGGACGCTCTTGCCGTCCGGCGCGGCACGGATCTCCTGAAGCGAGCGAATCCGCCGGAAATCGTCCAGGGTGAGCGCGCGACTGCCCTGCTGTTCCCCCGGATCCTGGGCCAGACACCGAACGGCAACGATGCACGCCAGGAGCGCGCCGGCCGCGGTGCCCTTCACCGGGTGGCGGCCGAGCCTTGAGCCGGAGCCAGGTACTTGCCGTACCACGCGAGATAGCGTTCCAGCCGGTCTCTCACGTGGCTGGGCCGCTTCAGTCCGTGGGGCTCGCCGGGGTAGATCACCAGCTGCGTCGGGCGACCCAGGCTTCGGAGGGCCTGATACATCTGCTCCGAGTTGAGCAGCGGGACGTTGAAATCCTCATCGCCGCAGAGGAACAGCGTGGGCGTGACGATGCGGTCGGCGTGGAAGAAGGGATAGGAGACCCGCATCCATACATCCGGCCGCTTCCACGGCTGACCCAGCTCGGCTACGTACTCCCGGATGTATTGGTCAGTCCCGTAGCCCGCGAGGGCGTTGCCCTGCCCCGCGCCGCTGGTCGCGGCCTTGAACCGCTGGTCGCGCGCGATCACCTGGTTGGTCAGGATACCGCCATAGCTCCAGCCACCCACGCCCAGCCGAGCCGGGTCCGCGATGCCCTGGCCCACCGCGTAGTCCACCGCCGCGAGCACGTCTTCACCGTCCTTCTGGCCCCAGGCAGCCCAGATGGCAGTGGAGAATTTTTCGCCCCGACCCGAGCTGCCCCGGGGGTTGGCCGCGACGACCGCGTACCCCGCGGAGGCGAGGATCTGCCAGTCGCTGTCGAACTCGTTGAAGTACTGCGAGACCGGGCCGCCGTGAATGCGCAGGATGGTGGGATACCGCACCCCCGGCTGGTAATCGGCCGGCTTCACCAGGAACCCGTGGATCTCGGTCCCGTCCTTGCTCTTGAAGGAGATCTCCTCCACCGGCGAGAGCCGCACACTCGCGAGCCAGGCATCATTCTGGTGGGTGATTGGTCTCAGGTCCTTCCCTTCGACCGCATAGATCTCGGGCGGTGTAGCCGGGGTGCTCGCAAGCACCGCGAGCTTGCCGCCCCGACCTACCGAGAAATCGGTGATGGCCCGGCGGCCCTCGACCAACCGTTCAACCCGTCCCCCGGCGGCCGGAACTCGGGCCAGATGGTAGACCCGATCGTCCTCGAGCAAAAACAGCACCGAGCTGCCGTCGGAGGAAAACGTGGGTGACAGCGGATTGCGGTCGAGCGAGGCGGTCAGGACTCGAGCCGGCCCCCCCGCCGCGGGGGCGACTGCGACCTTCTGGCCGGCGTAGTAGATCAGCTCGTCGCGCCCGCCCTGCATGTAGGCCACCAGGTTGCCGTCGGGGCTCCACGAGGGCCCCCGGCTTTCCCACTCGGGATCCATGTCCGGGCCGGGAAACGTCGTGAGCTGCCTCGGCGTGGCGCCGGCGGTGGCGTCGACCACATAGAGGTCCCAGTTGTTGTCCCGGTCGGCTTCCGGCCGCCGCTTGCTCACGAAGGCGATGGAGCGGCTGTCGGGAGACCAGGCCGGTGCCATCTCGTCGAAATCGCCCGGGGTAAGCAGCTCGGACTTGCGGGTGGCGTCGGCGAGATTCAGCAGGTAGAGGTGGTTGCGGCGATGGGTGAGGTATCCCTCCTCGTCCTTCTTGAACTGCAGCCGGTCGACGACGATGGGCGGACGCCGCCTGGCCAGCACGGTGTCGCTCTCCTGGGCGATGACGTTGGAGTCCGCATCGCTGGCGATCAGGGCCAGACGCTTGCTGTCCGGTGCCCAGGTGTAATCGGAGACGCCGCCGGGCAGGTCGGTGAGTCGCTCCGCCTCACCTCCCCTGCGGTCCAGCAGCCAGATCTGGTCTGTCTCACGTTTGTCGTCGCGCGCCGCGAGAAAGGTGAGATAGCGGCCATCCGGACTCCACCGGGGCCTGTGCTCCTCCCCCGGGGTCCAGGTGAGCCGAACACTCCGGGCGCCATCCCAACTGGTCATCCAGATGTCGGTATCGGTGCTGTCCCGGACAGTGTCCGGCACGGAGACCGTGTAGGCCACCCATTCCCCCTCGGGGGAGACCTGGGGGTCACTCACCTCCCGGATGCGATTGAGGTCTTCAACCGAGATGTTCCGTTGGGCCTCCAGCCGGCAGGGCAGCAGCGCCAGCACCGCGAACACCGTCAAACGGCTCATGCTCATTCGAAGCTCCTAGCGCGCTTTGTAGATGACTCCGCCCTTCATGACGAAGCCGACCTTCATCAGGCTTCGCAGGTCGGCCAGCGCGTCTCCCTCGACCGCGATGAGATCGGCATACTTGCCCGGGGCGATGGACCCGACGCTGTCCTGCCACTGCATCAGCTCCGCGGCGGAGAGAGTGGCCGACCGGATCGCCTGCATCGGCGTCATGCCGTACTTGACCATATAGGGGAGCTGCATCGCGTTCATCCCATGGGGATAGACGCCGCTGTCGGTGCCGTAGGCCATGCGCACGCCGGCCGCGAGCGCCTTGCGGAAGCCGGCCCGCTGGGTCTCGGTGGTCTCGGCATTCTTGCGGAGCACATCCTCGGGCCACTTCTGCTGGCGCCCGACGCTGTCGATGTAGTCTCCATTCCAGATGTCCGCGACCAGCCAGGTCCCGCGCTGCTTCATGAGCGCGATGGCTTCGTCGTCGATCAGCGAGCCGTGCTCGATGGAACGCACCCCCGCCCGCACCGCGCGCTTGATCCCCTCCGCGCCGTGGGCATGGGCCGCGACGAAGGTGCCGTATTCGGCCGCCTGCTCCACTGCCGCCCGGATCTGCTCCTCGGTGAACTCGGGAACGCCCGGTTTGGTCCCCCGCGTGAGGACTGCGCCGGTGGCGATCACCTTGATGAAATCGGCGCCGCCGTTGAGCAGCGCGCGGACCCGCTCCCGCACCTGGTCGGCGGTATTGGCGACGCCAAAGCGAAAGCTGGCGGGGAGCGTGACGTCGGGCGCGGCCCCGACCACCTCGCCTCCACCGGTGGACACCGTCACGTAGGCGCCCGCCACCTTCATTCGTGGGCCCACGACGGTGCCATCGTTGATCGCGTCTCTGAGCGCGACGTCCACGAATGCCCGGTAGGTGCCCACGTCCCGGACCGTGGTAAAGCCGGCCAGCAGTGTCGCTCGGGCGTTCCGGACTCCGCTGAACGCCTCCTGTGCCTCGGACCGCTCCAGCGGGAGGAGCACATCGGCTGATTGCAGCTCGCCGATCAGGTGGGTGTGGCAATCGATCAGACCCGGCAGGACGGTGTACCGGGAGAGATCCACCACCCGCGCGCCGCTCGGAACCTTGGCCGTGCCAGGTTGAATCGCCTCGATCCGGTCTCCCCGGATCACGACTAAACGATCGCGCAGGATCTCGCCCTTGTTCACATCCACTAACCGTCCCGCCCGGATCGCGGTGACACCCTGCGCCAGCCCGGTCCGCGCCACACCCGCCATCACCGTGGCGATGGCGAGCCAGGACCTCAGTGCCATGATTGGGACTCCCGAGCTGCGTTGGATCAGACGACCGGTGGCGGCCGGCCGGGCTGGGCCCGGCCGGCTCCAATATACCCGACGCCAAAATGCCGGGCGAACGCAGTGGATGGGGGAAGGGGTGAAGGCTCGCGACCCCAGCGCAGCACTAGCGAGGTCGCCTGACCTTCACCTTGGGAAGATTCACTTCCTTCTTCTCGGTCGTCACCTTCGGGAGCGTGATGGTGTCCTTCACCGTTCCGGTCTCTATCGTCGGTCCCCGCACAGTATCGGTCTTGGTGCCGAGGACCGGCCGCCGGATCTCGTACTGGCCGTCGCCCGTCTTGGTACAGCCCGTGACCATGGCCAGGGCACTGATGAGGGTTGCCAGGATGACATATCGCACTGGTCACCTCCGCGTGAGAAACAGGCTCGTTGGCAGGGCGAGTCTCTGACTCAATGTCGGGCGATGGCCGGCAACCAGCCTGTGGCGCCCATCACCACTGCGGCAGTTCGATACGGCGCGCGATTTTTCGCACCAACTTTTCCTCAGCCCAATGTAGAGATCGTTGACAACTGAAATACAACATCGGGCCGCGCGGGCGGTTAGTACGGATCACGCTGACTGGAATTAAGGCACGCTCGCGATGCCCTAAAATGACAACGGCCACCGCTGGGGTGGCCGTTGTGCATCTGGGACAGCTATCGACTGGGACTCAATCCTGAACCAGGATGAGGTACTTCGAGGCCGACCAGAATTCCTCGGGCTGGCCGATCTCCACGGAGCCCTTGACCTTGCCGTCATCGGTGACGCCGGAGCTCAAGTAGGTCGGACTCTGGCGAGAGATGATCTTGTACTTCTTGTCGCTGCGGGGGAGCGGGATCGACATGTTCTGGGTCTTGTCGATCGCGGTGAAGGCCTCCGGGTTGAGATTCCTGGCCGGCTCCAGGCGAGTGCCGCCGAACACCAGGAACTTGGAGCCTTCCTTGGTGATGACGCCCTTCTTGATCAGTTCGTCCTTGGTGCCCACAGCGTAGTACACCGTGTTCTTGTAGTTCGTCAGATTGGAGACCGTATCGGTGAGCGCGGCCTTTACGGTGTTCAGCGTATCCACCCGGCTCGCCAGGGTCGCGATCTGGGTGTTCTTGTCGGCGAGCTGCGCCTCATATTCGCTCTTCTGCTGTTCCGCGGTGGTGCGAAGCTCTTCGATGGTCTGCTTGAAGCTGGCGATCTGGGCCAGGAGCCGGGTGTTCCGCTGGCGAGAGGCCTTGGCGCGGGCCTCGGTCTCGGACAGCTTGGTCTCGCTTTCGTTCAGCCGGGCGATGACCTGTTGCACTCGGTCGAGCGCCGCCTTCCGCTCGTCCCGGTCCCGCTTGGAGCCCGGGACGCCGGGATCCGTGCTCGCGGTTTTGACCGAGATGCTCTTGGCCTTGGCGAGCTCGCCGTTGATGTCCGTAACGAACTGCGTGGTCTCGAGAACTTCAGTCAAGAGACTGTCCTTCTGAGCTTCTGCCGACTTTGCTTCGGCGAGGGCCTTCTTCAGCTCGCCTTGGTTGCAACCAGTCGACGCCACGACGGCGAGCACGATCACAGGCCAAGCGTATCTCATGCGTACCTCCCCACTCTCTGCTGATGAAGGTTCCATTCCACGACACCGGCGCGCGCCACGCCGCCCGCCAGAGCGCGAAAACCGTCCCAGGGTACCGGACGGTGCCTGGCCGACTGTCTCGTTTCCAGCGGTAGTATCGGCCAGAGGGGGGCCGAGACTCCGTATGAGGTACAGATGTCAGCGAACGAGATTAAAGCATAATCAGAAGAGCCGGGGGGCCGCTACCCCGACTCTCAAATGGTGAGACGGAAACCTCTTACGCCACCGCGCGGCCGGCAGGTGCCACCGTGCCCCCCACCGATGAACACCCCTCCCCCCGCGCGCCCCTCCCGACCACCTACCCCCTCCCCCGCATCGGTGGAGGGTCCGGACGAGGCCGGTATGATGGTTACGGTCTCCCCCGGCGCCAGCTCGTGGCCGATTCCCGCCGGCTCAGCCGCAGGCGCCACGGGTCCGGTGATCGGTTTCAGGACAGCCGGGATGACGGTGATTACCGGCTCCGGGGCTGGAGCGGCCAGGGTCGGTGAAGGCGTCTTGCGGACGAGGGTGGCCTTGCGGCTCGTACGCTTCGGGTGCGCCGACGACGAATGCGGCTGCGCTCGGCCAAGCTCGACCGGGGATGCCACGGTCACTGCGGCGGGCTCTGCCGGTTGCGTGAGATCACGCGCGGGAGGCCGCACTTGAGCCGACTCCACCCGGCGATCGCCGCCGCACCCCGACAACCCTCCCAGCACAACGAGTCCAGTCAACCATGCCACGGACCGCATAGCGCCTCCCAGTTCGAAATGCACGATCGTCGGTTCCAGCCTCCGGAGACGACGAGCGACCCACTACCTACACTATCGTTTCGAACTGCGTCCGGCCAGTGACAATTCGTCAGTCATCCTCGTCTCCCCGTTCGTGGCCGTGGCCATCGTCGGCTTCATCGTGGTCATGCCCGTACCCAGGTCCGTGGTTCCGCGGAGGAACTGCTGCGTTGAGCGTAAACCGGACCAGCACGTCGTTCGAAATGGCTTCGGTGGCACGTCCGACGACCTGCTGGGCACCTACGGGAGAGCCGAGGCGAACAGCGACCAGTGCTCTGCCGTCGGCATCCGTCACGCCGGCTTGAGAGGTGAGGAATCCGGTGGCCATACGTCGCCCTGCTGAGGTCTCAACCCAGGGCACGACGTCCCGGCAGGGGCCGAAAGGATTCAGGTCACACTGGCTGCCCTATGTCAGCGTTGCAATCCGCTCCGGGTCGCGATCTCGCGATCCAGGTCCGTCTGCCGCCCCACGGAGCCGCTCATTCCACGCAGGGTGCGGAGCCGCCGGGCAGCTTCGGTCAGGATGTCCTCAGTCTTACAGAAGACAAATCGCACGAGCGATTTTCCCCCTCCCCCATCGCGGAAGAAGCTGGAGCCGGGAACTGGAGTGACGCCGATCTCCCGAGAGAGCCAGATAGCAAACGCGGTGTCGTCAGGGGATTCGCCAGCTCCGCCCGCGAGTCCGGCCAGGTCGGAGAAGTCCGCGAGGATGTAGTAGGCGCCTTCGGGCGCGGTGCACCCGAACCCCGAGTCGATCAGGGCCGAGTGCAACAGATCCCGTCGGGCTCGATAGGTAGAGGCCAGCTTGTCATAAAAGTTGTCGTCCAGGCCGTCGAGCGCCGCCGCCACTCCTTCCTGCAGCGGTGCTGGGGCTCCCACAGTGAGAAAGTCATGCACTTTCCGAATGGCATCGGTCAGCGCCGCGGGCGCCAGGATCCAGCCGACTCGCCAGCCGGTTACGCTGAAACTCTTGGACGCGCCGCTGATGGTGACGGTCCGCTCACGCATGCCCGGAAGCGTGGCGATGGGAATGTGTTCACCCTGGAACCGGATGTGCTCGTAGATCTCATCAGTTACCGCGAGCGCACCGTGGGCGACGCAGAGATCGCGAATGGCCTCCAGCTCCTGGCGGGTGAGCACCCGGCCGGCTGGATTGCTGGGCGTGTTGACGATGATGGCACGGGTGCGCGGCGAAAACGCGGCGGCCAGCCGGTCCAGATCCAGCCCTCGGCCAGGCTCGAGCGGCACATAGACCGGAGTGGCATCTGCCAGGATGGTGTCCGGACCGTAGTTCTCGTAGAACGGCTCGAACACGACCACCTCGTCACCAGGGTTCACCACCGCGAGCAGCGTGGCGATCATCGCCTCGGTCGCCCCGCAAGTGACGGTGATCTCGCGATCGGGATCGGTCGAGAGCGCGTACCAGCGCTGGTACTTTCGGGCCAGCGCCTCGCGCAGCCGCTGTGCTCCCCAGGTGATGGCGTACTGATTGATGTCCCCGGCGATGGCCCGCGCGGCCGCTTCTTTCAGCAGTTCAGGAGCGGGAAAGTTGGGAAATCCCTGGGCCAGGTTGAGCGAGTCGTACTCTCGGGCGAGACGGGTCATTCCTCGAATGACCGACTCACGGAACCCATGGGTGCGGCGGGCGGTGGACATGGGTTATAAGCTAACAGCTAACAGCTAACAGCTAACAGCTATCAGCTATCAGCTATCAGCTAACAGCTATCCGTTAATTGGTCGCCGGAAGCGGGATA
>DATBKD010000135.1:0-2142 GCA_036556025.1 Gemmatimonadales bacterium | reverse complement strand
CTACCTTAGCGCCATCCTGGGTATAGACGGGCGTTCCGACCGTTACACGGAGAATCGAAGCAGGCTCTGACATTATCCCTCCCGATTCGGTTAAGGCTCCTCCCCGAGGATAGCTCCATCGCGATATAAGCGCAAGCTTATACGACGATAGTGTCGGCGATCAATGAATTTGTCCTCCCCTAAGCGATCAGTGAATGTGTCCTCCCATGAGAGAGGACATGATCGCGTTGAGAGCGAGAGAGAACAGGCGGGCGCAGGTGTTGACCTTAGTGTTGGAGGGCGCCATCACGCTGAAGGAGGCAGCGGTGGTGATGGACGTCTCGGTCCGACAGGCGCGGCGGCTCAAAGGGAATCTTCGACGAGCGGGGCCCGGCGGGCTGGTTCACGGTAATCGGGGACGGGCTTCGCCTCGGCGAACCGACCCGGCCACGGAGAACGCGGTGGTGGCCCACTACCGCGGGCGCTATGCGGGGACGAACGCGCAGCATTTCACGGAACTGCTCGCTGAGCGGGAGGGGATCGATCTCTCGGTGGCGACCGTGAGACGGAAGCTCAAAGCTGCCGGTGTGCTCGCACCGAAGACTCGTCGGGTCGCAAAGCACCGCAGCCGACGGGAGCGCATGCCCGCAGAGGGCATGTTGGTGCAGATGGATGGCAGCCCGTTTCGCTGGCTGGGGCCGGATGGGCCAGAGTGGTGCTTACTGGGTGCCATCGATGATGCGACCGGCGATCCGGTCGGGGCCATTTTTCATGAGCAGGAGGATGCGGCCGGCTACATGGAGATTCTTCGGCAGGTCGTCACCGAGAAGGGCATTCCGGCGGCTGTCTATCGTGACCGCCACATGATCTTCGAGGTCTCCAAGCGTGTTCGTTCCACGCTCGAGGAGGATTTCGCAGGGAGTCGTTTCCCGACGCAGGTGGGCCGGCTGCTCATCGAGCTCGGCGTGGAGTCCATTGCCGCCTACTCGCCGCAGGCGAAAGGACGCGTGGAGCGCTCCTGGCGCACCCAGCAAGATCGGCTGGTCAGCGAGCTCCGCCTGGCCGGGATCGAGACCATGGAGGAGGCGAACGCCTTCCTGCCTGGCTACTTGGAGCGCTATCGGGCGCGCTTCGCGGTTGCTCCACGAAGCGCAGAGTCCGCCTACGTGCCGATCGATCCGACCACCGACCTGGACCGGCTCTTCTGCTTCAAGTACCCCCGGAAGGTGGCTGCCGATAACACCGTTCACTTCTCCGGCCAGGTGATCCAAATCCCGCCAGGGCCCGACCGCCTCAGCTACGCCCACGCCTCTGTCGAGGTCCATGAACGGCTGAATGGCAGCATCGCCGTTTTCTCTCAGGGCCAGCAGCTCGTGGTCCTGCCACCGTCGTCAGTCCCACCCGTCCTCCGCAGCCGGGGCCACCAATTCGCCGCGCCCAAGGCTCCGGCCCGCCCTATCGAGCGGCCACTCAGTTGGGAGGAGGTACGACGCCGCGCGAGAGCGGCGTCACCCACCCCACCCATGGTGGAGAACGGCCGCCCTACCCATCAGCACCCCTGGCAGCGAGCCGCCGCGGCCAGTGCCGGCCGCGTCAGAGAAAGGAGTCCACTCCCCCATGTCCCCAAAGACGTCCCATAAACAAAACGAGCGGCCGGACCTCTCGGACCGTCCACTCGCCTTGCCTTCCCATCCCACTCTACCGCATCCCTGGCCACCAGGCGCAGCCTCTGGCTCCAGCCCCCCACAAAACAGCGATCGGTTCCTTGAGGATCGTCCACTCGCCCTGCCTTCCCCGTACCATTTCCGGCACCACACAGCATGGGCGGACAGATTCATTGATCGCCTAAGCGGACAAAATCACTGATCGTCTACAGGAACACGCGTGCCTGCTCCGGCGTGAGGGGCCGGATCTCCGCGTAAGGCACCTTCGGCGGATCGACGTGCTGGGCGACATTACGGGCCAATAGGTCCAGCTTCACAGCCTGGCCGAGTGCTCGGCGGAGAATCGCTCGGATCTGACGAACGCTCCGAGGCTTGAGCCCTTCGGCGGTCTTGTGATTCACGAGCATGATCACGTGCTGTGGTGAGAGCCGCCCCAGACGCAGCTTGCCTAACTCCGGCAGGATGTGACGGGTGACGTACATGCGATAGGTGCTGAATG
>DATBKD010000134.1:0-48680 GCA_036556025.1 Gemmatimonadales bacterium | reverse complement strand
GAACTGACCCCGCAAAGCAGCAAAGCAAAAGCGCGACCGAAGGTAACCTCCGATCGCGCCTATGATTGCCCCTCCTGGGCTCGAACCAGGACTCTCCTGATCCAGAGTCAGGCGTGTTGCCAGTTACACCAAGGGGCATCAGGAGGCGGAAACCTAACCACCGGCGTGACCTACCGAAACCCCCAATGGCCCGTCTCTACCCCCGACAGGCCACTGTTCCAGCTCTTCGAGCGCCTCGAACGCTAGCGCGCAGAGCCCGGTCCCGACCTGGCCCCGCATGATCGCCAATACCTGGTCCCGATCCAGGGCCTTCCGGTACGGCCGCTCCGCCGAAAGCGCCTCACACACGTCCGCTATCGCCAAGACCCGGTGTAACTGGGGCAGCGCTGAGGCCTTGAGCCCCAGATAGTACCCGCTTCCGTCCAGTCTTTCGTGGTGAGCTGCGGCCAGGCCCGCGAATCCACGGAACCGCCCCACCCGGCTCAAAATCTCCGCCGTATAGCGGGGGTGCTCCCGCATCTGCTTCATCTCTTGCTCGGTAAGCTTGCCCGGCTTATCCAGCACCAGATTCGAGACCCCGAGCTTCCCGATGTCGTGCAGCAACGCCGCACGGCGAAGGGTGATCAGATCGGCTTCGCCGAACCCGAGAGTCTGACCCATGGCCACTGCCAGAGCGGCAACGCCTTCCGAATGCCGGGCGGTATAGGGCGACTTGGCATCGATCACCCGGGCGAACGCCTCAGCCACCTGGTCCAGACGGTTCTCGTCGGCGATGAGGATCCGGTCGGCCGGCTCGAGGTCGGAGACGAACTCGAGCTGATCGGTGGCCGCTAGGGTGCTCCAGAACGTGTGCTCGCCATGAAAGGCGTCGAGTGCATCCACCAGCGCCGGATCGAACCAGGTCCTCTTTCGGGCATGGGCTACCTCATACCCGGCGTCAGTCCCGAACTCGCGGGCGAAGACCTCCACCGTCTGCGCCAAGCCCGCGATTCGCCCCAGCAACGGAATCCGGTCGCCGCTGCGGCTGTACGGAAGGCCGGCGCCATCCCAGTGCTCGTCCAGGGCCCGGATCGCCTCCGCGGTAGTTCGCTCCAGACCCAGCATGCTCGCGATGTCGGCCCCGCGCTCGCAGCGGGTGGCCGTCATTTCCTGGGCGCTCCCCTGCTCCGTCATTCCCACCAGCGCCGCGTGCCACGCCCGGGTCAGGGGCCCTCGGCCAGGGCGTGCGTGGGTGAAGGCGTACCTGGCTGAGTCCACAGGACTCGTCCAGTGGGTCAGCTTGTGTGCCCGTTTGAGCGCGAGGTCGTCCGCACGGAAAATCCGGGAGAGCCGTGCGGCGTTGCTGGAGCAGCCCAGATCCTTGAGCAGGAGGGCGTAGAAGAGAGCCGAGCGGTCGGCATCACTCAGGCCAACCACATCTGCCAGGCGCATTCCAATGAGGCAGGTTCGTACGGCGTGGCCGGCCGGCTGGCCCTCGGTGATGTCGAGCGCGTAGGAAAGCGCCGAGACCACCTCGGAGAG
The DNA here is from genome assembly GCA_036556025.1 of Gemmatimonadales bacterium. Taxonomy (GTDB): domain Bacteria; phylum Gemmatimonadota; class Gemmatimonadetes; order Gemmatimonadales; family GWC2-71-9; genus CAVVWJ01. The sequence continues at coordinate 47,159 of DATBKD010000134.1, read as the reverse complement.
TCGGACGTTCCCTTCGAGCTCAGTGCTGCCGACTGCAGTGCCAACGCGTGCGCTGCCAGTGGCTGCGCCAGGGGCGTTCGCGCTCGCGAAAGAGTGCGGTGATCTGCGGGTCACGTTGCCCGCGGTGCTGGCTAACCCATTGATGCGTCTGTTCACGTGCCGGAGAAGGGCAAGAAAAATGCCCGTGCACAGAGTGGTGCGCGGGCGGCGAATATGGAGCTGAGGGGAGTCGAACCCCTGACCTCTGCAGTGCGATTGCAGCGCTCTCCCAGCTGAGCTACAGCCCCAGGAAGGGCCGAAAGCTAGCCGCCGCGGTAGAACGGGTCAACGAGCCAAGTGCCATCTTCCTCGTGCCATCACCCCCGACCGTTTCCCCACGTTGCCGACATCTCCAGCGGATGGGCCTCGAGGAGAAGGAGGTCGGCCAGGTCTTACCGCCTTGACCGCCCTTACCGCCTTTACCGCCTTTACCGCCTTTATCGCCCTTTCCGCCCTACCGCCCTACCGCCTTATCGCCTTACGTTAGTCCTCGCCTCCCCCTTCCGGAGACGGCTACGCCGGCCCCTCTGAGACTCGACCGTTCCCGCTCTCCCGACCACTACCAAGCTGGCCGCGACGCGCTTGCCCGCGGCTTCTGGACCGAGGCTCGCGATTGCTTCCAGGCTGCCCTGGCCGAGCAGGAGACTCCCGAGGCGCTGGATGGGCTGGGGATGGCGGCCTGGTGGCTCGAAGACTATGCGGCTGCGATAGATGCTCGCGAGCGCGCCTTCCGCGCCTTTCGCGCCCGGGAAGATCCACTCGGCGCGGCCAGGGTGGCCGTCTGGCTCGCCTCCGACTACGCCGACTACCGCGGCGAGCTCGCCATCGCCAATGGCTGGCTGCGTCGGGCCGAGCGACTCCTCCAGGGTGCGGGCGACGTGCCTGAGCGCGCATGGCTCGGGATGATGAAGGGGCACTTTGCCCTGATGGTGGATCGTGACCCGGCAGCCGCCCGCCGGCTGGGGGCTGAGGCCTCCCGGATCGCGCGAGAGGTCGGACCGGCGGATATGGAGATGGTTGGTGTCGCCCTCGAGGGACTGGCCCTGGTAGTGGAGGGCGACATCGCCAGGGGAATGGGCCAGTTGGACGAGGCGACCACCGCCGTGACTGCGGGGGAGCTGACCGAGCCGTCGTGCGTGGGCATTACCTGTTGCTACTTGATCCGCGCCTGCGAGCAGGTGCGCGACTATGACCGGGCGGCGCAGTGGTGCGAGCGGGTCCGCGAATTCTGTCGCCGGTGGAACTACACCGCACTCTTTTCGGCCTGTCGGATCCAGTACGCCTCGCTGCTCACGACCAGAGGGGAATGGTGCGAGGCCGAAAGCGAAATTGATGCCCTTGCTCGTCACGTCGAGCGGATCCAACCCCGCCTGCTTCCCGTCGCCCGGATCCGGCTGGCCGAGCTCCGGCGCCGTCAGGGTCGCTGGGAGGAGGCCGAGTCCCTGTTCGCCGAAGGCGGATCCCACACCCTTGCCCTGCTGGGCCGTGCCGCGCTGGCGTTGGATCGGGGCGATGCGGCGGCGGCAGCCGAGCTGGCGGAGGAGTATCTCCGACGTGTGCCGGAGCAGGATCGCACCGAACGGGTGCCGGGGCTCGAGCTTCTGATCGGAGCGAAGGCCGCCAGCGGTGAGATCGACGTCGCCAAGCACGCGCTTGAGGAGCTCCGCGGAATTGCCGGGATCGTGAAGACCGATCCTCTGCAGGCCGGCGTGGCCGATGCGGAAGGCGCCATCCTTTCGGCCATGGGGGATTTTCTTGGCGCGCGCCGGCGCCTGGAGGAGAGTGCCGCTCTCCATGAGCGGAGCCGCACTCCGTTCGAGGCCGCTCGAGCTCGCGCGCAGCTGGCCCGCACCCTGCGCGCGCTCGGCCGACGGGAAGGTGCCGCGCTCGAGGCTCGGGCCGCCGTCGCTGTCTTCGAGCAGTTGGGGGCCGATCGCGATGCCGCCGTCGCCAGAGTGTTTCTGGCGGAACTCGAGGCGAGGACCAGCGGACGTGGCGGGAAGAGCTCCGACGCCGGCCGCCTCACCCACCGGGAGATCGAGGTCCTGCGGCTCGTGGCCCAGGGCCTGAGCGACAAGGAGGTCGCCTTGCGGCTTGGGCTCAGCGAGCACACCATCCATCGCCACATTACTAACGTCCTCACCAAGACCGGCCTGCCCAGTCGCACGGCGGCGGTGGCACATGCGGCCAGGAAGGGGCTGATTTAGGGCGGGTTGCGGGGAGCGGGGAGAATGGCCGTTTCCGGCCAGGTCCTCCGCTTTGGATATGAATGCTTCGGGCGAAGCCGATTCCGGCTGGCCGGCGTTATTCTGTGTCACTCGGGACGGCTCCGCCGCTGGGTGCCGCCGATCCGCAAATCACGCAAGGAGATAAGCCAATGCAGGGAACCGCCGTCCGGGCTCTGACCAGCTTGGGCCTGCTGGCTCTGTTACTCCCCGGAGCAGCCTCCGCCCAGGCCGGTGAGCCGGCCCACGAGCACGACAAGGCCGCGATGCAGGACGCCGCGGCTCATGCCAGGGCGCCACTCTACAACAATCTGGGCACGCTCCACATGGCGATCACCACCCGGTCGCCGGTCGCGCAGAAGTACTTCGATCAGGGACTTCGCCTGACCTACGGGTTCAATCATGACGAGGCGGTGAACTCGTTCACCGAGGGAGCCCGGCTCGATTCGGCCTGCGCCATGTGCTATTGGGGCATCGCCTACGCGCTGGGTCCCAATATCAACCTGCCGATGGACACCGGCGCCGTGAAGCCGGCCTACGAGGCCATCGAGCGGGCGGTCAAGCTCTCCGCCAGGGTGACCCCGCGCGAGCGGGCCTTCATCCAGGCGCTCGCCAAGCGCTATGCGCTCCAGCCTCCGGCTGATCGTGCACCGCTCGATTCGGCATATGCGACGGCCATGGGCGAGGTGGTGAAGCGCTACCCCAAGGACCCGGACGCTGCCACGCTCTATGCCGAGTCCCTGATGGACCTTCGGCCGTGGAGATACTGGAACAATGGCGGCAAGCCGCTGGCGCCTTCGACGCTGGTGCAGCTCTCGCTGCTGGAGCGAACCGTCAAGCACTACCCCGATCATATCGGGGCGTGCCATCTGTACATCCACGCGATCGAGGCCTCCAACGAGGCGGCGAAGGCCCTGCCCTGTGCCAACCGTCTCGCCCAACTGTCTCCCGGCGCCGGACACCTGGTCCACATGCCCAGTCACATCTATCTCCGGCTGGGCATGTGGGAGGAGGCAGTGGACCACAACGTGCACGCGGTTCACGCGGACGAAAAGTTCATCCAGGACCGTCATCCGAGCGGCGTGTACCCCATCGGCTACTACCCCCACAACTGGCACATGATGTGGTCGGCACTCCAGCAGCTCGGACGGGGTGAAGAGACCATTCGGGCAGGGCGGAAGGTGGTCGAAATCGTAAGCCCGGATGTGATTCGGCAGTTCCCGTTCCTGGAGGGCTATGCCCCGGTCCCGCTGCTATCGCTGGTGCGGTTCAGCCGGTGGGCCGACGTGTTGAAGGAGCCGGCCCCGCCCGCGGACTTCCATTACGCCACGGCCATGTGGCACTACGCCCGCGGGCTCGCCTACGCGGAGACCGGTCACCCCGACTCTGCCAAAGCAGAGGCGGGCAAGTTGAAGACAATCGCGGACTCCATCTCACCCCAGGCCGTCGTTGGGCAAAATCAGGCGAGTGCCGTGCTGGCAATCGCAGACAAACATCTGGCCGGGACGATGGCAGCCAAGACGGGAAACACCGACGCGGCGGTGAAGCTACTGCGTGAGGGAGTGGCCCTGGAGGACGAGCTCATCTACTCCGAGCCACCCGACTGGCAGCTTCCCCTTCGTCAGCCACTCGGTGCAGTCCTGCTCGCAGCCGAGCGGCCCGCGGAGGCGGAGAAAGCGTTCCGCGAGGATCTCAAGCGCTATCCCCACAATGGCTGGTCGCTTCATGGTCTGGCGGAGAGCCTCAAGGCTCAGGGAAAGACGTCCGAGGCGGCGGCCGTGGAGGAGCAATTCCGGAAGTTGTGGCAGAAGGCCGATACGAAGCTGGCGACACTGAAGTAGGGCAGTGAGGAGTGAGGAGTGAGGAGTGAGGAGTAAGGAGTGAGGAACTACTCCTCACTCCTCACTCCTTACTCCTCACTGCTTCACTGGTACTGGATGTACAACGGCTGGGGGTAGATCCCCAGCACCTGCCCCGGGGTCATGAGCCCGTCTCGTCCACAGCCCACTACCAAATCCACTTCCGCGGAGCAATCCGGCGGCCGGCCGCGGCCCCGGAACACTCGGTCATTCTTGTAGAACAGTTTGAGTCCGGTGTACTGCACCGGATATGGGACGATATACGTGCGATACGCCGCCAACTTGTGGTAGGGCGCCCCGAACCCATCCATGTTCACTACCACCTGAACTCGCGGATCGAGCTGGATCAGGCTCGAGCGGGTCAGCATGCGCCGATTGAAGCGATGCACCACGAGCACCTTGGGCGGCAGATGGTAGCGAGATACCAGATCGGCCAGGGTACGAATCGCCAGGTTCACGTCGGAGGCGTCCAACGTTCCGATCCGCCTGCCCGGCACTCCCCCGGGACCCAGGGCAAACTCCGGATCCAACGCGAGATGAACATAGGGGCGCTGGAGGAAGCCCAGCAGCTCGGGTAGCTCCTGCGCGATGGAGCTGTGACCGGCCTGGATATCGAGGAAGATGATCCAACCCCGGCGCTCGACCCACGATGCGACCTCTTCGACCAGACTGTCACTCATTCGGAAGCGGTACTTCCGACCGGGCCCCGGGCTGCCCTGGGCAACGACCGCGATGAGATGCAGCGCGGGCATCACGGCCCGGCCAGTATCCGCCTTGGCCCACTCCCTCGCTGTCTCTTCCAGCCGTTGCAGCATCTCCTCTCGCGGGAGCTGGCCCAGAATCCCCATTCGGCTGGAGCGCGGGTTTCCGTAGTAGGCCACGATGCGATGCTCCGGCAGTAGCGATCCGGCGAGCGGCTCAGGAGCCTTCACCGGCCAGCGGGCCGAGTCCTGGGGCGAGAGCACAAACCGTCTCCGCATGACGACGGGTACTGCGGAATCGGGCGGGGCCGGTGGGTCGGCCGTGGAGACCGTGTCCTGATGCTCCGGGCGCGGCGCCGTGATCGGCCGCGGAGTCCAGGAAGGCATCGTGTCGGACGGCGCCGGCGTCTGAGAGGGAGGAGGTGGATCCTGTGCCCGAGCCACTGGCCTCTCGCCGCCCCCGCATGCAGCGGAGAACAGGGCGGCGACCGCGAGGAGCCTGGTTCGAGCGAGAGGGTGCCGCATCGGCCTCTAGGGGTTAGCGGCGATCTGCCGGTCCTGCCACCGCGAGAGCAGCACCAGCGACACGATCGACCCGATCAATGCCAGCATCATGTCCCATTGCGTGTCCCAAGGATCACCCTGCGTCCCCAGAAAGTCCGTCGCGGCCGAGCCGGTCGCGAGCGCGGTCCAGAACTCGATCAGCTCGTAGAAGGCGCTGAAGGCGAGACAGAAGCAGATCACCAGGAAGGGTAGCCAGCGACTTCCTTTGAGTGGCGAACGCCGGATGAAGATCTCCCGCGCGAGCATCGCCGGGATAAACCCCTGCGCCAGGTGGCCGATCCGGTCGTAGTGGTTCCGGCTGAATCCAAACCAATCCTCCATCCAGAAGCCTAGCGGTACCTGGGCGTAAGTATAGTGTCCCCCCAGCATGAGTATCAGCGAATGGACCCAGATGAGGGTGTACACCAGCGGAGTGAGGCGGAGAGTGGGATAGAGCAGGATCAGCGCGGGGACGCCGAGAAAGATGGGAAACACTTCGAGGATCCAGGTGAACCGATCGTGCGGGCGAATACCGCTCCAGACCAGCAGCAGTACCAGAGAGACCAACAGGGCCAGCTCGTATTTGCTCGGTCGGTTCATCCAAGGACTCCGAGCGCGATTGAGCTCCAGAGGATCCGTGGTCAACAGCACACCAACGCTTGCCGTCCGGCTAGTCCGCGAACGGGACCTCGATCGTCATCCCGTCCCGCGCGATCACGGTATGCGGAAAAATCGCCCGCGCCTCAGCCAGCAGCTCCGGCGCGTCACGACCGTAGCGCGGGCTGATGTGGGTCAGCACCAGTTGCCGTACGCCGGCATCGAGCGCCACCTTGGCCGCCTCCGAGGCAGTCGAATGCCCGGTCTCGACCGCTCGGTCCGATTCCTCCCCTCCAAACGTGGCTTCGTGCACCAGCAGGTCCGCTCCGCGCGATGCCTCCATGAGAGTGATCGTAGGACGGGTATCGCCCGAATAGACCAGCACTCGACCGGGACGGGGCTCACCCACCAGCTCGGAAGGCCGGATCAGTCGCCCGTCGTCGAGGGTGACGGTTTCTCCCTTGTGCAGCCGGCCCCAGAGCGGGCCTTCGGGAATGCCGAGCTCGCGGGCCCGCTCGGGATGAAACCGGCCCAGCCGGGTGTGCTCCGCCAATGCAAACCCCACGGTATCGGCCCGATGCTCGGTCTCGAATACCACGATGTCATACTCGTCACGAGCCAGCCGATCCCCCGGCCGGATCTCCACGATCTCCACTGGAAACTTGTTGCGCTCGATCCCCAGAGCGATGGCAGCGCCGAGGATCCGCTGGGCACCGCGGGGCCCATACAGCATGACCGGCTCGGTGCGATCCATGAGACCCATCGTTCGCAGCAAGCCGGTGACGCCCAGCATGTGGTCGGCATGGTAGTGGGTGAAGAAGATTTCCCGGAAGGAGAACCCCACTCCATAACGCATCATCTGCCGCTGCGTCCCCTCGCCGCAGTCGAAGAGCATCATCTCCCCTTCGCGCTGGACCGAGAGTCCGGCGACGTTGCGCTCGACCGTCGGCGTGGAGGCGCCGGTCCCGAGGAAGGTGAGGCTGAGCATGGCAGGCAAATAAAGCGTGAAGAGTGAACCGTGAAAAGTGAAGGGCCGCCCCTCCCTTTCACGGTTCACTTTTCACGTTTCACGCGGTCATCAGAAGATCTTAACGGTGACGGGAACCTTACCCGGGTGCTTCTGCAGCTCGTCCAGCACTTTCTTCAGCGACTGGGACACGTCCCGCATGTCGTGATAGAGCCCGCTGTCGGTGGCGAATTTCCCCAGGGTTCCCCGCCCCTGATTCATCGCGGAGAGGAGGGTGTCGAGCCGGGCGGTGGTGACGGTGAGCTGGCTGGTCATCTGGGCCAGGTTGCTGGTCAGGGTATCCGCGCGGTGGGAGAGCGTTGGATTCGCGAGCGTAGTGTCCAGCCGCGCCGTCAGCCGGGTGAGGGTGGCAAGGGTCTTGGTCAGCTCCGCGGTGGGACCGGTTCGCGGATCGCTGTAGAGCTCCATCGTGCGTTGGGCGGCCTTCATCGTGGCCTGGAGGGTGGCCATCGTGGCGTGGAGCTGGTCGGCGGTCTTCTGGTTCACGATGGCCTGGGCCCCGAGCAGCAAGCTATCAGCCTTGTCGCCCAGCTGCTGGGCCCGGTCGGCGAAACCCAGAGCCTGGGTCCCCAATATGATCTTGTCCTTGGTCAGCAGCTGGGGCGCGTCGCCGGGATTGAATTCCACCGCCGCATCCCCGACGAAGCCGACGGCGACGATCGTGGCGGTGGCGTCGATCTTGGGCTTGATCCGTTCGGGCAGCCGCACGGACACCAGGACCTTACCCACATCCAGCAGTTGAATGCGCTCCACCTTCCCCACCGACACCCCGGAGATCCGCACCACGGAGCTGATCTTCAGGTTGCCCGCGTCACGAAACTGAATCTTCCAGAAGTCCTTGCTGTTGGCGGCTACGGACCGCCCGCTCAGCCAGGTGGTGCCCACGATGAAGAGCGCGACGGCCGCGATCACGAGCGTGCCGACGGTGACCTCCCGTCTATAGCTCAGTTCCATGATAGACTCAGGCCGCGAAGGTGGCGTCAGGGAAGTCGCGCTCGAGGAACTCCTGAACCTTGGGGTTCCGGGACGCGAGAAACTCTTCCTGCGTGCCCTGCTGCACGATCTTTCCTCCTGTGAGAAGCGCCAGGCGGTCCGCCACCCGAAAGGCGCCTCGGACGTCGTGGGTCACCATGACGCTGGTCACGCCCAGCTCATTGTCGAGTCGCTTGACCAGATCGTCGATCACATCGGCATTCACCGGGTCGAGTCCGGAGGTGGGCTCGTCATAGAGCAGGTACTTGGGACTGCCCGCGATCGCCCGGGCAATCCCGACTCGCTTGCGCATTCCTCCCGAAAGCTCCGCCGGGTACTTGGTCATGGTCTCCGGCGACAGGTTCACCAGGCGCAGACACTCCCGCACCCGCTGCTCGGCGTACTCCAGGTCCCGGAACTTCTCCTCGTCGGTAATCCCCAGCCGCACGTTCTCCAATACGTTCATCGAATCGAACAGCGCCCCGTTCTGAAACACGTAGCCGATGTGAGACCGCATGGCGGCGAGCTCCTGCCGCTTGAGCCGCCCGACTTCCTTGTCGTCCACCACGATGGTGCCCGAGTCGGGGCGGATCAGCCCGATGATGTGCTTGAGGAGGACACTCTTCCCGGTGCCCGAGGGGCCGAGGAGGGCGACCGTCTCGCCCTCGCGAACGTCGAAGTCGACCCCGTCCAGGACCACCTGGCTGCCGAAGCGCTTGTAGACCTTGCGCAGCTCGATCATTGGTTGAGCAGGAGCTTGGTGAGCACGACGTCGAGCAGCAGAATGAGCACCGAGCTGCTGACGACCGCACCCGTGGTAGAGCGGCCCACGCCCTCGGCTCCCTGCTGAGTGCTGAAGCCCATGTAGCAGGAGATCACCGTGATGGAGCCGGCGAAGAAAAAGGCTTTGATCACGGAAAAGAAGGCGTCTTGCCCTCGCCAGAAGATCCGAGCCCCATAGCTGAAGTCGTCGTTGGTGATGGGCAGTACCAGGCGCATGGAAAACCAGCCCGAGGCGATGCCCATCACGTCGGCCATGACGACCAGGACCGGGATCATCACCAGGCCGGCTATGACCCGGGGCACGATGAGATGGGACGAGGGCGACCGGCCCAGACTCTCCAGCGCATCGATCTGTTCGGTCACTCGCATGGTGCCCAGCTCCGCGGCGTAGCGCGCCCCGATGCGGCCCGCCAAAATCAACCCGGTCAGCACCGGGCCCAGCTCGAGCACGATGGACTCGACGATGACTCCCGCCAGATAGTAGATCGGAATGGTGCCGGTGAACTGATATCGGGCCTGAAGCGCGGTGACCGCCCCGGCAAAGCCGGAGATCAACAGGACGATGAACAGGCTCCCCACCCCGATGTTCCAGGCCTCGGTAAACGCGCGCGGGACCCAGATTCGCCACTCGCCCAGGCTCCGTATCAGGTCGGCGACCAGGAAGGACACCCGTCCGACATGGGCTGCGGCGCTCAGCGTCCAGCGTCCTACGAAGCGTCGGATGTCGAGCGTCTCGGTGGTCATCAGGCCTGTGGGCTATGGGTCCAGGGCTCGGGCCCCTTATCTTCGCCCCCCATGGCACGTAAGTCTAGCCCGAGCCAACACGCGGCTGAGTTCCGTCGCCGGCTGCTTCGCTGGTTCCGCCGCACGGGGCGAGACCTGCCCTGGCGCCGCACCCGCGATCCCTATCGGGTCATCGTCTCGGAGTTCATGCTGCAGCAGACCCAGGTGAATCGGGTGGAGGGCTTCTACCATCGCTTCCTCGAGCGGTACCCCTCGCTGGAGGCGCTGGCAGAGGCACCCGCTGCCCGGGTGCGGGACAGTTGGGAAGGCTTGGGCTACTACCGTCGCGCAGCCAATCTGCACCGTCTGGCCCGGACGGTGGTGCGACACTACGCCGGAGTGATTCCGGCGGATGTCGCCACCTTACGGCTCCTGCCGGGCGTGGGGCCCTATACCGCCGGCGCGGTGGCGAGCTTCGCCTACGAGCAACCCACTCCGGCGGTGGACACCAACGTCGCCCGCGTGCTCCGCCGCGCCTTCCATCCTCGACTCGGACGAAGCGGAGCCCAGCGAGTGCTGTGGCAGACCGCGGCGAAGATCCTTCCCCGGCAGGGGAAGAGCGCCTGGGCCTTCAATCAGGCGATGATGGAACTGGGCGCGCTGATCTGTACGGCGCGAGTGGCCCGGTGCGGGGAGTGCCCGGTACGACTCGCCTGCAGGACCGGACTAAAAGGCGTGAAACGTGAACCGTAAAACGTGAACCGTAAGACGTGAGGGGCGATCTGGTAGGCTGCAGGGGGAGTCTATGACCGGGTGAACTTCCGCCGCTTTTTCAGCAGACCCAGTAGAAGCTGCTGGGTATTGCGGACTCCGTTCAAGGTCACGCTAGCAGCCTCCGTTGGCAAGATGTCTGCGTCCAACGCTAGTTCAAGCAACTCTCCGGTTTCAACGGCTGAACCGTAGGCAATACCTAGATGTCGAGTGAAAGAGGGAGAGCTTCCGAAGGTATAGCCTTCGGCGATATTAAGCTGCGTGCTGAGAGACGCCCGTTGAAGCTGCGCAAAAAGGGCCGAAGCGTATGGCTTCCAGTGAATCCTCGACAACCCGATGACCTGAATGGTGACTGAATGTGCTTCCTGCCAGGCCCCGTATCGACTTATGGTCTCGCATTCCTAAGAGATGCTTAGATCCGAAGTTGGGATAGCACCTTTTCCATGCCGGGCTGACCTTTACTCGGCGATCCCTCACCCTTCACGGTTCACGGTTCACACTTCACGCGTCACCCAGCCTCATCGCACCATCGCCCCCGCGAGCAGCGCCACCAGCCCCAGGATCCCCGAGATCGACGCGACGATCCGCTGCCGTTGGCGCAGCTCGTCGAAATACGCCGCGTGCGGGCCCGACGGATCGAGCCGCGCGAGCTTGGCTGCAGTGGGAAGGGTGATCAGCAGCGTGAGCAGCGCGGCAATGATGCCGGCGCCCTGCATGAGGACGAGCCAGATGCTGAAACCGACCAGCTCACCGGTGCGGCCCGCGACGGAAAACGTGAGCACCAGGCCTGAGAGAACGGTCAGCAGCGCGCCGGGTGCCACGATCACTTTTTGAATCGAGGACTGAGCCCGCACCACCGTACCGAGGCCTGCTCGGTCCTCCCGTCTGGCCGCCACCCCCGCCACCATCACGCCCAAGGACCCGCCAAGCCACATGGTGAAGCCCAGCAGGTGCAAGAAGAGCCACAGCTGAATCACGAGGAGACCGCGGAGAGGATTGATCCGTCAATTGGCTGGCGGCCGGCAAATCCACTTTCGATTTCGTGCCAGTACGCAATCCGATCCTCCCCCAGACGCCAACAGAGGAAGATGGGCCGGTCGTCCCGGAGCGAATAGAAGTCCACCAGTCCCGCCTCGAAACCCTTGAACACACAGCCGATGGCATCCAGCTCCTGGAGGAAACGGTTGATGCGCTCGGCGTGGGCGGCAACCTCCTCCCGCGCCGCGACCAACTCCTGGGTCTCACCCCAATCGGCGCGCGCGCCACCGGTGAGCACCTCAAAGCGGCCGACTGCTGCCCGCCATGCGGGATACTCGACTGTCAGGTCCTGGACGATCCGGCGGACCAGCGGCAGCGTGCGCTGAGCTTCCTCCAGGCTGAAGAGCTTGAACTCGGGCATACCGGATTACCCCTCGCCTCCCCACACGATCTCGACCCCCGGAATCAGCTCCGGGTGGCTGATGAAGCCGATGACCCGCCGATCGGCGTCCACCACCGTGATCGTGGGCCGCAAGTGTGATTCATTGGGATCCAGGTCCATGCGGATCCGGAATCCGGTCAGCTCTCGATCGGGAGCTACGACGGGCGAGTTGGTCCGCATCAACGAGTCCGCCCGCGTATGCCAGGGATGCTTGCCCTCGGCCAGACAGCGGGTGACTAGGTCGCGGTCGCTCAAAGTACCCAGAAACAATCGGGTGCGGTGGTCATCCACCACCGGCACGACCGAGATGTTGCGGGTCTTGAGCATGATCGCCACCTCACTGGCCATCGCTCCGGCGACGGCGACGTGTGGATCGGGGACCATCGCGTCCGAGGCTCTCATGTGGCTCAATTTGCTCCGGTCGGGAGGCTGGTCAAGGCCGCCATTGTTGCATCATGTCGCGAGTTGCCTGATAGCCGTCCTTCGCGTAGCGGCGGACATGCTCCACCCGGAAGGTCGCGTTGCGGTCGACCCGGGGGCGTACATAGAGGAGCGGTTGGCGATCCGGCTCGGCCCGCCACAAGGCCACCTGGGAGGCCGTATGCGCCGCCATAAGGATGCCCAACGCATCCTCATGGGCGCGCACAATGGGCGGGACCCACCCCGGCTCCCCATCGCCCTCCCGTTCGAATCCGGGGCCGACGTCCACCGCGACCACCGGCTCTCGCGCGAGCCGGACAGCCGGATCGAGCGGCAAGACACCGCGAAGACCGCCATCGCCATAGCGTCGCCCCCCGATCGTCAGGGGCGGGAAATAGAGGGGCAGGGCACAGCTGGCGCAGAGCACGTCGATCAGCGGGGCGTCGGCGCCGCCGGCACCGAAGAGCAGGAGCTCCCCGGTGTCCAGGTCCACCACGGAAACCGTCAGTGGCTCTCGAAGATCGGCGAACCGACGGGACGGAAACAGTGCCTCGATGGCGCGGCGAAGCGGCGCCGGACGGAGCAGGCCCCGGGAGAAGAGGCCGGCCACCGTCGCCAGGGGATCGCGGACGATTCCCCGATGCCCTACCTCGACGAGCCGGGCGAGGAGCGCATCCTCCGCGACACCCGAGGCGAGTCCGGCCGCGATAACGGCACCCATCGAGGTAGCTACGTATCGCGCCGGCGCGCATCCGGCTTCGCGCAGAGCCCGATGTGCGCCTAGATGAGCCGCCGTTTTGGCGCCGCCTCCGCTCAGCACCAGGGTGACTGCCGTAGGGCTCACGGATGCCGATGCCGGGATCGGTGCGCCTCGGCGCGGGCGTAGCGCTCCCGCTCCTCATCGGTTTCGGCAATTAATCTGGGAACGCGCTTGGGTTTCCCTTCATCGTCGATGGCCACGAACACCACGTGGGCGGTGTGGGTGTGGCGTCGCTCTCCGGTGCTCACCCTTTCGGAGAACACCTCGACGGTGATGTCCATGGACGAGTTGCCCACGTAGTCCACGCTCGCGTTGCAGGTGACCAGCGCCCCGACCGGAATGCGCTCCCGAAAATCCACCCGGTCGATGCTCGCCGTCACCGCCGGACCCCCCGCATGACGGATCGCGGCCAGCGCGGCCGCTTGATCGATCAGCGCCATCAGCTCTCCGCCGAACAGATCGCCCCGCACGTTCTGCATGTGGGGCATGACAAAGGTGCTGATGATGCCGGTGGAGTAGGACATGGGACGGGAGTCAGGGGTCATCGGAGCCCTTGTGAGACACGGAAAGCTGAACTGCGTGAAACGTAAAACGTCAAGCGTGAACTCAGCTCCTCCCTTTCACGGTTCACGTCTTACGGTTCACGCTTCTCGGTTTGGAGCTCTAGTAGTCCACCGGCCTCAGATAATACTCCCCGATGGCCGTGGCGCTCAGCATGGCGACCGTGGGAAGCCGCCGCTTCCAGTGGGTGGAGTCGAGCCGCCTGCGGACCAAGGTGATTTCCTCCTCGGAGAAGCCCAGGCCGGCAATATCGGCGTTGCGATAGCCCAGCAGAATCCAGTGGAGAATGGCGTCCGCACGGGGATAGGAGATGCCGAAATCTCCTTCGTCGGTCTGGCCGGTGATCAAATCCGCGCTGGCCGGCTTGGCCACGATGACCTCCGGCACGCCGAGATGCCGCGCCAACATCCAGACCTGGGTCTTGAACAGATCGCCGATCGGGTTGACCGGCGGCGAGTCGTCAGCGTGCCAGGTGAAGTAGCCGAACAATCGTTCGGTCTTGTTCCCGGTACCGAGGGGCAGCGCCCGATGGGCCGCCGACAGATCGAACAGGGTGATCATCCGGGTGCGGGCCATGATGTTGCCCAGGCGTCCGGGGTCCGGCGACGAGCCGATGGCGCCGGCCAGGCCGTCAACGGCCGCGCTGATATCTACCGTCAGAGACTGGATCCCCAGCGCATCGATGACCAGCTGGGCGTGCGCCAGGCTGTCGGCGCTCGACGTGCGATACGGCATCCGGACGCCGATCACGTTCTCTGCGCCAATCGCCTCGGCGGCAAGGTAGGCGACCAGAGAGCTGTCGACCCCTCCCGAGAGTCCGATGACCACCCGTTCGAAGTTGCGCCGCCGACGGACCTCATCCCGGATGAACTCGACCAGCCAGCGCCGGGTGAGATCCGGGTCGATCGCCAGAGGATGCTCTGCGGACGCCGGCGGGATCGCAGGCTTGCGGTCGCGCCCTTTGGCGCGCTGCCGACTCGGCTTCGCTCCGCCGGCTGTCTGAGGGCGGACGTGGTCCGCCCGTCCATCGTCGTGTCCCGCCGATCGGCGAGCGCGGTGCAGCGAGCCGAGCAGGTGGGGCAATCGCATCTCCAGGTCCGAAAGCAGAGGCAGATCGGCCCGGGCCCGGGTGATCTCGTCGAAGTCCAAGGTCGCCGGAAGCAGTGCCTCATCGAAGATCGGCCCCTGCACCAGGATATCGCCGCGCGGGCTCGCTACGATGGAGCCGCCGGGAAACGCCTTGCCGCCCTCGAAGCCGACCAGCTGAGACAGGGCTACGTACACCCCGTGCTCTCCCGCGATGTCCTGAGCGATCCTGGTCCACCGGCCCAGGCTCACCGGGCGGCCGGCCGTATCATCGGTGGTGCTCACGCCGCGCGCCGGGCTCGCGCTGGGAATGATGACGAGCTGCGCTCCATCCAGCGCGGCGAGCATCGGGGTGAAGGAATGCCAGGCGTCTTCGCAGATCAGAATCGACGCCCTGCCCCACCGCGTGTCGAAGGCCTCCACTGAGCGGCCGGCCTCGACGAACCGCTCCTCATCGAACACGCCGTACGTGGGAAGAAAAACCTTTCGGTGGATGTGCCGAATCCCGGCTTCGGGCCCACCCAGGGTGGCGTACATGCCGGAATTGAACAGCCGGTTCTGATGTACCTCATAGAAGCCCAGCGCTACATCGAGCGGTGGAGCCTTGGCATCGTGGTGCTGCCGGGAGAGATCGTCGAATAGCCGGTCCGCCGAGACCGCGAGGTCACGAACGCCGCCCTCGAGGAAGTAACCGGTGAGGGCGGTCTCCGGCGCGACCAGCAGCTCCGGCGGCTCAGCCCAGCCGCCAACCTCGCGGAGCAGGGACCCGAACCGGCAAAGGTTTTCCTCGTAGGCACCCTTGCGAGGGCGAAACTGTGCGATGGCGAGACGGAGCATGCCCCAAACTTAGACGGGTGGGATACTGGGAGAAACTGCTTACTTTGGTCACAAGGAAGGGAGGGAATCAACGTGAGTGCCGTCTTCGAAGCCGTGCAGAGCATCGCCAATGCCTGTCAACTCCTTCCCACCGTCGTGACCGGAGGACAGCCCACCGCCGCCAACTTGGAGGCCTTCAAGGCCGCGGGTGGTGCAGTCGTACTCGACCTGCGCGAGCCCATGGAACCCCGGACGATCGACGAGCCGGCGCTGGTCAACCGGCTCGGCATGGACTACGTCAATGTGCCCGTGGGCGCCGGCGGGATGAGCGATGAAACGATCGACCGCGTCCTCGACGTATTGCGGGGTGCGGAGGATCGGGCCGTATTGGTGCATTGTACCAGTGGTAACCGCGTGGCTGGAGTGCTCCTTCCCTATCTCATTCTGGACCAGGCTCTGAACGAAGAGGATGCTATCAACCAGGCCATGCGGGTGGGGCTCCGCAGCGCCGAGCTTCTGGAATGGGGACTCGATTACGCCCGCCGGCACCACCCACCGACCGTCGGTTGATCTTCACTTCCCGATGGTGGAGTTGTAATGCCGCAGTCGCTTACCGCTTGGACAGCGGCCGTTGGGCTCACCACCCTGGCTCTGGCACCCGACGCCGCTGCCCAGATCCAGAGGAAGCCTCTCGAGCGGGCGAACATGGATACCACTTGTTCGCCCTGCCAGGACTTCTATCGGTTTGCCAACGGTGGCTGGGTCAAGCGCACTTCGATCCCCGCCGATCGGCCGATGTGGGCGAGCTTCCTGGAGCTCGAGGACCAGAACTTTGCCGCCCTCAAGCTGGTGCTCGAAGAGGCAGCGGCCAAAGCGCCTTCGACCACTGATCCCAATCTTCGCAAGCTGGGCCTGTTCTACAGCACCTGTATGGATTCGGCACGCGCCGAGGCAGCCGGCCTGAAGCCGCTCGCCTCGGAGCTGGATCAGATTCGGGCCATTCGCGATCGGGCGGGAGTCGAGGCCGAGCTGGCCCGGCTGAGGCGGCTGCAGGTGGATGCCGGGTTCCTCCTGCATTCAACGCCCGACGCCAAGCGGAGCGAGCGGACCATTGCCGAGATCTATCAGGCCGGCCTGGGGCTGCCCGACCGCGACTATTACCTGAAGCCGGACTCCAGTTCAGCAGCGATCCGGCGACAGTATGTCGAGCATGTAGGGCGCATGCTCCGGCTCGCGGGCGAGGATAGCGCCTCCGCCTCGAAGTCGGCCAACAACATCATGGCTTTGGAGACGGCATTGGCCCGAGCTTCGATGACGCGGGTGGCTCAGCGCGATCCCGAGGCGGTCTACCATCTGACGTCCACCGAGGAGCTCCAGCGCCGAGCGCCCAACCTCGGATGGAATGCCTACTTCCGCCACATTGGAGTGGAGCGCCCAGGCGAGGTAAATCTGGCCCAGCCGGACTACCTCAAGGCGTTCGATTCGCTGCTCACCATGGCTCCTCCGGCCGACTGGAAGGCCTACCTCCGCTGGCACCTCCTCTCAACGACGGCGCCGGTGCTCAGCTCGGCCTTTGTCAACGAGAGCTTTCGTTTCAACTCGACTGTGCTCCAGGGTGTCGCACAGATGCAACCGCGCTGGAAGCGCTGCTTGCAGATCACCGACAACTCGATGGGCGAGATATTGGGCCAGGCCTTCGTGCGGAAGTACTTCACTCCTCAGGCCAAGGCCCGTGCACTCGAGATGGTTCGCAATATCCAGGCGGAGCTACGCAGTCGGCTCACCGCTCTGACCTGGATGGGCCAAAGCACCAAGGCCAAGGCCTATCGAAAGCTCGACGCGATCGTCAACAAGATCGGCTACCCCGACCATTGGCGGGACTATTCGGCACTGGAAGTGAAGTCCCAGCCCTTCGTCTTGAACCTCATCGCCGCCAATCTGTTCGCGACGCGGCGAGACCTGGCCAAGGTGGGGAAGGCGACCGATCGCACCGAGTGGATCATGAGTCCGCCGACGGTAAACGCCTACTACAATCCGCCGATGAACGAAGTGGTGTTCCCGGCAGGGATTCTGCAGCCGCCCTTTTTCGATCCCAAGGCAGATGACGCTGTGAACTACGGCGGGATGGGCTCGATGATCGGGCACGAGATCACCCACGGGTTCGACGATCAAGGACGCCAGTTCGATGCGAAGGGCAATCTCAGTGGGTGGTGGGACTCATCCGACACTCAGGAGTTCAACCGACGGGCTCAAGTCCTCCAGAAGCAGGCGGCTCGGTTCGTCGTGCTCGACAGCTTGCACGTTAACGGCAAGCTCACGCTGGGAGAGAATATCGCCGACCTGGGCGGGGTCCTGATTGCCTACGGGGCGTATCGGCGGTCACTCGCGGGCAAGCCCGAACCGGTTTCGATCGATGGACTCACGGGCGATCAACGGTTCTTCCTGGCATGGGCCCAGATCTGGCGGAGCAACATCCGCCCCGAGTTTAACCGCCTGCTGGTCACCGTGGACCCGCACGGGCCTCCAGTGTTCCGCACCAATGGCCCACTCAGCAACATTCCGGCATTTGCGAAGGCGTTCGGTTGTAAGCCTGGGGATCCCATGGTCCGCCCTGACAGCGAGCGGGTCCAGATCTGGTAGCGCACACCAGCCCGACAATGACGATCCCCCGGCGGACCGCCGGGGGATCGTTGTTTATCGGTAGCTGCAGGGAGCGTTGGTCAGCGACGCCGACCACCACCACCGCCACCGCGGCTGCCACCGCCACCGCGGCTGCCACCGCCACCACCGTCCGAGCCGCGGCGACCGCCCCCATCCGAGAAGTGGGGAGCCGAAGGAGCGGAGCGCTCCACTCGCTCACCACCGCCGCCGCTGCCGCCACCACCTCGCTCCATTCGAACGTCCCGGTCACTGCCGCCACGATCGCGTGACCAGGTTTCCGGCCCTCTCGCCTCGATCGGGGCACGCTCGCCCTTGTCCGACCGGACGACCTCGGACCGCCGTGGGCTTACATCCACAGGTAGACGCTCCGGCTCGGCGGCACGCCGGGGACTCACGTCCACGGGAAGCCGCTGCGATTCGTTGGCTCGGGTGACCTCACGCCCCCGCTCGGCCGGCCAAGCGCGACGGGCCTCGACCGGGGCTCGCTCAGCGACGGACCGCCCTTCCGGCCGGCTGGGTGCGGCCCGCTGGTCCGCACCCGTCCGCCTCCACTCCGGGCGCCGGCGGGCCTGCGGCTGATTTCGCGTTGCCACCGGGCTTCGTGCGTCGACCCCGCTCTTTTTCTCGAGGCTTCCTCGCTCCACCGTGCGCCGGATGGGCGAGGAGCTGGAGGGGACAACCACTCGGGTGTCGGGAGGCAGATAGACCGTGTTGACGGAACGGCCTCCATCAAACCGCCGGTCGCGATATGGGGTGTCGAACTGGCGCGAGCGGTACCGAGTGTAGCGATTCCCGAAGTAACCAAACCGGGGATCGTAGTAATTGTGGTAGTGGTACCGGTTGAACGCGGTATAGTAGAACGGCGACCGATAGTAGTAGGGCCGCACGGGGTACACGTAGACCGGGCGATAGTAGAACGGATCGTAGAAGAAGGGGTCGTAGAACGGATCGTAGGCAAACCGGTACGGGCGGTAGTACCGGTAGCGCGGGCCAAAGAACAGCGAGACTCTGAATGACGAACCGTAACCGCAACCGTAGTAGCCGTAACACCACGGATCATACGAATTGGCGTAGAATGGGTCGTAGTAGTTGTTGTAGTACGTGTACGAGCTGGAGGCATACCCCGGGCTGGCCCCGATGTCATAGGTGAGCACGTCATAATCGAAGCTGCCCTGGGCCAGCTGCCGAACCAGGTCGGTGAGCTCGGACTCAGGTTCCCTGGGCAGCCGTTCCGGGGCAAGCTTGCGATAGTCCCAATGATCGCTTAGGACGTAATCATCGAACCGGAAGGGATCCTGAGAGACGGCGGCATATACCATTCCCCGCCCGGACGAGACGTCCACCTCGAACGACTCGCGTCCTCCACGGCCGCGGATCTCATACTTTCGCCCACCCCGAACGAAGTTATCGTCCCTCGGGTCGAGCGGAAACAGCACCCGCAAGTGCCCGTCCGGGTCGGAATGCAGGACGAGTAGATAGCCGTCTTCCTGGGTCCGAACCTGAACTTTGGCTCGGTCGCCTGGCAGAAATCGTCGGTCGTTGTTGATCCAGATCTGGATGGGAGGGTCGTCGGTCGGCGCGACAGCAGGACCGGCCGGAGCGCCGGCGAGCATGAGCGGGAGTAACAGGGCGGAGAACATGGCACCTCCGACGACTTCGTTTCAACTCTGAAACTACTGTAGGGTATCGGGTTACGCGAAACCAAGCGACTTTCGGATTTCGACCGCGAACCCTGTGCCATCCTTCACATACTTGTTAGATAACCACTTAGCTCTGAGCACGGTTCCCAACCGTCCTCAGAAATGGAGACACTTTCCGGAACGGCGGACAGTTCATCGTCTTTGACCCTTATGGCTTCCCGGTCTCCCGTCCCCCGTTCCATCGGTGCCAGTACATTCGCATTTCGCTGATACGCCCGGTCTGGGTCTCACAAAAGACGGCGCCTCGGGCGTCGACCCATTCCCCCGTCTTTCGCCGGCGGAAGACGCATTTGAACTCGGTGGAGAACCAGGGGCCGGCGCCGTAGATCTCGCCCGAGCTGAAGGTGATCTCCGACTGGTTGTAGGGGACCTCGAGCCAATAGCGTCGGATGGCCTCGATCCCCCGGAGCGGCTCGGAGAAGGGTGTCTCCACGAAGACCGCGTCAGGAGAGTAGACGGAAATCAGCAGGTCCACGTTAGCCCGAGCCCACCCATCCCCAAAGCTGTCGATCAGGCGGCGGCCGAGCACCCGGATATCGGGTATTGGGTCATCGGCGGGTTGAGATAGCTGCTCGGCAGCCATGACTGAACATACCACTTTCCTGAGGCTTCAGGCGGCACCGGCTACGAGTTTGCCCTCCGCCATCTATAATGATGCCTACACCGATGCCTCGTACCGCCCTGCTGCTCATAGTGTTCATCCTCGCCCCGGTCAGGGTCACGGCCCAACAGGAGGCGGGAGATCGAGCATGGGACGAGGGACGCTATGACGAGGCGATGAAAGCGTATCGGATTCTGCTAACTCACGATTCCACGGCAGTGCAGGCCAATTTCCGCATGGGCCTGATGTTCTCCCGGCGAGGGGAAAACGATTCGGCCCTGGCCTACCTGGCTCGGGCTCGGGCATCGGACCCGAAGAACGCGGACGTCAGGCTGGCCCAGGCCAGGGTGATGTCCTGGAAGCACGAGTACTCTGCCGCCTTGAGCCGCTACGACAGCCTCCTGGCCGAGGATCCCGAGAACCAGGACGCCCTCATCGGGAAGGCTCAGGTCCGGGCCTGGCGCGGAGATCTCCGGGGCGCTGCCCGGGAATACCGGTCGGTGCTGGCGCGCAACCCACGACACCCGGATGCGCTCATCGGCCTCGGGTATATCTACCACTGGCAGAACCGCGAGGGACCGGCCGCGCGGCAGGCCCGCGCCGCGCTCGCGATCGATTCGACCAACCACGATGCGCTGGAGCTCCGCCGGATCGTCCACGGAGTCACTCGGTCAGCGGTGGAGACCTCGGCCAACTGGAGTAACGACTCGGACGACAATACCAACTGGTGGCAGAGTGTTGCCGCCTCGGCGCCCTTGGCGGAGGGTCTGCGCCTGTTCGGAAACGCCGGAATCCTCGAGGCGAGCGACCCGATCCGGGATGCCACTCGGGTAGGGGGTGAAGCCGGACTCAGTCTGGCGATTGGAAAGATTCAGCTCACCGGTGCGGCTGGCGCCCGGCGACTCAATCCCGATTTCGCGGAGTCTCGGACCGCCGCGACCTATCGCGCCCGAGCCAGCTATAGACCGGTGCCCGAGTTCGGCTTGAGCGTCGGTTACGGCCGCTACCCGTTTGACGAGATCGCAGCGCTCATCGGCCGAAATCTCAATCTCGAAACCGCGGACGGGGGCTTCGACGGGCGTCTGGGACGGGGACTCGAGATCTACGGCAGTGGCGGAGAGGTCTGGTTCAGTGACGGAAATAATCGAGCCTTCGGCCTGGCCGGGTTAACCCAGACTTTGAGGCGACACTTTTTTCTCGGCGTGTTCGGCCGTGTCATGGGCGATGAGGAGCGGGGGATCGGATACTTCTCGCCCGACCGCTTCTACCTCCTGGAGGGACAGGCAGGGTACAACCTGGATACCGGCCCCTGGTCCGGGCGGCTGAGTGGGGGGCTTGGCGCCCAGCAGATCGGCCGTGACGGGGACGAGCAGACCGAGTGGCACATCGAGGGCCGCCTGGCACGACGGTGGGGAGTGGGAAACCGGATCGAGATCTTCGGTCTGGTGACCAACAGCGCCGTGAGCTCGACGACCGGAGCGTTCCGCTATCGCTCGGCGGGGATCACGCTCAGGCTGGGGATCTGAGATGCGCGTATTGGTGATCGGGGGAACCAACTTCATCGGTCCACCAACCATCGAGATGCTCGCCGCCAAGGGGCACGAGATCACGGTCTTTCATCGCGGACGGCACGAGGTTCAATTCTCGGCAGAGGTGCGCCACGTGCATAGTCCGTACGCCTCCATGCCGGTTCGACACATTCCGGAGTCCCTGGCTGACCCGCCGCCCGACGTGGTGCTCTACATGATGCCGGTCGGAGAAGAAGATGCGCATGCGGTAATGACCCGGTTCCATGGCGTAGCCCGCCGAGTTGTGGGAATCAGCAGTGGTGATGTCTACCGCGCCTACGGGCGGTTGACCGGAATCGAGCCCGGGCCACCCGATCCGATTCCGCTCACGGAGGAGGCCCCGCTACGGTCGGTACTGTATCCCCACCGGGCGCCGGACGCGGATCCCGACGATTGGACCTATCACTACGAGAAGATTCTGGTCGAGCAGGTCCTGCAGAGTGATCCGGAGCTGCCGTCCACCATCCTCCGCCTGCCCGCGGTATACGGACCCGGCGATCCCAACCACCGGCTTCGACCTTACGTCCTCCGGATGTACGACAAGCGGCCGCACATTCCGCTGGCCTCATCTCTGGCGAGTTGGCGCTGGACCCATGCATACGTGGACAATGTCGCCCAGGCCATCGCCCTGGCGGTGACCAGCCCGGACGCCGCGGGCAGAGTCTACAACGTCGGCGAGGAGCTCGCCCCGATGGTGGGCGAGCGGGTTCAGCGGCTCGGCGCGACAGTGGGGTGGCGGGGAAAGGTCGTCTCCATCAGGGGCGTCCCCGAGGAGCTTCCACCCCATCTTCGACCGCCCTATGAGCTGTCTCAGAATCTGGTCATGGACACTCGCCGTATCCGCCAGGAGCTGGGGTACAAGGAAATCGTTTCCGAAGACGATGGGCTCAGACGAACCGCGGTCTGGGAATGGGCCCAACCGCTGGTGGAGGGAGACCCGACACCGGAGGAATACGCCGCGGAGGAGTCAGCGTAGGTCTCGAAGAAGCCCCTGCCCGAATCGGAAATCATCTGACCGGTGACTCGCCCCGAGAGAGTGAACCACCCGCGCATTTGCAGGAAATACCGCGGCACACCGGAGATGGTCAACTCCGAAGCCAGGGCGTGCTCTACTACCACCGCTAACCGGACCGTGTCCGGCCCTCGAGCAGCCATCAGGCTGAAGCGCTCGGGTGCATTGGCCCGTAGGCCCCCCTCGGCTGGCTGGGATCCCCGATATTCGACCCTGCCGAAGCGGAGCACCTGCCGCACGCCCAGAGAATCGGCCAGCGCGAGGAAGAACGGCGGGCTGATATCAGAGGCACCCGATCCGGTGGCCGGCCCGTAAATGCCGCCATACAACAGACTCAGTCCGGATCCCGTCGCCGCGCCCCATTCCCACGTCACCTCACGCCAGACTCCCCAGTTGTGATCGTGGTACGCGGGCGCGCTTTTCACCGGACTGCAGCGCCGAGCGACACAGATCCTGCCGGTGGCGACCGCCGCAAGAGCGGGCACAGTATAGCCGGACACGAATTCATCCTGCCGCAGCTCAAGCGGCGGGAAATAGCGATTCGGAAGGGGGCGGAGGCTCAGCTCCAGTTCGACCGGCCCACCGGGACCCTCGGCGCGAGCCCGGAGCAGGTAGACGCCGTTCCGCTGGCGCACCGTACTCGGGCCCAAGGTCAGATCGGCTCGCGCAGTATCCAGAACCACCTGCGCGGAAGGGACATCGGCGGTGAACCGATCATAGCCGCCGGGTCGCCGGTGGGTGATCAGCAGGCGGCCTCCCCAGCGCCCTGAGGGGATGGCACCCCCGACCAGATAGGTGATGTACCACCACTCATTGGACCCGGACACCAGGTTGAAGTAATGCCACTCGCCCCAGGTCGAGTCCGGCCGCCCGGGAATGTGAAAGCGGTCGATCTCATCATAGAGCTGTTGCGGAGCAGGCGCGATGTACTGTGAATCTGCGCCCGAGTCGTTCCAGCCGCCCTGCCGGAGGTCCAGCCCCGCTCCCAAGGCCAGGGCCCGGCTAGGAATCTCTCCACCGGCTCGCACGGGAATTGGCCGACAGGGAGCCGCCGCACTGCGGCAGAGATACAGCAGCTTGCCCTCGATCGCCGGACTCACGGTGTGAACCATCCCGCGGTATCGGGGTCCACCCAGCACCAGCCGGGTGAGAAACCGGGCTCGATCGATGGTGAAGAACATGCCGGCGGGCCCGCCAGTTCGCATCGCCTCGATATCGATCCCTTCAGGCAGGACGGTCACTTCTCCGCCGCCGACGAGGGCGACGTCGCGCGACTGATCGAGCATCGCCTCGCCCACGGAGAGCAGCGCGATCATGACCCCGACGCCCAGCGAGAACCCCAGGAGGAGAGCCAGGGAGCGAAGTTTGCGGACCCAAAGATGACGAAAGGCGAGGGCGAGGAGCATCAGTCGCTTCGGATCCTGCCATCGAGGAGGTGGACCACTCGGCTGGCTTCGCGGGCCAGGTGATCATCGTGGGTCACAACCACCAGCGTCGAGCCATCCCGGTTCACGCGGCGGAAGAGCTCGACAATCTCCTGGCCGGTTCCGGCATCGAGCTCGCCCGTAGGTTCGTCGGCCAGCAGCACCGCCGGGCGATTGGCCAGTGCCCGCGCGATGGCCACCCGCTGCATTTCCCCGCCGGAGAGCTGAGTGGCACGATGCTCTACGCGGGAGCCGAGGCCGACGTACTCGAGCAGCTCGCGCGCTCGGAGACGACGCTCCGCCGGGCGCAGGCCCGCCTCGGCCATTGGCAGCTCGACATTTTCTCGGGCACTCAGGACGGGCAGGAGATGAAACCGTTGGAAGACGAAGCCCAAGCGGGTGAGTCGCAGATGGGTGAGCTCCCGATCGGAGAGTGTATCCAGGCGTGTGCCCAGGAGCTCCACCGAGCCGGATGAGGCCACGTCGATTCCGCCCAGGAGCTGAAGCAGCGTGGACTTGCCGCATCCCGAAGGCCCGACGATGGCGACGTACTCTCCGCGGTCGATTCGCAGCGAGACGCCCCGAAGGGCGTGTACCGTCTCGCCGTTCATGGGATAGTCCTTCTGAAGCTCTCGGGCGACGAGGATCGGCTCGCTCATGTCGCCTCGGCGCGGAGCGTGGCCGCGATGGGCGCCCGGGCTGCGAGCCATGCCGGATAGAGGCCGGCGACCGACCCGGTGAGGGCCAGGATCACGCCGGCCCGGCTCAGCGTGTTGGCTCGCGGCACGAAAAACGAGAAGCTCGCGGGGAGGCCGGGAAAGCTGGTGAGGATGGCATCGAGGTAGTGCGCGGTGACCAGGCCCAGGAGGATGCCCAGGGTCGCCCCGAGCAGAGTGAGCACGGCCCCCTCGGCGAAGACCTGCCGGACGATCGTTGCCCGGCTCACGCCGATGGCGCGCAGGGTTGCGATCTCGCCCAGCCGCTCGTTGACCGTGATGGTGAGGAGGGTCGCGATCAGCAGGACCGCGACGACGAGGCTCATGCTTCCCAGGATGTAGGAGAGTTGACGAAAATAGACCAGCCGCTCCCGGAAATGGGCTACCAGGTCGGCGACGCTGAATATCTCAAGGCGGGGAAAGCGCTGTCGCAGCCCGGCCGCCACCCGTTCCACGGCTCGGTCGTCTCGCACCTTCACCACGATGAGCGAGGCGCGATCTTCGGCGTCTCCGCGTGCGAGCCGCTGCATCGTGGCCAGCACAGTGCCCACGGAGGGCTGACCCCGGTAGTCATACACAAAGCGGACCATTCCCCGAACGACTAAGCGCCGCGCGATGCCCGCAACGGCGACCTGCGGGTCGAGCCGGCCGAGCAGGGAGATGCTGTCTCCCAGCCCCGCTTTGAGAAGTTGAGCCGCGGGCTCGCTCAGCAGAACGCCCAGGGTGTCACCCGACTCGAGATCATTGCCGGCGGTCACCTGATAGAGTGCCTGCGCCTGAGGCTGGATTCCGTAGCCGACGAGAGTGATCAGGGTGTCTCCGGACCGCCCGTAGAGCGAGGCGCCCAATACCGCCCCGGCCGCGTCGATGGCGGGATCGCGTCGGAGCGAGGCCAGGATCGCCGAAGTGCCGCGCAGGCTGGCCTCGGTATCGAAGGGAAGGGTGCCTTTGGGCGAGAGGCGGATCTGATACCCGCGGCTCAGGAGGAGTTGGGCGAACGACTGGTCGATGCCGCCGCTCAGCATCACCATGTCGAGCAGCATCGCCGCCGCGACCGCGATACCGGCGAGCGAGAGCAGGCTACGCAGCGGGTGCCGGGCAAGGCTCTTCATTCCCCAGGCAAGCGCGCTCATCCCCTGCCCCAGAGCACCAGAGGACGAGTGCGCACCAGGCGCCATGCGGCGATTCCGCCGGCCAGCACTCCGAGCGTCAGTGAGAGCGCCACGCCGAGAATGACGATCGCCGGCGTGATCCGCGAGAAAATCAGAGCCGTGTCGAAGAAGCGCTGGTAATACGCGTTGGTGAGTACCCCGGCAATCCAGGCCAGCACGATCCCCACGGCCGACCCCACAGCCGCGATGAGGGCAGCCTCGAGCAGGAGCGCGACGAAGATCGTGCGACGGCTCACCCCGATGAACCGCATCACGGCGGCGTCCAGGCGGCGCTCCTCGACCTTGAGCAACATGATGCAGAGCAGAAAGACGGCGCTGGCGACGATGGTGATGACCGCGATAGCACGATGGAAGCGGCTCACAACGACAAACGTCTGCGAGGACTCCTTGGCAATGGCGGGGGAGGAGTATGCCTCATAACCGAAGGCGGTCTGGTTGAGTCTGGCGACCGCCTCGTCAGGCGGCACGCCCGGTTCGAGGCCGACGCCGAAGCGATCTACCCGATCCGGCGCGCCAAGCAGGGCGGCGAGATCGGGCAGGTGCATTCGAACATGGCGCTCGCCTTTGGCAATCTCGGCGGGATCGGGCCTGGGCTCATAGACCGCGCTCACAATGGCGAGGCGGCCCATGGAATCGGGGGCCGCGCCGAGGCGCACCGTGTCGCCCACATGGAGCTGCAGCTGCTCGGCCAAACTTCGCTCAACTGCGATGCCGGTCACCTGGGCAGCAGCGATTCTGGTCGTGAGGAGCAGGAAAACAAGGGGAAGCGTCACACGCATGACGCAAGATAAAGGCAGTGAGAAGTAAGAAGTGAGAAGTGAGGAGTAAGCAGGAAGGAGTGAGCAGTGTTGGCCTACTGCTCACTTCTTACTTCTTACTTCTTACTGCTCTTAAAGGGGTGCTCGAAGCTGAGGTACAGGAAGAGCGCGTCGGTGTCCTGCGATTCGAGACCGATAGTGTAGGCAACGCCCGGGACGATCTGGAGACCGCTGGGGAAATTGAAGGCCCAGCGAAGACCGGGGTTGAGCAGAAGGCTCTCGCTTCGCTCCGTGCGACCCGACCCGATCGCCGACTCGGTGCTGAGCCACACGAGCTCCAGCATCAGATTGACAGAGGGCCGGACCAACCAGATCCCGCTGGCACCGAGATTGTAGCTGGTAGTGGTCGAGGCACCGCCCAAACCGTCGCTGGCTGAGGGCACCAGCGTCAGGCCGGCGTTCCAGTGGGTGGCGATCCCGGGCGTCAGCATCACGCTCAGGGGGAAGTTGGTCTGAACGCCCAGGCCTCCAGAGCCCCGCCCACGTTCTTCGTTGCCGGTGGGAAGAAGCAGTGTGAGCCTGGGAGCCGCCGCGACTTGGGTGTCGGACGAGCCCGTCAGTTGGTAGCGATAGTTGAGGGCAACGTCGCCGATTCCGGTCCCGTCGCCATGCTGGACGGGAATGCTGTAGCTGATCTGGTGACGCAGACCTCGCAGGGGCCATTCCTGGGTGAAGGAGTAGGCCCAGGAGCCGCCGTCATCCGCTCGGGAGAAATTGCTGATGTGCTGAACGACCCCCGGA
The DNA here is from genome assembly GCA_036556025.1 of Gemmatimonadales bacterium. Classification (GTDB taxonomy): domain Bacteria; phylum Gemmatimonadota; class Gemmatimonadetes; order Gemmatimonadales; family GWC2-71-9; genus CAVVWJ01. Next base: position 19,443 of record DATBKD010000134.1, on the reverse strand, counting down.
TCCTGATTGTAGGCCTCTTCGATCAGGAAGCTGTTGTCGGAGATGCCGGCGGGGGAAGAGGATTGACCGTGAACTGCAGTGAGCAGCGAGAAGTGAGCAGTGAGCAGCAAGAGAAAGCCAGGCAGAATCGAACGTCGGAAAAATCGCTGACGATTCCACGGCTTACTGCTCACTGCTTCCTGCTCACTGGACTCAGGCCAGCCATTCGTGGAACGTGCCTACGAGCAGCCAGGCATTGAGCCCCAGGATACCGATCGCTACCACCCACGCGGTGACCGCCAGTAACGGGTGGTTCACGAACCGGCCCATCTTGGAGCGCTGGCTGGTGAAGTACACCAGCGGGACCACCGCGAAGGACAGCTGGAGGCTCAGAATGACCTGACTCAGAATCAGCAGGGACCCGGCGCCTTTCTCTCCGTAGAGCGCGGTCACGATAACCGCGGGGATAATGGCGATAAGCCTGGTAATCAGGCGCCGAAGCCAGGCCGGGAGGCGGATGTTGAGGAACCCCTCCATCACGATCTGGCCGGCCAACGTACCGGTGATGGTCGAATTCTGACCCGAGGCGAGAAGCGCGACGGCGAACAGCGTGCTCGCCAGCGTGGTGCCGAGCAGCGGCGTGAGCAGACGATAGGCATCGCCGATGTCGGCTACCTCGGGGTGACCGCTGGAGTGAAATGTGGCTGACGCCAGGACCAGGATCGCCGCATTGATGAAGAAGGCGAAGAGCAGCGCCACGGTCGAGTCCAGGGTAGCGAACTTGATCGCCTCCTGCTTGGAGGCATCGTCGGGGAGCACCTTTCTGGTCTGCACGATCGAAGAGTGCAGGTACAGGTTGTGGGGCATCACCGTTGCGCCAAGGATGCCGATGGCGATGTACAACATGGTCGGGTTGGTCAGCACCTCGGTCCTCGGCACGAGGCCTTGGACAACCTCCGCGATGGCGGGCCGAGCCATGACCAGCTCGACGGCGAAGCAGACACCGATCGTGGCTACGAGGGCGATAACGAACGCTTCCAGATAGCGGAACCCGCGGTTCTGCAGCAACAGGATCAGCAGGACATCGAGCGCGGTGAGGCACACGCCCCAGATCAGGGGAATGCCGAACAGCAGGTTGAGCGCGATAGCCGAGCCGATGACCTCGGCCAGATCGCAGGCGGCAATGGCGATCTCGCAAAGCACCCAGAGCACGAAGCTGACCGGCCGGGAGTAGTGATCGCGGCAGGCTTGTGCCAGATCGCGGCCGGTGACGATGCCGAGCTTCAGGGCAAGAGCCTGAAGCAGGATGGCCATCAGGTTGGAGAGCAGGATGACGCTGAGCAGGGTGTAGCCAAAGCGCGCGCCGCCGGCCAGGTCGGTGGCCCAGTTGCCCGGGTCCATGTAGCCGACCGCGACCATGTAGCCGGGTCCGGCGAAGGCTAGCGCTTTACGCCAAAAGGAGACGCCACCCGGAACGCGGATGGTGTGATATGACTCGGGCAGGCTGGGACGGACGCGGGGATACCGCCACGCAGACAGCTCCTCGATGGGCTGGGTGGACGCAGCGCTCATCGCTCGTTCTCCCGAGCACAGAGGAGAACCTGGCCCAGCTCGCGTCCGATGATCAGGCGCTCACCGCTCGACTCCACCGTAAGTGGGCCACCAAAGGGTTGCCGATCGGTGACGGTTACAACGGCTCCGGGCCGGAGCCCGAGAGAGGCGATGTAGCGAAGCCGCTCCGGCTCACTCTCGTCCACCCGGCGAAGCTCGACCGTACGGCCCACCGGGATATCGGAAAGCGGAATGCAGTCCAGTTCGGCAATGGAGCCATCTGAGGCCGGGATGGGGTCGCCATGAGGGTCGAAGCTCGGATGGCCCAGCGCCGCCGCCATTCGCTCCACCAGGGTGTCGGACACCGCGTGCTCCAGCCGCTCAGCCTCGGCGTGGACCGTGTCCCAGGAGTAGCCGAGGAAATCGACGAGATAGCTCTCGATAAGCCGATGGCGCCGCACCATGCGCAGGGCAGCCCGTCTTCCTTCGGCGGTCAACTGGACGCCCTTGTACGGTACATGCTCCAGCAAGCCCTGTTCGGAGAGCCGCTTCACCATGCCACTCACGGACGGAGCGGACAATTCCAGGAGGTGGGCGATCTCACTGGTCGAGGCAGGCCGGCCGGAGGGGGAAAGCCTGTAAATGGCCTTCAGGTAATCTTCTACAGAGCGAGTCAGGGACTCGGTAACGAGCGCGGCGTTCATGGGCCACCCGATTTAGGATGGCCTAATATTGGTCTAAGACTGGGCTAATGTCAAGATTATGGAGAGCGAACTCAGCAGTTCAGCTGGCGGAGCAAGGCGGTCAGGATCCGCTCGGTCATTCCCCAGACCACGGCGTCCTCAAGCTGGTAGGCGGGGAACTCACGGCGTTCACCCCGAATGTCCAGACGAACCGAACGGTAGGTCTCGGGATGGAGCAACCGATCGAGATCGGCCCACCTGGTTGAGGCGACCTCGGGGTTGAGGGTGAGAGTGGGACGAGCAGGCAGGACAAACACGAAGGGACGGATTGCAATCGGCGGGAGAGTCGGGGTACGAGGGGCAACGTCATCCAGGCAGCCGATGAGCTGGTCGGCTCGGAGGGTCATCCCCACTTCTTCCCTGGTCTCGCGGATAACGGTGGCGAGCAGGTCCTCATCGGAAAGGTTCTTGCGCCCACCCGGCAGGGCCATATGGCCAGACCAGGGATCACCTTCCCGCTCGGCTCGGCGAATCAGCAAGATTGCGTCAGGGTCCGGAGTGAGCACCACCGCGACGGCAGCCCACAGAACCGAAGGATCCTGCTCGACCTGCCGCGGAGCCTCCGCCAGGCGCTGGCGCAGTCGGAGGAGACGATTGGTCAGTGGGTGTGCGAGTGGCATCCGCCGCCACAGCAGCCGCCGCCCGGCGGTGGTCCGAGACGACTGTAGTCCGCGGGCTTTCCGGAAGATGCGGGCGGGGCTGTAAGAGACATCAGGCGCTCCAGTTCGCGCCCCCGACAGCCGGGACATGCGACGTCGGTATCGGAGCGGACCAGGCGCTCGAACTCGGTGCCGCAGCCGGTGCAACGATAGTTGTAAATGGGCATGGTGGGAGATTGGCCGGTCGTCACCGTCGGGTCAAGCCTGTGCCTGGGTTCCCGATGCGACGGATCAGAGCAGCGATTGGCTCAGCGTCTCGATACTTCGGTTGAAGAGAAGATCGAGCTCGGGCGTCATCCCCTTCCAAGGATGCACTGCTCCAAAGGTGTGGCCACCGCCCTCCACCTTGAGTAATTGGGCGCGAGTGGACGCATTTGCCAGCGCCAGGGCTTCCCGAAGCGGCACCGACTCATCCGCGGTCCCGTGAGCCAGAAGCCAGGGCACCGTGATCCGGCGTGCCGCCGCCTGGATGTCGAGCGCGTCGGACCGGGCGTCGATGTCGTCCAGTATGCCGGTGTAGAGCGGCAGGACCTGTCCGGTCCGAACATTCTTCACCTGGGTTACGCCGGCTTTGCGCCAGGCCGCACGTTCTTCGGCCGGCCATCGTTCGATGGTGGAGATGGCGGACCAGGTGACCAGGGCCTTCACCCGGGGGTCTCGGGCCGTCTGCAGAATGGAGACGCCACCCCCGCGGGAGTGGCCCATGAGACCGAGGACGGACGGCGGCGGCACACCCAGGCCACCCTGAAAGACGGCATCGATTACCCGGCGAAGATCTTCCAGTTCTGCAGAAAACGTGTTGTGCCCGAACCGTTCCGGGTAAGCGAACTCGCCGTGGTCGTCCACGCCGCTTCCGCTCAAGTTGGGCGTGATTGCGGTGAAGCCGGCCCGCGCGAGACGCTCGGAGAACGGGGGGAACATGCCCCAGTCCTTGAACCCCTTGAAGCCGTGCAGCACCACAACGGCGGGCCGAGGCGAGGAGCGTCCGCCCGAGCGCAAGTCGATCAGGATGTCGCCCAGGACGCCGGGAAGCGTGTGTTTGCTGAGAGTCGGGGTCGCCATGCGCGGTAGGTCTCAGTGCTCGTTGGTCGCGTGGACGCGGGAGCGCAGCCAGGCCTCGACGTGAGACCGGAGCAAGGTCAGCGGAACCGCTCCGTTCTCCAGAACCTGATCATGAAATTCACGGATGTCGAATCGTTTCCCCAAGCGCGCCTTGGCCTCGGCGCGGAGACGTTCGATCTCGAGCCGGCCGACCATGTAAGCGGTGGCCTGGCCCGGGCCAGCGATGTATCGGTCTACCTCCGACTCCACGGTTTGGCGGGTATAGGGGAGATGGGTCTGCATGTAGTCAATCGCCTGCTGGCGGGTCCACCCCAGAACGCTGAGTCCGGGATCTACCACCAGCCGGGCGGCGCGCAGCGCCTGCTCTCCCAGCTCGCCAAGACGGTAGAGGTCAGAGGAATAGATCCCCATCTCGAGCCCCAGGCGCTCGGCATAGAGGGCCCAGCCCTCCCAGTAGGCGGAGAACCCGAAGTACCGGGTGATCGGGCTGAGGCCGGGTCGTTCCTCGGCGATCGCGCCCTGCAGGTGATGCCCTGGGATCGTCTCATGAAAAGCGGTGCCCTCCAACGGCGCTCGCGGTTGGGGTGGGACAACGCTCGCGTTGATCCGCCAGCGACCGGGACGACTGCCGTCCGATGAGCCGGACACATAGGAGTTGGGACAGCCTGACTTCTCCTCGAACGGCAGGCACGGGTCCACCACGAGGTTCTGCCTGGGCAGATGGCCAAACCAGCGAGGCATGGCCGCCCTGGCGCGGGCGACCGCCTGCTCGGCCGTGCGAATCAGCTCCGCGCGACTGTGGAAGGCGTACTGCGGATCGGTTGCGAATCGTTTCATCAAAGCGGGCAGGTCGGTCGTTCCAAAGCTCCGCTCGGCCATCGGACGCATCTCGGCCTCGATGGCGGCCATCTGCTTCAGTCCCAACTGGTACAACGCCTCGGGCTTGAGGTCCAGCGTCGTGTACCGGCGCACCAGCGCGCGATAGCATTGGGCGCCGTGCGGGAGCGCGGAGAGTGAGGTCGCCTCTCGCGCGTGGGAGAGATAGTCCGATGCCAGATAGTCGCGATAGCGCCGTACCGCAGGCAGGATCTCGCCGGCGACAATGGCAACCACCGAGTCGCGAAACCCAGCCGTCGAATCGCGATCCGCTAGGGCGGCAAAGGGAGATCGTCCCGGCGGGAGCCGAAGAACGTCATCCAGCTGCTCGAGAACTTCTCGAACGTTGAGTTTCGGCAGGGTATAGCCGAGACGGACCCCTTCGCGCAGGTTGCCGATTTCGGTATCGATGTACGGGACCATGGTCCGCCACCGCGCCAGGGCCTGGGTCCGCCGCTTCGGTGAACCCAGCGGCTGCAATTGGGACAGGATCGGCAAGCTGATCTGAAAGCCGTTCTGCTGGCTCACCGGCCAGAGCTCGCCACGACACACCCGGGTCAGGCTGGCTGACTCGAGCGTCTCTCGCAGCACTGCGTAGGTCGCCTCGTCGGGAGTCCCGCGTACCCGCTCAACCGGGATCGCTCGCAACTCCGCCAACCACGCATCTTCCCGTTGTTGCCAGCGATTCACCGCGGCGAGTGAGTTGTCGTTGAGCCGGTCGTTCGCCTCCTCAGGTATTCCGTCGAACAGGGCATCGACCGGGAACGCCGCAACCCAGGCCTTGAAGTAGTCGTTGGCCACGGCGTCGATGCGCCGGGCGACCTCTGTCGAATCGCTCCCGGTGCGACCAGGGGCAGGGGCCGGGGCGGTTGACGGCGTTCCGGAACTCCCTTGAGCCGCGCATCCGGCGGCCAACAGGAGAGCCCAGCAGAAATGCGGGCGCTGCACCCCTCTCCTTGGGATAGGATAGCTCACGCGACCGCGGCCTCCAGGATCTCGACCTCGCCAGCCCCGGCATCGAGGCGAGCACGAACTCCGAGCGGAAGCGTCCACTGGTCCGGGATGTGGCCTACCGGGAAGCCATAGGCAACGGGGATGGCGAGCGGCAGGAGATAGCTGGAAACGACCTCGTCGAACCCCAGAGCGCCGTCCCCGGTGTGGCGCTTCAGCTCAGTGAAGCGACCGACCACGATACCGGCCAGGCCGGCGAGGGCGCCGATCGCCCGGAGATGGGCAAGCATCCGGTCCACCCGATAGAGGTCCTCGCCCACGTCCTCCAGGAACAGGATCGCCCCCTCGAGCCGGGGGAACCAGGGAGTACCGATCAGGCATTGCAACAACGAGAGATTGCCCCCCACCAGGGGACCCTCGGCTATCCCGGGTCGCAGGGGAACGATCCGATTTTCCTGAGGGATCAGGACGTCAGGGCGATCCGGTATCCGGCCGAGGCGGCCGGCCGGCTCCGCACAAGCGAGCACTCGCTCGAAGTGCCAGCGGCTGAAGGCGGGCATGCTCGCCCGGGCGACCGGGCCATGAAAGGTCACCACTTTGGCGAGTCGGACCCCGGCATTGAGCAGGGCAGTGATGTCGGAGTAGCCGATAAGGGGCTTGGGCCGGCGCGCGAGCGCCTCGAAGTCCACCCGATCGAGAATGCGGGTCGCTCCGTAGCCACCGCGCAAACACCAGACCGCGTCGATGGACGGATCCTGCAACGCGGCATTCAGATCGCCGAGCCGCTGATCGTCACTCCCGGCGAGGTAACCGTATCGGTTGCCGGCATGGGAGCCCATCACCGGTTCGTAATCCAGCGCACGGCAGAGCAGTTCCGCGCGGATTAGATCATCTCGTTCCAGCACCGGGCCCGCCGGCGCGACCAGCGCCACGCGGGAACCGCGCGTGAGCCGTGGGGGGCGAACGAGCGGCTTTGACCCCATCCTCGCTCCAAGGTTAGATTGTGCCCACCTCTGATACGTGGAGTATGGTAGTGCGCGCTTCGCAGCCGGCGTTGCTTGCTGCCGGTCGTGTGATAGCCGAAATGCGGGATTCGATGGTCACCCAATGGGCCGACTGGTTGGGCGATCGGATGACCGCAGCCCCCACGATCCCGCGTCCTCTGGTAGAGCGGGAATTCCGGCTCCTCCTCGACGTGATCTCCGAAATGGTCGGACCTCTTCGACGGGAGGTCGGCACCATTTGGCTGCACGTGTGTGAACATTACGGACGGGTCGCGTCCGCCCGTGGTCTCGCCGCCGGCGAGGTGGTCGAGGAGCTCCAGTTCTTGCGAGAGCTGCTGATCCGCAATTTGGCTCCGGTCCTCGCGGCCATGCGAGCCCGGCAGGGCATGGCCATCATGCTTCGGCTCAACCGCGTGATCGACAAGGGGATCGCGGTCGCCGTCGTGGGGTACACCGATGCCCTGGTGGCCACGCTCTTTGCTCAGAACGGGGTACCTGCCATGGCCGCCGAGTACGATGGGGGCGAGGTCAAGCGCCAACTGGATTCGCTCGAAAAAGAGCTGCACTCCGTCATCAAGAAGAAGAAGCGATAGCCCTACCGATCGAGCTGTTCCCGGCGCTTCCCTGGGTCGCCCCCTTCGCGGCCCTCCCCCTGCTTGCACGCAGCCAACCCAGGCTCGAAGATGTCCCCCCGGTGACGGGGGAAGCCGTCTCGGTCATCGTGCCCGCGCGGAACGAGGCGGCCACGATCCGGACGGTCGTACGCTCCATTCTCGCATCGACCTGCCGGAACATCGAGGTGCTGGTCGTGGATGACCAGTCCACCGATGCGACCGCCGCGCTGGTCCTGGAACTCGGTGCTGAGGACCCCAGAGTGCGATTGGTGCCGGGGGCGGAGCTGCCCGACGGCTGGTACGGAAAACCCTGGGCCTGCTATCAAGGCTACCAATCGGCGCGCTACAACGTCCTGCTCTTCACCGACGCTGACACCCGACACACACCCGAGCTGCTCGCGCATGCGGTCGGCGCGCTGCTTCCCCGCCCCGGCGATCTGGTCACGCTGGCCCCATACCAGCGCTGCGAAACCTTCTGGGAGCGTCTGGTCATGCCTCAGATCTGGCTGCTCCTCGGGCTGCGATACCATCCCAGCAGAGTGAGCCGGGCCCGGCGGGAGCGCGACGTGATCGCCAACGGACAGTTCATCCTGGTGACCCGAGATGCCTATGAGACGATTGGGGCCCACCTGGTGGTTCGTCATGAGGTTGCAGAAGATCTGGCTCTGGCCCAGGCCTTCTTCCGAGCCGGACGCAAAATCCGTTTCGCCAGTGCCAATACCCTGATGGAAACCCGGATGTACTCCAGCCTGCCACAACTGGTTGAGGGCTGGTCCAAGAATATCTACCTCGGCGGGCGGCGGTCGTTCCCCAACGAGCCGCTTCTCCGAAAGATGGTACCTCTCATGCTTGCGTCCGCGCTGCTATTCTGGCTGGTCCCGCCGGCGGTTCTCGGCCTGACCGGCGGGGGAGGCAGCCTGGGCAGGGCCGCCCTCGTGGCGACCGGGCTCTCTACTCTCTTCTGGATGCTGATCAGCTACGGGATGCGGATCCCGGTGATCTACGGTCTGGGCTACCCGCTAGGCGCCCTCGTAGCGCTGTACATCGCCGCCCGATCCACCTGGCGTGGTTCCCGGCGGGTCGAGTGGCGCGGGAGGATCTACAGGGGAACGGTAAACGGGAAACGGTAAACGGGGCGGCCGCATTCACCGTTCACCGTCTCCCTGCCTTTCCACCAGCACATCCTGCGTCGGAATCCGGCCCCCCAGCAGTCGCCCGCGCTGGTCGACCTTGAGATGGTACTCCACCTTGCCGATATCCAGGACCAGTGAGTCGCCGGCAAGCGGCGATAGCTTCGCGCTCAGGGTCTGGCCTCCGCCAAGATTGAAGAAGGCGAGCTCGCGCTTTCCCTGAACCTGGGTCTGGGCCCGTCGGATGGCCTGCTCCAGCAGCGCGAAGGAAAGATTCAGGTAAGGGATCGCACCAGGCTCGGTGCCAAACACCCGGGTCGTGAGGCCGTTGCCCGTGACGTCGTCCACGGAGGCGCTGTCGTTCTTGAAGATCACCCGCGCCCGCTGGACGATCCTCGTTTTGGCCTGCCGCGGGTCAGCCCGCTGCGCGCTGTCCGCGTCTTCCCGAACCGTGATCTCGATCATCGGCAGCGTGGCGTCGGGGCCGACCACGGCACTGTAGCGTTGCGAGGTCCGCTTGGGGTTCCGCAAGGCCAAGGTACCCTGAAGACTGGTCTGGGTCCGGGAAAAGTGCTCAGTGGCGACGGTGTCCCCGGAATGGCGAACGATGAACAGGCCGCTGTCCGCGGCAGTTTGAGCGGCGAGCGCCGCAGGCGCCAGCATGAGGGCGCACATGGACCAGGTGAGGCGATGTGGTAGTTGCATGGCTGCAGGATAGCCGGGACCCCTCCAAGGCGTCCAGCGTAGGTACCTATCGCGCGCAAATGATGACGGTCAAGGCGGCCCTCCGCCGTAGCGTGGGCGCTCCTATCCGCGGGAGCGGCCCCACCTGGATCTCGAGCGATTGCTCCGTGGTCTGCTTCGGCCAAGCGACTTGCCCACGTTGGTCGCCGCGCTGGGGCACGAGCCGCTGTGGGAGGAAGTGCCCGAACCCGGGCGGCAGCCTGCCGCCGAATCCGGCATCGCAGTCGTCGGCCGGGCGGGTGCTTTTGCCTGGTACTGCGTCAGCGGCTCGAGAGCCGAGCGCCGGGCGCGGGCGCTGGCCCGCCGGCTTGCCGGGCGGGGGCGCGTTGCCGGCGTATTCGGGCTCGACCCAGAGCTTCATCGCCTCACCATCGCCATAGCGCTCGAGGGAGCCCAGCCGCTCGTGGTCGATCTGGCTGCTCCCGGTGGTCTCGCCCTCGGCTGCCTGGCGCGACTGGCTGACACGCGCCAGGGCGGGACACTGGCCTACGCCGCGCGCGCCGCTGAGGCGCTATCGGGCGAAACCGCTGGGCGTCGCTTCTTTCGAGCGTTTCGCGCCACCCTCGAGCGGATGGCTACCGGGCTGCCGGGCCCGGTGCAGTCCGAGGATCGCCACAGCCTCGCCCTGCTGCAACTCACGCGCGTTCTCTTCCTCTATTTCGTCCAGGCCAAGGGATGGCTCGGCGGCCGGGAGCGGTTTCTCGCCGAAGAGGTGGACCGCTGTCTCAGTCGGAAGCGGCGGATTCACCGCGATCTGCTGCGGCCCCTGTTCTTCGGGACGCTGAACCGGCCGGCCACTCAGCGAGGGAAACTCGCCGTGGCCTTTGGCGGGGTCCCATTTCTCAATGGCGGACTGTTCGAGCCACACGCGCTGGAGCGCCGGTTCCGGGGAGACGTTCCCAATGAGATCTGGCGCGAGGCATTCGACGGGCTGTTCGAGCGGTTCCATTTCACGCTCTCGGAGCGGCCACGCGATGGCAGCGTGGCACCTGACATGCTCGGCCGCGTTTTCGAGGGCGTGATGGCCCCGGACCAGAGGCGGGCCTCGGGAACATACTACACGCCTGCTGTCCTGGTCCGCCGCCTCCTGGATGCCGCGCTGGTCGCCCTGGTCTCCGGGTGGCTGGGCTGTGGCGAAGCCGAGGCCGAACGCCGGATCGAGAGCGGAGAGCGAGAGGCGCTTAGGCTGCTGGACCGCGTCTCCATCCTGGATCCCGCGTCCGGGTCGGGCGCGTTTCTGGTGGGCGCCCTCGAGCGGCTGGCCTCCTTGCGCGGCGAGTCGGGTCGAGCCCTGGCTCTGCGCAAGCGCAGGATTCTTCAGCGCAACCTGTTCGGGGTCGATGTGAGCGCCGCGGCGGTCCGACTCAGTGAGCTCCGCCTATGGCTGGCAGTGATCGCGGACGACCCGGCCGAACGCCCCGATGCAGTCATGCCGCTCCCCAACCTCGACTGCCTCATCCGGCAAGGCGACAGTTTGTTCGAGCCCGTTGCGACGGCGGAACGGTTGGCGTGTCCCAGTGCCGGCGCCGCCACCGGCCTGGCCCGACTTCGGCGTCAGCTGGTCACCGCCACCGGCATGGAAAAGAGACGCCTCCTTCGGGAGTTGCAGCGGGCAGAGGTGCGAGCAACCGGAGAGGCGCTGGCGGCGGCCCAGGAGCGAGTTGCCGGAGAAATGAACGAGTGCCTTCGCGCGGCGAGAGCCCGCGACCTGTTCGGCCAGCAGCGAGGACTCGATCGGGAACTCCGGGACAGGCTGTGTGGGCTGCGCGACGAGGCCCGGGCTTTACGCCGCGCAAGGCGCACGCTCGATCAGGAACACGAGGTGCCCTGGTTTCACTATCAGAGTCATTTCGCCGAGGTGTTTGTGCGAGGCGGGTTCGACCTGGTCCTGGGGAATCCGCCATGGCTTCGGGCCGAGGAGATCCCGCCAACCCTCCAGCGTCGTCTAGCAGGCCGCTACCGCTGGTGGAAACCCGCCGGACCGACCTACGCGCATCGACCCGATTTGGCGGTGGCGTTTCTGGAGCGCGGCATCGAGTTGACGGCGCCCGGCGGAATCACGGCGATGCTGGTGCCCGCCAAGATCGCGAGTGCCGGGTACGGAGCCGCGGTGAGACATGGCCTGACTGCGAGCACTTCCCTCCTGGTTATTGCTGATCTCACGGGCCCGGGCGATGTGGCGTTCGACGCGACTGTCTACCCGCTCGCGATCGTCACCCGACGGTCGGTGCCGCGCACCACTCACCGGGTTCGGACTACGCTCCAGCGTCAGCGGTGCAACCGGGTGCCGCAGAGCGCCCTGCGGGGTGGTAGCCCCTGGATCCTGGCAAGAGACCGGCTCCGTCGCGCGATCGAGCTTCTGGGATTCGAGCACCCGCACCTGGCGGAGCACTGCAGCTGCCACCTGGGGGTCAAGACAGGCGCCAATGCGGTATTCCTCTCGCCGCCAGCGACCTTCGAACCGGAGCTCCTCCGATGGGCGATACGGGGACGGGACCTCCATCCGTTCCGGGTCGTGCCTCATACCCGCCTGCTCTGGCCCTACGACATGAACGGGAATGTACTGGATCCATTGCCGGCGAGCGCTGCCGAATTCCTGAAACCGCACGAGGCTGTCTTGCGAGCGCGGGCGGACTATCGGGCGGGGGCGAATCCATTCTGGCAGCTCTTTCGAGCTCGACCGGCCAGTGCACCACATCGGGTGATCTGGGCCGACCTCGGCCGCCGCCTCACTGCCGTCGCACTCACCGCTCCGGGGGACGACCAGTTCATCCCGCTCAACAGCTGCTATGTGGCCGTCACTCAGACCGAAGCTCACGCCGACCAGCTCGCCGCCTGGCTCAACTGCACCTGGATCCGGGTGATTGCACGGCTGGGTGCCGTCCCTGCTGCCGGCGGATTTGCCCGATTCAACGCCGGCATTGTCGGCCAACTGCCCTTGCCACCGTCCGTGCTGACCGATCCTGACCTTGCCACCCTTGCCCGCGCGGGCCGGCGGGGCGAGGTGATTCAACCCGACCTGGATGAGATCACCGCTCGACACCTGGGACTTTCGGCCGACTCCCGCCGAGAGCTGCAGGAGGCCTATGGCCTCGGTGCCTGCGATCGTCGCTGAGTCGCTGGCGTCGGTTCCCGATCCGCTGCTCACCTCCCTGCGACCTGGACCCTGGGCCACCGGCGCCCAGGTCTCCAGTGCGTTGGCTCAAGGCGTCTTGCCGCCCGAGGCTCCGATCGAATCCCCGGCCTGGCTGTTACCCCAGCAAGGGCTCAGCCTGCGAAGGGTCGTTGCGGCGATCCGTCGGTACCACTCGGCGATATTGGCCGATCCGGTGGGAAGCGGAAAGACCTACGTCGCGCTGGCGGCGGCCATTGCGCTGGGGCAGACCGGGCCGACGGCGTGCCTGGTGCCCGCGACGCTCGTCGGGCAATGGCGCAGCGTGGCGACGGGACTGGGAATCCCGGTCGAGGTTCTCTCCCATCAGCTGGTGAGCCGAGGCAACCTGCCGCGCAAGACGAGCGGGTTGGTGGTGATCGACGAGAGTCATCACTTCCGCAATCCCAGGACGCGCCGCTATCGGCACCTCGCGCCGTGGCTCATCGGGCGCCCTTCCCTGCTTCTGACGGCCACACCCATTGTAAACCGGGTAGCAGATCTGGCGCATCAGCTGCTGCTCGGAATTCGAGACGATGCTCTTCTCCCCGATGGGCTGGTTTCTCTGAGGCTGCTGTTTCGCTCGGGTCGCGGCTCACCCGCTTTGGGCCGGGTAGTAATCGAGGGCCCGCGCCCACCGGTGGGCACACCCGAACGCATCGAGTACCTAAGTCATCCCGACGCCGCCGAGGCGGCCGATCTGTGCGGAGCGCTGGAACGGATCCACCGACTCCGGCTATCGAAGGTGCCGTCGGTGGCTGCGCTGATCCGATCGGTATTGCACCGCTCTGCCGGGTCCAGTCCGGCCGCACTCAATGGGGCACTTCGCCGCTATCGCACGCTCCTGCTCCACGCGCGGGACGCGCTCCAGGCTGGGCGTCCGACCAGCCGGGCGGAGATTCGCCGCTTCACCGGGGAACTGGACGACCAATTGGTCTGGTGGGAGTTGTTTCCCCTGGGAACCCCGCCGCTGGAGCTCGAGCTCCGGGACCTGGACGTCATCGAGACCATGATTCGCGAGACCGCGCTCGCCGCCGGGCGGCCGGATGGAAAGGTGGATCGGCTTCGGAAGTTGCTCGCCGATGGCAGGCCGTCCCTGGTCTTCGTTGCCCGTCGAGAGACCGTGCGCTACCTCCGCGACCGGCTCCAGGACTGCGACGTCGCCTGGTGCACCGGAGAGCGGGCGGGGCTCGGGCCGTCCCCGGTTCCGCGTGACGCGGTTCTCTCCTGGTTTCGGGGAGCGGCCGCAGCGGCGCCGAAGGGTGCCCGCCATCTCCTGGTGACGGATGTGGCAGCCGAAGGTCTCGATCTCCGGCGAGTCGGCCGGGTCATTCATTACGATCTCCCGTGGACGCCCATGCGGCTGGAACAGCGTGAAGGCCGTGCAGTCCGACTGGGCTCGGTCCACCGCGAGGTCGGGGTGGTCCGCTTTGTTCCGCCTGCCGAGCTGGAGAGTGTCCTGCGGCTGAGCGACACCCTGGCCCGGAAAGCCAAGCTGCCCGGGCGAATCGGACTAGGGCCCTCGGGCCGACCCGTATGGCGTTGGCGTGCCGAGCTGGCGGAATCGATAGCAGCCGGCGAGCTCGTGCGCGGCGTCGCCCGAGTAGAGGCAGCTCGGCAGGGTGTGCTGGCCGGCTTCAGCCTCTGTGCTGACACTCCAGCCGGAGAGCTTCGCCTGAGCGACAACCTGGTATGGATCAACCCGGATGGCAGTTGGAACGAGGAGGAGAGGGTGGTGACGGCCGCCCTCAGACTGGCGGCGCAGAGCCAGCAGCTGCAGGAGCCCGATCCAGAGGCGCTGCGACTCGCCTTGATGAATTTGAGCCGGGTGATCCGCATCCGCCTGGGCCAGGCGCAGGGACGGCGCTGGGCCATTTCCCAGACCGGTCCCGCCGCCCACCGGGTTGTGGTCACCTTGCAGGAGGCCCTCCGGCGGGCTGCCCGCTCCCGCAATCACCCTCAGCTCACCCTGCTGGAGCGGGCGCTCGGGTTCGTGGCCGGAGGGCACACCGCGGGGGAGGGGCTCCTTCTGGGGCGCCTGAGCTCGCTTCCAATCGCGGAGTTGTTGCGAGAGGCTCGACACTTGCCGCCGCCCACGGAGCGCTGGGGCGCTCCGGAAGTCAAGCTGACCGGCCTGGTGCTGTTCGGGTCAGTCCTGGATTCGGCGTCCGAGGTTGGTACGCAAGCCAATCGGGCCCGGCGGCCCCCGGAACTCGAAGTGCTCGGGATCCAACGGTCGAGAGGGGATCTCCCGGTCGGGGGCTTCCCGGCGCAGACGAACCAGCAGGTGCTCGGTCAAGGTCGCGGCCGTGAACCAGACGCCCGGTTCGATGCCGGGATATCGATCCGCGAACTCGCGGCGAAGCCGTGCCTCTCGGAGAGGGGGAGTGGGAGGTAGAGCGCTCACGGACCGAGCTTGGTATCCTCGAAAGAACGCTCGCCCGGATCGCTCCAGGCGTCCATGGTGAGGTGCCACAGATGCCAGGCCTCCTCGACAGCAGACTGCCGGGTCTCAGGCCGGGCCGCCTCGTTCTCCCGATGGCCGCTATAGATGATCGCAGCCATAATGGCCACGAGCTCAGCAGGTTGCACGGTAGACTCCCTGGTAGACAGCCTGCACAGCATAGAGTCGGGCGAAAAGCTTCGCAACCCATGCGGGGGCGGAGTAGGTTTCCGTCCATGCCCAGACTGGACACCGTTTTGTTCGATCTGGACGGTACCCTGATCGATTCCGTCCGGCTGATTCTCGACAGCTACCATCACACGCTGGCCACCCACGGCATGCCGTCTCGCACGGATGAGGAATGGCTGCGGGGCGTCGGAACGCCGCTCTCGGCCCAATTCGCCGAGTGCTGCGATGATCCCGGCACGCTCGCCGCGCTGATTGCCACCTATCGGGAGTACAATCTCAAACACCACGATCGAATGGTGACGGTATATCCTGGGGTGGTGCAGACCCTGGAGGCGCTGAAAACAGCGGGGCTCGTCACCGGTCTGGTGACCAGCAAGTATCGGCAAGGTGCGCTGCGAGGACTCACCCTCGTGCGGCTCGAAGGGCTGATGGACGTGCTGGTCTGCGGCGACGAAGTGGACAACCCAAAACCGCACCCGGAACCGGTGCAGAAGGCGCTGGCTCTTCTGAGCGCTGATCCGGCTACGACCGTCTATGTGGGGGACAGCGTTCACGATATGGTTTCGGGTCGAGCCGCCGGTGTACGGACCGCGGCCGCTCTCTGGGGACCGTTCGGCAGACAACATCTGGAGGGGGCGAAACCCGACTACTGGCTGGAACAGCCCGCGGACCTGCTGAGGCTGGTCAAGAGCGAACGGGGAAAATGACTCCGCTCCTCACTGCTCGCTGCCGTCCAATATCTCCCTGAGTCGCTGCATCAGCTGATCCACGCTGAACGGCTTCTCGACGAAGCCGGTGCCCGGAGGCAGGATGCCGTCCGGCGTAATGGCTTTGTCGCTGTAGCCCGACATGTAGAGCACTTTGAGCCTCGGGTGCCGCGCTCGCAGGCGCTCGACCAGCTCGCGGCCGCCCATCTCTGGCATCACCAGATCCGTGAGCACCAGGTCAATACGGTGCGCGTTCTCCTCGACGATCCGGAGGGCGTCCGCCCCGTGCCGAGCCTCGAGCACGGTGTATCCATGCCGCTCCAGCAACCGGCGCGCGGAGCTGCGGACCGCAGCCTCATCCTCCACCAGGAGCAGGGTTTCGTCTCCGCCAGGCAGCGTGCGACGATCGAATCGGGAGCCGGCTGCAGCCTCACTCGGGCCGAGATATCTCGGGAGGTAGATCGTGAAGGTGGCGCCCTGCCCCGGTGCGCTTTCCACCGCAATGTGACCGCCGCTCTGTTCGACGATGCCGTAGACGGTAGACAGCCCGAGGCCGGTGCCCTTCCCCGACTCCTTCGTCGTGAAGAACGGCTCGAAGATCCTCGCCTGCGTGGGCACATCCATCCCCACGCCCGTGTCTCTTACGGCGAGCGTCACATAGTCGCCCGGGCGCACCCCGTTGGCTCGGTCGGGCGAATCGATGTCCATGTGGCTGTTGGCTGTCCTGATATGCAGTCGTCCACCCCACGGCATGGCGTCGCGCGCGTTGACCACGAGGTTGACCAACACTTGCTCCAGCTGGCCGGGGTCGGCCAGGACGTACCAGAGCGCGGGATCGAGCTCGGTCTCCAGGACAATGTCGGCCCCGACTACACGGCGGAGCATGGCATCCAATTCTCCGACCGTGGTGTTGAGCGAGAACACCTTGGGCTGGAGCACCTGTCGGCGACTGAAGGCCAGGAGCTGGCGAGTCAGGGCCGCCGCCCGTTGCCCGGCATGTCTGATTTGCTCCACATCCGCGCGGATGGGGTCGCCCTGACGTAGCTCCTGAAGCAGCAGGTCGCTGTAGCTCAGGATTCCAGTGAGCAGGTTGTTGAAGTCGTGCGCCACACCGCCGGCGAGCTGACCAACGGCCTCCATCTTCTGGGCCTGCCTCAGCTGTTCCTCGCTCCGGCGGAGGGCCTCTTCCGCCGTGCGCTGCTCGGTGATGTCCTGGTGCAGGCTGATCGCACCCAGAATTTCTCCCCCGGCTCCACGAATGGGTGCGGCCGAGTTGAGCAGGGTCTTCTGACGGCCGTCCTGGGACTCGATGGCGACGAGATCATTGAGTGAAGTCTCGCCCCGTTGCAGCGCGCGGGCGACAGCCCACTCATCGGTTGCAATCGGCTCGCCGGTTTCCGCCCGCCAGCCCCTGTAGCGCTCGAAATGGTCCACCCCGAAAGCGTGAGCCCGACCCCAGATCTGCTCACTAGCTGGATTGCCAAATACGATCCGCCCTTCCTGGTCGAGCACCCACACGCCCACCGGCAGCGTGTCCAACACCTGTTGCAGCAGCCGAGTCGTCCGCCGGAGCGCCTCCTGGTTCCGCTCGCGCTCGATGGCGATCCCGGCGAGATGGGTGGCGATCTCGGCAATGTGCTGGTCCCATGGATCCGGCTCGCGGGGTTCGCGGTAGTAGGCGGCAAAGGTGCCGACTACGCTGCCGTCGGCGGACAGGCAGGGCAGCGCGGAACAGGCGCGCAGACCGGAGGCCAAGGCGACTTCCCTGGTTCCGGACCAGGACTGCTCGGATGCGATGTCTCGCACCACGACCTTCTCCCGCCGGAAGGCCGCGGCGCCGCAGGGACCAGCGGCAGGATGCACCGGGATGTTGGCCATCACCCGGCGATACTCCTCGGGCAAGCTGGGGCCGCTGGCGATCTGCAACACCTGGTTGGTCGGCTCGAGTACCATGATCGAGCCCAGGAATCCGTCGCCGTGCTCCTCGGTGAATCGGACGATCCGTTCCAGGGCGTCCGGCAGCTCGAGTCCGGCGGCGATCCGCTCCAGCAGCAGGCTTTGCGCCGCCGCCAGCTGCTCGGCCCGCTTGCGGTCGGTGAGGTCGGACAGGGTCCCCGCGATGCCGCTGACCGTCCCCTCTTCATCGACGATCGGCCGTGCGTGCACCTCCATCCAGCGCGACGAACCCTCACGACTGCGGTAGCGGATTTCGTGGCGGAACGACGGCTCCCGCCCCTCGGTAAGGGAGCGGAAGAGTTCGGCCTGCTTGATGCGGTCCTCAGGATGAACGTATTCCAGGAACGGCATCCCCAGACTCTCGGCCGGGCTGAATCCGGTGAGCTCCTGCCACGCGGCGTTGAGCAGCAGCCAACGTCCCTCCCCATCGATTTGGAAGACGACCTCGCGGAGGTTGCCCACCACCGACCGGTAGCGAACCTCGCTCTGGCGCAACGCCTCTTCCGCTTCACGCTGCGCGGTGACGTCGTCCATCGCGCCGATCATGCGGACCGGGTTGCCGGCGCTGTCCGAGACGACGTATCCCCGGTCTCGGGTCCAGGCATAGGACCCATCCGCGCGGCGGAAACGGTACTCCTCCTCCCAGACCCGATCACCTCGGGCGATGGCGGCATGAATGCCCGATACCACCCGTTCCCGATCCTCCGCGTGCAGCCGCTCGTACCACCACGAGGTGGTCGTCCCCATGCCGGATGGGGGATAGCCGTAGAGCGCCTCGAGGCCGTCGCCCCAGATCATCCGGTCGGTGAGGAGATCCCAATCCCACACGGCGTCGCTGGTTGCCTGTGCCGCCAGCCGGTACCGCTCCTCGTTTTGCCGCAGCGCTGCCTCGGTGCCCTTCCGCTCGGTGATGTCCTGGACCGCGGTGAGGAAGTGGCGCGGCCGACCGTCCACCCCGGTGACCAGGGTGACGTTGGCCAGAACCCAGACCGTCTCTCCTGACCGGCGCAGGTACCGGATCTCCATGGTACAGGTGGCGCACTCTCCGGCAAGGAGGAGTCGACGCCCCTCGATCGCGGCCGTGCGATCGTCAGGATGGGTGATGCTGTCGGCGGGACGGCCAATAAGGTCCTCGGGGCTGTAGCCCAGCAGCTCGCACAGCGCTCGATTGACCCGAAGCCAGCGTCCCTCGGGCGTTGTCACGCCCATGCCGATGCCGGTCTCATCGAAGCTGGCATCCACCGGGGAGGCGCCGTTACGCTCGCTCGGCCGCTCGACTCCCCGCTCGGCCAGCAGGGTTCGGAGCTCGATCTCGGTCATGACCGACCCGGCCAGATCGCGTAGCAAGGCGATATCCCGCTCTGACCAGACGCGCGGCATGGTGTCGATCGCGCTCAGCGCGCCGATGACATGGCCCTTGCGTGTGACCAGGGGCACCCCGGCGTACGCGATCCAGCCGAGCTCGCGGATCGCGGGGTTGGTCCGGACCAGGGAGTTGCGGCGGGCGTCCTCCACCACCAGCGGCTCGCCAAGGGTGACCACGTGGCGGCAAAAGGAGTAGGTCAGCGGGGTCCCCCGCCGGGATGCCCATGGCTCGGGTAACCCGGTGGCACTCTTGAAGAACTGCCGATCGTCGGTGACCAGGGAGATCAGCGAGATCGGGGCACCCAGCAGCCTGGCTGTG
>DATBKD010000133.1:0-31621 GCA_036556025.1 Gemmatimonadales bacterium | reverse complement strand
TTGGATACGCGATGCGCTCCAATGCTGGATCACAATATACCCTGAGTGACCTCAAAAGGGAATACGGTTAGTTTGACAGCCTGAGATTCTTCACCCTCCGTCCCATACCAGATCGCGGCCCGTATGGCTGCGCCATCCGAGGCCCTGCCCCATAGCTCGCGTCGCCACTCCCGCCATCTTCACCCGCCTCCTCTCCCGGAGCGCGGCCGTCGAAGAATGGATCGTACCGGGCGGCGGCATCGCGCTGTTACGGGCGCAGGCGGCGCTCGAGCGGATCCGTGGCAGCGACGACGAGAAGACCGGGGCCGCCATCGTCCGGAACTTCGGTTATAACGCCGCGGCCGACACCTACGAAGACCTGGTGAAAGCCGGCGTGATCGATCCGACCAAGGTCACCCGCACGGCGCTGCAGAACGCCGCATCGATCGCTGGATTGCTGCTCGCCACGGAGTGCGTGGTAGCCGAGAGGAAGGAAGAAATCGGGACGCCGGCCGCGCCGGGTGCCGGCATGGGCGGGAGGTACCGATGTTCCTGTTACCTGTGAGGCCGTCCGCACCCTCTCGGCTGAGGGTTACGCGGTGGCCGAGGCCCGACATGGCTACAAGCTCGGCCGGAGCCTTGCCAGGATACGCCCTCGGCTGCCGGTGTTGTACCTGTCGGCTGCAAGTGAGGGCCAGATGCACTTCGGTCAACCGGCCGACCCGGCGCAGTTTCTCCACAAGCCGTTTCTCCCGGACGACTTGGTACGCCAAGTGATCGGGCTGCTCGGGCCGCTGGTCGAAGCGACCCCGAGCTCGTTGAGAGACGGCTACCGCGCTGCCTCGTCCAGCGGGCTCGCCGCCTTGAGGGCGTCCGGAACGGGTCCGCTCGGAACGGATTCGCTCGGAACGGCCTCGACGACAGGATCGCCGTAGACCTCGCCCAAGAGAATGTGCCGTACCAGTACCAGAACCACAGCAAGAATCGGGACCGCAACCACCAGCCCCGCCAGCCCGAACAGCTTTCCGATGATGAGCACACCCGCGATGGTGATGACGGGCGGAAGATTGATCTGCCGCTCCATTACGACTGGCGCCACAAAGTTGGCCTCGATCAGGTGAACCCCCACGCCGAGCGCAACCACGGCGAGGGCCTTGGCCAACCCGGACACACCAAGTGCAAAGAGCGCGGGCAGAAGAGTGGAGAACAAGGTGCCGAAGAAGGGCACGATCGCGGCGACCCCAGCGAAGACTCCGAACGCCAGGAAATAGGGAACGTTCAGGATCCAGAGCCCGAGCGTCGTCAGTACGCCAAGGAGCACCATGGCGACGAGTTGTCCGACCACCCACGCGCGCAGAGTTATCCGAAGATCGGTGAGGATGGCCCGGGCAAGACGACGGCGGTAAGGCGGCACGAGGGCGATCATCCCATCGACGTAGACGCCTGGAGCGCGCGCCATATAGAGCGCCATGACGAACACGCTGACGGTCTTGATGAGGAACTCCACCCCGCCTTTGACATAGGGAACCGCCGCGCCGCGCAGGAACCCGAAGATGTCGTTCAGGGCGGAAGCGAGCAGCCCGGGCGCGCCGCTCGCGCCGGAATATCGACGGAGCATCGGGACGCTGCGGAGCATGCGGTTGATGCTCTGATCGAGGTCGGTGAGGTACTTGGGGAGATTGGCGAGCAGGTCGCTGACCTGTTCCGATACCGCGGGGGCGATGAGAACGACCACACCGACCAGCGCCCCCAGGCTCAGGGCAACGCCGATGGTGAGCCCGAGCGTGAGGGGGACCTTGAGCCGGCTGTGCAGGTAATAGGCGATCGCGTCGAGATAGACCGCCAGGATGATCGCGAGGAAGATCACCAGCAGCACATCCACCGCCCGAACCACCAGGGCGATCACGACGACCGCGAGCAGAATCCAGCCCAGCAGGGCTCCCAGCCGCCAGCCGGACTGTGTCTGGGCCGTCAGCGGACTGTCTCCGGTCGCCCTGCTACCGCGCCGCCTCTGCCAGGCGTTCCACGGCGGCCATGACGGCCTCGGGCCGTTCCTCCTGGATGTACTGGCCCGACCCGTGCACGCTATCGGTGGAGAAGTTTGGGAGCTTCTCGCTCAGGAGCTCTCGCTGATCCTCGGTCACCTCGGCGGGATGGGGCACGGTGCCGACCAGCAGCCGGACCGGCATGGAGCACTGATGCAGCCGGTCCAGCAGCGACACCTCGTTCTTCACCTTCGACATCCGCTGGAACGCGTCGATCGAGCCGTGCATGTCAGCCACCTGTCCCGCGGTATAGCCCCGGATCACGGCGTCGGTCACCCAGGTGGTGTCGCCGGAGTTCTTCACGATCTCCCGCCGCACATCGTGGCGCAGCTTGGACTCATCCATCACGAACTTGACCAGACCCCCGCCGAACTTGAACGCCTTCCGCATGCCTGGGGTGGAGGCGCTCTCCGCCGGGCCCCCGTCGATCGAGAGCATGCCGCGAACCAGTTCCGGGCGGGCGATGGCGAGTCGAAAGGCAATGGCCGCGCCGCTCGACTGGGCCACCACCAGCGCCCCGGTGACGCCCAGGCTGTCGAGTGCGCTGGCGACCCGCTCGCTCTGCGCGGTGAAGGAATAGTCCGCATCCTTGGGATGGGAGGACCAGCCGTAGCCCAGCGGCTCCACCACGATGCAGCGATAACCGCGCGCGGCCAGCGGGCCGGTGATGGTGCGATACCCGAAGGCTGCGCCGAATATCCCGGGGATGAGCACCAGCGGCTGCCCCGCGCCGACAGTAGTCGTACGTAGGGTTTCGCCCGGGGCGACCTCGATATCGCGGACCTGCGCGCTGTCGGTGGGGCTGGCGAGGAGGGCCAGCGTGAGAAGCAACATGGGGAATCTCTGGCGGGAGCCGGAAGCAAGAAGAGGCCGGTGAAGCGACCAGCCCCTGTATTCACATCGGGATGAGGAGCGCCGTAGCGTCTCCGTACCGGTAACCTAGTCCAGAGTACCGGTGAACACAAATCAGCGCGTTCGATGTCTGTCCCACCATTCTCGCGCCCGCTCGACCGTCCATTCCTTCTCCAGGCGAACCGACCCTAGCCGAGCATCGAGCTCATCCGCTGTCTGGGGACGAGCCGCCGGATCCTTCGCCAAACATGCCAGGACGATGGACTCGAGCTCCGCCGGAATCGGCAACCCGCTTCGACCCGACGGAGTCTCCGGCTCCTTATGCACGTGCATCACGATCGTCTCCATCGGCGTCGAGCCTTTGAAAACGAGCGTGCCCGTGAGCAGCCAATAGCCTACGCACCCGACGGCATACAGGTCGCTGCGCCCGTCTACCTGGTCCTCGCCCAGCGCCTGCTCCGGAGACATGAACGCTGGCGTCCCACCGACGGTCATGTCACCCGCGGTGAGCTTGTCGCCCCCGTCCTCCGGCATCCGGCCCTGTTTCACCAGCCCGAAGTCCAGCACCTTGATGAAATCCACCTCCCGGCCGTAGCGGCAGGCGTAGACGTTGGCCGGCTTTACGTCGCGGTGAATCAGCCCGGCCTCGTGGGCTTCGGCGAGCGAGCTGCACATCTGCCGCAGGAAATGCACGGCCCGCTCCGAGGGCACCGGACCGAATCGCTCGACCAGCTCGTCCAGATCGAAGCCATCCAAGAGCTCCATCACATAGTAGAAGGTGCCATCATCTGCCACACCGAAGTCATACAGCTCCATCGTGTGGGCCGACCGCATCAACGCAGTGGCCTGCGCCTCCCGCTCGAATCGGCGCAGCAGCATCGGCCGATTTCCGCCATCAGGACCGCCCAGCACCTCCGGACGGATGAGCTTGATCGCGGCGGGCCGAGCCAGCATCCGGTGCTGCGCCCGCCAGACTTCACCCATGCCTCCCTGCCCCAAACGCTGCACCAGCCGGTAACTGCCCAATTCGCGCGCCTCGCGCACCGCGGCACCCAGGCCGTACACCACCCGGGACCCGACGTACGCCATCATCAGGACGACGAGGTACGGGAATATCAAATGGAAGAAGAACGTGGCCGGATCGAGGCGCAGGTTGTGTCCCAGGCTGTACATGACCGGTACTGCCGACAGCGATAGGGTCGATGAGAGCAGCGTGATCCGGGGTGGGCTGGGGACCACGACGGCCCCGAGCAGCGTCCAGACTGCCACCCAGGAAATGCCGAAGTCCCCGGCGCCCATCTGGTACATGATGGGAGAGACGATGTCGTGATACTCCGAGGCGGCAATGCCGTAGCTGCCGAGGATTCCGAAGGCGAGACCGGCAAACATCTTGACCGCACTCGTGAGGCCTGGTCGGGCGACCAACCAGCCCACGACGAGCGCTCCCACGATGGACAAGGTCGGCGGCAGCCAGTGGATCGTCCTCGACATCAGCATGGCCCGGCCTTCGGGGCTGAGCAGTGCTGGCAGCAGGCCCGCCAGGAAGTACGCGAGCGCGTACAGCAGGGCCAGGGTACGTACCCGCCGGACCGCTTCCGCCTCCAGATCCGGCGGCAGCGTCCAGGCGCTGGTCCGCCGGCTGGCGCGCGACGTCGCGGCGTCGCCCTGGATCAGGGTGGCCTTGAGATCGTACACGTCAGCCTCGCAGCGCCGCAAACAACCCGCACACCGCGATCACCACACCCAGCCCGATCTTCAAGGCAGCGGCAGCGGCTCGGCCGAGAACAGCTCCCCACCCGGCTTTGGCGGCGGTCTCGGCACGACGAGCGCGAGTGTA
This sequence comes from Gemmatimonadales bacterium, assembly GCA_036556025.1. Taxonomy (GTDB): domain Bacteria; phylum Gemmatimonadota; class Gemmatimonadetes; order Gemmatimonadales; family GWC2-71-9; genus CAVVWJ01. The sequence goes on along the minus strand of DATBKD010000133.1, from coordinate 26,908 downwards.
CTCGAAGAGCGCCGCCCCCGCGAACGCGCCCACAAATCCTCCGATCACCGAGCCGATGACCGGCACCGGAACTCCGACGATGGCGCCGACCAGGCCCCCGATGAGCGCTCCCCAGCCGGCCCGGCTCGAGCCGCCGTAGCGGCGCGCGAAGCGAAACCCGAGCCAGGACTCGATTACCTCACCCAGCAGAGCCAGACCCACAACCAGCGCGATGATGCCCATGCCGACCGAGCGGAAGTCGGTGAGCCAGCCATAGCCGAGCACACCGAGCACGATCACCCAGAGCCCGGGAAGCCCAAAGGGAATGAGCAACAGCCCCGCGACGCTGGCAATGATGAGCAGAAGGACGGCGACCAGATCGTTCATATGCGTCGGGATTGTATCGAGGTCGTTCCGCTCCGCAACGCCCAAGCCGCTGAAACCGCGCTGGACCTCCGGCGTAGGGCCTGATGGAACCACTTCACCGGCCCGCACACCAGCGTAGACAATTGAAACGTCACCGGAGGACCAGATGCCCTGTGCATTGACCTCACCCGCCGTCCGCGTCACCGCGTACGGCCTCCTTGCCCTGCTCGCTGCCTGCAGCCCCAGAAACAAGTCGGGTCCGGAGACGGCGAGCGCCACCGTCACGGATACATCGGGCGCCACGGCGGCGAAAGGGGCGGTTGCCCTCACCACCAGCTCGGATGAAGCACGCGACCTGTACCTCAAGGGACGGAAGCTGGCAGAAGAGCTCCGCATACAGGACGGCCGCGAGCTCTTCAAGCAAGCCGTGGCCAAGGACCCCTCGTTCGCCATGGGGCATTACCAACTCGCCCTCACGGCCCCGAGCGCCAAAGAGTTCTTCGGGCACCTGAAGGAAGCAGCCCAGCTCTCGGACAAGGCCAGCGAAGGCGAGCGGCTGATGATCCAGATTGCCGAGGCGGGCGGCAACGCACAGCCGAAGAAGGCACTGGAGCTGGCGCAAGAGCTGGCCACCAGATATCCGGACGATGAGCGGGCCCACTTCATTCTGGGCAACCAGTGGTTCGGCCAGCAGGACTATGACAAAGCGATAGGAGAATATCAGAAGGCCATCGCCATCAATCCCGAGTTTTCCGGCGCGTACAACTCGATGGGTTACACCTATCGGCCAATGAAGAAATACGCTGAAGCAGAGCAGGCGTTCAAGAAGTACATCGAGCTGATCCCCAACGATCCCAACCCGTACGACTCCTATGCCGAGCTGTTGATGAAGACGGGGCGATTCGATGAGTCCATTCAGCAGTACCGGAAGGCGCTGTCCATCAACCCCCGTTTCGGCAACTCGCGCATCGGGATCGCCACCAATCTGATGCTCCAGGGCAAGCATACCGAGGCAGCCGCGGAGGCGCAGAAGCTCTACGACGCCGCGCGGGACAACGGTGACCGCCGGTTCTCGCTGTTCGCCCGGTCGGTGATCTACGTGGACGCGGGCAAGACCGATGCGGCCCTCAAGGAGATCGAGAAGGAATACGCGCTCGATGCCAAGCTGGCCGACACCGCCAACATGAGCGGGGACGCGCTGTTGCTGGGCAACATCCTGCTCAACGCGGGGCGGGCCGATGAGGCGTCCAAGCGCTTCTGGCAGTCACTCGACCTGGTCGAAAAGTCGAGCCTGTCGGACGACGTCAAGCAGGACACCAAGCTCGCTGCCCACTACAACGACGCCCGGGTGGCGCTGGCCAAGGGGGACCTGGCCAAGGCCAAGACCGAGTCCGAGGCTTACGCCAGCGGCGCCGCGGCGCGCACCAACGCCTTCAGGGTCCGGCAGGCCCACCAACTGGCCGGCACCATCGCGCTCAAGGAGAAGGACTACGACAAGGCGATCGGCGAGCTGACCCAGGCCAACCAGCAGGATCCCCAGGTGATCTACACCCTCGCGCTGGCGTACCAGGGCAAGGGCGACAGCGCCAAGGCGAAGGAGCTCGCCGCCGAGGCGGCGCATGCCAACGTGCTACCGCTCGCAAGCTACGCGTTCGTGAGGGCGAAGGCGAAGAAGATGACATGACCTGAAATGGAGGGAGCCGGCTGTCTGGTCGCAGTCCGGCTCCCTCCGCCGCAGGTGAGACGGGCTCGGCCGGAGAGCGGACTAACGCCGGCCGAAGAGCCCGCTCAGCATGTGACCCACGTCGTCCAGGACCGAGCCATCGTGGTTCCGGTCGAGCAACTGGCTCACGATTCCCATGACGCCGGGCGCGGCGGCATTGAGGGAATCCCGCTCGCCATTGAGCACGCGCGTCAGCCCGTCAGGTCCCAGTCCGCCTTGCTGCTTCAACTTCCCCAGCGAACCCATGACCAGGGGCGCGAGCATCGCCAGGAGCGGGCCCGCCTTCGAGAGATCCAGACCGGATGCGCGAGCCACCGCCTGCTCGACCATGCCCTGCCGGTCGCCCAACACATGGCTCAGGATGGCGTCTCCATTCGCCACCGGCTGATCCCGGATCGTGCCGGGCACGTCGTTGAGCACGCTGCCGTCGTGGTCGCGCGCCAGCGCGTCGTTGAGTTGCTGGGCTCCCGCGCCCTGTTGGGCGTTGTGCGCCAGCGCACCCAGCAACACCGGAATGGCCGCCGCAATCCCCTTGCTGGTGGCACCCTGATCGGTTCCGAGCCGGCTGCTGAGCTGTTGGAGCGCATTCTCATCCAGATGAGCGGTCACCATATCGAACAGGGAAGGCATAGAATCCTCGTCGTGTAGCGGGTGGCGGTGCCGAGCTGATGCCTGTCCCCAGATAGTGTGCCGCCCGGAGAACGTCAAGATCAGGCTGCTCAGGGAAGTGGGTTGGGCTGCGTCAGCCACATGCCCGCCAGCCCGGCGGCCACGATGAGCAGCGGCTCGCGAGCGTTTCTGAATACCAATAAGAGAGTTACTGCCGTCGCGGCGATCGCAGCCGTGGGCAGGTCCACTATGGCGCGCCGGCCGAGCACCACTGCGGCCCCCGCGATCGCACCCGTGGCGGCGGCCGTCACCCCGTCCACGAAGGCCCGCACCCGGAGGTTGGTCACGATGCGGCTGAAGGACGGAGCCGTTACCACCACCGCCAACCATGTCGGAAGGAAGATTCCGAGCGACGCCAGGGTGGCACCCCACAGTCCCGCGACCAGGTAGCCGATGAAGGCGACCGTGATCACTACCGGCCCCGGCGTGATCATCGAGACCGCGACAGCGTCGAGGAATTGCCGCTCGGTCAGCCAGCGAAAGTCCTGGACCGCTCCGCCGTAAAGGAACGGCACGATCGCGAGCCCGCTGCCGAAGACCAGCACGCCAGCCTTGATGAAGAACCAGAGGATCGTCAGCAACACGCCGGCATCGGCAGCGACGCCGGGTAGGCCCAGCCTGGGCATCTCGCGAACCAACAGGACAGCGATGCCGCTGGCAAGAAAGACCCAGAGGATCTCGGATTGAGTGGCTACGACCAGAGCAGCATTCACCGCGAAGATGGCCCAGAGCACGCGATCGCGACGCAGCGTGAGCCTCACCAGCTTCACCGCGCTCCGGACGATGATGGCGATGACGGCGGCTCCGATGCCGTAGAACGCGCCCTGCATCCATGGCAGTCCGCCATAGCGGACGTAGAGCGCCGAGAGGGCCAACACCATGAGAAAGGAGGGGGCGACGAACGCCACGCCGATGAGCGTCGCCCCCCAGATGCCTCCCCGGAGCCAGCCGATATACATCGCGAGCTGCGCCGCCAGCGGACCCGGCGCGAGCTGCGCCAGCGTGAGACCTTCCGAGTATTGGGTCGGGGTGATCCAGCCACGGGTCTCCACCAGATCGCGCTGCATGTAACCCACCAATGCGATCGGCCCGCCGAATCCCCCGCTGCCGAGCCGCAGGAAGTACCACCACAACTCCCGGAGCGAACCGCGGAAGCGCTGGCTCATGCGCGCCTCCGGGATTCGAAGGAGGCGTACAGGTCATCGAAGACGGCGCGGCCGCGCTCGATCCGGGCAGGGTCCTCCTGGTACGCCCGGGCGATCCCCGCGATGAGGGACGCCACCCCGGCGGCCTCTTCCCGGGCGAACTTGTCATCCTTGCAATCGATGTCGTGCACGATCTCGCCAATGGCGCGAAGCGCCCGGTCGCGCAGGCCGAATCGCAGCAGCAGGGTCTCGAAGGTGCAGCGATCGCCCTCGTGGGTGTACTCCGCGTCGTACATGTCGAAGCGCACCTGCTCCGGCCGGTGGCGATGCTCCTTGGGATCGACGAACAGGAACCGCGCGTCCGGATCGATGAACCGGCGGATCAGCCACGCGCTCGCCATGCGGTCCACCTGGACGCCGCGGCGGGTCACCCAGGTCCGGCCCCGTTCGACCGGAACCGCGTCGCCGGTGGCTCCGTGCTCCGGCTGCGACGGCAGGGAGGCCCGCTCCAGCTCGCCCACCGCGTCGTCGGCCTCCCGCCGTGCCGGCGCGTCGAAGAAGTCGGTTCGCTGGACCTCGATCAGGCGCTGCTTCAGTCGCGCCAGCTCTATCGCGGGGAAGCTCTCGACGCCGGGCGAACTCCGGGCATCGTGGGCGATCGCCCGGTACTCCTCATCGCTGGCGTCGCGGAAGAGCTGACGCATCGCCTCGTCCGTCATTCCCTCGACGAAGGCGGATTCGCAGACGGTGGCCTCCCCGCCATCGTCCACGATCTCACGGGCCAGCCACTGAAAGTCCTCCAGCGCATCCTCCGAGGCGGGCAGCACATACACCGAGTTCTTGAGCGCCACCGCGCCGATCCGTTGCAGCCGCCGGCGCACCTTCACTCGGAAATAGTCCGGCTTGGGTGGGATCTGATGGATCAGCAGCAGCCAGCGGGCCGCCGCCGGCTCACCCCGGATCATGCCGGCACCCGGGTGGCAGACGGCGGCGAAGCACTGCCGAGGGCCACCGGCAGACCAAAGCCGCCCGCGACTGCCTTGTGATAGACCAGCGCGGCCGCGGCTACATCCTGCAAGGCGGTTCCGGTGCTATCGAACACGATGATCTCCTCGGCGGATCGCCGGCCCGGCTTCCGGCCCGCCACGATCTCGGCCAGCTCCGCGTGGACGTCCTCGCGCGACATGAGCCCGGCGTCGATCGCATGATGCAGGTCGCCGATGGTAGCGCACTGCTCCAGGTGGTCGGCGACCACGGTGCTGCTCGCCAGGAGCGCAGGGTCGAGCTCCTGCTTCTCGGGGTGGTCCGCTCCGACGCCGGCGATGAAGCTCCCCGGAGCGATCTGACTCCGCTCCAGGATGAAGCGGCGCGCGGTGGTGCAGGCGACGCAGACGTCGCTGTCCAGCGTAGCGGCGCGCAGATCCCGCACCGGAAGGACCTCGAGGCCCAGCTCCGCCGCCATCTCCTCGGCATAGCGTTCGGCCCGGTCGACGGCCTGATCGTAGGCGAACACGGTCCGGAGCTCGCGCACCAGGGCCAGGGCCCGCAGCTGGCTGCGCCCCTGTTCGCCGCACCCGCACACCGTCACCGTCCGCGCGTCGGGGCGGGCGAGGTACTTCGCGGCCACCGCGGTCGCGGCGGCGGTGCGCCGGCTGGTGATCTCGATCGAGTCGAGCACGGCGAGCGGCAGGCCGTTCTCGGTGTTGAAGAGGACGATGACGCCCTGGATCGTGGGAAGCCCGTGGCGCTCCGGATTGCCCGGAAGGTTGGCGTTGATCTTGGCCGCGAAGAGGGGACGGTCGCCGGTAAGCCCGGCTGTCTTGATGTGGATTCCCCCCATGGGCAGGTGCACTCCGAGCACCGCCGGGGGCACGGTCATGCCGGCCGCGTGCAGCCGGAATGCCTCCTCGACCGCGTCGATACAGTCGGGCAACGCCAGGAGCCGGGCCGAGTCCTGGCGCGAGAGCACCAGGGTCAGGGGCTCGGCTGAAGGCGGATTCGAGGCAGCCTGGCGGGTCACGGATAGCTCCTGCTGCTTGGGGGAGGATATCGCAGCTGAAGCTATCTATATCACAACTGAATCATCCGCGCAAGAGCTCTATCCCGGCGCCAGCGGGTTCTCATCGGCACTGCCGCCGTAGGTCGCGGGGACCAGGGCCCCGACCTGCCGCAGGTACACCGTCAGTTGTCCCCGATGGTGGTACCAGTGGTTGAACAGCACCGTGCGCAACAGCGCCGATCGGGGCATCGCCATCACTTCCCGGGTCCCGTCCATCATTCTCCAGCTCGCGGTCAGCCCGGCGTCGCCCATGCCGCCGAGAATCTGCTTGGCGGTCGCGACGCTCTGACTCAGCGCCGCGAGCAGCTCGGCGCTGCCGGCGGGCGTGGGACGGGGGATCGAGGTCCGGACGTCGAAGGTGGGCCGGGTCGCGACGTCGGCTATGGCACCCGGGATAGTGGCTACATGGAGGGCCAGCTGACCGAGTGACATCGACTTGGGATGTGGTTTCCAATCGAACTGATCCTGGGGCACCCGCTCGAGCACCCGGCGGGTCGGCGTGGTCTCCTGCTCCAGTTCCTGCAACAGTTCACCCATCGTTACCATGTCGAACTCCTGTGGTTCACGGCGCAATGTCCACCGCGATGCCGCGCCACTTCCCCTGATTGAACCGCAGGACACTGAGGGCGCAACGGGTGGCGTGGCCAATGAGAATCGCGATCCAGATGTGGAGCGGCTGGAGGATCGTGCTGTGCTGAATGACGAAGCAGATCCCCAGCGGCACCACGATCTGAGAAACGATCGAGATGTAGAGCGGGCTTCGGGTGTCTCCGGTACCTTGCAGCCCTCCGGTATAGGTGAGCGCGACGGCGATGAACAGCCCCGATACGCTGAGCAGGTGCAGAAGCTGGACCCCGATCTCCACGACCACGGGGTCGTTCATCCCGAAGATCGCCAGCAATTGCCGCGGCAGAAACAGAAAGAACGCGCCGACCAACGCCGCTCCGGCCAGGCCGACCCGCGCCGCGACGTGCACGGCCTCGCTGGTCCGTTCCGGCTTCCCCGCTCCGAGATTCTGACCTCCGACGGCCGCGGCGGCACCCATCAGGCCAACCGAGGTCCAGGTGATCAGCGAGAAGAGCTGCGTGTAGGAGACCGCGAATGCCGCCTGGGCCGCGGCGCTCTGCGCCACCGAGCCGATGAACGCGAGCATGAACACTCCACCGACATTCATCGCGATCCCTTGAATCCCGCTCGGCAGGCCGAACTGGAACAGCGAGCGGATGATGCCCCAGTCAGGGCCGAACCCGTGGCGATGGGGGAACCGCACGACCCAGCCGCCGCTCCAGAGCTTCACGACTGCATACAGCGCCACCACGGCCGAGGCGATCGAGGTCCCCATGGCGGCGCCCGCCGTGCCGAAGGCAGGAATGGGGCCCAATCCGCGGATCAGAACCACGTTGCACCCGATGTTCAACACCGTGAGCGTGAGTCCCAGGATCATCGGGGTGCGGGCATCGCCCGCCGAGCGGAGAGCGCCACCGAGCATGTAGAAGACCAGCATGCCGCTGCTGAACAGGAACATGATCCGAAGGAACGGCAGGGCCTCGGCCTTCACCTCGGGGGCGGCGTTGACCAGGTCCAGCAGGGAGGGCGCCAGCAGGTACCCCAGCGGGGCCATCACCAGCAGCCAGATTCCCAGCGCGGTCAGAAAGGCCTGATAGACGGTGCGATCGACCTTTTCCTCCTCACCGGCGCCGGCAAAGCGGGCGACGAGCACGCTCATGCCGGTGAACAGCGAGTTGATGAAGATGACCACGATGATGAAGATCTGGGTAGCGACGCCGATGGCGGCGTTGCCCCTGAAGCCGACGAAATGCCCCACCATGACGTGATCGACGATGCCCTGGAGCCCCCCGATCGCATTGGTCAGCATGGTGGGCCACGCCAGACTCCAGACCGCCGACCGAAGCGGTCCCTCGACAATGGACCGGTCGTAACGCCGAGTGCGTGGCGCAGCCGGGACGGCAGAGGCGGGTGGGCTTTCGCTGACCGCGGAGCTCCTGAGTTCGCTTCCCGGCATGCGCTTTACCCTGGCTGGACCGGCGCGGCCCCGGGGGCGCACGCCGCCGCCCGCGCCAGCAGGAGCTCCTGCTCGCGGGCATTGCGAGTAAGGGTGGCCGCGCGCTCGAACTCGGCTCGCGCCTCGTCGGTGCGCCCCAGCTTGAACAACAGATCGCCGCGGACGCTGGGCAGCAGGTGATAGCCCTTGAGCGAGGGCTCCGTAGTCAGGCGCTCCACCAGCTCGAGGCCGGCGGCGGGGCCAAACGCCATCGCGATGGCGACGGCCCTATTCAACTCCACTACGGGCGACGGCGCGAGCTGTGCCAACGCACCGTAGAGCCCCGCGATCCTCGCCCAGTCGGTTTCCTCCGGCGCGCGAGCGCGTGCGTGACAGGCGGCGATCGCGGCCTGGAGGGTGTACGGGCCCAATCCGCCGCCCAGCGTCTCGGCTCGTTCCAGCGCCACCAGGCCGCGACGAATGAGCAGCTGGTCCCACCGGCTGCGATCCTGATCCAATAACAGCACCGGTTCTCCCGACGGACCCACGCGGGCCCGCAGCCGGGAGGCCTGAATTTCCAGCAACGCGGTCAGCCCGTGGACTTCGGCATCGGCTGGCATCAACTCGGCCACGATCCGGGCCAGTCGAAGGGCATCTTCGCACAGTGCCGGTCGCACCCAGTCGTCGCCCGCCGTGGCCGAATAGCCTTCGTTGAAGATGAGATAGATGACCCCCAGCACCGATGACAGCCGCTCGACCAATTCGGGCCCCCGGGGCACCTCGAAGGGAACCTTGGCCTCGGAGAGCGTCCGCTTGGCCCGAACGATCCGCTGGGCCACGGTGGCCTCCGGCACCAGGAACGCACGGGCGATCTCTTCGGTGGTGAGCCCGCCGAGGAGTCGCAGGGTGAGGGCGACCCGGGCCTCGGTCGAGAGAACCGGATGGCAGGCAATGAAGATGAGACGCAGGAGATCGTCACCGACGTGATCGTCGATGGCGGCGTCGAGATCGGGAGCCGATGCTTCCTGGTCGACCTCGAGCTCGGTCGCGAGCTCCTGGTGCTTGCGCTCGAGCCGCGTGCGCCGGCGGAGGATATCGATGGCCCGATGCTTCGCGGTGGCCATGAGCCAGGCGCCCGGGTTGTCCGGGATGCCCGACCTGGGCCACCGCTCCAGCGCGGCCACGAGGGCGTCCTGCGCGAGGTCTTCGGCAACTCCGACGTCGCCCACTAGCCGCGCGATTCCAGCGATCAGCTTGGCCGATTCGATCCTCCAGACCGCGTCGATCGCTCGATGGGTATCCGTAGCCGTCACGGCTACCAATCAGACCCGCTTCGGCCCTCAGTGCAAGGCGACGCACGTCACGATTACCGGTTGGCCGGCTCCAGTGCATACTCGGAGGGGTCGAAGAACTGGCGAACCTCCGACTCTGCCTCATAGGAGGGGCCCAGTAGGTCGGCGTGCAGTTGCAGAAACCGTCTCGACAATTCGACCGCTTCGGCTTTGGACTCCACCTGCACGATGGCATATCCCCCGATCACCTCTTTGGCCTCGGCGAACGGGCCATCGGTGACCGTCACCCTTCCGTCGGAGAGCACCAGCCGGGCGCCCTTCGAGGTCGGCGCCAGTCCTCCGACCTCGAGCAGCGTGCCCGCCCTCGTCATCTCTTCCGTGAGCCTGCCAATGGCGGCCATGAGCTCCGGTTTGAGGGTACAGCCCTGTTCCGATTCCTGGGTGGCCTTGGCGATCAACATGTAGCGCATCATCGTTGGTCCTCGGCTGATTAGTCTCGAAATAGAGGCACTACTTCCTGGCGTTCTTTGCCATCTGCGCCACCAGGCGCTCCTCCTGCTCCCGGAGCTCGGGCGTGAAAGCCTCACCGAAGTCTGACGCCTCGAACACCTGGCGGATCTCGATGACGGCTTCCCCCTCGGTCGGGTTGGGACAGCGCTTGACCCATTCGATCGCCTCTTCCTTCGACTTGACCTGAATCAGCCAGAAGCCGGCGATCAGCTCTTTGGTCTCGGCGAACGGGCCGTCGATGACGGTCCGCTTGTTTCCCGAGAACTTCACGCGGGCGCCCTTGGAGCTGGGGTGGAGGCCCTCGCCGGCCAGCATCACACCGGCTTTGACCAGCTCCTCGTTGTACTTGCCCATGGCGGCCAAGAGCTCGGTGCTGGGCAGGACGCCGGCCTCGGTGTTCTTGTCGGCCTTCACTAGAAGCATGAATCGCATTGTCGGTCTCCCTCGGTTTCGGCCGGCACCAGGCGGTCCGGAGGCCCCGGACTGCTGCCCTCTCCGGCTCTCCACCTACACGTCGAACGAGGCTCTACGGAATCGACACGCAGGACGATTCCCTGCCGAGCTGCCGGCCAGAGGTTCTGGCCGGCGTGGACCGGTCAGCTCGAACGAACGGACAGGATGTGATGAAAGACGTTACCAGGATCCCAGCGGGCTTTGACGCGCTGCAGTCTGGGGTAGCTGTCCTTGTAGTACAACTGGTGCCAGGGGACTCCTGATGTGTTCCACTCCGGATCAGCCAGATCCACATCGGGGTGATTGATCATGGCACCGTCGCAACGTTCGCCCGGGGCGGGCACGCCTCCGGTGTCGGCGAACAGATCGCGATAGAAGGCGCGGACCCAGGCGAGGCTGCGGGCCTCCTCCGCCGGGTCCCCCCAACCCACCACGCAGGCCGAAGACATCACCGAATCCCGCTGGGGTGATGCCGTCGCATCCGGCGACAGGCTGTTCACCTTGCCTCCGTAGGTCACGAGACCCAGCATCCCGCCCGGTACCTGGTGGTCGGTCCGAGTGAGGTAATGGTAGGCGACCTCGATCTGGCGATCGGTGAAGCGCCGGCGGAGGAACCCGTCTTTCCCTTTGACGAGCGCCCCATTGCCCACGGGCCGGAAGATCTCGGGGAAGGGATCGAGAGCAAAACCCAACCACGAGAGATGCTCGGCCTCGTATGTCGAGGCCGCTCCCACCCCATGGTCGATTGCGGACAGGTGCTCTCGGGCCAGCCGCTCGGCGTCGGCCCCGGCGGTCGAGAGTCCCCGCAACACCAGCTTGCCGAACTCGCGGCGGTGGAGAAAAAGGGTGCTGAACAGTCTGGCGTAGGAGGAGTCCGGCGCGGCGTTGCGCTCGCACCACTCCCCGTGGTTGCGCATCAGCCTCGCGAAGTCCTTCTCGCTCAAACCCTCCCACGGCCACTCGGCTCGAAAGACCAGCACCGACTCCGGCGCCTTGGGCAGCTGCAGCCCGGGATCCAGGCCGTCGGTCCCCGGGGTTCGCAGCCAGTAGCGGGTGACCACGCCGAAATTCCCGCCCCCGCCGCCGGTGTGAGCCCACCACAGCTCCCGGTTCGGATCGGTCGGCTCCCGGGTCGCGACCACGCGCTTCGCGCTGCCGGTCTCGTCCACCACCACGACCTCCACGCCATAGAGATGGTCGGCCGCAAGCCCGTGCTCCCGGCAGAGAAAGCCGAACGCGCCGCCGGAGATGTGCCCGCCGGCGCCAATCTCCGGACTCTCGCCGGCGGGAAGCAGCACCCCCCATCCGAGGAAGAGCTTGCGGTAGACCTCAGCCAGCCTGGCCCCGGCCTCGATCATGAACGCGTTCATCTCGGGGTCGTACGCGACGGCGGTCATCAACGAGGTGTCGATGAGTACCTGCACGGCCGGGTCACTGACGAACGCTTCGAGGCAGTGACCGCCGCTGCGGACGGCAAGCCTGAGCTGGTTCCGAACGGCGTCTTCCACCGCCTCGATGACCTGGTCGGTGGAATCCACCACCCTGATGTAGTCGGGTTTGCCCACTACCCGCTTCAGGAAGCCTCTCTGGACCAGGACAGCGTACCTCGGGTCGTCCGGTCCGATCTTGTCGGATGCCGGCAGGGTATCCGTCCTCGCCGGCCTTGGGGTGCTGGTCAAGCGGTCGCTCCCTTCACTCAGCGGTGGCGGTGCCGGCAACGGCTTCCCGGCGGTTGTGCAGCGCGTTGAAAACGGTCGCCGGAACCCGGAGGCGCTCGTCTTCCTGGTACCGCTGCCGCAGCTGCTCGAAGGACGTGTCGGGCGTGCGGGTGAGCGCCGCGAGGTCATCGAAGAATCCGGCCTCGTCTTCTCCGAGCGATTGGTTTGGGCGGGGCATGGCCCCCCACATGTCCCACTGCAGGAGCTCCATCTTGTTCAGGGTCGCGACGTCGTGCACCAGGTTGCCGGCGATGAACCAACTGCCCCGCAGGTTGCCCTTGATGATGCCGAATCTCTTTGGGTCCGCCGAGCCTGTCCGGCACCGGGCCCAGGCATCCGCGGCGACCAGAAAGCGATCCCGGGGCACGTCGAGCACGTCGTGGTCGATCTTGAGCCGCTCGCGCCACACCTCATCGAACTGGGGATCGGCCAAGGCCCAGCGGCGCTCCGCGGCGTGCCAGTACTCGCAGACCACGTGGTCCTCGAAGGACCCCGGGTTGAAATAGGCCCCGAAGCCCCGACGTCCCCGCACGGGAACGCCCTTGGCCCGCAGCATGGCAACGAGCAACAGCATGAAGTGATGGCAGACGCCGATCAGTCGCTTCTCGGGTGGCCGGGCGGCCGTGAGCGGCCGCCGGTCGAGCGCGAAAATCCGTTCCAGCATCCGCTCGACCGGCCGGATGTGGCTCTCGTCCCGGCGCTCCCCCGGGATGCTGACGCCGTACCAGTCGGCCGCGAACTCATGGATCGCCAAGCCCTGCACGATGCGCGCGAGCTCGCCCACGTCCTGGGGCAGACTCTCGAACACAGAAGCGTGGCGGCCCGCCGAGGTCAGCGGGCCGGGTTGGCGGTAGAAGTCAAGCAGTCGCTCAGGCGCTGTTGACGTGGAGGATGTTGCCATCGGGATCCTTGAACCATGCGCCTCTGAAGTCTCCGAAGACGTGGACGTCACCTTTGAGTACGGTGCCGGGCATGTCGTAGTGCTCGAAGGTCACGCCTTTGGCCCTGAGCGCCTGGACGAATCCCTCGAGGTCCTCGCCCAGACCCCAAGTGGCGGAGGTGGCCTTGTTGGTACCGGCATACTCCGACCGATAGACCATGAGCCTGGAGTTTCCGGTCCGGTACACCTGCACCTCCGCATCGGGGGCGCTGGTACCGGTCGGCTTCAATCCCAGCGTGCTCTCGTAGAACTGCTTCGCCCGCTTCAAATCCTTCACCGCCACCGTTGCGATGGCGTCCTTGGTTCCCAACGTCGCGATGGCGTCGGTGGTTGCTGGCATGACAGCCTCCCTTCGGTGCATCAGTATCGATCGTGATGGTGCGCGTCCTTAGGGACACGCCGGTCCGGGCCTCCTGCTATCTAGTCGGGGTGGCCGTCTCAGATCGAGAGGCAAGGCCGTTGCGATGTGAGACGGCCAATGGGGCGGCCTTCGTCGTGGCGGCGGTGAAGGCCGCCGCCGGGATGGGCGGCGGTGGGGGCGGAGGGCGGGTGGGCCGCGGCGTAGGCTGGCCGCCAAGGCTCAGGCGGGTGAGGCTCGCTCAGTTCTCCACCCGCAAGCGGTTGTGCACCTCGCGCACCCCGGCCACGGACTCGATCAGCTCTTCCGCCAGGAACTTGGCATCGGAGCTGTCCACCGTTCCGATCAGGGTTACCGCGCCCCCTTCGACCTGGACCTCGATCTCGCCGGCTTCCAGCTCGGGATCCTCGGAGAGGATCTCGTTGATCTCGCGGGCGACACTTTCGTCCGGCCGCTGCTGCCTGCGTTCTCCGCGACGGCGCTCGGAGTTTTCGGCCGACCGCCTTTCCTGCCGCGTCATTCCCGCACCCTCCTTTCGATGACCCCACCATCGGTGCCCGCATGCCGCCGCACGACCTCGGCCAGCGCGGCCCAGTCTCGCTCGCCATCACCCTGAGCCACGGCCTCGAGCAGATGGTCCCGGAGCACACTGGCGAACGGCATGGGTGTCCGTGCCGCCTCGGCGGCTTCCAGGACCAGCCGCAGGTCCTTCAATCCCAGAGCCAGCCGAAAGGCAGCCGGCTCGTACCGCCGCTCCACAATCATCGCTCCATAATTCTTGTAAACCGGCGCGGCGAAAAGGGTGCTGGTCAGGACGTTCAGCAGGGCTTCCGGCGGCACGCCGTTCCGCTCTACCAGCATCGCCGCCTCGGCCATGCTCTCGATGGCTGAAGCGATCAAGAAATTCCCGGCGATCTTCGCCGCGTTCGCCTGATGCGGCTCCCGCCCGATCCGCCAGGTGCGTTGGCCGAGGACGTCGAGCAGCGGCTGTACCCGATCGAGCGCTGCCTCCTCCCCCGCCGCCACAATACTGAGCTGAGCCGCGGCGGCGGCCTCCGGCCTCCCAAAGACCGGCGCGGCGACGTACTGAACCTTGTGACGCTTGTGCTCCGCCGCCAGAGACTCCGCCAGGCTGACGGAGATGGTGGCCATGTTGACGTGCACCGTAGCCGGAGGCGCCGCCTCGATCAGTTTGCGATGGAGAAAAACCTCCCGGACCGCGGTGTCGTCGGCCAACATCGAGATCACGGTTCCGCCGAAGACCATCCCCGGCTCGGCCACGGCCTCGGCTCCCTCCCGGATGAGCTCGTCGACCGCCGACCGGCTTCGATTCCAGACTCGGACCCGATGACCCGCTTTCAGCAGGTTGGCCACCATCGCCCGGCCCATGGCGCCGAGTCCAATAAAACTCACTTCCATGCTGCAGTCTCCGTTCTGATGTGGCAAGGTGACCGCTCTGACGGCAACGCCATCGCGGCGCGCGGCAGCAGCCACCTCGATAGTATTCTACTGATACCGTGCAAACACTCTTCTCCCGTAGAGAGTTGCTTCGGACTGCGGCTGCCAGTGCAGCCGCTCTCCTGACCCTGCCCCGTTTCGCCGGATCCACGGGGGACCCTGACCAGGCTCGGCTGAATGCCTGGGCCAAGGCGCTTCGCTCCGAAGGACTGGTGGGGCTCGACACCCCCCTCGGCGCCAGCGCCGTTCGGGTGGGCGAGCTGACTGTCGGCAGCCCGTACCAGCCCTACACTCTGGAGAGCTACCTCCGCGCGGGAGGCAGTCCGTCGCGCACTGAGCCCCTCACGCTCTCTCTGACCCACTTCGATTGCGTCACTCTGGTCGAGGCCTGCCTCGCGGTCGCGCGGGTGGCGGACAAGCGGGTCAAGCCCTCGTGGAAAGCATTCGGCCGCGAAGTGGAGCGCATGCGATACCGCGGCGGGAAACGCGGGGGGTACAGCTCTCGGCTGCACTATCTCAGCGAATGGATCAGCGACGGAGCGAGCCGAGGACTGGTGCGAGACCTCGGCATGGAGCTGGGAGGGGTCGACGATGTCCGCCCGCTCCGGTTCATGACCGAGCACCGGGGCAGCTACCCGGCGCTGGCCGATGAAGGCGTGTTCGGGGAAATCGCGGCGATGGAGCGCCGGCTGGATGGAATGCCTCGCCGGGTCATCCCGACCAAGCGAATTCCCTTGGTGGTCAACCGGATCGAGACCGGGGATGTCCTGGCGTTCGCCACCGCGATCCCGGGGCTGGACGTGACCCACACCGCGTTTGCCTACCGAGGCAAGGACGAGGTCCTGCGGGTACTTCACGCTCCGCTCTCCGGTGGCGTGGTGGAGATCACCCGCACCACCCTCCCGGAGTACGTCGCCGCCATTAAGCAATCCACCGGCATCCTCGTCGCCCGGCCGCTCCGAGCCTGATCTTCCCCGCCCCGGCTCTCCTGAATTGCGAAAATTGCCGCATCCTGTCCCAGGGCTGCCATGGCCCGGGCGAAAAAAGCTGCAGCCGAACCCCGATTTGGGCCAAGCTGAAGGGGGGTCAGCGCATCCGGGCTGATGGGCCCATGTCTTGCATAATTTCCCAGCGTCGGCTGGGCCTTCTCGACTCCCACTCCCTCCACGGCTGCTCTCGGTTTACATCACCCACCCTCGCTCGGGGATGTTTTCCATGACGTACACGTTCAAGCTCGCTCGCCGAATTGCCCGCATTCGAGAGTCGGTGGCCGCCGCGGTAGTGTTGACCCTTTTCGGCTGCAATTCCACCGATTCGTTCACGCCTGACGAAACTACATCTCCGGACCTCGTTAGTACTGGCCTGCCTCAATTCGCCGTGACCCGGGCGCCAGGTATTCCGATCGGCACCTTCGGCCAACCGAACAGCGCGTTCGGGGCCCATTTCAACGGCGCCCTGCGAATCATCACTCCCGACTATCTCCTGAGCAACCTGGCCGAGATCCGCGCGGCCGGTGGCAGGGTCATGCTCAACCTCGCCGGCAGCCAGAGGATGTGGCGGGACGCGGCGGGCCACTTCAGCATGAGCATGTGGAAGGCCCGGATCGACCGATACAAGGGCATCAACTTCTCCTCCTACATCAACGACGGCACCATCATCGGCCACTACCTGATCGATGAGCCCAACGACCCGACCAACTGGAGCGGGACCATGGTCTCGCAGGCGACGGTCGAGCAGATGGCGCAGTACAGCAAACAGCTTTGGCCCAACATGCCAACCGCGGTGCGGGCCGAGCCGATGTACATGTCGCAGTGGAGCGGAACGTACCGCTACCTCGACGCTGCCTGGGCCCAGTACGTCACCCGAAAAGGGACGCCGCAGGATTACCTGAGCAAGAATCTGGCGGCGGCTCAGAAGGCGCACCTGCAGCTGGTGGTGGGCCTCAATGTCACTCACGGTGGGCCGAACGAGACCCATCTGACGGCGAGCCAGATCAAGTCCTTCGGTGCCGCGATGATGGCGAGCACCTACCCCTGTGCCTTCCTGAGCTGGGAGTACAGCTCGGATTTACTGTCGGCCGGCACCATGCGCGACGCCCAGGCCTATCTGCGAAGCATGGCGGAGAACCGGCCCAGCAGGACCTGCCGTAACGGGGCGAGCGCGCCGGCGCCTGCTCCCGCACCAGCACCTGCTCCCGCACCAGCACCTGCTCCAGCTCCAGCTCCAGCTCCCGCACCGGCCCCTGCCCCCGCGCCCGCGCCAGCCCCAGCGCCGGCCCCTACGGGCGGGGCCGGCTCGGTACCCTTCGGACTGTTCTACACCCCGATGAGCGAGTACTCGACCAAGTGGACCGGGACGGTGTACTCTGCCGACCCCGAAGACGTTGTCGACGGGCTGAGCCGAGCCCAGAGCACCGGGATGAAGATGGTGATCCTGCTGGCAGGCCCCACCAAGACCAAGAACCCGGACGGCACGTTCAGCTTGACCAAGTGGAAGGCCCAAGTCGACCGGTTCCGCGGCCTCTCCCTGGGGTCCTACGTCTCCAATCGGACCTTCTATCTGCATAACCTGGTGGACCAGCCGAACTGCACGTCATGCTGGGGCGGCAAGGCGATCCCCTGGGAGACCGTCGAGGAGATGGCGCGGTACAGCAAATCGATCTGGCCCACGCTGGCGACCGCAACGCGGGCGGCTCCGTCGAAGCTGGCGACCGCGAGCTTCAAGTGGACCTACCTCGACGCGGGATGGATCCACTACAACACCTCGATGGGTGACCTGCGGACTTACCTGGCGAGCGAGCTCGGCAGGGCACGGCAGGAGGGTCTGGGTCTTGTGGCCGGGCTCAACCTGCAGCACGCGGGCGGGGGCAGCACCGGGCCAATGACGGCGAGCCAGATTAAGGCGTTCGGGACGATCCTGGCATCGGACCCGTCGGTGTGCGCAGTGGTCGGTTACCGGCATGACCCGTCATACCTGGGCCAGACCGGGATTCGGCAGGCCCTGGATTCGGTGGCCGCGGTGGCCAAGCGCCGTACCGCCGGGTCTTGTGCCGTGAGCTGACCCCCGGCGGCGCGACCGGACCGCGCTGAAAGCACAAACGGTGACAGCAGGGTCTCCCTGTTGCCACCGTTTGAACGTTTAGCCCTGCGGAGACCGGCCGATCAGGGCGTTCCGTGCAGGATCGCTCCAGCCTCTCCCACCGCAAATACATCGCTCGGCGAGCTACCCCACACACCGAGCAAAATCCTCCCGGTCGGCCTAGTCAGGGTCCAGGCGGTTCCGTCGTAATGCAGCACCGCACCGTCGTCCCCTACGGAGAAGACGTCGCTCGCCGAGCTGCCCCAGATCCCGTGTAGCACGCCGACACCGGAGGGAAGGGTCATCCGTGCCCATGCGGTGCCATCGTAGTGGAAGATCCTGCCGAATACCCGGACGTCCTCATTGGTCCCCTCCACCTGAAAGCCGGCGACAAAGACATCGGCCGCCGAGCTGCCCCACACCGAGAGCGGCGCGAAGCCCTGGCG
Source organism: Gemmatimonadales bacterium (assembly GCA_036556025.1). Taxonomy (GTDB): domain Bacteria; phylum Gemmatimonadota; class Gemmatimonadetes; order Gemmatimonadales; family GWC2-71-9; genus CAVVWJ01. The sequence continues at coordinate 8,712 of DATBKD010000133.1, read as the reverse complement.
TTGCAGAACCGGCGCCCAGGTGGTGCCGTCGAAATGCAGCACGACACCGGTAGAAGGGGGCTCCTCGTCATTTTGGCCCACGGCATAGACATCGGTCGCGGAGCTGCCCCACACATCCATCAGACTGGGCAGCACCCGGCCGGGCACCGGCACGCGGCGCCAGTCGGTTCCGTCGAAGTGGAAAATGAGGGATTCTTCGAAGAGGCCGTCGAAGGTCGAGCCGACGGCATACACATCGGTGGAGGAGCTGCCCCAGACGGATTCGAAGCCGAACACCTCGAACTCGCCGGGCTCGAAGCCGCGAACCTCGGTCCACTGGGTGCCGTCGTAGTGGAGCACTCGCGCCGCGGACGACTCGGCGTCCGAGCCGACCGCGTAGACATCGGTGGCGGAGCTGCCCCAGACGGCCCGCAGCACGAGATTCGTCTTGCGGAGCTGGGCACCCCAAGCCGTCCCGTCGTAGTGCCGGATGACGGACGCGATCTCGGTCTCAGTGTCCTCCTCGCCCACCACAAAGACGTCGGTTGCCGAGCTGCCCCAGACGTCGGGCAAATCGGCCCGGGTCCCGCTGGACATTGCGGTCCACTGTTGGACGCCGGCGCTACAGGTGACTTCGAAATCCGCCTCTACCACACTGTCCGACGTGACCGTCACGGAGCGGGGATTGGCGCCGCTGGTGGAGCAGTTCGGCGCGATGTCGGACAGCTCCAGCACGTGTTCGCCAAGGGCTAGCGCCCTCAGGGTGAAATCGGCGTTGTTACCGATCGGCTGAGGCTCGCCCTGGTCCACGGTCAACAGGTAGCCGTCGTCGGGCAGATCGCCAATCGTGGTGACCCGAACTCTGAGCCCGCCGGCCGTGGCGGCGCAGGTCACCGCGAAGACGACCGCGGCTGTGTCCCCTGCCACAACCTCGACACTCTGGCTGAGCCCAGGTTCTACCCCGCAATTGGGCGCCACATCGGACAACTGCACCGTATGCGCACCGGGGTCCGCCGTCAGCAGCAGGCCCCCGTTCACCGCGATCGGTACAATGCCCAAGGTGTCCAGCCTGACCGTGTACCCATCAGAGTCCGGCTCGCTGCCCTCGGTCGAGGTCGTGACCCTGATTTGACCGGTCGTGGGCGGGGTCGTGATGTCGTCGCCGCTACACGCCTGCCACAGCATTGGGAGGAGCGCGAGGGCAAGAACCCGAGCCCCGCGCAGGCGGGATGCTCGAGAAGCAGGCGATCGGGACCGCACGGAGGAGCCTTTGCGCATTTATCGGCACTGCGGCCTCTCACGAGGCTGCAGATCACGACCGAGACAGGGGAAAGGGCACAATATCTAGCGGCGATGCGGGCCGCAAGCTTGTGGTTCGGGGGTTGGATATCATTAGAGCGACGGAATGGCAAACTCGCATCGGGGATGGACCCACAGAATGATCACCGCAGACCTGCTGACCCGAATCTCCCTGTTCGCCAAAGTTCCCGAGAACGAACGAAACTCCCTGGCCGCCCGCGCGGCGGACCTTCACCTGCGGCAGGGCGAGTGGCTCCTGGTCGAGGGCCAGGCACCTGCGTTCTTCGGCCTGCTCGACGGCCGGATCGACGTGTACAAGATCGTAGGGGGTGAGGAGCGACGGATCGCGAGCTACGGGCCAGGTGATTATTTCGGAGAGGTCCCCCTGTTGCTGGGCGCTCCGGCAATCGCCAGCCTGCAAGCAGCCGAGCCCGCCCGACTCATGCGACTGGAGCCGGCGGATTTCCTGTACCTGGTGAGCCACTGTCCGGTCTTGAGCGGTGAGATCACCCGGACCTGGGCCGCTCGGGTGAAACAGGTCGGCCGGTTGGCGGTGGATTCGCCCGCCGCCCTGATCACCGTCATCGGCGATCCCCAGGATGCCGCCTGCTACGATGTCCGCGAGTTTCTGTCCCGCAATCGGGTCGGGTTTACCTGGCAGCAGGGAAACGGCCGCCCGGTCGTCCTGCTTGCCGATGGCAGCCGGCTCGAGGCCCCGAACGCGCGCGAGCTGGCCAAGGCCGTAGGCCTGCAGACCGCGCCGAAGCGCGACGCCTATGATGTCGTGATCGTGGGCGGTGGCCCGGCGGGGCTGGCCGCGGCGGTGTACGGCGCCTCGGAGGGACTACGGGCGCTCCTGGTCGAGCGGATCGCGTGCGGCGGCCAGGCGGGTACGTCCTCTCGAATCGAGAACTACCTCGGCTTCCCCGGTGGCCTGGGCGGCGACGAGCTGAGCGCCCGCGCCTACCGGCAGGCACTCCGGTTCGGCGCCGAGCTCATGGTCTCGCGATCGGTGGAGCGGCTGGAGCCGGGCGACGCGGGGGCGGACCAGGCGACGTGCCATACAGTGGTACTGGACGGCGATGCCCGGGTGTCGGCGCAGACCGTGATTCTGGCGACCGGGGTCGAGTGGCGGCGGCTCACCGTGCCGGGCATCGAGCGGCTGATGGGGCACGGCGTCCACTACGGGGCGGCCCGTAGCGAAGCGATGCGCATGCAGGGCCGCACGGTGCATCTGATCGGCGGGGGCAACTCCGCCGGGCAGGCCGCACTGTTCTTTGCCGACTACGCCAGCTCCGTGACCATGCTGGTGCGGGGCCGCTCCCTCGCCGCCAGCATGTCCCAATACCTGGTGGACCAGCTCTACGCCAAGGCCAACGTGACGGTGGAGACTGAGACCGAAGTGGTCGGCCTGGAGGGCAGCGACACGCTGGAAGCGCTCGAGGTCGTCACCGGGCCCGACCGCCGGCGGGAGCGGCGGCAGAGCGATGCGCTCTTCGTTCTGATCGGAGGCCAGGCGGCCACCACCTGGCTGCCGGAGCGAATCATTTGCGACCAATGGGGCTACGTCTGCACCGGCCGCGATGTCCTCGACCTGCTGCCGGCGCGAACCCCGGGGACCTGGCCACTGGACCGGGACCCCTACCTCCTGGAGACCAGCGTGCCCGGCATACTCGCCGCGGGCGACGTGCGGCACGGCTCCATCAAGCGAGTCTCGGCCGGCGTGGGCGAGGGATGCACGGCGATCGCGGTGGTCCACCAGTATCTGGCCGAGCTCAGTACCGCGGCGCGGTAGCGCACGCGACGCGGCGAGTGCGGGAACTGGAACTCCATGCGTCACAGTTGTGTCGGAGCGATCGTCGGCTGGCTCTGGCCTGCGCTGATGCCTGCTGCCGCCGCGAGCCAGGTCGCTCGCGCCATCGTCGGCGCGACGCTGCTCGACGGAACCGGCAGGCAGCCGGTCGCCGACGCTGTCGTCGTTGTCCGCGGCGGTCGGATCACATGCGCCGGTGCCCGCAAGTCGTGCCCGATTCCCTCCGGCGCGCGCCAGATAGATGCGCGCGGTGCCTGGCTCATACCCGGCCTGATCGACGCCCACGTCCATTTCAGCCAGACCGGATGGTTCGACGGGCGGCCGGATGCCGCGGACCTGCGCGACCGCTTTCCCTATCCCGAAGTCGTAGCCAGGCTCGAGGCCCATCCGCAACCTTTCCTTCGCAGCTACCTCTGCAGCGGGATCACGTCCGTTTTCGACGTAGGGGGTTATCCCTGGACCTGGGCGCTGCGCGACCGGTTCGCCAACGATCCCCGAGCGCCTCGGATCGCCGCCGCGGGGCCGCTGCTCTCGACCATCGACTTCTGGCTCAATCTCCCGGGTCAGCAGCAGTTCGTCTACCTGGCGAACGACTCGATCGTACGGGAGACGGTCCGAAGCCACGCGGCGTTCAAGACCGACGCGGTCAAGCTGTGGTACATCATGCCCCCGCAACCGCCCGACACAGCGCGGGTTCAGGCGCTGGTGCGCGCGGCTGCCGAAGAGACCCACCGGCTTCACCTTCGATTCATCGTCCATGCCACTGGGCTCTGGGAGGCGAAGGATGCACTCCGCGCCGGCGCCGACGTGCTGGTCCACAGCGTGTTCGACCGGCCGGTGGACGACGAGTTTCTCGAGCTGGCCCGATCACACCGAGTGATCTACATCCCGACGCTCACGGTGGGCGAAGGATATGTCGAGGCCGGCAAAGGTACCGTCGACGGACATCTCTACCCGCTGGCCTGCGCCGACTCCATCTCGCTCGCCCGAGTCCGCGCCGGCCCCGTGCACCTGACGCATGGCAAGGAGTGGTGGACGGACACCGCCGCCACCAGGTCGATCGAGCAGGAACGGGCGACCGGTCAGGCGAACGCGAAGCGAGTGCAGGAGGCCGGCATCACGCTCGCCGTGGGCACCGACGCGGGCAACCCGGGAACGCTGCATGGACCCTCGATCTACCGCGAGCTGCAGCTGCTGAGCGAGGGGGGCATCGGCCCGATGGAGCTCCTGGTGGACGCCACCCGGAACGGCGCCCGCGCCATTGGATGGGAGGAGAAGGTGGGCACGGTGGAGACCGGCAAGGCTGCCGACCTGGTAGCCCTCGACGCCGACCCGCTGTCAGACGTGCGGAACTATCAGGGGATCCGGTGGGTGATGAAGGGCGGCGTCATCGCCGAGCCAAGAGGGAAACATCACCGGGCGGGCCCCCGTAAATAGAGCTAGAGTTCCGCCGACCTCGGATTTCCAGCCGGAGCAGCAGCAATGACGCGCGTCGACCCCAGGGGCACCCGCCTCCCCATCAAGATCGACTCCACCTCCAACGGCGAGTACCCGCCCATTCCGGTGGGCGAGCGCAACCTCGAGGCCAATCGACTGGCGCTGGAGGAGGCGACCGAGAACGCCAAGCGCCTTTCCATCTCCAGGCGAGGCTTTCTCGTCTCCAGCGCGGGCGCGGCCACGACGCTCCTCGCCTTCAATCATGTCAACGCCGCGGCGGGAAAGCTCGGCGCCTTCTACCAGATCCCCGCCAGCGCGGCCCTGGATGACGACGAAGCGCGCACCCTGGTGGAAGGCTCGGAGTTCATCTTCGACGTGCACGGGCATTTCGCCAACCCGACCGGGGCCTGGCTCAAGAAGGTCCCGCCCGGCAAGACGCCGGTGCTCAACCCGACCCCCGCCATCTCGGCCGACCGCTTCATCAAGGACGTGTTCCTCGACAGCGACACCGACATGATGGTGCTGACGTTCATACCCTCGATGTCAGACGCCGAGCCGCTCACCATCGAGGAAGCGGCGGCGACGCAGAAGATCATCGACAATTTGGAGGGGACCAAGCGGCTCCTCATCCACGGCCGGGTCGCGCCCAACCAGGAGGGCGACATCGAGCGGATGGAGCAGCTTTACAAGCGATACGGCGTGGTGGGATGGAAGACCTACACGCAGTGGGGACCCGCGGACAATGCCTACTACTCGCTGCAGACCGGACTCGGCTACGAGCTGACCGATGAGCGCTACGGCGTGCCATTCATCGAGCGGGCCCGTGCGATCGGGGTCAAGAACATCTGCATCCACAAGGGCATCCCCTTCGGTCGGGAAGCGAGCTACCGGTACGCTCGCTGCGACGACATCGGGAAGGCAGCCCGGCGTTTTCCCGACATGAACTTCCTGGTGTACCACGCCGGATTCGATCCCGAGAACCCCGAGCTGCCATTTCAACCCGGCGCCGGTCGGAACGGCATCGACTCCCTGGTGCAGTCGCTGCTGGACAACGATATCCCCGCCAACAGCAATGTCTACGCCGACCTGGGAACCACCTGGAACATGTTCCGGCGCGACCCGGACACGGCGGCCCACGGGATGGGCAAGCTGCTCAAGTATGTCGGGCAGAACAACGTGATTTGGGGAACCGACTCCATCTGGACCGGCTCGCCCCAGGACCAGATCCAGGCGTGGCGCACCTTTCAAATCTCCGAGAAGCTGCGCGACGAGCACGGGTACCCCGAGATCACCCCCCAGCTTCGTGCCAAGGTCTTCGGCCTCAACGCCGCCAAGCCCTACAACATCAGCGCCGAGGAAGTGAAGCTCCGCTCGGCCGGCGATCGGATCGGGCGCAAGCGTGTTGGATATCGGGAAGACCCCGATCCCCTGTTCCTCACCTACGGGCCCAAGACCCGGCGCGAGTTTCTGAATCTGTTGAGCTGGAAGGGCGGGAAGCTGGGCGATTGATGGCAGCGGCCGCGATGCAGCCACCGTCGCTTCCGGTGCTCACCGCAGCCCGCAGCCACGGCGCGCCACCCGCCCGACTCGGCTATCGTTAGCGAATGCCAAGGTCCCGGAGTGCTCCAACAAGCAAGAGCGGGGGCCAACCCGAACGGCTGGTGATCGACGGCCGCGAGGTTTCCATCTCCAACCCGCAGAAGGTGCTTTTCCCCGGCGCCAAGCACACCAAGCTCGATCTGGTGCGCTACTACCTCGCGGTCGCCGACGGCGCGCTGCGCGCCGCCGGCGGCCGGCCCAACGTCTTGGTCCGCTACCCTAACGGCATCACCGGGGAGTTTTTCTACCAGAAGCGGGCTCCGAGCTCGCGGCCACCGTGGATCGAGGTCGTGTCGCTCAGGTTCCCCTCAGGCAGGAGCGCGGAGGAGGTCGTGCTGCGCGACGCGGCGACGCTGGCCTGGCTGGCCAACCTCGCCTGCCTGGAGCTCCATCCCCACCCGGTCCGAGCCGACGATCTGGATCACCCGGACGAGCTGCGGGTGGATCTTGATCCCGTGCGCGGCGTGGAATGGACTCAGATCCTCCAGGTGGCGCAGGTAGTCGAGGCCACCCTCGGCGACTTCGGCCTCACCGGCTGGCCCAAGACCTCGGGCTCCCGAGGGATTCACATCAACGTGCGGATCGAGCGCCGCTGGGGCTTCAACCAGGTGCGGCGCGCGGCCTTGGCGCTGGCCCGTGAAGTCGAGCGACGAGCACCCAGGCTCGCCACCAGCAAATGGTGGAAGGAGGAGCGCCACGGAGTGTTCGTGGACTACAATCAGAACGCCAAAGACCGTACCGTCGCGGCTGCCTACTCGGTAAGGCCAATGCCGGATGCGCGGGTGTCGGCGCCGGTCGACTGGGCCGAGCTCGCCATTTGCGACCCCGCCGATTTTACGCTGGTGACGATGCCCCAACGGTACCATCAGATCGGCGACCGACATGAGGGCATCGACGATCACGCCGACTCGTTGGATTCTCTACTCGAGCTCTCGGCTCGGCACGAGCGCGAAGGCCTGGGTGACGCGCCCTGGCCGCCCCATTACGAAAAACAGGCGGGCGAGCCTCCTCGGGTGCAGCCGTCCAAGGCGCGCGCACCCAAGGCGGCGAGGGCCGCGAAGCATCCGTTGGTCGAGATCGGGCGGGCCCGGAAGAAGGAGGACGCCCTCGCCGGGCTGGAACGGTGGAAGGGGCGGCACCCGGACGCCGCGGCGCACCTGGAGCCGGCCGACGTCCTGGTGGATGCCATGCGGGGCCGCTTCACGACGTGGACCCGGGTGCGGGTAAATCTGCAACACGTACCGGCAAATCTCAGACCGGCGCAGGAGGCTCTGGATCCGGACGAGGAGCCCGCGGACTGGCAGCGTCACGCTCCCGACGAAAAGACCTGAGCGAGCTCGTACGGAGGCGTGACCTCGAGCTGGTCGTAGCGGCAGTCCTGCGGCCGCTTGTCCGGCCGCCACCGGAGAAAGACGGCGGCGTGGCGGAAGCGATCCCCTTGCAGGTGGTCGTACTTCACTTCGCAGACCCGCTCGATACGCAGCGGCTCCCAGGACAAGTCTTTCCCCGCGCTCCATCGGCTTTGCGCGCCCGGCATGCGGTTGAGCTCGGCCGCATCCATCTCCGCCCACCTGCGCCACGGGTGCCCCTCGAGCGCGTTCTCCCGCAGCGGCGCCAGCTCCTCGACCAACTGCTTGCGCCGAGCCATGGTGAAGGACGAGGTGACCCCTACGTGCTGGAGGACCCCGCGCTCGTCGTAGAGCCCGAGGAGCAGTGAGCCGACGCGATCCTTTCCGCTCTTGTGCCAGCGGAAGCCGGCGACCACACAGTCGGCGGTGCGGACGTGCTTCACCTTGATCATGGCGCGCTTGCCCGGCTGGTATGGATTCTCGGGCGGCTTGGCGACCACCCCGTCGAGCCCGGCCCCCTCGAACTCCGCCAGCCAGCGCTCCGCGGTGCGGCGATCCCGGGTCATCGGGGTGAGGTACACCGGCGGACCGAGGCCCTTCATCAGCTGCTCCAGGATTTTGCGTCGCTCCTGCTGCGGCTGCGCCATCAGATCCCGCCCGCGAGCGGCCAGAACGTCGAAGGCAACGAACGACGCCGGCGTTTCCTTAGCGAGCTTGGTCACACGAGAAGCGGCAGGATGGAGCCGCAGCTGCAGCAGATCGAAATCAAGCCCGTGGCCCGTGGCGATCACGATCTCGCCGTCCACGACGCAGTCCTTGGGCAGCCGCTCCAGCAACGCGTCATGCAGCTCCGGGAAATAGCGGTCGAGCGGCCTCGAGTCACGGCTCTGGATATAGAGGTCCGAGGTGCCGCGAAATACGATGGCCCGGAAGCCGTCCCACTTCGGCTCGAACAGGTAGTCCCCGTCGCTGGGAATAGTCTCGGCCAACGTGGCCAGCATGGGTTCGACGGGAGGAGTGATGGGGAAGGACATAGGAGGAAGCTAACAGCTAACAGCTAACAGCTATCAGCTATCAGCTATCAGCTATCAGCTAGGGCCAAGGGTTGACCGCACACCACGGGACACACGGAGAATGCACGGAAGGCACCGTCGGCGCCGTCTCGTGCCACCTTCGTGGGGTCCGTGGTACGCAGTTTCTGGATGAGTGCTCAGCTGATAGCTGATAGCTGATAGC
>DATBKD010000132.1:0-18877 GCA_036556025.1 Gemmatimonadales bacterium | reverse complement strand
CTCACTCCTCACTCCTCACTCCTCACTCCTCACTTTTCACTTCTCCATGGCCCTCTCGAGCCGCCCCTGCCTGACGCGGCCCCGCGCCCGGGCCTTGGCAGCCTCGACCTCGCGGTTCTTGGCCGGTGCGGTGGTCACCAGGGCATTCATCAGTCGGCGGACGGTTGCCGACACTTCCTCGACTGCGTGATCGAACGGCGCCTGGTTGGCGATGGACGGCTTCGTGAAGCCGCTCACCTTGCGGACGAATTGGAGCGATGCTGCCCGGATCTCCTCGTCGGTGACGGGCGGCTCGAAGTGGTACAGGGTTCGGATGTTCCGGCACATGTGCGATCAACCTTCCAGCTGGAGTCGTAGGCCCGCAGACCGGAACCTAACTACCTCAGGAGCGGGGAGACCACCAGCAGCGCTCCCCCGACGGCCACTAAGTCCTCTGCCAGGGCGATGACGTAGTCGGGCACCTTGAGGGCTCGTACCAGCCCGGTTCGTGCCCGATAGCCGCCAAACGTTCCCACGATTGCGCCGAGCCCTCCGAGGACGGCACCGGCCGCGAGTGAGCTCCCAGAGCCCACGGCGAGGGCGGCGCCGGCCAGACCGCCCAGAAGCACTCGAGCGACAAAGGGCGCCAGCAGGGTCCGGGACGGCGTCCGTGGCAGCTTGTCCCCCACCAGCTCGACCAGCATGAACAGGGTGAGGAGATAGGTCACCCAGGCAGCGCCAAGAAAGGAAAGTGGGCTGCCTTCCAGATGCAGCCAGCCGAGCCGGGCTCCCCAGGCGGTGATGGCCGGGGCGGTCATCGAGCGGAGGCCGGCGACCACGCCGAGCAGAAAGGCGCACAGAAAAATCATGGGGCTAACCTCACTGGAGTGCGGGAGCTTCTCAAACGGTTCCACTCTGAGACTGCGGCGCTACCGCCTTGCTGGCAGCGGCCCCTCATCATATATGTGCAGTGCGCAGTGTGGCATGACCCGACGGCTCCGGCAATGCGTCTCACCCTCCTCGAATCCGACCGCAGCTTCTTCCGAACCGCGGAGTGTGCCTTGGCGAGCATCCTGGCACACGCAGCGCTCGCCTGGGTTGCCGTGGCCCTGACCGCGGGCGCCCGGCAACTGCCGACCGACGAACGCGAGGCGCGGGTGTTCTTCCTACTTCCGCCGGACCGGGTGGATGTGCGGGTGAGACAGAGTGAGATCTTTCAGTGGGGGCGGCCTGGCGGCGACTTCGCCAACGGGCTCAGCCAATCGGGCGAGGGCCGGCAGGTTCGCGATCCGGCGTTCGGTTCGCGCCTGCGGGGCAAGCGACGGGGTGCCCGGGGCGAGCTGCCCTTCGGGCCGGTGCCGCAGTTCGTGCCGGACACCGTCTTCAGCGTGCTCGAGGTGGATAAGATCGTCGAGCGCTACGAGGGAAGCGCTGCACCGGTCTATCCCCGGGATCTGCTCGCCATCGGCGCAGAAGGCCTGGTCCAGACGACGTACGTGGTCGACACCACCGGTCGGGTGGACATGAGCACGGTCGAGGTCCTCAGCAGCGATGACCCCCGCTTCACCGAGTCGGTTCGAACTGCGCTTGGCCTGATGCTGTTCCACCCGGCATTGCGCGCGGGAAAGACTGTGCGCCAGCTGGTGGCGCAGCAGTTCCGCTTCAAGATCACGCCGCCGCCCCAGATTTCGAAGCAGGGTTAGCCGAGGCCGGGGAGCGCGACCGAAAACTCCGCCCCAACTTTGGGGGCCGCCCTACCGCCCTACGGCTGTACCGCCTTCTCGCACTCTCGCGTTCAGCACACTGGGCCGAACTCGCTCGACACCGAGCCGGGGCCGGGCCGGCGGCCCGCTGTCATGGGCGAAGAGCGCCTCCATCCGCAACAACTTCTCTCCCATGGTCAGGTCCGGATCGTTGATGATCTCGAGGATCGGGTCCATCGACTCCACCGCGGGACGCGCTGGCTGGTGACGCTGGATCGTGGGTGCCATCTCGTCTGCCCCTGTTTCATGCTGTTCTGGTGTGCCAGGGTCCGAACCTTCCGAACCCTGCTCTGCCAATCTCGCGACAGAACTGTTCAGGTCCTCATGAAGCAGGCTTCGGCCCACCGAGCCGGCGTTCCTGGGGGTGGCCAGGCGTGGCTACGGCGCTGAAAGAACTCGATCAGCTCCGCCGCGGCCTTCGGTGCCAGCCGAAGGGTGTACTCCCCTCCTTCGTCGTCGAGGGCGAGCCGGAGCGTGAGCTCTTCCGGTCTCCCCTGTCCCTGCTCGGTCAACGCCACACGCACCAGCGCGCCCTCGGCTGGCGTGAGCTGGCGTTCCGATTCCATCCCGATCGACATGATCTCCACCTTCCTCTATTTGATGGCCTATGTGGCAAGGCCTCCGATCTCGCGAGACCGACCGAGACCGGAGGCCTGCCGCTACCATCGCGCTGGATACTGCTGCTGAGGTCACACTATGAATTCGCACTGCGAGTGTCAAGCGCGTTCGTGGTTCACGGGACAAACTGTCCATCATGCAGTCTCGAACTGGTCACGAGGCGAAACCGCAGCACGAAATGTGCTCATTCCGCGCGGCGCATTGACAGTCGCGAACCGGTCACTATGTTGTGGCAGCAGCGACGAGATGGTCGGATGATCGCCGGCATGGAGGCAAGGTGCCCCTGTATATTCGGCTTCCGCGAAACCCAAACGCCTGTGGCCACCTCATGCGAGGGTGAACAGGGCTCGGCGGTACCCGATTGTTACTTTCGGCCCGCGGCCTCAACGCCACGGGCCGTTTTCATTGTCTGACCTTCGATGGAGCGCGACGCCCTCGAGGGCTCGCACATTGTCAATTCAACGCGCTCGGTCCGAGCGCCGCACACGAGGATGAACATGAAGCAGAGATTGGAAGGACGAGTGGCGCTGGTGACGGGCGGCACCGGTGGGATCGGCACCGCCATCTGCAAGCGGCTGTCCGACTCCGGTGCCCGCGTCGTCGCGACCTATCGCGATCAGGCCAAGGCTGATCGCTGGGTCGCCGAGCGGGAAGAAGAGGGTCGCCAGTTCGCGCTGGTCGAGGTCGAGGTCGCGAGCTTCGAGTCGTGCCAGGCGATGGTGCAGTCGGTCCAGGAGGAGGTGGGCCCCATCGATGTCCTGGTGAACAACGCGGGCGTCACCCGGGACACGACCTTCCGCAAGATGACACTGGAGCAATGGAACTGCGTCCTTCGGTCGAACCTCGACAGTCTCTTCAACGTCACCCGTAATGTCATCCCCGGGATGCTGGAGCGCGGCTACGGGCGAGTAATCAACATCTCCTCGATCAACGGGGAGAAGGGCCAATTCGGCCAGGTGAACTACTCCGCGGCCAAGGCGGGCATTCACGGGTTCACCATGGCCCTGGCGCAGGAGGTGGCGCGCAAGGGCATTACGGTAAACACCATCTCACCGGGTTACATCGCGACCGACATGGTGCTGGCGGTGCCGGAGGAGGTCCGGCAGAAGATCGTGGCCGACATTCCGATCGGCCGGATGGGCACACCCGAGGAAGTGGCGTACGTGGTGGACTTCCTGGCCTCGGACGAGGCCGCTCTCTTTACCGGCGCCAATCTGTCGTGCAACGGCGGGCAGCACATGGGGTCATGACAGCCAGACTGGAAGGACGGAAATGGCGGTAAAGGCGGAGGTCGGTACGGTGAAGAGGCCCTATCCGTCCTGACCGCCATTTCCGTCTTTACCGCCCTTCCGCTAGCTTTTCACCATCCGCCATCCGGACTCGATCATCGAGCTCGAAGCCCGCCTACAGACAGCTGTCGGGAATTCCTACCGCATCCTGAAGGAGCTAGGGGGCGGCGGGATGAGCCGTGTCTTCCTGGCCGAGGAGACTCGGCTCTCGCGGCAGGTGGTGATCAAGGTCCTGCCCCCCGAGATGGGTGCGGGAGTCAACGTCGAGCGCTTCGAGCGCGAGATCCAGCTGGCCGCCCGGCTGCAGCATCCTCATATCGTCCCCCTGCTCACTGCGGGTGCCTCGGGCGATCTGCTCTACTACATCATGCCGTTCATCGCGGGCGAGTCGCTTCGGACCAAGCTGGCCCGGCAAGGCGAGCTTCCAATTCACGAGGCCACCCGTATCCTGCGCGAGGTGGTGGACGCGCTGGCTTACGCCCATCGCAGCGGCGTGGTCCACCGCGACATCAAGCCGGACAACGTGCTGCTCTCCGAAGGCCATGCGGTGGTGACCGATTTCGGCGTGGCCAAGGCGGTGAGCGCCTCCAGCGGCAGCTCCTCGCTCACCTCGCTCGGGGTCGCGCTCGGCACGCCGGCCTACATGGCGCCGGAGCAGGCCGCGGCCGACCCGCATGTGGACCACCGGGCCGACATCTACGCGGTCGGCGTGCTCGCCTACGAGATGCTGGGCGGGCGCACGCCCTTCGTGGCCACCTCCCCCCAAGCCATGCTGGCGGCGCATATCACCCAGGCGCCCGACCCATTGGTCCAGCTTCGGCGGACGGTGTCTCCGGGGCTCAGCGCCGTGGTCATGCGCTGCCTGGAGAAGCGGGCGGCCGACCGGTGGCAGAGCGCGGCCGAGCTCTCGGTGCAGCTCGAGTCGGTGCTGACGCCGACGGCAGGGATGACCCCGGCCGCCACCCAGCCAGTGACCGTGTCCGGCGTCGAGACCGCCGTCCGGCGCAGTCATCCGGGACGAGTCGCGGCTCTGTTCGTCGTCGCATCGCTGACGCTTCTGGCGCTGGTATATGTCCTGGTCCAGCGACTCGGCCTCCCGGACTGGGTGCTGTACGGAGCGGGAGTCCTGTTGCTGATCGGTCTCCCGATCATGGTGGTCGCGAGCACGCACGAGCGCCGCCGGGCGATGGCACGGCAGACGGGCGTCATCATGCCCACGCCGGCGGGCGGACTGGCACCCTGGCTCAGTTGGCGCCGAGCGATGATAGGCGGCGGCCTGGCCTTCGCCGGGCTGGCCTCGGTCGCCGCGATCTACACCGCCATGCGGCTGCTCGGCATCGGTCCGATCGGCACGTTGGTCGCCTCCGGGGTGCTGAAGGAGCGGGAAAAACTGCTGCTGGCTGACTTCGAGAACCGCTCGCAGGACTCGACCCTGGGACAATCGCTCACCGAGGCGTTCCGAGTCGACCTCTCACAATCACCTACTCTCCGGCTGCTGGACCCGCAGGAGGTGGGCGACGCGCTGCGCCGGATGGAGCGGCCGGGCGGGGTGACCATCACGCCGGCTTTGGCCCGCGAGATCGCCGAGCGCACCGGGGTCAAGGCGATCGTCTCGGGGCAGATCGATCCGGTGGGAAAGGGCTATGTGCTCTCGGCGAGTCTGGTCGCGGCTGGCGATGGACGCGTGCTCACGGCCTTCCGGGAATCGGCTGACAACGAGACCGCACTGCTGCCGGCCATCGATCGGCTCTCCAAGAAATTGCGCGAGCGAATCGGGGAGTCGCTGGTCACTATCCGATCCAGCCCTCAGCTGGAGCAGGTCACCACTGGCTCGCTCGAAGCTCTACGCAAGTACTCAGAGGCGCTTCGACTCGAAGAGAGCGACAGCCTGGAGCAGGCCGTGCCGCTGGTGGAGGAGGCAGTCGCACTGGACAGCGGGTTCGCCATGGCCTGGCGCAAGCTGGCGGTCATGCTTGGCAACCTTCAAATCTCCCCGTCGCGGCAAGCGGCCGCGGCAACCAACGCGTACCGGCACCGGGATCGCCTGCCCAGTCTCGAGCGCGATCTGGCAACCGGCTACTACTTCGCCTACGTGAATTACGATCCCGCCAAGGTGATCGCCGCCTACCGTTCCGCGCTGGCCGCCGATCCCGAGAACCGGGTGGCCCTCAACAATCTGTCGGTTCAGCTCCAGATCCAGCGGCAGTATGCCGAGGCCGAGAGTCTCGCAACCAGGGCCAGCCGTCTCGGCCGGGCCGCTTCGTTCTGGAACAATATCATCGCCGCGCAGATCTCCCAGGGTCACTACGGCAATGCGGAGCAGACCATCGATCGCTTCAACCAGGTCTCACCCGGCAGTCCCTACGCGTTCGGGAGCCGCTATTGGCTCACCGCGGCTCGAAGGGATTTCACGGCGACCGAAAGCACGTTGGTGCGCCTCCGGAGACAAAACCCGAACAGCCAGTTGTGGCAGACCGTCACCCTGCGACTGCTCGGGCACGAAGCCGAGAAGCAGGGGCGGCTGGATGAGGCTCGACGTTATGCTCGGGAAACGTTGGCGGTAGAAGAGGCCGGAAAGGATATCACCGGATATCTCAGCGATGCCGCCGACTTGGCCGATCTCGAGCGTCGCTACGGCCGGAAGAATGAGCAGGCGCTCGCGGTCCTCACCGACGCGCTCCAGCGACATCCGCTGGAGTCCATCGACCCCTTGGATCGCCCGTACACCAGCCTGATCGAGGTCTATGCGGACGCGGGCAGAGTGGATGAGGCCCGGCGGCTGCTGCGGCAATATGAGGAAGCGGTGCCGGAGGCCAGGCGCCGGGTCAACTTCGATCGCTATCAGGCAATCGGCGCCATCGCCGAGGCGGAAGGTCGATTGGACGAGGCGATGGCGGCCTATCGGAAGCTGTACGAGGAGGACGGCAATTGCGGGATCTGCGGGCTGTACGACATGGCGGTGATCTACGATCGCCAAGGGAAGGCCGACTCCGCGCTCGCATCGTACGAGCGGTTGATTACCCATCCCACCACGGAGTCGGTGGCCGGATATGAGCGCTATGCCCTCGCGCCGAGCTACAAGCGGTTGGGCGAGCTGTACGAGGGCAAGGGCGACCGGAAGAAGGCCGCTGATTACTACGGCCGGTTCGTGGAGCTGTGGAAGAAGGCGGACCCACCGCTGCAGCCGGCGGTGAAGGAGGTGCGCGAGCGGTTGGCCAGGCTGGCGACAGAGCAGTGATAGCCCTACGACCTCCTAGCCGGTAGCCTATTGCTTCTCGTTTATAGCAGCAGCGGGGGATGTTGATATGTGAGAAATGTTCACGCTCGTGGATAAGAAATTCCCTCTTGCGCGCCCATTGCACACATCCTATGTTGTCCTCCGCAATCGAGCGCTGATCACCTCGATTGTGAGAGACGAGCCCAATCGCGTGGCTCGTCCATGCCGCAGCAGCGCCGCGGTGTGCCGTGTAGGAGGTCGATCCGCGATTCGGCCGGACCTGCAGCGCTCGCATTGGTGAACCGGATAGCCGCAAGCCATCTGGGAATGGAAGCCGGAGCCCCCAAGGCAATAACCGCAACGCCTCAGTTGGTGGTCGCCGCGGGGAGAAGAACGAAGAAGTCAATTCTTCGACTTCGGATAGCCAACGCGTAGACGGCCCGTTTTCTCCCTCCGGGGGGTGCGGGCCGTCTTATTTTTTCGGACTGCTGGCGTGTCACCCAACCGTGCTTTATCCTCTCTCCCGTCCCCCTAATTCATCGTGCCGGACCCGATCCCTCCAAAGGGCGAGCCATGACGGCCACCACGCTTCCCATCACGCCGCCCCACGTGATCACCCAGGAGTTCCATACCCCCAGGGCGATCCGGCGCGGCGTGATCGCCGGCGTCGTGGGCAATATGCTCGAGTGGTACGACTTCGCCCTGTTTGGGTTCTTCGCCCAGCAGATCGGAGCCCACTTCTTCCCGGCGCACGACAAGACCGCATCGCTCCTCGCGGCCTTGGGCACTTTCGCGGCCGGATTCTTCATGCGGCCGGTCGGCGGGGCACTGTTCGGCTGGGTTGGCGACCGCTACGGTCGCAAGCAGGCGCTGATCTGGTCGGTACTAGCGATGGCATTCCCCTCCTTCTTTATCGGGCTGCTGCCGGATACCCAGAGCATCGGCCTGGCTGCGCCCATCCTGCTGCTGGTGTTTCGGCTGCTTCAGGGACTCGCGGTAGGCGGCGAGTATATGGCCTCCGCGGTATTCCTGGTCGAGGGCTCTGAGCCGGGACGCCGCGGGTGGATGGGGAGCTGGGGTCCG
The DNA here is from genome assembly GCA_036556025.1 of Gemmatimonadales bacterium. Taxonomy (GTDB): domain Bacteria; phylum Gemmatimonadota; class Gemmatimonadetes; order Gemmatimonadales; family GWC2-71-9; genus CAVVWJ01. The sequence continues at coordinate 10,928 of DATBKD010000132.1, read as the reverse complement.
ATGGGTGCCACGGCGGGAGTCCTCCTGGGGTCGGCGGCGGGCGCACTCGTGAACGCCACCATGTCTCCGGAGGCGGTATCGTCCTACGGCTGGCGTATCCCCTTCATCGTGGGGCTTGGCGTCGGGCTGGGCGGACTCGCTATTCGGCGGCACTACGTCGAGAAGGTACCCCACCAGGCGCCGGCCAAGTCGCCGTTGGGCGAAGCGTTCCGGGAGCACTGGCGGACGATGTTGCATCTGATGTGTCTGGTGGCGGCCATCAGCGTGGGCTTCTATACCACCTTCGTCTACGCCGCCACGTGGCTGGGGCAGGTGGCCCAGGTTCCGGCCCGCACCGCCCTCGAGATCAACACGGTGGCGATGGCACTCTCGCTGCTGGTCTTGCCCGCGTCCGGCCTGATGAGCGACCGGCTGGGCCGCCGCAAGGTGCTCCTGGTGTCGGCGGCAGCACTGATGTTGCTCGCCTATCCGCTGATGGCCTTGATGGCGCGAGGTCAAACCGCGGGGATCGTCGTAGGTCAGGTCGGGCTGGCGCTGCTGGTGGCGGCGAACGGAGGCCTGATGCCGGCCACCATGGCGGAGCTGGCACCCTGGCGGGTGCGCTGCACTGTGCTCTCGGTCGCATACAATCTGGGGTTGGCGATGCTCGGCGGCACCACGCCGCTGGTCGCCGCCTGGCTGGTCGCGCGGACAGGCCACCCGCTTGCGCCTGCGGTGTATCTCACGGTCGCCGCGGGACTGACCTTTGTCGGGGCGCTGCTGCTGCCCGGGACTCCCACCCACAGTCTTACCAAGGAATTCCACGCCGCAGCGGTAAGGCGGTGACCGGGCTCACGGTGGAACCACCTCGCGCGTTCCACCGTAGCCAATGGCCACTTCTCGTTCCCTCCGTCCAGCCGTCCTCGGCATCGCAACCCTCTATATCGGAAGTACCCTCCTGACTCCGCTGTATCCGATCTACCAGCGCGAGTTCGGCTTTTCGGAGTTGACCGTCACCGAGATCTACGCCGTGTACGTGATCGGGAATCTGGCCGTGTTGTTCCTCTTCGGGCGCATCTCGGATCAGTTGGGCCGGCGCCCCACGGCCCTGGCCGCCCTCAGCGTCACGGCACTCAGCGCGATCTCCTTTCTGGTGGCCAGCAATAGTGTGTGGCTCTTCGTTGGGCGGGTGCTGAGCGGGTTTGCCGCAGGCCTCGGGGCCGCGGCCCTCACTGCCTGGCTCGCTGAGCTGGAACCCGATCGCGTCCGGGCTGCCGCCGTCACCAGCGCCGGCAATCTCGCCGGGTTGTCCTTCGGTGCGTTGGCAGCCGGGCTGCTCGCCGCCTTCGGCCCCGCGCCGCTCCGCTCCAGCTGGGTCCTGTACCTGCTGCTCCTCGGCGCCGCCGGTGGGTTGCTCCGCTCTGCGCCGGAGACCGTGAAGGAGAGGGTGACGACCTGGGGCGAGTTGTCGCTGCGTCCCCGAATCGGAATCCCACAGGGCCTGCGCACCCCGTTCCTGGGTTCCGCCGCGCTCGCCTTCGCCAGCTTCGCGCTTGGTGGATTCTATGCCGCGCTCGCTCCCGGACTGCTCATGAGGCGGATGGGGCAGAGCAACCTGGCTGTCGTGGGGGGCGTCGTGGCGCTGTTCTTCGGCGCCGCGGCGATCACCGCGTCGGCCGCTCGGCGCCTGCCTCGGAAGGCCACCCTCCGCGGTGCTGTCGGGCTGCTGCTCCTGGGGCTCGCCCTCCTGATGCTGTCCGACTCCCGTGGTACGCTGGGGCTCCTGCTGATCGGGACCATCGGCGCAGGCGCCGCGATGGCACTGGGCTATCGGGGGAGTCTGCAGATCGTGGATGAGATTGCGCCCGAGGATAAGCGCGCTGAGCTCTTATCGACCTACCTGCTGGTCTGCTACACCGGGAACTCTCTCCCCGTGGTGGGCGTGGGGTTGCTCTCAACGGCGGCCGGACCCGAGACGGCACATCGGGTTTTCGCGGTCGTGCTGGCCGTCCTGGGACTGGTTGCTGGGGCCATCGGGGGTCTCGGGCGGGGGCAGGGGCGGAGGCAGGCGAGAGGCCGGGCAGAGCGGCGGGCGCAGACGGCATAACGACCTTCCTGTCGGCCTCCTTCCGTGTCTTCCTTCGGTCCTGCGCCGTCATATAATACGACTACGCCCATTCCCACCCACGGGCGGCCTCGACCATGCGCCTTACTCTCCTCGAATCCGACCGGAGCTTCTTCCGCTCGGCTGAATATGCCACCGTAAGCATTGTCACCCACGCCGCCGTCGTGTGGCTGGTTCTGACGACGTCCACGGGTACGTTCCGCCTGCCGACCACCGAGCGCGAGGCCAAGGTGATGTTCCTGCTACCCCCCGATCCGGTGCAGGCGTCCCAGCGTGAAGCCGAAGTTTTTATCCCGGGAAGGCCGGGGTCTGGTCTGGACCAGGCGGGCCAACTACCCGCGGGGGGAGAGGGTCTGCGACTCGAGGCCACCTCGACCCGTGCCCGCCACAAGGGCGCGCGGAGCGGCCCTCGAACCGGTGGTGACCTCGGCCCGGCGCCGTTCCTCACGGCGGAGAAGGTCTACAGCATGCTCCAGGTGGACCAGGTCGTCGAGCGCTACGAGGACAGCGCTGTGCCTATCTATCCGCCGGAGCTGAGTGTGCGGGGAAAGGAAGGCAAGGTGGATGCGACCTACGTCGTCGATACCACCGGCCGGGTGGACACAAGGACCATCCACGTAATGCAGAGCGACGACTCTCTCTTCAGTGAATCGGTTCGCACGGCGCTAGGCGAGGCACGATTCCGTCCGGCGAAGCGACTGGGGAAGACCGTCCGCCAGCTGGTTCAGCAGCGGTTCAGCTTCAAGCTCGCGCAGCCGGCAGTGGTGCGGTAGGCGGGAAGGGCGGAAAGGGCGGTAAGGGCGGGAACGTTCGAGATGCGAGCTAAGTCTAAGACCGTCACGCTCCCCCTTCCCGCCTTTCCCAGCTTTTCCGCCCTTACCGCCCTTACCGCCCTTTCCGCCCTTGCCGCCCTTACCGCCTTGCACTAGCCAGCCCCGCCTTTGGACCCCATCTTCAACCATCCCCTAACAGAAGCGACCGATGCCCGAGCTGCTCACTCGGCTCCAATCCGCCTTGGCGGACCGCTACCGCCTCGACCGAGAGATCGGTGCGGGCGGCATGGCCACTGTCTACCAGGCCCAGGACCTCCGCCATGGACGGCCAGTCGCCCTCAAGGTCCTTCGGCCCGAGCTCGCGGCCGTCATCGGCGCCGAGCGCTTCCTCGCAGAGATCAAGCTCACCGCTAACCTGCAGCATCCCCACATCCTTCCGTTGTTCGACTCAGGGGAGGCGGATTCGTACCTGTTCTATGTGATGCCGTTCGTCCAAGGCGAGACCCTGCGCGACCGGCTCAACCGGGAGAAGCAGCTCCCTGTCGCTGACGCCGTTCGGATCGCCACCGAGGTCGCCTCGGCGCTCGACTATGCCCACCGGCATGATGTGGTACACCGCGACATCAAACCTGAGAACATCCTGATCCACGATGGCCAGGCATTGGTGGCCGACTTCGGAATCGCGTTGGCGGCGAGCAAGGCGAGCGGCGCCCGGATGACCGAGACCGGCATGTCGCTCGGCACGCCGCACTACATGAGTCCCGAGCAGGCCATGGGTGAGCGCGAAATCACCGCTCGCTCCGATGTCTACGCGCTCGGCGCGGTGCTCTATGAAATGCTGACCGGGGAGCCGCCCTTCACCGGCAACACCGCTCAGGCGGTGGTGGCTCGCGTGCTCACCGAGAGTCCTCGGCCGCTGGGCCCGCAGCGCCACACCATCCCACGGCACGTGGAAGCGGCGGTGCTGACCGCGCTGGAGAAGCTACCGGCCGACCGTTTCACCACGGCGGCGGAGTTTGCCGAGGCGCTCAAGGACAAGTCCTATGTCAGCACGGTTTCGCTCGAGGCAGCGGCCCCGGCGCCCGCAACACCGGGGCGCAGGGGAGCGGGGCGGCGGCCCCGCCGCGTCACCCTGGCGCTGATCGCCGCGACGGCCCTGGCCACCGCCGCTGCGCTCTGGGGCTGGCTCCGCCCTGCGCCGGCGCAGCCACTGACTCAGTTCAGCCTGGCACTCCGCCCCGCCGAAGCGCTCCAGCCGCCTCAGAACACCGGCGGCTCGCGCGTCGCCATCTCGCCCGACGGTCGCATGATGGTGTATCTCGGCCCAGGGGATGGAGGGGCACGCCTCTGGCTCCGGCGACTGGACCAGCTCAGCGCCACACCGATTGCGGGGAGCGAGGGAGGCGCCAGCCCCTTCTTCTCCCCCGATGGCAGGAAAGTCGGGTTCATCCAGCAGGGCACGTCGGTGAGGATCGCCTCATTGGACGGCGCGCCCACGGTCACCCTCACGGACAAAGCCAACTCTACCGGCGGTGACTGGGGAGAGGACGGATATGTCTACTTCGAGGTGGACTCGGGGCTCGGTCGCATGCGGCCTACCGGCGGAGCCATCGAACCGGTCCACAAGATGTCAAAGGACGAGGTAGGCGCAGAGTGGCCGTTCGTGCTCCCCGGTGGCCATGGCCTCATCTTCCGGCAACGTCGCACCGGCCAGGGGCCGGCGGACTTCGACATCATGGCAATGAAGCTCCCTAATGGGCCGGCGCATGCGCTGACCCACGGCGTCTACGCCAGATACTCGCGGACCGGCCATCTCCTGGTGGTCACGTCGGAGGGCAAGCTGGTCGCTACGCCGTTTAATCTCGACAAGCTCGAGCTGACCGGCTCGCCGGTGGCCCTGATCGAGGGCGTCGGGGTGAGAGCCGGGGGCTTCAACGTCGACCTGTCGCTCTCATCCACGGGCACCCTGGTGTACACCACAGGCGGCACCCTTGGCTCCCGGCGCGCGTTCTGGGTGAGCCGGGACGGCCAACCCACGCCGATCGACCCAGGCTGGGATCCGCAGGGCATCATTCAGAACGTATCGCTCTCTCCAGACGCGAAAGAGCTGGCGGTAGCCCTGGAGCGGAACGGCAAATCCGACATCTGGGTGAAGCAGCTTCCCACCGGTCCGTTCTCCCGGATCACCTTCGGGGACACCGGGAGTGTCCGGCCGGCCTGGTCGCCCGATGGCCGCGAGGTGTACTACGTAACCGACCGGCAGGGCACGGGCGTAGGCGGTATCTATGCCCACCGGTCCGACGGTACCGGGAACGCCCGTTCGTTGATCACTTCGAAGCTCGACTTCGGCCAGGTCGTTCCATCGCGCGATGGCCGCTGGCTTCTCACTCGCACCCCGGCAAACTCCCCCGGAGGCGGAGACATCTACGCGTTCCGGACAGGAGACACGACGGCGGTCACACTGGTCGCCACCCAGGCCACCGAGATGTTCCCGGCGCTTTCTCCGGATGGGCGGTTGTTGGCGTACAGCTCGACCGAATCGGGGAACCCGGAGATCTACGTTCGGCCGTTCCCCGAGACCGGCTCGGCCAAATGGCAGGTCTCGACTGCCGGCGGTACCCAGCCGCAGTGGGCGAGAAGCGGCCGCGAGCTGTTTTACATCAACGGCAAGAACGAAATGGTGTCGGCGGCGATCCGACCTGGGGCGACTTTCTCGGTGGGGGAGCAGCGGGTGCTATTCTCCGCGGGGGCCTTCGCGCTGGGGGGCGGCATTCATTCCTATGCGGTGAGCCCGGACGACCGCCGATTCGTGATGCTGCGGGAGGGGGAGGCGGTGCAGCAGAGCGAGCTGATCGTGGCGGAGAACTGGCTCCAGGAGTTGAAGGCGAAGGCGGGGCGGTAGGCCTACCAGCGCACCGACAGACAGCTCAGGCCGCCGTCCATCTTCCGGTATTCCGACATGGCGAGTGGGACGAGGTCATAACCCAGCTCGCCGAGCCGCGCACTGGTCGCCGGGAAGCCCTCGGCCATCAGCAGTGCATCATTGACTCTGATGCAGTTGGCGGCGTAGTCCTCGCCGGCCGGCACCCGCACGACTTCCCACCCGCTCAAGGCTTCGTGTTCCGCGATCTCACCGGTGGCGAGCAGCCGTCGCTCACCTAGCCAGGAGAGTCCGGTCTTGAGGTGCAATAGGCCGGGCATGCTTCGGATGTCGATCATGCTGCAGCTGAAGCCACGTTTCGAGAGCCACCTGGAGAACTGGGCGGCACCCTCGGCGTTGGTCCGGTTTGAAAGGCCAATGAAGTAGTGCTCGCCTACCTCGCAGACATCGCCGCCGTCGAGGGTGCCGGGCGCGGTGATGGTTGCCATCTCGGCAAAGCACGGGTGAAGGGCCGCTCCGATCGAGGCGACTTCGCCAGCGCGGCTCACGGCGCCCGGGCGCGTGAGGATCGCACCTCGGCTGGTGACGATTGCGTCGTCCTCGACGAAGGTGGAGTCGGGAAAGTCGGGGTCCGGGGCGAGTCGGACCAGTGCGAGCCCGAGCCCGGCCAATGCGCGGCAGTAGGTCTCGTGCTGCTCGAGGGCCAGCGCCAGGTCCGGTGCGCCGAGCTTGGCCGAGGTGATTCCGGCGGCAAATGTGGCCGACGGTGGACGGACCAGCGCTTGGGTGAATCGCATCGCTACCGCGGCTTCCGAAGACTCCGAAACGTGATCGAGTAGCGCAGACTCTCCACGGCCGGAATGCTGTGCTCCCATTCCGTCCGAGACGGGCCCCGAAGCAGATACGCGGAGCGCGGGTCGACCGTGAGCGATGCTCGCTCCCAGGTGGCGCCTAGTTTACGCCTGAATCGGAACCTGGATGGGGACAGCAGCGAGATGCCGATTACGTCGCCGAACACGGCCTTGTCCCGATGCCATCCGATACTGGCGCCCGGGCCATACTCGGTGACCAGGGCGTGCTGCAGCTGGTCCGCTCCAATTCCAGCGAATTCGGCCGCGGCATCGCGCAGAAAGTTGAGGACCGCCGGGATCTCATCGGCTCGCCGAAGCGTTGCGTCGGTGAAATCGTACTGCCACCCGAAGGAAACGGTGCGGCGCTTGCCTACGAACCCGTGAAACTGAAACTCCGTGAAAGGAAGTTTCTCTATCTCCGGCAGGAGAGCTTGTTCATCGGCAAGGGAAATGAAGTCCGGCTGGTACTCGAATCCCTCGGGCAAGGGGGCGCCACGTTTCACCTTCCACCGTTCACGTTTCACGCTCTATCGTCTCGGCCTATACCGATTCAGGGTCTCGTACTCCGGCGGCCAGGGCAGTTTGTAGCCCAGGTCGGCGGCCGCATGGCGGGTCCAGTAAGGGTCCCATAGATGCGCCCGCGCCAGCACCACTAGATCCGCCCGGCCGGCCGCGATGATGGTGTTGACGTCGGCGGCGGAGGAGATGTTCCCCACGGTCATGGTCGGTACCCGCGCCTCGTGGCGGATCCGATCGCTGAACGGCGTCTGGAACTGGCGTCCATAGACCGGCTTTCCCTCGGGTACGGTCTGCCCGGCGGAGACGTCCACGATGTCGGCGCCCGCGGCGACGGCCGTTCGCGCGACCTCTACCGCGTCCTGCGCTTGCATGCCGCCCGGAGCCCAGTCGACAGCGGAGATTCGCACCGACAGCGGCTTGGCCTCGGGCCAGACCGCACGGACTCGACTCACGACCTCCAGCGGATAACGCATCCGGTTGGTGAGCGGCCCGCCGTACTCATCGGTGCGCCGATTGGTGAGTGGTGAGATGAAGGAGGCGAGCAGATATCCGTGGGCCAGGTGCAGCTCCACGAGATCGAAGCCGGCCTCTTCGGCCATCCGGGTGGCCCGCTCGAAGGCGGCCGCGACCTGATCCATGTCGCCCCGGGTCATCTCCCTCGGCACCTGGTTGTGGGACCGGTACGGGATAGGCGACGGCGCGATGATCGGCCAGTTCCCCTCGGGGAGTGGCTCGTCCTCACCTTCCCATAGCAGACAGGTGGAGCCCTTTCTTCCGGCATGGCCCAACTGGATCCCGATCCTGGCCTGGCTCTCTTGATGCACGAAATCCACGATCCGCTTCCACCCGGCCACATGCTCGGGGAGATACATCCCGGCGCAGCCGGGAGAGATCCGAGCCTCGCGACCCACGTCGGTCATCTCGGTCATGACCAGCCCAGCGCCCCCGATGGCCCGGCTGCCGAGATGGACGAGGTGCCAGTCGTTCGGCATCCCGTCTGCCGCGCGGTACTGGCACATCGAGGAGACGACGACCCGGTTGGCCAGCACCAGCTCCCGGAGGCGGTAGGGCGTGAATAGCGGCGGGGGGCAGGGGTCGAGCGACACCGGGCAGCCGCTCTGCTTCGCTGCCTGCTCCGCGACCCAGCGGTCTACCTGCGCCACCAGTACGGGGTCGCGCACCCGCAGATTCTCATGGGTGATGCGCAGACTTCGGGTCAGCAGGTTGAACGCGAACTGCAAGGGCTCGGTGTCGTGGTACCGCTCCACCGATTCGAACCACTCCAGGCTGGCCTGGGCCGCGCGCTGCAGGCTTTCCACCTGCGGCCGCCTGCCGGCCTCGTAGCCGGCCAATGCGTCGGGAATCGAACGCTCGGCCTTGAGCGCGGCCGTCAGCGCGATCGCGTCCTCCATCGCCAGCTTGGTTCCCGATCCCACCGAGAAGTGCGCCGTGTGCGCCGCGTCACCCAGCAGCACGACGTTTCCTGAGTGCCAGCGCGCATTGCGCACCGTGGGGAAGCGTCGCCAGATGGAGCGGTTGGCCAGGAGCTGGTGACCCTGCAATTCCTCCTTGAACAAGGCTTCCAGATAGGCGACTGTCGCATGCTCGTCGTTCTCGTCCAGGCCGCTCGCCTGCCAGGTCTCCTCTCTGGCCTCCACGATGAAGGTCGAGTGGCCCGCCGCGTATTGATAGGCATGCGTGCGCCAGAGCCCGGCCGGCGAGGGTTTGAAGTAGAAAGTGAAGGCGGGGAAGGGGCGGGTCGTGCCAAGCCAGACGAAGCGGTTGCGGCGCCAATCGAGCTGCGGCTGGAATTGGTGGGGCAGCCGGTCGCGGAGGAAACTGGCCGCTCCATCCGCGGCCACGATCAGATCCGCGTGGGGGAGACTGCAGTCGCTGAGATCGCGGATCTCCTGCTGCCAATGAATCTCGACACCGAGTGATCGGGCCCGCCGCGCGAGCAGCTCGAGCAGCGTCCTCCGCTCCAGGCCGGAGAAGCGATGTCCGGTGGATCGCATGACCGTGCCGCGATAGTGGATCTCGATGTCCTCCCACCGCGCGGCCGCGGCCGCCATCGCCTGATTGGTCTCGGTATCTGCCTCGCCGACGTTCTCCAGGGTCTCATCGGAAAAGACGACGCCGAAACCGAAGGTGTCCTGGAGCCGATTCCGCTCGTAGACCGTCACCTGATGGCTGGGATCGTCGCGCTTGAGCAGGATCGCGAAATAGAGGCCGGCGGGTCCGGCGCCTACGATCGCGACCTTCATTTGGCGCCCGGCTCCCAGGCGGGTGCGATCATTCGCCGACGCCCGTCCGCGGTGCGCGGCGTCTCGTCGCCCTCGCCCTCCATATGGTCCCATAGCTTGCAGGTCACCGGCTTGTGCACCTGGTCGAGTCCCTCGCAGTAGTTGGTGAAGACACAGCGCCGCACTTCGCGTCCCAGCCCTAGCCTGAGTTTCCGGAACCAGTCGGGATCCGCCAGGCTCTGGCGGGCGGATCCGACGATGTCCGCGGCGCCCGTCCGAAGCAGTTCCTCCGCTTGCTCGAAGGTCGAGATTCCGCCCGACAGCACGACCGGTGTCTCACATCCCGCGGCGCGCACCGCGGCTCGAACCGCACGGGTGGCGGCCGCGTTCCGGCCGAACGGGCCCCGTTCGTCCGAGCGCACCGTCGGCATGCACTCGTACCCGCTTGGTCCCGTATAGGGATAGCGGGCCCAGCCCACCCGTGGTTGCTTGGCGTCCTCGAACTTGCCCCCGCGCGAGAGCGAGAGGTAGTCCACGCCCGCCCGCGCGAACTCGGCGCCGAACCAGGCCGCATCGTCGGCGGTGTTGCCGCCCGCAATGCAGTCCTCCGACAGGTAGCGCACTCCCACCACGAACCGGTCGCCGACCGCCTTTCGCACCGCGCGGTAGACCTCGAGGGGCAGCTTCACCCGATTCTCCCGAGGTCCGCCGTATCCATCGTCTCGATCGTTCAGGGCGGAAAGAAACGAGGCCATGGTGTAGGCGTGGGCGTAGTGCAGCTCCACGCCGTCGAATCCGGCTTGCTCGGCGCGTGCCGCCGCCCCGGCAAACAGAGGCGGCAGCTTCCGTGGCAGGTCCCGGATGTGGGGGAGCCAGGTGTCGGTGACCCGCTCGCGCTCGCCAAACTGCAGGCTCTCGAGTTCCCGCTCCGCCAGCACGTGCGGCCAATCCGCCTCCGGCAAGCGCGCCATGGCATCGCGGACCGCATCGTCGCTGCCGGGCAGGAGCGCACGGTGCCGGCTGGTGAGAATCAAGTAGTCCCGGAAATATCGCTCCGGATCAGGCCGGCGGCGGATCCGGAGAAAGTCGATGATCTGAATGAAGAGCTTGGTCCGACCGCCGCTGGCCTGGCGCACGATGCGCACCAGCTCCTCCAAGCCGGGGACAAACCGGTCGTGCCCGATTCTGAGGAGCGGACCGCTGGGAATGTCTCGGATGCCGGTGGCTTCCACTACCAGCGCACCCGGCTGGCCCCGGGCAAAGCGCTCGTACCACGCGAGCACCTCCGGCGTGACGAAGCCGTCTTCAGTGGCTCTCCACGGCACCATGGCCGGGACCCAGGTACGCTCCCGCAGCTCCAGCCGGCCGGAGCTGAGCGGGCGGAACCAGAGCGCCCGCGCCGCCTGCTGGGCGGTGGGCGGGTGCGTGTCCGGGATGGGGTATTTGATGAAAGGGTTTGGATGCCACATGGGAAAGAAGCTAACAGCTAACAGCTAACAGCTAGCAGCTAACAGCTAACAGCTAACAGCTAACAGCTAACAGCTAACGGCTATCAGC
>DATBKD010000131.1:0-39726 GCA_036556025.1 Gemmatimonadales bacterium | reverse complement strand
ATGATCATCCTTGCCGCCTTTACCGCCCTTCCCGCCTTTACCGCCCTACACCCCTAAGGAACTGTGGTCCCTCTGCGTCCCAGGAAGAGCCGGTAAAGCAGCAGCAGGATCATCGCGCCGATGATGGAGGCGATGATGCCCGGGCCCTCACCCGGATTAGAGTACCAGCCCAGCGCTCGACCGAGAAAGCCCGCCAACAAGGCACCCGCGACGCCGAGTAGCATGGTGACGATAAACCCGCCAGGATCGCGGCCGGGCATCAGGAGCTTGGCGATCGCTCCTACGATCAGCCCGATGATCAGGGTCCACAGGAATCCCATATTTGCCTCCAGAGTGGGCGCAACTAATAGCTAACGTACCCCCAAAACCTCTGTGAGCAAGAGCACATCAGTGCTCGGATTCGTCCAGGTGGGCCGTGACGGTTTCGTGCTTCTTGTTTCTCAGGATGTCGAGCTTGCAGGTCTCGCCCTTCTCATAGCTTCGGAGGATCCGAAGCAGGTGGGATGGACTGGCCGGCCTCCGGCCGTCCACTGCCTGGACCACGTCCCCACCCTTGAGTCCGAGGCCGGAATCCTTGGGGACGCTGATCACCAGCACCCCATCGGAGGTTCCGAAGTACTGGCCCAGATCGGGGTTGAGCGGGGCCAGCTCCAATTCAGCCAGCGGCCGGCCCGGGAAGTCCCAACGATCCATAAAGCCGCCCACCGCCATCCGGCCGTCCCCGTCGGGGCCGCGGAACCTGAACGCGTGGGCAGGAGGACCGGCCGGGCCTTCCCACACGTCCGGCTCGTCCTCCGTCACCACGGAGACCGTCTTGCGATCCTTCCCCCGGCGGAACTCGAGCGCCACGGTGTCGTTGGGCTCGAGCCGGGCGGCGAGCTCGATCAGTCGGAGGCCCGGCTGCGAGTGGCGCCGATCGGCCTGGTCGGTCTCCCGGGAGGTCAGCACAGGCTTGCCATCGAGTTTGGTGATGATGTCGCCCGAGCGGATCCCGGCTTTGGAGGCGGGTCCACTGGGGGTGACCGCGTCCACGTACGCCCCGATAGAGTCGGTCGCTCGCACCTGGAGGTTGACCTTGATGCCCAGCCGGGCCCGTCGGGTCATCACGACTCGCATGAGGGATTCCGGCACCCGTCGGGGGCGCATTTCCATCCGGTCGGGAGCAGGCGTCGTATCGTTGCCCTGCGCTCGGGCGACCTCGGGCATGCCGGCGACCAGATAGCCGAGCCCCAGGATCGCGTAAAGGGGATGGAATCGCATGATGAGCTCCTTCGGGGTGGGGATCAGAGCCCCACGTTACTGGCGCGGGTCACGTGGACATCGACCAGCGCATCCAACAGCCCGACCCGCTCCCGCCAGAGCTGCAGCAGAGACGAGTCGCGCGCCTCCCGACCCTGCAGGTCGGTCATCTCGAGCTCGCGGTCGACCTGGGCGATCCGATCCTCCAACTCCTGGGCGATACCGGCGGTGCGCCCATCCAGGACCCGACCCTCGGGGTTGAACTGGCTCAGCTCGCTCTCCAGCGCCTGAGAGCGCTGCATGGCTTCCTCGATTTGTTGGGACTGCGCGAATTGGTCGGGAGGAGGGGCGGTGTGGGTGAGAGCGAGGCCGAGCGCAATCGAAGCAGCGGCGGCCAGGCCCGCCAACCCGGCGTTTCGGGTCCGATGGCGGCGGCGCTCGGTCAGCAGCCGGCTTTCCACCTGGGGCCATCGATCCCGTGCCGGGCGAAGCGGCGGCAGGGCCTTGAGCCGAGCGACCCGCTGATGGAGCCGCTCCATTTCCGCCCGACACTGCAGACAGGCCTGCAGGTGCTCTCGCGCCACCGCGTCCCCAGGCTCCAGACCGGGCTCCCGCAGGGCCACCAGCTCTTCCATCGAGAGATGACTCATGAACCCTCCTCCCCCAGCCAGCGACGGAGTCGAGCATGAGCCCGGGCCAGCTGGGACTTCGAAAAACTCGGGGTCTTCCCCATCATCTCGGCGATCTCTTCGTGGGTATACCCCTCGACATCGTGCAGCCACACCACTGCTCGCGAGGTCTCGGAAAGCCGCTCGAGGGCGGCCTCCAGATCCATCCGGAGATGACTGTCCTCCCGGTGCCTTCCCAGGACCTCATCGTGCAGCTCTTCGGTTTCACGATACTTGTTGCGACGGAGCCGCATGAGGGCCTTGCTTGCGGCAATCGTCCGAACCCACCCCCAGAGACTGCCCTCTTCGCGATACCGCCCGATGCTGCGACAGACCTCGAAGAAGGTCTCCTGGAGCACGTCTTCGGCGTCTTCGGCGGTTCGACAGATCCGCCGGGCCAGGTTGTACACCGGAACCTCGAAGGCACGGTACAGTGCCTCGAGGGCGTCCAGATCTCCCGCCCGGGCGCGAGCGACCACCGTCTCGGCATCGGCGAGAAGGTAGGAATCCATGAGCAGTGTCCTGGTCATCGTGAAACAAGGATGCCGGGGCTTCCCGGAGAGTCGCAGTGGCGTCTCCCCTGGCTGGCTGCAAGTTAATGCTCTCTCTGGTCTTTGGAGGTGAAGGGTGAAGAGTGAGGGGTGAAGACTGAAGGGGAAAAGCACCAACGAAGTACCGGAGGTGAGGAGCGGCGGCCCCTTCGCCGTTCACCTTTCACCCATCACCCCAGTTCACCTATACTCCTCCCATGCCCACTCTCAGCCCCCGCGACCTGAACATCTGGCTCCACCACCTGGAGGACGAGGCCGACGCGGCCTTCCTCTATAGGGAATTGGCCAGCGCGGAGCGAGACGCCTCCAAGGCGGAGCTGTACCGCAAGCTGGCGTCGGTCGAGGACCGGCACGTGGAGATGTGGCGTAAGCTGCTGGACGACAACGGCCAGCCTACCCCGGTCCCGGAGCCGTCCCGCGGCGCCCGGCTGCGCGCCTGGGTCGCCCGGCAGGTGGGAAGCGGGATCCTGCTGCCCATGCTCCTCGAGGAAGAGGGACGCGAGGTCAAGGGCTATCTCAACCTCTACCGCGGCGCGCCGGACAGTGCGGTCGGGCCGACTGCCTTGCGCCTGGCGAAGGAGTCGAAGGAGCACGCCGAGACCCTGGCGCAGATGAGCGGGACGGGAGGCGAGCCCTGGCACAAGACCGGCGCAGGCGGGTTTCTCCGGAACGTGGTGTACGGGTTCAACGATGGGCTGACCGCAAACTTCGGGCTGGTGGCCGGCATGATCGGCGCCCAGGGCAGTCTCGCCTCGGTGGAGCACGCCGTGATCGTCGCGGGCCTGGCCGGGTCCGTCGCCGACGCGCTTTCGATGGGGGCCTCGGGATACCTGGCCGCCAAGAGCGAGCGCGAGGTGTTCGAGCACGAGATCGCGATGGAGCGGGAGGAGATCCGGCTGATGCCGGAGCTGGAACGCGAGGAGCTGAGCCTGCTCTATCAGGCCAAGGGGATTCCTGAGCACCAGGCCGAGACCCTGGCGACCCAGCTCATGAGCGATCCGGAGCGCGCCCTCGAGGAGCAGGTGCGGGAGGAGCTCAAGATCGGCGAGGCGACCAGCACACCGCTTCGCGAGGGGTGGGTCACGGGACTTGCCACCGCGCTCGGCGCCCTCATTCCGGTCGCACCGCTGCTCCTGGCAAACGAGCGGTGGGCGATCTGGACCTCGTTCGCCGTGGCGATGATTTCGCACTTCGCGGTCGGTGCGGCACGAAGCTTCTTCACCGGGCGGGGGATCTTTCGCAGTGGGCTCGACATGTTCATCGTCGGCCTCGGTGTGGCCGCAGTGGGGTTTGTGCTGGGCGAGTGGATGGTGAAGCTGCTGTAGAAGGACGGGAAGGACGGGAACGAAGCGTGGGTTGCTAGGCTTGAGGCCATATTGTTTCGAACCCGTACCGCCTTTCCCGCCCTTCCCGCCCTTACCCCTGCTGCCCAAAGATCACCGCATTCCCTCCCGGCTCCCGCACCCCGATCTCATCCGCCCCATAGAACGTCTTTCGCCGGGGCACGACGACTTCCAGGCCCTTGACCGCCTTCTCGATCGCGGCCACGTCGGCCACGTCGATGTACAGGTTGGTGCCCCCGGCCGGAACATTGGCCATGGCCGGGATATCCTTTCGAACGCTCTCCCGGCTCTGGTACATCACCTCGATCCCATCTTTCTGGAGAATCACGAAGCCCAGCCGGTTGCCTTCGGGCACCTCCGCGATCTTGGCGAAGCCCAGCCGGTCCACCCAGAAAGAGAGACAGGGTTCGATCGCATCGACCACGAGAACGGGCGAGAGCTTGTTGAGTTTGCCGACAGACGACACGCGGACCTCCAGGAAAGCAGTGAATGGTGAACGGTAAAGCGTGAACGGGAAGTGGGTGCCCAGCATGCCGCACCGTTTACCATTTCCCGCTCCCCCGTTTACCGGGACCGCCCTACGATAGGGCGCTAACGCGCCCCTGGCTTGGAGATTTGGAACCGGAGCGGCGGGAGGCGGCCCAATGTGAAGGGGTGAGCCCGGTGAGTGTGCGGAACTCGGTCACCAGGTGCGATTGGTCGCTGTAGCCCAGGTCCGCAGCCAGGCTGGCCCAATTCACTCTGCCGCCATCGGTTGAGCGGATCACCTTCCATAGCCGGACAACCCGACAGAACATCTTCGGCGTCACCCCGACGTGGGCGGCAAAGCGGCGAGCCAGGTGCTGGCGGGTGACGCCGAGGGACGCCGACAGGCGGGAGACGTCGATCCGGCCGCCGCGGGCCATGATCCGCTCGACCGCGGCCAAGAGATCCCGCGGCACGCTGGCAAGGCGTGACAAGCGCGAGGTCAGCGTCTCGGCCAACCGCGGGACTGCCTGGTCGGTGCCGAGCGCCGAGCCCACATAGTCCGCCACGTCGTTGCCGTCGGCCCAGAGGGCTTCGAGCGGGACGTTGTCGTCGGTGAGCGCGGCCGCGGGGATCCGAAGAAATGCCGTCGCCATGCCGGGCCGGAACCGGACACCGAGCAACCCGGCAGCATCATCCGGCGTGACCAGAATGGGGCGGGTCATCGCTCCCACGACGATCGCGTCGCGAGGACCCACAACGATATCGAGACAGCCATCGGGGAGAACGCGGTGAGGAGCAGCCGGCTGGTCCAGGGCTCGAAGACGCCGCAACCAGAAGCACTCGACGAAGGGGGCCAGTGCGGGGGGCGGGGGGAATTCCTTCATCCCACCAAGATATACGGCCTCGAGATGCTTCGTTCGCGTGCTCGCGTTGGGGCTCCGGCCTCAGATTTTCCATTTTGCGAGGGCATCGGAACGTGCAGCGCGCTCGTGATGCCCATCGGGGTCCCCCATGGACCGGAATGCCATCCAGCCGAACAGCAGCGGCATTTGCCGTTCTGCATCGTCCTCAGGTCGTTCCGAATCGCCTTTTCAACTTTCAGAGGATCGCCGCCCGGGCGCGGAGAAGGACCGCGCGCTATTTGGGCGACCGGTAGACGAGCACTAGCAGGTCTCGCTCGATCTGGAGGCGGAGCTCCGACTTGACGTCAGGCACGGGCGCCGTGCTGAGACCAAAGATGGGAGCTCGCATAGGGACATCCTCCTCGTGGTCTGGAACGCCGGCACTGGCCGGTCGGTTCCCTACTCTCTTATACGTAAGCTGGGAGGAATTGGGCTCATTGGTCGTCGCCCGGATCGCCGTGATCGAGACAGACTCGCGGTCGGCCTCAGGGTGATATTGTTCGGGCCATGGCCGCGCTGATCTTCGATCTGGACGGCACCCTGATCGACACCGTCTACGCCCACGTCTTCGCCTGGCAACGAGCCCTGGCCGAGGCGGGGATGGCCATCGACGGCTGGCGCATCCACCGGCGGATCGGCATGAGCGGAGGCCTGTTCACTCGGGCTGTTGCCCGGGAGCTCGGTCGCACCCTCACCAGTGACGAGGCGGAGAGCCTGCAGCGCCGCCATGGAGAGTTGTTCCGCGAGCTCCTGCCGGTGCGCCGCCCGCTGCCGGGGGCGATCGACCTTCTCCGAGACCTGCGAGCGGGTCACATAGTCCACGGCATCGCTACCTCGGGGAAGCGGCCCGAGATCAACGGCTCTCTCGCCGCGCTAGGCGTAGGCCCAGAGACCGTCGTGGTCGAGCGGGGAGACGTCCAGAGGGCGAAGCCGGCGCCGGATCTCTTTCTGCGCTGCCAGCAGCAGCTTGGCGTTGCGCCGGGCGATTGTTACGTCGTGGGCGACGCGGTGTGGGATCTTCTGGCGGCCCGCCGCGCCGGCATGCTGAGCGTCGGCCTGCTGAGCGGCGGTTACGGAGAAGACGAGCTGGTACGCGCGGGAGCGTTCCGGGTGTATCAGGACCCCGCGGAGCTTAGAGCGTCTCTGGACGAGCTCGGCGTGCTGCCCTGAATTCGAGGCAGCGACATTGCAAGCCGGCCGGTAGTTTGAAATCCTCAAGCCGTGATCAGTCGTAACTCTGGCTGAGGATGCCAGGATGAGAGGGACTCCAATCACCTGGGCCGCAGTATGCGAAGGGTGGATTGTTCCGCGCCATAAGGCCTCACCCCGATTCAGGCGCGCACGGGTAGTCAGACCAAGTCGCTGCGACTTAAAGGCGCGGACGGCAGCGAATACCAGTTTCGTTCGGGACAAGGATCCCACGGCGTCCCTGGCGCCGGGAGTTCCAGAACTCCGCCTACGCGAGGGCGCGCCGGGACGGGTAAGCGCCTCGGGCACTCATTGTAGGAGCGAGTCTCCCACGATACCGCGCATCCCGGGCGGGCGATAGTCGTCATTCAGCGACTCCGCCGTGGCGATGAGAGTCTCGGCGATCGACCGCGGCGACCATTGCAACACCCGCTTCGCCTTTGCGCCGGTGGCGTTCTTGACCTTGCCCAGCTCGGGCAGCATCTGGCGCGCGGTGGGAGAGAACAACGCGGCCATGCGTACCACGAAATTGGGGAGCTCGCGCGTGGGCACCTTCCGTGCCCTGGGGCCCAGCCGCCGCTTCAGAATCCGGGCAATTTCGACGATCGGCAGAAAGTCGCCGGCCACCGCGAGGAACCGCTCACCGTTCGCGCCGGGGTGGGTCATCGCCCGGAGGTGCAGGTCGGCGACATCGCGCACGTCGACGACGCCGAACCAGAGCCGCGGGCAGGCAGGCACGGCACCGTCGAGCAACCGCTTCAGCAGCAGGACCGAGCTGGCGTAGTCGGGGCCCAGCACCGGCCCGAAGATGCCCACCGGATTGATCACCGAAAGCTCCAGGCCACGCCCTTCGGCCGCGACGAAGTCCCACGCCGCGCGCTCCGCGAGCGTCTTCGATTTCACGTACGCCGACACCTTGGTGTTGGGATCGGTCCAGATGGTTTCGTCGAAGGGGGCTGCCCGCGGCGGGTGTCCGTAGCCCACCGCCGCGAAGGAGGAGGTCAGCACCACCCGCTTCACCCCGGCATCGCGGGCGGCACGCAGGACCCGGAGCGTGCCCTCCCTCGCCGGAACAATCAGCTCATCCTCGTGCCTGGGCGGACCCGCGGGAAAGGGCGATGCTACATGGAGCACGTAGGCACAGCCGGCGATCGCGTCTCTCCATCCGGCGTCACGCTCCAGATCCGCGGCAAAGAACCCCAGCCGCTCACCCGGCTCGGCGCCGGCCCGGCGCAGCATCGCTCGCACGTCGGGCATCCGGGTCAGGCTCCGCACCGTAGTGCGGACAGGCCAGCCGGCGGCGAGGAGGTAGGCGAGGGCATAGCTGCCGAGGAACCCGGAGCCGCCGGTCACCAGAACGGGGCCGCTCATGAAACAGCAAGATAGCGGGCCCTAGGTGTGACGTGCGTCGCCGCAGGCGGCGGCGCGATTGCCTAGCATTGCCTCGCTTCTGGCGAGCAGGCGAAGGCACGCGTCGGCGAATTGGTGTGCATCCGAAGGGAGGGAGGCATGCTGCAGCGGCAAGACCCGGAGTGGGTGATCTGGCCGGTATCCTGGAGTGCCATCTGGGTAGGCGCCCTGACGGCCCTCGCCATCGGCCTCCTGATCGGGTTGGTAGGTGTCGCGCTCGGTGCCAACGAGGCGGCCCAGTACGTGGACTGGAAGAAGGTGCACCTGATCGGCCTGATCTTCTCCGTGGGCGGTGCCTTCTTCGGCTACGTGGCGGGCGGCTGGGTGGCGGCGCGGATTGCCGGTCGAGTCCGGTCGGAACCGGCCATCCTTCACGGGGCGATCGTGTGGCTGGTCACGATCCCGATGCTGCTCATCCTGGGCGCCCTGGGGGCGGTGGGCCACATCGGCGGTTGGTACGGAGGCCTCTCCACCATCGCCGCGGGTGCCACGCCCCTCTCCGATGTGGACATGGCGGTTGCGGTCCGCAACAACGCGCTAGCTACCGCAGTGGCGCTCCTGATTGGCCTGATCGGCGCGGTCCTCGGCGGCTGGATGGCCTCGGGCGAGCCCATGACGTTTACCCACTACCGCACCCGCGACCGCGCGGCCGCGGCCTGACCATCCCCTCGAAGGGGAAAGGAGACTGGCGATGGCGCTCATTCTGCTTTGGCTGCTCGGGGTGCCCGGCATCATCATCGTGCTGCTGTTCCTGCTCGGAGTGGGTCATTAGCGCCAGGCTCCCTCCCGTCCCCCCGTAAGGTCTCACGTCCCTCTCGGTCACCACAACTCCTCCCGAGGGCGGCGCCCCCGGCGTTATCCTTGTCTGACGGCGGCGCCGCCGGCCCGGTCGCCGTCGGTGCGATCTATACCAAGAGGAGATGTGATGAGCATGGAATGGGAACAGGACATCCTCGCGCGCGAGGAGGAGAACCGCGTCGCCTTTCTCACCGCCGACCTCGCGGCACTCGACCAGCTCTGGACTGACGATTTTCTGGTCAACTCGCCGCTCAACTTCGTGAACAACAAGCAGCGCACGCTGGCATTGCTCGAGGCCGGTCGCATCCGGCACTCGTCCCTGACCTCGCAGATCGAGCAGATGATCCGCCACAACGATGTCGTGGTCGTGATGGGCAGCGACCGGGTGACCGATCCGGGAGACGAGACCATCACTCACCGGCGGTTCACCAACCTGTGGCGGCTCGAGGCTGGCGGGTGGAGATGCTTTGCCCGGCATGCGAACAAGGTAGAGATAACAGCTAACAGCTGACAGCTAACAGCTGACAGCTGACAGCTATCAGCTAACAGCTAACAGCTAACAGCTATCAGCTATCAGCTAACAGTTATCAGCTATCAGCTAACAGGAGGACCCAATGGCACCCATCAATGAGTTGGAGCGGTTCCGGCAGGTGTGGGAGATGGAGGCTGGGCTCACCACCAGACTGCTTGAGGCGCTCCCCGGCGATCAGTACGACTTCCGCCCCGATCCCGGCGGCCGCTCGCTGGGCGAGATGGCGTGGCATCTGAGCGAAATCGAAGGCTATATCAGCTATGGCATCACCAGGGACGCGGTGACCTTTCAGGAGGCGCCGCCCAACCTCCAGCGTCCCCGCGAGATTCAGCTGCTGGCGCCGGGATACCGCCGGGTGCACGACGAGGCGGTAGCCCGGCTCAAGGACCTCACCGATGCGGACCTGGATCGGGAGATCCGGTTCGCCGACCGGCGAATGCCGATCCGGGACATCCTCTGGGGTGCGACGCTGATGCACCTGATCCATCATCGGGGTCAGCTCTCGCTGCTGTGCCGGCTGGCGGGCGGCAAGTCGCCGGGGATCTATGGGCCGAACCGGGAGGAGATGGCGGCGATGCGGGAGAGGATGCAGACGGCGAAGGTGTGATGCCGTGAGGGACCTCGACGCGGCCGCGGGCTATCAGGAGCTGCTGGTCCCCGCGCTGATGCAGGAATGGGCACCCCGGGTCGCCGATGCTGCCAGAATCCAACCCGGAGACGGGGTACTCGATGTAGCCTGCGGCACCGGCGTGCTCACCCGCGAAGCCGCTCGCCGGGTGGGGCCGTCGGGTGCGGTCACCGGTCTCGACCTGAGTCCCGAGATGCTGGCGGTCGCGGTCCGGCTGAGCCCTGGCGTCAGGTGGCAGCAGGGCAGCGCCGACGCGCTGCCGTTCCCTGACAAATCCTTCAACGCGGTCGTCAGCCAGTTCGGGCTGATGTTCTTCCACGATCAGATGGCGGGCCTTCGGGAGATGATGCGGGTGCTGGTCCCCGGCGGCCGATTCGCGGTGGCCGTGTGGGGCTCACTCGCCGATACGCCGG
This sequence comes from Gemmatimonadales bacterium, assembly GCA_036556025.1. Taxonomy (GTDB): domain Bacteria; phylum Gemmatimonadota; class Gemmatimonadetes; order Gemmatimonadales; family GWC2-71-9; genus CAVVWJ01. The sequence continues at coordinate 29,586 of DATBKD010000131.1, read as the reverse complement.
CTTACGCGGCGGAGGTGGCGCTGGTGGAACGCCTGGCCGGCAGGGAGGCCGGCGACGCGCTGCGAGCGCCCTTTGCGTTGGGGGACCCCCAGCGAATGGCCGAGCTCTGCGCCGCCGCTGGCATCACGGGCGCCAAGGTCGCTTTACAGCAGGGACGAGGCCATTTCCCCAGCGTCCGGATCATGCTCGAGGTGGACGTCCGCGATTGGCTGCGCATCGTGGGGATCACGCTGGAGGAGGGCCTCATCGAGAAGATTCTCGAGGAAGGGGAGACCGCCTTGCGGCCGTTCCTCACGTTCGATGAGAGCGGCGTGGGATTCGATTCGCCCGCGGTGCTGGCGACCGCGGTGAAGGGTGAAGAGTGAAGCGTGAAGAGTGAAGCGGAAGGATCCTGGCTGCACCGAAATGGGTGGAGGACTTCACTCTTTACCCTTCATTCTTCACTCTTCACCGGCGCCTGCACTTCACCTGATAGACCGAAGTAAACTCCGATTCGAAGCTCTTGCGCGCCCCGCGCAGATACAGCCGCCACACCCTGACCCGCTCCTCGCCCGCAAGCCGGACGGCATCCGCGCGATGTCGGTCGAGCCGCCGGATCCAGTGGCGCAGGGTCTCGACGTAGTCCCGCCTGAATCCCTCGACATGTTCGGTCACGAAGCCCGCGCCTTCCAAGGCACGCTGCACCCGGGATAGCGGCAGCGGGTCGCCGTCCGGAAAGACATAGCGTCTGGTGAACACCCAGGTGTCTCCGTCATAGAGCCGGGCGATGCCGTGATTGAGCAGCCTGCCTCCGGGCCGGAGCAGGCCGGCCAGCCGCCCGGCGTACAGGTCGATCCGTTTGGCGCCGACGTGTTCCACCATGCCGATGCTGGCGATCGCGTCGAACTGCTCGCCGGCGAGGTCGCGATAGTCCTGGACCCGGATCTCCACCCGATCGGCCAACCCTGCCAGGCGAACCCGCTCCCGGGCCAGGGCAGCCTGGGGCTCGGACAACGTGATTCCCATGACACGCACACCGTGCCGCGTGGCGGCATGGAGAGCGAGCGCACCCCATCCGCATCCCACATCGAGCAGCCGCTGGCCGGGCGCAAGCGCGAGCTTCTGGCAGGTCAGCTCCAGCTTGGCTTCTTGCGCCGCCTCCAACGAGCCGGGGTGAAGTGAACGGGAGAAGAAGGCGCAGCTGTAGGTCATCGAGCGATCGAGGAAGAGCGCGAAGAACTCGTTGGACACGTCGTAGTGGTGCCGGACCGCCTGCGCGTCGCGGCCACGCGAGTGCAGCACGCCGTGCGGGCGCAGCTCGGACGCCGGCGTCGGGCCGGTCCCGCCCGCGCCGCCGGCACGGGCGGCCGCAAGCATGAGCCGAGCCCGGCTGCGGGCCGAGAGAACGGGCGGATGCCAGGCGTCTGCTACGTCCACCAGCGCGTCGAGGTCGCTCACCTCCAGCTCGCCGGCGACATAGGCTCGGCTCAGGCCGAGCTGGCCGGGAGCGTGCAGTACCTGAGCGACCCCGCGAGCGGAGCGGACAGTGATGGTGGGACCGCCCCCGTTGGTGGCGGGCACGCCCGTGCCATCCCAAAGCTGGATGGCGAACGGTCGGTCAGGGAAGGAATGCTGAATCTCACGACGAAGGGGAGCGGTAGAAATGAAGGATGACATGGCACGTTACCAGTGTACTCTCTTCCGCACCATAATCGGCTCTTGGGCAAATTACATGGGCAGAATCGGCCAGACCCCAAGAACCTCGCCGTAGAGCGGCTACCCGCCTTGCCCGATGAGCTTCTGGAATCGGGGGCTGGCTCGGAGCGGATCGAAGTTGGGATCCACTCTCAGCCAGGCGGGGGAGAGATAGAAGGGTATCTGGAGCAATAGCTCGAGCTGATCCATCGCCTTCTCTGGCTCGCCCACAAGGATGTAGAGCCTTGCGAGCTGGTGTTGGACGTAGGGGCCGTCGAGGTGGTCTCTACGAATCGGAAGCTGTGCCGCCCCACGCACACCCTCGAGCACGGCCGCCGTGCGGCGACCCAGTATCGCCAAGGAGAGCCCGTAGTCTATGTGATAGACGGCGTCATCCGGGTTCTCCCTCACGTGCTCCGCGTACGCCATCCGCGCCGAATCGGCGTAGATCCGTGCTTTGGCCCGGTCGCCCGCCAGCCAGAGCGTCTGGGCCAGGGCCAGGCCCCAGTCACCGCGATCGTCGCCGAACGCCTCGGGGCGGAGCCGGAGGAGCAGCCGTTGCTGCGCATCGTTGAGTACCCACATGAGCTCGTTGTATTCCGCCATCCAGGCGACGACCTTGGCTGAGTCCACGGCCTTCGGCACGGCAGCAAGGACTGCTCTGGCGCCGGCCAGATCGCCTTCCGCCACCGCGATCATGACCTTGGTCTGGATAAGGCTCAGATTGGTCGGAAGGAGCGCCAGACCCTGATCGGCGGCCCGTCGCGCCCGCGGATACTGCCGGCGCCAGAGCTCTACTTCGGCCAGGTTTTCCAGCGGCAGCAATTCTCTGGGAGCGAGCGCATGGGCTCGCTCGAGATGAACTGCCGCTGAGTCCCACAGTCCCAGCCCCTTCTCCAGGTAGCCGGCAGTCAACAGTGCACTACCCTGAACGTCCACATCCCGCGGTCTGAGCTCCCGCACCTTTGCCAGGTCCAGGAGAACCCGGGCCGGCTCGTGAGTGACATGGGTGTGGTAAGCTGCCAGCGCGAGGTAGCCCTGGATGCCGCGCGGGGCCAGCGCGAGCGCGCGCTCCGCCGCCTCGCGCGCCTCCCGATCGATGGCCGGGTTGGGGGGTGCGTTGTCGTAGAGCGCCGAGCTCGCCTTCGAGAGGTAGGCCCAGGCCTCCACATAATCAGAGTCGAGCGCAATCGCCTGCCGGTAGTGAACGATGGCCCGGCGAAGCGATGGAGGATCGTTCTCGCTCGCGCTCGCGTACTGCGCCTGCTGGCCCAGGAGGTATGCCTCGTAGGCTTGCGCGTTGCGAGTCGGCGATTCACCCAGCTGGGCCCGGACCGAGTCCGCCAGCCTGATCCCGAGTCTTCTCGCCACCTGCACCGCGACTTCATACTGGGTCTCGAATACCTGGTCCAGCGGACTCTCGAAGCTCTCTTGCCAGATCACGGAAGCCGAGGAGGCGCTCACCAGCCGCGCCGTCAGCGCGATCCGGGCGGGCTCACCGCTCGCCTCGCGCCAGCCGGCTGTACCCGAAAGCAGGAAGTCCATTCCCAGCTCCCGTCCGATCACGGAGGCGGGCTCGCGGGTACTCGCGTAGGGGCGCGAGCTGCCCCGCGATGCCACGGCGAGCCCGGGCAACGACATGAGATTGGCGCGGACTCGGTCCGACACGTCTTCGGCATACGCGGTGTCCAGCGGGCCGCCCACCGGCTGGAAGGGGAGCACCGCCAGCCTCACCTTGGACGGCCGTGGTCCCGCACGGAGTAGTCCGAACAGTGCCACACCCGTGAGCGCGCCCACTACGGCGACCAGGGCCCCGATGCGAACGGGCGAGCGGATGGGCTTCCGAAGCCGTTGCCGTCGTGGTGGCTCCCCGCCCTTCACCTCGCTCAGCTGCAGGTCGGACACCAGCTCCTGCATCGTGGCATAGCGCGCTTCCGGTGACTTGGACAGCGCCCGGTCCATCACTCTCTGCAAGGCCTCGGGCAGCTCAGGAGCGAACTCCGCGAGGCGGTGGGGGGCTCGATCCAGAATCGACACCATCACGTCCGCCGCCGTTTCGCCACCGAAGGGACGCTTCCCCGTCAGCAGCTCGAACAACAGGACGCCCAGGCTCCAGCCATCGCTCCGGGAGTCCACCGGGAGGCCGCGCACCTGCTCGGGCGACATGTAGCTGACGGTGCCGACCATCGTGCCGGGCTCAGTCTGCGCGACAAGTTGCTCCCGAAGCGGCTCCGCGGCCGTCAGCTTGGCCACTCCGAAGTCCAGCACCTTGACGAGGCCGTCAGGCCGCCGCATGACGTTTTCCGGTTTGATATCTCGATGCACGATCCCGGCCGCGTGGGCGGCGCCCAGGCCCGCGGCGATCTGCATCGCCAGACCAATCGCCTCTCCCGCGGGCATCCTGGTGCCGGCATGACCGTGGCGGTCGAGGGTGGCCCGCAGCGACTCGCCCTCGACGTATTCCATCGCGATGAAGCGCTGGCCGTCGTCCGTGTCAGCGATCTCGTAGATCACGCACACATTCGGATGGGCCAGCCTGGATGCGGTCCGGGCCTCGCGTTCCAGGCGCTGAAGGCGATCAGGGTCCTCGCTCAGCTCCAGCGGAAGCAGCTTGAGCGCCACATTCCGGCCCAGCCGAGTGTCTTCCGCTCGGTACACTTCGCCCATGCCCCCGGAGCCCAGCAGCGAGACCACCCGATACCGGCCGAGCATCTGGCCGGGAGTGAGGTGCAACGACGATCCGGGTGGAGAAAGCGGCAGGGGCGGTTCGGCGAGGAAGGATTGTGCGCTGTCATTGGCGGCGAGCAGGGACTCCACCTCTGCACGGAGTGACGCATCAGGTCCGCAGGCCTGGGCCAGGAATGCCGCCCGCTGAGTTGGAGGAAGGCTCGCTGCCTCCTCGAAGACCGCTTTGACCTGGGGCCAGCTCTCGGGGTTCATCGTGCGCTGAGTGGGTCCTGGGCCAAAATCCGTTGCAGCATCCGGCCGGCGATCCCGAAGAAATGGGCCCGGTTGACCAGTCGCAGGCCTCGGGAGCAACTCGGTGTCGATAGGTGGTGATGGGGGGCGTGTGGGACTGTGGCCCTCCCGGGGGCCACTATATCCCGCCGTTGAAGGAGGGTCAAGCCAGCGTATCTGAGGCCAGCCGCCGCCGATGAGGACGACTCGGGCGGCGGCTGGAGCGTTCAACTAGTCAGGGGGCCTTAGCTAGCTCTGCTTCGCGATGATCTGAGACTTGATCTTCGAGTAGGTGGCAGCTGGGATGATCTTCCGGTCCACCAGCTCCTTCTTGCTCTTGTACGGCCGTCCCTTGATGATCGCGGCGGCATACGCGTCGCCGATGCCCTTGAGCGTCTCCAGCGAATCCTTGCTGGCGCTATTGATGTCGATCTGCTTGGCCGCCGATGCGGTGGTTGCCTTGGCCGCCGCGCCGGTGTCGCCGTGAGCAACCGCGTGCGTCTTCGGGGCCATGGCCTTGCTGGTGTCCTGGGCGTGCGCGACACGGGGTGCGGCAGCAAGGGCGAGGGAGACCGCTCCAATCAGGATGCGGTGAAGGGTTGGCATGGGATGTCTCCTTGGGCGCTGAACGTGGGCCATTTTGGCTCGTGGCTTCGGTCGCTGGCGCTCTATCAATGAGGAAGCTGATAGGGGCATGCAAGCCGACAAAATGTCCCACGACTCGAGCTGTATGCGCCTCCACCTTGGCCGACTCACAGATTGAGGTCCACAACCAGTAACGAGTGGTCCGACCAGCCGAGCTCCCGCACTTGATGGTCGTACCGGCAACTGGTCACCCGCTCGGCGACGGCGGGCGACGCGAAGGCGTGATCGATCCTGAACCCACGCCCGACCCGCGTATGGCCTGGACTACTGAACCAGGTGTGCTCCCGGCTCTCCCCATGCTCCCGTCGCCAGAGGTCCACCAGCCCTATCCCGGCCAAGCGTGCGAACGCAGCGCCCGCCTTGAACCGGTAATCCGCGGCATCGACCAGGGAGGCGCCCGCGTTGAAGTCGCCCAGCATGAGGAACCGTCGAGCAGTGCGGCGGGTCAGCCAGTCCGCGGCGGCGCTCCAGAAGGCGGCAATGGGAGGACCGGCCGGCGGCCCATAGACCGCCGCGAGCCTCAGCCCCGACTCGATCAGCTCGAGCTCGAGCCAGCCTCGGGGGTAGAAGCGGGCGTGCGGGGGTCGTGGACCCGTGATCCGCGCGAGGCGAAGGCGGGACAGGACGCACTGGCCCCGGTGGTGGAGCCGGGGAGTACTGAAGCGATGGGCGTATCCCGCCTTGCCCAGCACGTGACAGAGATCGGTCGCCCGCGACGGCATCGTTTCCTGGAGGGCAATGACGTCAGGGTCGTAGCGGCGAAGCACCTCGAGGATAGCGCCGCAACGCGCGCCGCCGCCCGCCAGGATGTTCCAGGAGATGAGACGCACGCTCCGGCGCTTCACGGTGCCCTCACTGGACCAAAGGCGCGTTCCTGCCGATTCTTCGCTGGACCAGCTCCAACCCACCCTCTATCACAACTCGGAAACTACTCGATGACTCTCGAACGACTGCTCCGCACGACTGCCAACTTGCTCGCCCTCACTCTCTACGCCTGCGGCGGAGGAGATGTCAAGCCCGCTCCCGGCGCGGACACCGCCGATACCACGGCCGGTCAGGATTCCGCCGATTCGACTGCTGCGCCGGCGGCAACGCCCGTCTCCAATCCCGGGCAGACCCCGTTGGCCGTGGCCGACATCGACCGCTGGGAGAAGGGCATGGCGGCCGAGCTCGCGGCCGTGCAAGGCGCCACTGCCAGGCTGAAGCAGGCGAAGACCGGCAACGATACACTGACCGCGCTGATGAGCCTGCAGGAGACGGCCACGGCCGACGCCGGGGCGAAGGCGGCGGGCGTGGACCCGGAGCGCTACAACGTGATCCGCAGCAACCTCTCTACGGCGGCGAGCTACCTGGCGCCTTCGATCGGTGGGGTGGACACCACGATGCTGTCGCCCGAGCAGCGCGCCGAGATGAAGCGGGGGAACGCGGCCCAGCTCGAGCAGATGAAGGACCTGGTGCCCGGGGACGTGGTGGCAGCGCTCACGCCGAGGGCCGCGGCGCTCCGGAAGAAGGACCTGGAGTTGGCGGGCGAGCGGCTAAAGGGTGCTACCCAAGCGAGGTGACGGGCTTACCTCTTCGATAACCCGAGTGCCCCGTGGCAGACCTCAGAGCTCTCCTCCAAAGCGAACTGGCCGGCAGGTACACCATCGGCCGTGAGCTCGGGCGAGGCGGCATGGCGACCGTGCTCCTCGCCCAGGATCTCAAGCATGAGCGGCCGGTGGCCCTCAAGGTGCTCCACCCGGAGCTGGCGGCCGCACTGGGCCCGGAGCGATTCCAGCGGGAGATCCGCCTCACCGCCCGGCTCCAGCACCCTCACATCCTTCCGGTGTTGGATTCGGGCGAGGCGGGCGGCCGGCTCTGGTTCACCATGCCCTACGTCGAGGGCGGCACGCTCAGAGCCCGGCTCCAGCGCGAGGTCCAGCTGCCGGTCGACGAGGCGCTCAGGATCGGGCGTGAAGCCGCGCAAGCGCTGGCCTATGCCCACGCCCAGGGCGTCATTCACCGCGACATCAAGCCCGAGAACCTTTTGCTCACCGGCGACGGCAACACGCTGGTCGCCGACTTCGGCATCGCGCGAGCCATCGGCGAGGAAGCCGGGAAGCTGACCGAGACCGGGCTGACGCTCGGCACACCGGCCTACATGAGCCCCGAGCAGGCGAGCGGCGATCGCGCGCTCGACGGCCGAACCGATCTGTACAGCCTGGCCGCCGTGCTCTACGAGATGCTCGCCGGCGAACCTCCCTACACCGGCCCGACGGCGCAGGCGATCGTCACCAAGCGTCTCAGCGAGCCGGTGCCCTCGCTCAGGCGCTCTAGGCCCAGCGTGTCGCCGGGCATCGACCGGGTCATCAGGCGGGCGCTTTCCCCGGTCGCCGCGGATCGCTTCCCAACAGCTTCCGAGTTCGCGAAGGCGCTCGAGCATGACGGCGGTACGGGTGGGGCCACCGCGGTAGCGCCCGTGCCGGGGAGCGGCCGACGCCCGCTGCTGATCCGTCTGGCGGGCCTCGGGCTCAGTGTCGCGGCGGCGCTCGCGTTGCTGTTCGCGTGGCGACAGACCCATTCTCGAGGCGAGACCGCCGGACCCAGGCATCTCGCCGTGCTGCCGTTCGAGAACGAGGGCGACTCGGTAGATGGGTACTTCGCCGAGGGGATCACCGATGAGCTGAGAGGCAAGCTGGCGACGCTTCCCGGGCTGGAGGTGATCGCGAGCCGCAGCTCCAACGCCTACGGCCGCACCACCGAGAGCCTGCCGCAGATCGCCCGCGATCTCGGCGTCAGCTACCTGCTGATCGGCAAGATCCGCTGGCTCAAGGGAGTGCGTGACCCGGGCAGGGTACAGGTGAGCCCGGAGCTGATCCGTGTCGTTCCCGGCGAGGCGCCGACGACCAGATGGAGCCAGCCTTTCAATGCGCCGCTGACGGATGTCTTCCAGGTGCAGGCCGACATCGCGAGTCGAGTAGCCCAGGCGCTGGATGTGGCCCTGGCGGCGAACGTCCCGCAGTCCCTGGCGGCACCGGCGACGACGAGTACCGAGGCATACGACGACTACCTGCGGGCGAATCAGTACTTCGACCGCGGCACGGTTCCGGACTTGCAGCTCGCCGGTCAGCTCTACCGCCAGGCCATTGAACGGGATGCCGTTTTCGCCCTCGCCTGGGCGCGCCTGGCCCGGTCGGAGGCCCTGCTCTACCGGTTCCGCAGAGATCGCTCCGCTCAACAGCTGGAGCGGATCGGACAGGCGGCCCGCCGAGCTCTGGTCCTGGCCCCGACGCTACCCGAGGCTCATGCCGCGATGGGCTACTACTACTTCTGGGGTCATGCGGATTTCGCTTCCGCCCAGGAGCACTTCGCCATCGCCAGCAAGGGACAGCCGAACGATGCCGAGCTGGCCGACGTGATGGGCTTGGTCCTCCGGCGCCAGGGACGATGGCATGAGGCCGTCGCGAGCCTCGAGCGGGCGTCGAGCCTCGACCCGCGCTCGGGATTCGTGCTCACCGATCTGGGCGAAGCCTATCTCATGATGCGACGCTACACCGAGGCAGAGCAGGCGCTGGACCGAGCCGCGGCGCTGGGCCCGGATGTGCCCTTTGCCTACGACCTCCTCATGCGGCTGTATGTGAACCGTGACGGCAGCCTCGAGCGGTCGCGGCAGGTCGCGCGGCAGGCCCTGAGCCGGATGGCCTTCGGCCGGCTGTTCGGGTCGGGATATCGGGAACTGGGGTGTCTCCCGCTCTATGCGCTGATCGTCTCCGACAGCACCTACCAGACGGAGCTTATGTCGCTCACCCCGGCGCTCATGGACGGCGATACCCTGGCCTACCTCGTGTTCAAGGGGAGCCTCTACCGCTACCGGAACGAGCCGAGCCTGGCTCGGGTCTACGACGATTCGACCAGAAGTGAAGCCCTGGCCGTCATCGCGCGGCACGAGGACAATGCGTTCACCGAGGCGGAGCTCGCGATCGCCGATGCGCACCTGGGACGTGGGGCGGAAGCGGTCAAGGCCGGCAAACGAGCCGTGATCCTGACGCCGCCCTCGAAGGACGCGGTCTTCGGCCTGGAGGGTCCCATGGCGTTGGCAGAGGTGTACGCGACGCTGGGCGACGCGGACTCCGCGGTGAGCCAGCTGGAGGCGCTCCTCGCGGTGCCCTCGCTCGCGTCCGGAGGTTGGTTGCGGATCGACCCGGTATGGGCGCCGCTTCGGGGCAATCCCCGCTTCGAGGCGCTGACGAGGCGAAACTAGGAACCACCCGGGCTCCGCGGGGTACCCTTGACAATATATGTTATAACATATAATATCAGGTCATGACCAGTCGCCTGCTAGCCGAGTTGAAGCAGACCAAGCCCTTTCCCCGCCAGGGGCAGGAGGCGTTAGTCAGCATCCTGCGCACCGCGGCCGTACTCGAGCACGAGATCAACGAGGCACTCAAGCCGTTCGACCTCACCAGCACCCAGTACAACGTGCTCCGGATCCTGCGCGGGGCCGAACCCAAGGGACTTTGCGGTCGCGAGGTCGGCGAGCGGCTGATTAATCCGCTTCCCGACGTCCCCCGGCTCCTCGACCGGATGACCGATGCCGGCTTGGTGGCTCGGAAGCGCGATCCGGACGACCGGCGCCACGTCACCGCCCGGATCACGCCCAAGGGGCTGCGTCTGATTGAAGAGGTCCAGCCCGCCCTGGAAGCGATCGAGCGGAAGCGCACCGGCTCCCTCGGCCCCGGCCAAGTCCAGAGCCTGATCCAACACCTGGAGGTGGTGCGGTCGGGAACCTGAGGTTGTTTCGTTGCTATAATAGGTGTTATAACATTTATCCCAGCAGGAGGAGACCCGATGACGATTCCTTCGACAACCCCGGTAGACCTGGCGTCTCTGAGCGCAGGTCTGTTGATCACTCGATTGGTGTTGGGGCTGGGGCTCGCGGCCCACGGCGCGCAGAAGCTGTTTGGGTGGTTCGGCGGCTACGGCTTGGCCGGAACCGGTGGATTCTTCGAGAGCCTCGGTTTTCGTCCGGGCAAGGCCTTCGCGGCGGCGGCGGGCCTGGGTGAGCTCGGTGGCGGCCTACTGGTGGCGCTCGGCCTGCTGGGCCCGATCGGTCCAGCGGTGATTATCTCAGTCCTGGTAGTCGCCATGGCCGTCATTCACTGGCGCAACGGATTTTTCGTGGACCGGACCGGCATCGAGCATCCGCTGCTCTATGCGGCCGGTGCGCTGGCCCTCGCGTTCACCGGATTCGGGGAGTACTCGCTCGATGCAGTGTCGGGCCTGGCTGGTCTCGGCTCACCCGCGCTCGCCGCCGGTGCGGTGATCGCCGGTGTACTGGGCAGCCTCAGCGCGCTGGCGCTGCGCCGGCCACCGCTGTCGAACCCGGCTCAGGCTCATGGGTGAACGGTCGGCGCCTAGGTCGCGCCGAGCCACCGCTCCAGCGACTCCCGCCGGCTCCGGCTCACCTTGAGCCGAGCCGCAGGTCGGAGGGCTCGCGGGCCTGCGCGATGCGGTGGTGCCGCCGGCAGTGGCCGAGCTGGCGCGGGTCTCGACGACGTCACGCACGGTGTTGAGCGAGGTTCTCCCAGACAGTAGGGACACCGCCGATGCAGTATCTCACGGAGTGACGGATACAGCTCGCCGCTCGACGGTTTCGGCCCGAACCGCCGCGCCGAGTCCGTGACCCCCATCACGAATCCAGATGGGCCCTCCGAAGCAGCTCCGCGAAATCAGGATAAGAGCGCACGGGATCCAGGCGGGGATCCACCTTCATATAGCCGATCCACGGCGATTGCTCCTCACTCGCCCGATTCAGCCAGGCCAGGCCAGTCTTCAGATCCCCGAGCGCGATGTGGATGAGCGCCACATGATAGGCGGACACGTGGCGAGTCTCGGATGCCCGGGTCAACCGCGCCAGCGTGGCGCGAGCATCCTTGACGTTCCCCGCGACCGCGTAGGCACGCCCGAGAGACGCCAGGTAGAGAAGATTCTCCGGATCGTTCTCCAACGCGTGCTGCGCTTCTGCGATACCTTGCTTCGGTTGGCCGGACAGCTCATACGCCCACCCGAGGTGCCAATGGGCGGGAGCAAAATCGCGGTCCAGCTCCAGTGCCTTGCGATACTCGGCGATGGCCGGGGCGTACTGTCGAGCGAAGTAGTATCGAAGGCCGACCCAGGTCTGAATGATCCCCGACAGCGGGTCGAGCTGCCTCGCGGTCTCAGCCTGCTGGAGCGCCTCCCGGTGGCGGCCCATGGCTGACAGATAGCCCCCATACCAATGGTGCGCGGTGGCATAGTTGGGATCGAGCTGGATCGCCCGACGATATTCCCGCTCCGCGGCGTCCCAGTCGTGATCGAACTCGAGATGGATGTGCCCCAGAGACGCGTGCGCCTCCGCCAAGGTACTGTCGAACTCCAACGCTTTCAGAACCGCGCTCTTGGCCTTGGGAAAGGCGTCACGCGGGGCCAGAACGCTGTACCAACCGCGAAAGATCCAGGTATCGGCGATCCCGACCCAGGCGCGAGAATAGCCCGGATCTTGGTCCACCGCCTGCTGGAAGTAGTGCAAGGCGGTCTCGACGTTGCCTTTGGTCCGCTTGTTCCAGAAGTACCTGCCCTTCAGGTACAGGGTGTAGGCCTCTTGATTCGCCGCCGGACGGGCGCGGAGCCGCAGCCGCTCGTCTTCCGGCAAGGCGACGCCCAGTCTTCCGACCACCTCGCTCGCAATGTCCGACTGCACTTCGAAGATGTCATCGATGATCCGATCGTAGGTCGAGGCCCAAAGCTGGCGCTCGTCTCGAGCCTGGACGAGCTCGAGGGCGATGCGAACGCTCTTCGAAGTACTTCCATTCCACCGGACACTGCCGACCAGGAGGTAGTCTACCCCGAGGCGCCCGCCGATCTCCCGCAGGGTCAAGTCGGATTGGGCATACCGCTCGGCGGCGCGGCGCGGTACCACGCGGATCCCGCTCACCGAGCCCAGACGGGTGGTGATCTCGTCGGTGATGCCAGCGGGAAAGTACTCGTGCTCGGCTGGGCCGAGATTCTCGAAGGGCAGCACGGCGACAGTAGGTGGGCCCCCCGACTGCGGAATCGCTTCCCCACCATTGCGGACCCGAGAACGCCATACTGTCGCTCCAATCAGGGTCACCACCACCAAGCCAACCATCAGCAGGGTAAGCCGCAGCCAGCGGGGTGAGACCCGCCGAGGCGCAGCGGAGACCAGCGTCTCCCGGGACGCCGGGTGAGCGAGTGCCTGGGCGAGCTCGGCGGCGGAGTCGAAGCGGTCCGCGGCGACTTTGGACAGGGCGCGGGCGACCGACTCCTCCAGTCCGGGTGACACGGACTCCCGGAGGTGGGACAGCCGAGGTGCGGCCTCGCTCAGTTTTCTGGCCAACACCATCTGCGGGTTCGGGCCCTGGAAGGGTGGCTCGCCCACCAGCATCTCATGGAGCACGCATCCCAGGGAATACACGTCGCTGCGGCCGTCGACCTCCTGCCCCAACGCCTGCTCCGGGCTCATGTACACCGGCGTGCCGACCGACAATCCAGCCTCGGTAAGCCGAGTGCCTCCCACCCTGCCGATGGCAGAGGCGATCCCGAAGTCGGCGAGCACCGCGTGGCCGCCCAGGAACAAGATGTTCTCCGGTTTGATATCGCGATGGACCACCCCATGGCCGTGAGCGTACTCCAGGGCATCGGCCACGTCCCGGGCGATGCGGACAGCTTCCTCGACGGGTAGTGGGCCGCTGCGGACCAATCGATCGCGCAGCGACTCACCTTCCACATAGGGCATCACGTAATACAGAAAACCGTCGGCTTCGCCGGAATCATGCAGGGGAAGGATGTGCGGATGGGCAAGCACAGCGGCGACCCGGATCTCACGGAGGAAGCGCTCCGGGCCGAGCGTCGCCGCGAGGTCGGGGCGCAGGACCTTGACCGCCACCCGCCGGTCGTGCTTGAGGTCCTCGGCCAGATAGACGGTCGCCATGCCTCCGCGGCCCAGCTCCCTCAGGATGCGATAGTGCGGGCCCAAGGCGGCTCGAAGTCGCTCGAGATGTTCGGCGTGGTCGCGGATGCCGGCGGCTCCTGCAGGTGCCGCTCATATGATAGCAAGGAAAGCAATGAGGCGGGGCATGCGTCGCAGAGAAGCTACATGTCCTCCAGCGGCCGCACTTCGGACTCTCCTTCGAATCCGGGCCAGTGCACCCGGTGCAGCTCCATGAACTGGCGGGCCATCTCCAGTGCTTCCTTCCTGGAGGGCAGTTCGACCAAGGCATAGCCACCTACAACTTCCTTCGACTCGGTGAACGGCCCGTCGGTCACCTTGAGCTGATTCTTGCTCAACCGGATCCGGAAGCCCTCGGACGTGGGCTTGAGGCCGGCGGTGTCCTTGAGGGCCCCACTCCTGAAGGATTCCTCCACGAACTTCCCCATGGCATCCATCAGGGCGTGGGGAATCGCCTCATTCCGCTGGCTCTCTGAGTGCTTGATCATCATGAGGAACTTCATATTAGATCTCCGAGAAGATTGAAACGCGGCTTATATCTTCACTAACACGTCGAACGAAGGCCGCCGGATTCGACAGCACCGGACAAGGCTCCGGCGCGGCCGCAAAAGCGTTTCCCGTGAGGCCGCTCCGATCATCTCACCAGCGGCAGTAGCTCACGTATCCGTGGGCTCCGACACCAGAGGCCTCCCCAAGCCAGCACGCCGAGAACGGCGGGGAAGAGGAACCAAGGATCGCCCACCCGCACCTGGGTCGCGACGGCCCCGCCCAGGTACCCCGTCACCAGGATGGCCCCCAGTGCAGCCGTACGAGGAACGGCATACAGAATGGTCGCGACCAGAAGGCTCAGGCCGATCCAGGGAGCCAGCGTGGGGCTATAGCCGAACTTGGTCAAGCCCTCTACATAGGGCGCGAACCCGGCCAGACGAGCTCCCCCGTCGACCAGCAGGAAGAGAGTAACGAGCCAGCTCAGGACCAGACCTGTCGTTCTCACCGTGAGCTCCTCGATTTCGGTTTCGGAGGTTTCCGGTTGAGTGCTACCGCGCGGATGGGTTCATGATGGAGGTGCACCGGACAGAGACTGCCCAACATAGCCCGAGCCGAAAAGCGTCGTCTTGTACAGGAACGACAGCTGCCGCTCCTGACGCTGAATCCGGCCCGGGGTCACACCGATCCGACGCACGAGCGATCGGGTGAGATGGGCCTGATCGTAATAGCCGGCCTGGTGCACGGCATCGGCCATGGAGGCGCCGGAGCGCAGCAGCACGCTGGCATATCGGGCGCGCTGAATCTGACGGTACGTGCCATGGGTCATGCCCGTCGCCAGCAGGAAGTGACGCTGGACGGAGCGCCGGCTTAGGGCTTGCGAGTCACCGGCCAGCGCAGCCGCTACAGCGGCGTCGCGTGCCAACACGCCTGCCCGCGACAGACGGGACACAAACGCCTCGGCGTTGTCGAAGCTCGGGTGCTCCCAGGCGGAACCATCCAGCCAGAAAGCGCGGCTGGTCGCCCCCGGCAGATTGACATCGCGCCGGTCCAGCAGCGAGGCTGCCGGATGGCGGGGCAAATAGGACCCCGTCGCGAGCCGAATGCCGGTCCACTCTGCCCCGGCGGGGCAGCCGATCAGTGAGGGCTTGGTCTCGGGTCCGCGCAGGGTGACGCGAAGGCGCCCGCGGTAGCGAGTTACGACCAGCTCGCAGTGAGTCGCGGCCACCGAAAGGAAGGTCCCGGTGCGCTCGCTGCGGCAGTGCCAGACCCGCTCGATCAAGGGCGAGTCGGATGGCCGGTGCTCGAAAACCAGGAACATGGTCAATCAATGCCTCCATCCACACGTCGAACGAGGCGTGGGAGAATCGACACCCGCCAGCGAGGGGGCGCCCTCGACCCACGAAACCATCTGCGGCAATCCCCCGTCTAAGGCTGATGCGGGTCTCAGGTCGATCACACACAGCGCGAAAGGCTCCAGGGTATGCAGATCAAGTTCTTGGCCCCTGCGGCAGTTACGGGTCTGTTACTGAGCGGGGCAGTGGGCGTGGCACCAGCGGCCGCGCAGCAGCCGGCGATATCGGTCAATGACAGCAGCTTCATCCAGTCGGCCGCCAGCATGGGCCTGCTGCAGGCCAAACTGGGGCAGCTGGCGGAGAAGAAGGCATCCGCCGCCAGCGTGAAGGAGTTCGGCAAGCGGATGGTGGCCGACTATTCCAAGGCCAACCAGGAGCTGGCGGCGGCGGCGAAGCAGGCGGCTTTCCCCGCCCCGGTCATGCTGCGGCAGCACAAGCTGATCGCGGAGCGCTTCGTCGGGATGGGCAAAGGGTCCTTCGACAAGAACTACATGGCCGAGGTGGTCAGGCAGCATGACGAGCAGGTGCGTCTGTTCAAGCAGGAATCCGAGAGCGGGAAGGTGGTGTCGCTGAAGGAGCTGGCTACGAAGATGCTGCCCGAGCTGGAACAGCGTCAGAGTCTGGCCGCGGAGACGGCGGCAATGGTTGGGGCGGACGTCACGGCGTCGAGCTCAGAGAAAGCCGCGGCCACTAGCAACTAGGGCGCGGGGACAGCCAGGTGCAGGGGACCCGCCGCTGAGAGTCCGAGTCTCAGCGGCGGAGTTGTATTACCGGGACTGGATCGGGTTCCGCTGCGGCGCGCGCGAGGTCAACCATCAGGGCCACCGCTGCCTCATCATCCAATCCCTCGACGTAGGCGAGCGAGCGCCAGGTGTCGAACCGGAGCGCATGCCCGATTGCGGCGGCGAGTCGCGCCCGGTTGCTGCCGCCCGCCGGCCACGCTGCCTCGAGGTCCTCGCGCACCGCCTCCACGAATTGGGCAAACGGCGCCAGCAGCGCCGCAAGCGCGGGGAGCGCCGCGGAGTCTCGGTTGGCGTTGGCGAGCAGCTTTTCGCCGCGGCGGTAGTAATCGTAGAAGGCGAGAAGCGCCGCGCGCAGGCGCGCCGCCGGATCGGTGATCCCGTCCCAGGCGGCCGGATCGGGGGGCGGGATCTCCGTCTGGAAGTGCGCGCTGCAGGCGGCGAAGATCTCGCCCTCGTCGGAGAAGTGGCGGTACACGGTGAGCCGCTCGACCCCCGCCCGCTCGGCGATCGCCTTGATGGTGGTGCGCGCGGGCCCGATCTCCCCATGCAGGGCATAGACCGCCTCGACGATGCGCCGCCGAGTCTCCGACTGCTGTTCGGCCCGGCGGTGCAGCGTGTATTTCCGCCGCTTCGGGGTACGTCTTCGAGTCGTCATTTCACTAAACCTACCTGTTTACTCAACTCTTGACAAGCCGGGTCCCGGAGCGTATTCTGATCGCCGGTCAGTAAACACTAGTGTTTACTCAATATCAAAGCGACCACATTGGGGTTTCCCTGTCAGGAGATGACGCGATGGCCACGATGCACCAGATGGAACGGGCCCTGCCGGCCCAGGCTCACCAGCTCCCCACCCGCCGGTTCGACGGCTCGACCGGGCCGCGCATCATCGGTCCCCGGGACGGCAAGTTCGTGGACCTTCAATCCGTAGGCGTCCGCTTCATGATCTGGGGGGCCGAGTCAGGCGGCGGCTTCTCGCTGGTCGAGCACCCGATCCCGCCCCGCACGCTGGTCGCCCCGCTGCACCTGCACCAGCGCGAGGACGAGTACAGCTATGTGCTCGAGGGGCGCATGGGCGCACGGCTGGGCGACGACGTGGTGTTCGCCGAGCCGGGCGACCTGGTGTTCAAGCCGCGGAACCAGTGGCACACGTTCTGGAACGCTGGCGACACGCCCTGTCGCATTCTGGAGATCATATCCCCTGCCGGCTTCGAGCACTTCTTCAACGCGCTGGGGGAGCAGATGGCCGCGGCGCAGGCAGTCAGCGTAGCGGGGGTGCCGGACGTCGCCGGCTTGGCGGCGCGCTACGGTCATTACTTCCAGCCGGAGAGCATCGGGCGACTCTGCCGGGAGCACGGGCTGAGCTACCCAGGCATGCCGAGCGCGTAAGCCCGGGGGGCTAATCTCGTCGCTGAAGCCGCGAGAGAGAGCTTCCTCACTTCGGCGCGGTCGGCGGTGATCGAGGTGCGGGCGAGATCAGTTGGGCCCCTGGCTGGGGCGTGAGCCAGATGCATTGGTCGGTCTGGAAGGTGACGCCATCCCCCGATCGATGGATGCCGCCGAACCGGTCGCTCGATACCGGCAATGGCAGCCGAGCCCCAAACTTGTCCTCCGATCACGGCTGGCAGGCCATCAACCCAAAGGAGGAAGTAAGTGAACGGGATCTCGCTGCTGCTGACACTGACCCTTATAGCGGGGACGGCCCAATTCGCCGCCGCTCAGAACGAGCCTCTCCAACTGGCGGCCGCTACCACCCAGGCGAAGAAGACCATGGGTCTGATCGTCTATCCTGCAGGCGGCCAGACAGCGGAGCAGCAGGTGCGTGACGAGCAAGCATGCTACGCATGGGCGCAACAGCAGGTCGGCCCGATGGGGACGGGACCCAGTCTCGATTCGGCCGCGCAAGCTGGCAAGGCCAAGGCAGACTCGGCCACCAAAGGCGCCGGCGTAAAGGGCGCCGCGGGTGGCGCAGCCGGCGGGGCGGTGGTCGGCTCCATCGCCGGCGATGCAGGAAAGGGCGCAGGAATTGGGGCTGTGATGGGGGGACTGCGCGCCCGGCGCGCCAAGCGGGAAGCCGAGCAACAGGCCGAGCAGGCGGCCCGCGCGCAAGCCCAGGCCCAGTCAGGTCAGCAAGCAAGCACCTTGAGAAAGGCCATGGTCGCCTGCCTCCAAGGCCGCGGGTACACGGTGCAGTGAAGCGAGCGGAGGCGCGGGGAGTAGCCTGGGGTGCGCCGGGGGAGGAGCGCTCGGCGGCTACCTGCTGCCCGCGGCGGGGTGTTATTTCCTGTCACACCTCAATTGGAGCTCGAAGATGATCCTCGTCCGAGAAGTGTTCCAGCTCAAGGTCGGAAAAGCCAAGGAAGCGAAAGCGCTGTTGCAGGAAGCCGCCAAGTTCATGAAGAAGTACGGCATGCCGCAGGGCCGGGCGCTGACCGACTTAACGGGCCCGTTCTACACCTTGGTGTTTGAGACGGAGTATCCGAACCTGGCGGCGTGGGAGAGCTCGACGAACGATCCGAGGGCTGCCGAGGACTTCGGAGCCTGGTATCAGAAGTTCGCTCCGTTGCTCGAGACCGGCGGCCGGCGGGAGATCTTCACGATCGTCGAGTAGCGCTCAGACATGCGGAAGGCCAGTCCCCAAGGTATAGGCGTGCGCATCGCGGCGGCGCTCGTCCTCGCGGTGTTGCTTGCGTGCGCCGTCATCCGACCGTGCGCGGCCCAGGCCAAGCTGAGCGAGCCCGCCGTCACCGCGCAGACGGTGGCCGGGACCACGATCACCGTCGAGTACTCCCGGCCCCAGGCCCGGGGGCGGGATCCGGTCTTCGGGAAGGTCGTCACGTGGGGCGACCACTGGACACCGGGGGCGAACTGGGCCACGACGATCAACGTGGACCACGACGTCCGGGTGAACGGCGCGCCGCTGCCCAAGGGAAAGTACGCGCTGTGGGCCGTGGTGCAGCGGGACCAGTGGACGGTGGAGCTGCGCCGCCACTGGCACAAGTTCCACGTTCCGCCGCCCACCGATTCGAGCGACGTGCAGCTCCGGCTCACCGTCCGACCCGACAGCGGCCCCCAAACCGAGATCCTCACCTTCGACTTCCCCGCCGTGGGCCCGACGGCGACCACCCTCCGCTTCCGCTGGGGCACGGTGGTGGTGCCGCTCGAAATCACTGTAACCCGTTAAAAGACGACACGCGCCAGACGACCATCTCAGTCAAGCCCACCCTCAGCAGGCCCAGGCAGAATCCCTCGCTCGATGTAGATGGGGCGCACCAGCCGGCGAAGTCTCCCGAGTCGGCTACGAAACCAGATGCCGCCGGCGATGCACGCGAGCCCTCCGATGGCGACGGTGACCGGCTCGCCGAGCTGCTCGGCGAGCGTGCCCGCGAAGAGGCTGCCGATCGGCGCGGTGCCGAGAAACGCCATGGCGTAGAACGCCATCACGCGGCCGCGCAGGTTCTCCTCCACGATGGTCTGGAGCACGGTGTTGCTGGACGCGAGGGCCACCATGAAGCCGGCTCCCACCAGCGGCAGCAGCACGATCGAGAGCCACAGAGTACGGGAGAGCGCGAAGGCGACGAGCGCCACCCCGAACACCGTGACCGAGCTCGCGATGACGGTGCCGAGACCCAGGACCGAAGGGCGGGAGGCGAGATAGACGGCGCCGACCAGCGCGCCCACGCCCGACATGCCCATGAGAATGCCGAGCGTGTTGGGCCCGCCGTGCAGGATCTTCGACGCGAACGCGGGCATGAGCACCGCGTACGGCATACCCATGATGCTCACGAGTGCCAGGAGCAGGAGCACGGTCCGGATCGGCTCGAAGTCGCGGACGTAGCGAAAGCCCGTGACCAGCTCCTCGAGCAGGTGGCTCGCCGGCGGCTCCCGCTCGCCGCGGTCGAGCCGCATCGCGAGCAGCGACCCGATCACCGCGACATAGGAGATCGCGTCCACCAGGAAGCACCAGGCCTCGCCCACCGAGGCGATGAGCATTCCGCCGATCGCCGGGCCGGCGATGCGGCTGGCGTTCACCATAGATGAGTTGAGTGCGATGGCGTTGGGGAGATCAGCGCGATCCTCGATCATGCTGACCACGAACGCCTGCCGGGCGGGCGTGTCGAAGGCATTAATGACACCCTGGAACACCTGGAGTGCCAGGATCTCCCCGACGGTGATGATGCCGGCGAAGGTGAGCAGCGCCAGCGCGAGCGATTGAAGAAGGGAGAGGACCTGGGTCCCGAGCAGCACCTTGTGGCGGTCCCAGCGATCCACGAACACGCCCGCCACCGGCGCGAGGAAGAGGGTCGGGATCTGTCCGCAGAAGCTGACGACGCCCAGCAGGAGGTCGGAGCCGGTGAGGCGGTAGACCAGCCAGCTGGTGGCGATCCGGGTGATCCAGGTGCCGACGAGCGAGATGCTCTGCCCGCCGAAGAAGAGTCGATAGTTGCGATGGCGGAGGGCGCGGAGCAGAGGCATGCGGAAAGGTAGTCCGCCGCGTCGCTTCTTCGAGCGCTTCCTCACCGGCCGGCTAGATTATGAAGTGGCTACGCCCGGGGGAATTGAAAAGGAAGAATTGGAGGCGATCATGCCCCGCCGATCGGTCTGGCCCGCCTTCCTCGCGGGGCTAATCGGGCTCGGCTGTTCCCATCCCGAGCCGCATCCGGAGCCCGCCATGTGGACACCCCAGGAACAATCCGCCGGCTGGCGTGTGCTCTTCGACGGCGAGACCACTGCGGAATGGCGCGGCTTCAAGAGTGAGATACTTCCGGCAGGATGGAAGGTGGTGGATGGTGCCCTTACCCGGGTCGCACAAGCCGGCGACATCGTCAGCAAGGAGGAGTTTCAAGACTTCGAGCTCGAGTTGGAATGGAAGGTGGGGCCGGGTGGCAACAGCGGGATTTTCTATCGGGTGAGCGAGGCTCCGGAGCTCGGCCATGTGTGGCAGAGCGGCCCCGAAATGCAGGTCCTGGATGACGCCCGCCACAAAGATGGCGAGCGCCCCGAGACGTCGGCCGGCGCTTGTTACGGGCTCTACCCGGCGCCTCGCGGGGTGGTGCATCCGGCCGGCGAGTGGAACCAGGTGCGGATCCTGGTGCAGGGGGACCACGTCGAGCACTGGCTCAACGGTCACAAGATGGTCGAGTACGAGCTGAGAAGCCCGGATTGGCAGGACCGAGTGCGGCGGAGCAAGTTCGCCGAGATGCCGCGGTACGGCCGGGAGCCGCGAGGTCACCTGGCCCTCCAGGATCACGGCGACTGGGTCGCCTACCGCAACATCAGGATCCGGGTGCTGGGTGCCAGGGCAGATTCGGCCTGACGGCACAGCCCGGACTCGATCAGGATCGCTGACGCAGACGATCGGGAGCCTCGCGCTCACCGGTCTCGTGCTGAACGCGGTCATCGGCAGCAGCGTATTCGGGCTGCCGTCCGTAGTGGCCGGCGAACTCGGTGCGGCAAGCCCCCTGGCGTGGCTCCTGGCCGCCGTGGGGATGGCGCTGATCGTGGGGTGCTTCGCCGAGGTGGCAAGCCGCTTCAGAGAGGCGGGCGGTCAGTACCTCTATGCCCGCGTGGCCTTCGGACGCCTCGCGGGCATCGAGATGGCCTGGCTCACATATCTTGTGCGCCTCACTGCCGCAGCGACCAACGCCAACCTCTTCGTCATCTACCTCGCCGAGTTCTGGCCCGGAGCCACGGGGGCGCTCCAGTCCCGACTGGTCCTGGCCGCAGTGCTGCTCCCGCTCGCGATCGCCAATTACCGCGGCGTGGGCTCCGGCCTGAACGTGAGCACCACATTCACCATAGCCAAGCTGGTGCCGCTCGGGGTGTTCGTTGTCGCGGGACTGGGGGTGCTCCTGACGCGCGGGCTCCCGGTGCCGATCCATCCCAGCGGGGCAGTCGCCCTGGGCACGTGGCTGCAGGTCATTCTCGCATTGGTGTTCGCCTACGGCGGGTTCGAGGCAGCACTGCTGCCGCTCGGTGAGGCGAAGAACCCGCGACGTGACGCGCCGATCGCGTTGTTTGCGGCGCTCGGTCTCTGCGCCCTGCTCTACACCCTGGTGCAGGCGGTAGTGGTTGCAACGCTGGAAAATCCGGGTGCAGCGGAGCGGCCGCTCGCCGCAGCGGCGCGGACTTTCCTGGGGCCCGGTGGCGCGGTGCTGATGGCGTTGGGTGCGCTGGTCTCGGTGTACGGGTATCTCGCGGGCGCGATGCTCAATGTGCCGCGGCTGAGCTACGCCATGGCAGAGCAGGGCGACCTGCCCCCACGCTTCGGCGCGGTGCACCCGAGATACCGCACACCTCACGTATCCGTGCTGCTGTTCGCGACTCTGACCTGGGCGTTGGCGAGCGGGGGAAGCTTCTTACAAAACCTGAGCCTGTCGGCGGTGTCCCGCCTGCTCACCTACGGCGCGGTGTGCGTTGCGCTCATCGTGCTTCGGCGCCGGGAGCGCCGCCAGGCGGGCTCGGTTGAGCCTGCCTGGTTTCGGCTGCCCCTCGGCACAACCGTGGCGGCGCTCGGGCTCGCTTTTTCGTCAGTGCTCATCCTGCGGATGAACCAACGGGAGCTGGCCGTTCTCGCGGCGACGCTGATCGTGGGGCTGCTGCACTTCAGGATGGCGCATCACAAACGAGAGGCATGGTAGCTTCCAGGCGCATGTATTTTCACCGGCTCTTCGCGGGACTTCTGCTCGGGACGATCTGCTCGTCGTCCGCTGCCGCGCAGCGCATCGCCTACGACTCGAGGGCCGGGACCTGGACCCTGAGCTCCGGCCTGGTCTCGTACCGCCTGGTTCGCCGGGACCAGCAGGTGGCCTTCGATTACTTCGGCCCGACATCTCGCATGGGCCCGGCGCCGGACACGGCGCGGCCGTCACGCCACGACCTGACCGGCCTCGTGGACGAGCAGTCGCTCGAGCCCGCGTCCCTCCGGCTTCTTTCCGACTCGGCGGTATCCGTATCCCCCGGTGTGGAAGAGCTCCGGCTTCACTTCGTCCATGCGAGCCTTCCGCTCCGCCTTGACCTCCGCTACGCCGCGTGGGGAGAAACCGGCGTGTTCTCGCGCGAGATCCGGCTCACCAATCGTGGCGACCGTGCGCTCGTGATCACGCGGCTGCCCAGCATCAGCTGGACCCTTCCCGGCGGGAACTACAGCTTACGCTATCTCTGGGGAAGCTGGGGCCAGGAGCGGCAGCTCGCGACGGAAACACTCGCGGCCGGGGCGCGACGGTTCGAGCAGATTCGGGGGCGCTCGACCAATGGCTACGTGCCGTGGCTCTCCCTACGCAACCGCACGCTGGGAGTCGAGTACCTCGCCGAGCTGGCGTGGTCGGCGAACTGGTGGATCCAGGTCGAACGCCAGCCCGGCACCGGCGCGGCGCCGCTCGGGGACCAACCGGTCCGAGTCGAGCTCGGCATGCACAACGACTTCGGCGGTCCGCTGACGCTGGGTCCGGGCGACACCATTACCCTGCCCCGCGCCGTCTTCACCGCTACCAGCGGCGACCTGGACGACGCCGCGAACCAGATGCACGGCTATCAGCGCCGCTACCTGGTGCCCCGGGTGAAGACCAACGAGCCGCCGCTGGTGCAGTTCAACACCTGGTTTCCGCTTGGGCCCAAGGTCGACATCAGCAACACCATCCAGGCCGCCGATGCGGCGGCTGCGATCGGCGCCGAGGTGTACGTGCTGGATTCGGGGTGGTACACCAGCGGCGACTGGGAGCGGACCCTGGGCGACTACGAGCCCGATCTCCACAAGTTCCCGCGCGGGCTCGAGGAGTTGGCGGAGCACGTCCACGGCAAGGGCATGAAGTTCGGGCTGTGGGTCGAGATCGAGAATGCCGGCATCGAGTCGCGTCTGTTCCGCGAGCATCCCGAGTGGTGCCTGCCGTACGATGGCAAGCCCTGGATCACGGCGAATCGCTGCCAGCTCGACTTCGCGAACCCGGCCGTGCGGCAATGGGCCACCGGTACCGTCGACCGCCTGGTGAGCCGGTATCGGCTCGACTGGATCAAGATCGACTACAACATCGACGTGGGCGATCGCTTCGATCCGGCCCGGGCCGGACAGTCGGGCCGCCGACTCTACGACCATCTGACGGCCTACTACTCCTGGCTGGATGCGGTCCGCGCCGCGCACCCCGATCTGGTCGTGGAGAACTGCTCGAGCGGTGGTCTCCGCCTCGACCTCGGCATCATGGGACATACCCACACGGCCTGGCTGTCCGATGTGGTGGACCCGATGGCGTCGGTCGCCCTGGGCTACGGCTGCACGGTGCAGTTCGCTCCCGAGATCTGCAATCACTGGATGGTCGGCGATGCGGACAGCGGCGTGGTCGACTCGACCAGGCCGCCGGGCTGGTGGGACTTCATGCTGCGGGTCCCGATGAACGGGCAATTCGGCATCTCCGGACGGATCCCGGAGTGGAGCGCGGCCGTACGGGAGCACGCCGCGGCGAATGTTGCGCTCTATAAGCGGATTCGGGCGACGATCACCGGCGCCGACGTCTACCATCTGACGCCCCCGCCCCGACGGAACGCGCCTGCCGGGTGGACGGCGCTGGAGTACGCCCAGCCAGGGGGTAAACGTGCGCTGGTCCTGGCCTATCGTCTGGCGCGGAGCGCCGAACAGGCGACGCTACGGCTCCGGGGACTTCTCCCTCACACGACCTACGCCATCGCGGTGGATGGGCACCGGCTGGCGACGATCGCCGGCGCGACCCTCTCTACTCGTGGCCTCCGACTCCGGCTTCCCGCGACCTGGCGTGCGGCGGTGGTTGAGCTTGCGGCGGGATCATAGCGGCACCGCCCGTCCCCCCAGCGCGAGGGGGTACCGGATGGCCCCGGCCCGTTTATCCTTCCGGTTCGGCGTATCGACCTCGGAGCCAGAAGGCAGCTCGAGGTCACCGTCTGCCTGACGTCCCGGCAGCGGTTCCTTCTCCATGAGCTAGAGGCAGATAGCTGTGGAAGCACGACTCTGGACCGGGTCGCACCGTGCAGTGCGGCACTGTGTGATGACCGCTGCACTCGCGACACTGGCGACCGCCAGAGTCTCCGCCCAGATGCAGTCGCAGATCCGCTTCACGACCGAGAATGCCCGCGCCAATGCCTACCTGCGCGACCTGACCAATCCTCGCGGCCTCGTCGGCGTGGCCGGGGGCGCCGTATTCGAACGGTTCCGTCACGATCGTACCGAGCTGGGCGATGAGCTGGCGTACCGGGCCACCCAGCGGATGGTGGGGGTGAGCGTGCGTCACGGCCTGGCCGCAGTGATGCACGTCAGCCCGGACCACCAGTACCAGCTCTGCGAGTGCGGCGGGTTCGGGCCGCGCGTGGTGCACGCGCTGGTGGAAACCTTCACCGATCGCCGCGACGACGGGAGCCGGACGTTGGCAGTCCCACGGATTGCCGCGGGCTACGCTGAGGGGTTCACCGGGCTCGCCTGGAATCGCGATCGCAACGTCGGGAGCGTCCTGACCGGGGCGACCCTGTCCCTCGGGGGTCAAGCGCTATTCAACATCTTCCGCGAGCTCACCCGCATCAAACTCCCCATCCACCCATAAGGCTTCGGCGCAGCTACCGGTCACAGCTCACACGGTTAATTGCGCGGCGCGATGACGAGGTGTCTGGCGCCGGTCACATCGAGCCATAACTGCGTCGGCGTTCTCCCGACGCGCAGAACGACGGCGGAACAACTGGGGCAGCGAACGACGGTGCCCATGCCGTGGGCGTAGACCAGGAGCGCGCCTACCGCCCGGCTCGCTCCGCAGCCGGCGCACAAGGCCTCAGCTGCGGTGAGATCGACAGCGAAGATCTCGCTCAAAATCCCGGCCGCGGCATTCCCATCGAGGCGTAACGCGTCTGCCACGCTTTCGCCATCAGCGAATCCTTCGTCAGATGTCCTCGGATTGCCGTCCATGCTGCCTCCACTTGCCTTCCCTGCGCCTGAGACGCCGCCCTATGGCGTTCCCGTAGGGCCAAACCGCTCGGTCTTTACCCCTGCCGGGTCGTGCCCCAGCTGGACCAGTGTCGCCGCAACCGACTCCACCAGTGGCGTCGGACCGCACACGAACACGCGTGGCCGCTCGGCCGGTGGCCAGGCGACCTCTGCCAGCATCATCCGATCAATCCTGCGGCGGAACCCGGTCCACCCCTCGGGCAACTCGCGCGTGAGGGTGTGATTGACTTGGAGCGCGGGATCGTCCTCCGCCATTCGGGACAGCTCGTCACGGTAAATCACCTCGTTCCATCGCCGTGACGAGTACAGCAGTCGTGCCGGCACCGCGTGCCGGGCCTCGGGTCCCGCTTTCCCAAGCGCGGCCGCCCGGTGACGCAACATCGCCATCAACGGCACGATGCCGGAGCCACCGGCCACGAGGAGGAGCGGCCCCCCCAAGGCGACATCCCAGACGAAATACCCGCCGATTGGACCTCGAAGTTCAAGCATGTCCCCCACGCGAAGCTCGTCCGTGAGATAGGGCGAGACCTCACCATCGTCCAGCCGCTCGACCGTCAGTGCGAGGTGAGCGTCCTCCGGGGCAGAGGCGACGGAATAGCTCCTTTGCGCTTGATAGCCATCCTCCGCCGTGAGCCGGACGTCCACGTGCTGCCCGGCGCGGTGCGGAGGCCAGCCGGGGACGTCGAGGATGAGGGTACGCACCCGCGGTGTTTCCGTGATGACCTCGACCACGGTCGCGATTCGCCAGGTGATGGGCCGCGGCTTCGGCGGCGGCGGAGTAGCCGGCCCAGCGGCAGGCACGGTGGTAGGGGGCTTACTCGTCGCCGGAGTAGCGCTGCTCACGCCAGGGGTCGCCGTAGTTGTGATAGCCGAGCGATTCCCAGAACCCCGGATCGTCATGGTCCATGAAGCGGAGCTGTCTCACCCACTTGGCGCTCTTCCAGAAATACAGGTGGGGCACCAGCAGGCGCGCGGGGCCGCCGTGCTCCGGCGGGAGCGGCGCGCCGTTGTAACTCAGCGCGACCCACGCTTTGCCGCCGGTGACGTCGGCAAGCGGCAAATTGGTGGTGTAACCGCCGTCGGATACCGCCATCACGAAGGCCCCGGGCTCGACGCCACGCGCGGCGGCCTCCGCCAGCAGCGTGTCCACCGAGACCCCTTCCCAAACCGTCCCGAACTTGGACCACTTGGTGACGCAGTGGATGTCCCGGGTGACGGTCTCATGTGGCAGCGTTGAGAACTGGTCCCAGGTCCAGCGCGCCATCTGAGTACCGAGGCCGCGGACGGTAAAGTCCCACGCCGCGAGCGAGACGCGCGGCGTCGGGCCTGCCGAGAGCACGGGAAAGTCCCGCGTCTCGTACTGCCCAGGTGGCAGCCGACCGCTTTCCGCCGTGGGGCGGGAGCGGCCACGAAACCCGCGAGAGACCGGTGACATGACGTTATGCCCCGGCCTGACTGAGAGACATCATCAATCTCCTGACTGAGGAGCTGCCACACCACAGCCTCGGACTGCGCGTCGCCCTCGGTGGGTCATCAGTGTTGGGACGAGTCTCCTCGGCGACCAGATTCATAGAGGAACCAGGTTCGCCGCTCCGTCTCGTCCACCCATACCTCGATGAGGCTCGCCGTGGCGAGGTCGCGGTGCTCCTCGCAGACATTATGGGCCTCGCGTAACCTGGCCGTGAGCGACTGATTGTTCTCACGAAGTTCGGCAAGCATGTCGCTGGGTTCGACAAACTCCGCATCGTTGTCCTTGATGCGTTGGAGGCGCGCGATGTGACCGACGGATCGGATGGTGAGACCGCCCAGTTTTCGTACTCGCTCGGCAATGGGATCGGTCATCGCGAAGAGCTGGTCTGCCTGCTCGTCCAGCAACAGGTGGTAATCGCGGAAGTGAGGGCCGCTCATGTGCCAATGGAAATTCTTGGTTTTGAGATAGAGGGCGAAGACGTCCGCCAGAACGGCATTCATGGCTCCGGCGATATCCGCCGCTGCCGCGCGGGAGAGGTCACTGGGCGTAACCAGCGGAGCGTCTCGCCTGCTGATCACGGCTTGTCTCTTGGTCGTATCAACCGGACTCATCTGTTCCTCCCACTCTTTGGACATTCGGCGAGCAGATCGCCGTGCGGGTGTATCCCACCTCCCTTCACTTTAGCATCGGTGATGACCGCCAGGAAGGCATCGGCGGTGGGGTCCCTGCGTGCGCGTCCATTGTCCGGGTAGGACGCCGGGCGCGTGGAGTAGCACCTTGCTCCGTTCCGCGCGTGGGAGTACAATCGCGCCTGGAGGCACTGACGGCGGATCGACGGAGTAATCATGCCTGCGGTCAATCCTGACTATCTGCCAATCGCCGAGCACGGCGTAATCGGAGACCAGCGCAGCGTCGCGCTCGTGGGCACCGATGGAACGATCGACTGGTATTGCCCCGACCGCTTCGACGGGCCGAGCGTCTTCGCCGCGATCCTCGACCGACAGCGTGGCGGCTTCTACCGGATTGCGCCGCTGGGATCGGGATCGGACACGAAGCAGATGTACCTGCCTGAGACCAACGTGCTCATCACTCGCTTCCTCTCCCCTGATGGGGTGGGCGAGGTTCAGGACTTCATGCCGCTCGGCACCGATCGCCAGCAACTGATCCGGCGCGTGGTCGGGGTGCGCGGCTCGGTTCGCTTCCGGCTCGAGCTCGATCCGCGCTTTGATTACGGATTGGTGCAGCCGACCATCGAGCGGGGCTACGAGCTGGTCCTGTTTCAAGGCTCGGGCAGGTCGCTCGCGTTTGCAGCCGGAGCGTCAATGACGCTCGAGGCGACCGGCGCGGGCGTGGTCGCCGACTTCGACATCCGAGCCGGCGACAGTCGTACGTTCGCGTTGGAAAGCGGCCCGACGGCGACTCGGCTGGACGCGGCGGCGGCCGAGGGCCTCATCCGCGACACGGCGCTCGGCTGGCGCGCCTGGTTGGGGCAATCCACCTACTCGGGACGGTGGCGGGAGATGATACACCGGTCCGCTCTGACCTTGAAGCTCCTCAGCTACGCGCCGAGCGGGGCGATGGTCGCCGCCCCGACGACCAGCCTGCCGGAACAGGTGAACGGGCGGCGGAACTGGGACTACCGTTACGCCTGGGTGCGCGACTTCGCTTTTTCCATTTACGCCCTCACCCGGCTCGGCTTCAGCGATGAAGCCATGGCCATCAGCCGCTTTGGACGGGCCATCTCCCTCAAAGCCGCTTCGCACGGAGGTTACAGCCCGCTCCAGGTCATGTATCGGATCGATGGCAGCTCCGACCTGGAGGAGGTGGAACTGGGGCATCTGGAAGGGTACCGTGGCTCTCGTCCGGTCAGGGTGGGTAACGGCGCCGCCACGCAGCTCCAGCTCGACATCTACGGGGAGATCCTGGACTCGATCTACACCGCGGAGCAACAGGCGTTGAGCGGCCGCGGCGAGCTGATTGCCTACGACGACTGGCACCTGGTCACCGGCCTGGTCGACTGGCTGTGCGCTCATTGGCAGGAGCCTGACGAGGGAATCTGGGAGGTCCGCAGCGGGCGCCAGCGCTTCACCTACTCTCGGCTCATGTCGTGGGTCGCGGTCGACCGGGCGATCAGGATCGCGTCCGCTCGGGGACTGCCCGCCAATCTCCTCCTCTGGGGCGAAACGCGGAACAAGATCTTCGCCTGGATCATGGAGCGGGGCTGGAGTGCACGCCGCCAGGCGTTCGTCCAGGCGGAGAACTCTGAGGTGCTGGACTCGTCGGTGCTCCTCATGCCGCTGGTCCACTTCATCGCC
>DATBKD010000130.1:0-3763 GCA_036556025.1 Gemmatimonadales bacterium | reverse complement strand
GCGGGAGCTGGCATCGAGCATTCAGGAGCAATGGCCGGGATTGCCGGTGCTGTTCATGTCCGGGTATGTGGGAGGCGAGACCGCCGAGGGCGAGGGGACGCTGGAGGGGGCTCCGCTGATCAAGAAGCCGTTTACGCCGCGGGCGCTCGAGGGTGTGGTGCGGGAGCGGCTGGACTGGGCTCGGGGGCTGCAAACGCCGTAAGCTCGAGAGCATGATCGACGGAGACGAACAAGAGGTGCTTTACCGCCCGGAGTTCACCAGCCGCTCGAAGCGTGGGTTGCCTCGCAGCGGATCGAACGTGGGATCGATCCTGAGCCAGCCGGGGGAGAGAAAGTACGGGATTCTGAGGAGTGATTCGAGCAGATCGAGTGCCTGGTCCGGCTCGCCGGCGAGTATGTAGATCCGAATGAGCAGGTGCTCTAGATAGGGCCCGAAGTACGCGTCACGGGAGATCGGGAGAAGCCGTACTCCTTCCTTGCCCGCCCTGACCGCCTCGGAGCTCCGCCCCAAGTACGCGAGCATGAGGCCATGAAGCGAATGGAGCTGATCGTCGTTGGGAGACTCCTTAAGCTGAGCTTCGAGGCTGGCGCGCGCAGAGTCGGCGTAGGCCCGGGCCCTTGCCGTATCACCCCGAAGTGCGTGCGTTTCAGCCAGGCATAGGGCCCAGTAGGAGCGGTTGTTGTCGAAGGCTTCGGGGGTCAGTTGCAGGAGCAATCGCTGCTGGGCGTCGTCGAGCACCCAATAGAGATCCCAGTACGTAGCGAAGTACGCCACCAGGGCCTCCGGCTTGACCTCCCTATGTGCTGCGCGGATGACAGCCTTGGCCCCAGCCAGGTCGCCTTGGCCCAAATAGATCATCGCTTTCAGGTGAAGGTTCTCCAGATCCGACGGCGAGGATCCGAACACTCGCTCGCTGGCCTCGAGAGCCTCCCCGTAGCGTCGCAACCAGATCAGGGGCTCTACAGTACTCACGATCAGGTACGACCGGGGATCGAGTCGCTGAGCCTTGCGCATCAGAGCGACGGTCTCCTCCCACCTCCCCTGGGTCTGAGCGACCGTCGAGGCCCCCATCATTGCCTCGACGCTGTTCGGATCCAACTCTTGCGCTTTCTTGAACTCTACCAGTGCAGAGGACTGATCGCGTCTGACATGCAGGAGGTAGCTGGCCAGGGCGATGTGCCCGAGGCCCTGATCCGGATCCAGGGCCACAGCTCTCTCGGCGGCTCGTCGGGTGGCCTCCGCAAGCTCGGCGGAGGGAACGCTCATGGTATAGAGACGGGTGCCCTGCAGAGCTAAATGGGCCCAGGCCTCCGAGAAGCTCGAATCCAGCGCGACTGCCTTCTCCATTAGTGCCATCCTCTTTCGCAACCCCGCCGGGCCACTCTCAGAAACGTCTCCCGTCTTCAGGTAGGCATCGTACGCCTGGAGGTTCTTGGTCGGTCTTTCGGCCAGTGCCCCTTGCTCTTTTGCACCAAGCGCCACTTGCAGCGCCTCGGCAACGTGCCCGGCGATCTGGCTTTGTACCTCGAACACATCGACCATGGCGGCATCGAAGGGTTGCTGCCATTTGGTCGATGCGGTGGAGACGTCCACCAACTCGGGACTCACTTGCACCCGGCTCGCGCCCTCGCGCTTGTCCCACCGCACCGTTGCGGTGAGAAGGTACCGCACGCCCAGCTCCCGCCCGATCTCTTTGACGCTCTTCCCGCTGCCCTCGTATCCGTCCGAGCTCTGCCGCGCGATGACCTGAAGCGCTGGGAGGGCGCTCAGCTTGCCGCGCACCGCGTCGCTCATACCCTCGGCGAAATAGTCATCGGCGGAGGGCCCCAGGTTCTCGAATGGCAAGACGGCAATGCGAGTGGCGCTACTCGGATTGTCGGCCTTGCGATGGTGTCGCCACAGGAGGGCGCCGGAGACGGCCATAATGCCAAGGGCCGCGGCCACTCCGGCGGCCCACCATCCGCGACGCCGACCCGAGGCTGTCGTACGACCCTGGGCTGTACGCGCACTGGTTGTCCCCTGGGTGACGCTGCCAGCCAGAGTGCGGGCCATGTCGGCTGCGGTGGCGAACCGGTCCGCGGCCGTGGGAGCGAGCGCCTTGCTGACCGCGTGATCCACCGCTTCCGGTACCGCGGCCCGCAAGCGCCGGATCGATGGTACCGGATCACTGAAGCGTTTGGCTATGATGGCCTGGGCGCTGGGGCCGGTGTACGGCGGCTCCCCGGCGAGCATCTCATAGAGGACGCAGCCGAGACTATAGACGTCCGAGCGGCCGTCGATCTGACGCTGTCCCGAGGCCTGCTCGGGCGACATGTATGCCGCCGTGCCCACCGCCATGCCGGTCTCGGTGAGGCGCTGGTTGCCCGCCTGGTCCACCGCCCGGGCGATGCCGAAGTCGGTCACCAGCGCATGGCCTCCGCTGAGGAGGACGTTCTCCGGCTTGATGTCGCGGTGGACGATCCCGTGACCATGCGCGTAGGTGAGCGCGTCGGCGACCTCGCCGGCGATCCTCACGGCCTCGTCCACCGGCAGCTGGGTCTCTCGCCTAAGCCGGTCGCGGAGCGACTCCCCTTCGACATAAGGCATGATGTAGTAGAGGAGGCCGGCGGCCTCCCCTGAGTCATGCAGCGGCAGGATATGGGGGTGCGTGAGATTCGCCGCCAGCTCGATCTCTCGCAGGAAGCGATCCGCACCCAGGGCATAGGCGAGCTCCGGGTGCAGAACCTTCAAGGCTATGGGCCGCCGGTGGCGGAGGTCGCGGGCGAGGTAGACCGTGGCCATGCCCCCGCGGCCGAGCTCACGCTCGAGCTGGTAGCGGTGGGCGAGGGCGGTGCTGAGTTGAGACGGGAGATCGGCCACGGGAGCACCAGGCCAAGGGAGTGGGCTGCTTTACACCGCACACGCGCGACCCGGTCAGGCGCAGGATGAGATACGGCTCCGCACGGAGGCCGTCAAGGGCGAGCTCAGACCGCGTCCGAGAGGCTGGTGAAGGCGAAGTCGCGGATCCGCATCGGCGGCACCATCACCAGCCCCTGAGTCTCCGCCCCCTGCACCCGCACCGGCCGCCCCAGTGCGTCCAGCTTATTGAGCATGATCACGGGCGACTCGTTGAACCGGAAGTTCTTCACCGCATGGGCGATCCGCCCCTGCTCCACGTAGAAGGTGCCATCCCGGGTGAGCCCGGTGTAGAGCAGAGTCTGTGGATCCACCGGACGGAGATACCAGGTGCGGGTCACCAGCACTCCCCGCTCGGTACCGCGGATGAGATTCTCCAGCGACTGGCTGCTCCCCTCCATGACCCAGTTGCCCGGGGCGGCCACCGGCTTGCGGCCCTGCTTCTCGGCCCAGTAGCGGGTATACCCCATCGCCCGGACGATGCCCTTCTCGATCCACACCGTGCGCACCCGGGGCAGGCCCTCATCGTCCCAGGGCGTACAGGGAACGTCGGCGCTCGCCGGGTCGGAATAGATGGTCACCCGGCCATCCACCAGCTTCTGCCCGGCCCTGGTTCCGCCGCCGGGCTTGCTGAGAAAGCTGCGGCCCTCGTCCGCCGCGCGCGCGCCGTTGTTCAGCACCAGCTGCTGGATCAGGTCCACTGCCGCCGCAGGCTCGAGAATGACCGTGTAGTTCCCCGGCTCCAGCGTGCGGACCTCCCGGCTGGCTACCGCCTTCTCGCTGGCCACGGCTGCCGCCGCTTCCGCATCGAGCCGGGCGATGTCGTTCACCACCTGGCCGGCCCACCCCGAGCCGGTTCCGGTTTCA
>DATBKD010000129.1:0-23491 GCA_036556025.1 Gemmatimonadales bacterium | reverse complement strand
CTCACTCCTCACTTCTTACTTCTTACTGCTCACTGCGGTTCAGTATTGCTCGATCAGCGCCTTGGCCAGGGCTTCCAGGCCCCGCTGCCACACCGGCCGGCGGCGCCACTGGTCCAGCCGTACCTCCCGCGAGCGGCCGATGTCGCTCTCCATGCCCTCGCTGATCGCACGAGCGAAGTCGGCATCCGCCACGGCGAGCACGTTCTCCTCATTCAACTCCATGCTCCGCTCGTCCAGGTTCGCCGAGCCGACGATGGACCAGGAGTCGTCGACCACGACGGTCTTGGCATGCATCATTGCGGGACGGAACTCGAAGACCCGCACTCCCGCCGCGAGCAGCTCCTCGTAGTAGCTTCGCCCAGCCAGCTGGACCGGGACTGCGTCGGTGTGGTTGCCCGGAACCAGGATCCTCACATCGACACCCTGTCGGGCGCGCTCGGTCACCGCGGCCCGCAATTGCACGTCGGGGATGAAGTAGGAATTGCAGATCCAGAGTCGCCGGCGGGCGTTGATGAAGCTCAGCCAGAAGAGCAGCCGAATCGGCTGCATGGCGTCGGACGGTGAGCTCGGCACCGAGAGACCGCAGGGTCCGTCACCGCCGGTGAGGGCAGGGTAGAACCGCGGTCCAGCGATGATCTCCCCGGTGCAGTACACCCAATTGGTCGCGAACGCCGACTGGATCGCGGCGACCAGCGGGCCAGTCACTCGGGTCATGCTGTCCCGCCACTCGTGGGCATTGCGTACATCTCCCGCCCACTTGTGCGACACGGCCGCTCCGCCAATGTAGGCGATCCGGCCGTCGACCACGATCGCACGCCGGTGGGTGCGTCGATAGATCCGCACCAGGTTGCGCAGGGCCAGCGGCCGGAAACGCTCGATCTTGACGCCGGCCTCCTGGAGCCGCTGCCGGTGCCGTCGGCGAAGCTTGAAGGAGCCGAACCCGTCCACCAGGAGGCGCACCTCGACTCCGGCGCGGGCCCGCTCCTCGAACGCATCCATGAACTGGCGGCCGATGTGGTCGGGCTCGAAAATGTAAACCTCGAAGTTGATGTTCTCGCGAGCTCCTCGGATGTCGTCCAGCATCGCCGTGTAGAACGCATCCCCGTTCTGCAGCAGCTCCACCTTCTCGGCCCGCAGGATCGGAACATTCAGAAACCCGGAGGCGGCGGTCACGAAAAGCTCCGATCCTGGATCGGCATCGAATCCCTCGCGGTAGTCGGGCGTGGGCCAATCAGGAAGGAACAGGGCTCCGAACACCGAAATGAGAGAGATGGCCCCGATCAGCATCAGCAGCCAGCCCCACCAGGGCAGATTCAGGCCGAACCACTCAATCATCGGCCGGGCAGTCCGGGATTCAACGTGACCACTCCCAGGAGAGGATGATGGTCGGATCCGAAAATGGCCCTAGCCCGATCGCGGAAGTCTTCATCCAGCCGGTGAACCCGAAAGTCGGCGACGATGCGGCTGCCGTCACGTATCAGCAGGTAATCCAGGAGCAGCCGGGTGATCCCGTGGTAGGTATGCCTCCAGGTCGGCAGCCTGGGGGGAAGACCCGGGTTGAACCCGGCGTGGCTCAAGAGGCGCCAGCTGCGTTCAGCCCGTCCCCTTCCCAGGTTGAGATCGGCGCCGAGCACGACGGTCTGGGCCTCGAGCCATTGCAGGAGGTACTCGGTCTGAGCTGCTCTCCCCGCGGCGCCCAACCATTTGTGGCCGGGTGGTCCCCGGGGGTCGAGGTGAGCGCTCATCACCAGGAGGCGTCGCTCGCCAATCACTAACTCCGCGCAGAGTGCGACCCGCCGTTGGAGCATCAACGGAAGCTCGATCCCGACAGCGTTCTGCAGCGGCAGCGAGGAGAGAATCGCGTTGCCTCGGTCGCTCCGCTCTGTGCCGTTGCGCATGGAGGGTGCATATCTCAGGCTGAGTCCGAGGCGCAGAGCCGTGTCCACCACATCCTCCTGGGGTTGCATCCGGGTCACCAGGCGGCGCCCGCCCCGCCCGGTGAACCGCACGGGGATGGACTCATCGACCCGATAGGCCTCTTGCAGCAGGATGACCAGGGGAGCATCGCCGGCCGCACCCCAGTCCTGGTATTCCCCCGCTCGAATCCGGCTCACAACTTCAGTCAGCCGGCCGCGCCCCATCCACACATTCCAATCGAGAATTACCAGAGTTTCCGTGGGCTCCAATCCTAATGGGGTGGCATCCAATGAGACGGTGCAGCCGACGTTCTCGCGCCAGGCGGGAAGCCGCACGTGACCGGTGCCGACGTCGCAGAAGAGAAGCTTGATGTCAGTGGTCTTCACGGGGCGAAGCTAGACCGCCCCGGGTACCCCGGATGTGACTGCGGTCACGATGACGGCTGGAGGTTGGGCTGCTGGAGTGTATTTTCCACGTCCGCGGCGGCCCCCCAGGCGCCGGCCTCGAACCGACCATTACCTGGAGTGTTGAGCGATGAAGGCAAGCGATATCCGTCGGGGTCATGTCATCGTCGTGGAGGGCCAGCCCTGCCGGGTCATGGATTTTCAGCACCGTACGCCGGGGAATCTCCGCGCGTTCGTGCAGCTGCGCCTGCGCAATCTCACCAGCGGCAACACCTTCGATACCCGGCTCAGCGCCACGGAGTTTGTCGAGGAAGCTCGGCTCGATACCAAAGAGCTGCAGGTGCTCTATCGCGACGCGAGCGGGGTGCACGTGATGGACGCGGAGAATTACGAGCAGTACAGCCTGGACACAGAGGCGGTCGGCGATCAAGGCCAGTGGCTTGAGCCGGGGATGACCTTTCAGGCCGAGTGGCTGAATGGGCGGCCCATCGCGATCGAGCTTCCGGCGGTGACGGAGCTGGAGGTGGTGGAGACCGCGCCGACCATGAAGACCGCGACCAAAACGGCGAGCACCAAACCCGCCAAGCTGAGCAACGGCGTGACTATTCAGGTGCCCGAATTCATTGGTGAGGGTGAGCGGGTACGGGTAAATCCCCGCGAGGGGGTGTACCTCGAACGGGCCAAGTAGAACTCTTCTCGTCGCCGCATTGGCCGAGGGCGGCCTGCTCCTGGCTGCCGTGATCGTCGGGCGGGCCGTCGGCGTTCATCCCTTTTCTCAATTCGCGTTCACGGCTCCGGCCCTGATACTGGGGGTTTTGACCACTGGTCCGCTGCTGCTGGGGCTCGGATGGTCGCTGCACACGCAATGGCCGCCGCTCGCCCGACTGGTGACGTTCGTCGAGCAGCGGCTGCGACCGCTCTTTCTCGGCTGCCATCCCAGCCAGCTGGCGTTGATTGCACTGCTGGCGGGAGTCGCCGAGGAGGCGCTCTTTCGCGGAGTGGTACAGCTCGCACTGGGGCGGTGGTTGTCCCCCTGGGGCGGGCTGACTGCGGCCAGTCTGCTCTTTGGATTGGCTCACTTTCTCACCCTGTCCTACGCCCTCGTGGCCGCTCTGGTGGGATTCTACCTGGGCGGGCTGCTGCTTCTCAGCGGAAACCTGCTGACCCCGATAGTGGTCCACGCGCTGTACGATCTGATCGCCCTGATCGTTCTGATCCGACTCGAGCCTCGCAACATCACCGCCTGATTGGCGGGGCTGGGCTACATTGATGGCATGGACGCCATCGAAGCCATCCAGCGGCGGACCTCCATCCGGCGTTTCCGCCCCGAATCGGTTCCACGAGCCACCATCGAGCGACTGCTCGAGTGCGCTGTGCGTGCGCCCAACCACAAGCTGACCGAGCCCTGGCGGTTCGCAGTCTTGTTGGGTGAAGCCCGCGCGGAGTTCGCGGAGATTCGGGTGAAGCACAGGCTCAAGCGGTACCCTGACCCTGAGTCGGCGGAGGCGCTGGCGGGCGCAGCGAAGGTCCGCCGCGAATCGTTGGACACGCCGGCGTTCGTGGTGGTGATGTGCGCGGTGAGTGAGGACGATGTCAGGCGAGAGGAGGATTATGCCGCCGCCATGATGGGCATTGCTAATCTCATGACCGCAGCGGAGTCGTTGGGGTTGGGCACCTACCTCAAGACCGGAGGCGTGATGCGGGATCCGCTGCTGGCCGGGCTGGTCGGGCTGGACGAGGGCTTTCGGGTGGTAGGCGTGGTCTCGCTCGGCTACCCGGCAGATTCGGAACCCCCGCGCCGGCGGCGGCCGGCCGCGGAGGTGACGCGGTGGATAGACGGCAGTGAGGAGTAAGCAGTGAGGAGTGAGGAGTGAGAAGTGAGGAGTGAGGTATGACACCAAAGCTCGTCATCCCGAGGGAGCGAACGCGACCGAAGGACCTGCTTCGCCGGTACCGACACCCATGGCCCATGTCCCTCGCTGGCGCTGGAAATGATGAGCTTTGGTGTTACTCCTTACTCCTTACTCCTCACTTCTCACTCCTCACTCCTCACTTCTCACTGCTCACTGCTTTCATCAGCCTCCGCAGCGCCTGGGCGTCCCGCGGCGCGTGACCACCCCGATCATTGTTGAAATACACGTACGCTTCGATCCCCGCCCTCCCAAGCCCTCGCAATCGAGCCGCCCACAAGCGCAGCTGCTCCGGCGCGAAGCCGCCGCCCGGGCTGGTGCCGGCGTGCATCCTCACATAGGTGAACCGGGCGGTGGTCACCAGATCCGGTTGGACCCGCCCTCCGACCGGGATGCAGAGCGCTACCCGCTGTTTGGCCAACAATTGATAGATGGCCGGTGCATGCCAGCTGGGGTGCCGGAACTCCATGACCCACCGCCGCTCCGGGGGGAGCACCGACAGAAACTGGTCCAATCGCTCGAGGTCGGCGTGGAAGGATGGCGGGAGCTGGAAGAGCAGCGGACCCAGCTTGGGACCCAGTTCGGCGGCGAGCTCCACGAATGTACCTATCGGCTCCGCAGCATCCCGTAGCCGTTTCATATGGGTGATGAACCGGCTGACCTTGACGGCGAAATGGAATGCGGGCGGCGTCGCTTCCCGCCAGCGGAGAAACATCTCCCGCGACGGGAGGCGGTAGAACGGATTGTTCAGCTCCACCGTGTGGAACCGGGTGGCGTAGTAGGACAGCTCGTCCTTCGCGGGTAACCCCTTGGGGTAGAAAACGCCCCTGCGCCAGTGGGGGTAGACATAC
Organism: Gemmatimonadales bacterium; assembly: GCA_036556025.1. Classification (GTDB taxonomy): domain Bacteria; phylum Gemmatimonadota; class Gemmatimonadetes; order Gemmatimonadales; family GWC2-71-9; genus CAVVWJ01. The sequence goes on along the minus strand of DATBKD010000129.1, from coordinate 18,409 downwards.
CCCGACGTGCCGATCCAGAGTGGGGGCCGGGCCACTGCTCGTGCCTGCGGACCCTCAGGCATCAGAGCTCCCAGATCGGTCATACGCCGCACCAGCACTGTGGCGCGGCTCACGTTGAGGCCACCTCACCGGGCCGATCCGCATCGAAATCGGGTCCCTCTCTGGACGGCCGCGCCGGGACAGTTCATCATTCTCGCTGACTCTTACAGCGAGGCGCCGTGTCGCAATCAGCCGCTACCCGTCCGCAACAGCTCCTTCTGTTCGGCCGTAATTTCCTGAAGCACCCGAAAATGCTCGGCTCACTGATCCCCAGCTCGCGATACCTGGTGAACCATCTGCTGCGCCAGGTGGACTGGTCCCGCGCACGGGTCGTGGTCGAGTACGGGCCAGGGGTCGGCACGTTCACGGGCGAGATCCTGCGCCGGTTACGGCCCGACGGTGCCTTGGTGGCGATTGAGACCAACCACGACTTCGTCCACTTTCTCCGACGGACTGTGGCGGACGACCGGCTGCACCTGGTCCACGGCTCAGCGGAGAAGGCGGACAGCATCCTGAAGGAGCGGGGGTTGGGGCATGCCGACTACGTGATCTCGGGCATTCCCTACACCACGATGCCGGGCGACACCCGGGAGCGGATTCTTCGGACCACGCATTCCGTGCTTCATCCGACTGGCGCGTTCCTGGTCTATCAGTTCACCCGGGCCGTACTCCCGTATCTCCAGCAGGTCTTCGGCCTGGTCCACCAGGAGTTTGAGCCGCGCAATATCATGCCCGCGCGGCTCTTTTACTGTCGCCGGCATCCGGAGCGGCGGGCCGAGGTCCGGCGGCGGGAGCTGCGTAGCGCAGCCCACGCCGCCTCCAGGCCTGAGCCTCAGGTCTCTAGGCGCTAGGGGCCCTGACCGACTCGGCGCGAGCCGGCTCAGCCGCCGATGCGCCGCTCCAGACTTCCTCGACATTTCGGCTCACTTCGCGGAGCACGTCCTCCCGCGCGGGCAGGCCCTCGCGCTTCAGGTATCCTACCACCGCGCCCGGAATGAGGTTGTTGAGTCGGATGACCGCCCGGGCGTAGTCGCCGAAGTTGACGTGGGCCAGCTCCGCGACCTCACGGTCCTCCAGTGAGAGCGCTGTGGTGTGGAGCATCAGGTATCCGATCGTGGCCAAGCTCATTGCGGTGTAGTCGTCCCGCAGGTTCTTGGGCAGCCCTTCGGTACGGATCATGTCGATCAGCCCAGCCGCAGCGCCGGCCACTGCTGAACCCGCCCGCTTCACCGCGGTCACTACCCCACCTGCGTTCCGCCGTTCGGTCAGTGCCCGCAAGTCAGAGAGGTGATTCTCCACCTTCCGGTGAATGTCCTTGAGCTCGGAGATGATGTCCGGATAGTCCTTCAGATCCTGAAGCTGCCCTCGGATGGCCTTCTCTATGTGGTCTTCCAGCGACAGCATGTCGCCGAGATAGCTGTTGATCGCTTCGTTCTTGTCTCGAGCCACGGTAACCTCCAGGCAGGTGAAACCCCGGGCAGCCGCGCGAATTCAGGTCGAGGCCCGGGAAGGGGCCGGTACAATGAGCCAAGCGTCTCCCGTCGTCTGTGGGGAGCATCACCCGAAACGGAAGGAACTGGATGAACCGCTATCTGGGTGCGCATACGATCGACAACGGTGGGCTTCACATGTCGGCCATTCGAGCGGGAAAGGCCGGCATGACCGCGCTCCAGATCTTCAGCGCGATCCCCAAGTATTACGGGGACAAGTCATCCATTCGGCCGGAGCGGGTGACCCGGTTTCGCGCGGCCCTGGTCGAGGCAGGCATTCAACCGGCACAGGTGCTGGTACACGCCGCCTACGTGCTCAACACCGCGACTGCCGAGACCGAGAAATGGGAGCGGGCGGCTGCCGGTCTCCGAAAGGAGCTGGAACGCTCGACCGCCCTGGGCGCCGGAGCGGTCTGCTTTCATCCGGGAGCGGCGATCGGCTGTGACCGCCTCACGGCCGTCCAGCACGTCGCCCGGGCCATCACCCACGCGTTGGAGGGAGTGAGCTCGACCACCCTTCTGCTGGTGGAAAACACCGCCGGGGCGGGCGTGACTATCGGGAGAACGGCTGATGAAGTCGGGGCAATCCTCGCGGCTGTTCCGGCGAGGCTGCGCGGCCGCACCGGCTATGGACTGGACACCTGCCACCTCTTTGCCTCGGGACACGACATCACCCGATCCGCCGATGCGCTCAAGCGGACCCTGGACGAGTTCGAAGAGGCGGCCGGCGCTCCACCGGCCTTCTTTCACCTGAATGACAGTGAAGGGGGCCTGGGCTCCAACAAGGATCGGCACGTGTTGATTGGCGATGGGCGCATTGGGGTGGAACCGTTCGGCTGGCTGCTGCATGACCGCCGGAGCCTGCACGTCCCGCTGATTCTGGAGACGCCCCAGCAGAACTATCAGGTGGCCGACGACGACCCGACGCCCGACCCATACGATCTCAAGATGATGGAGCTCTTGCGGTCCCTCGCCTGAAGGCCTCGGTGACGCAACCATGCAACAGGTGTGGACGTGTCCCGGCCTGACGCTTGCTAGGATCCATCCGTATTCCGGGTTCGCCTCCGAAATCATCAGAAGTTACGTCCGAAAGGACCGACGCATTCAGCCGAATTCGCCGCAGACCGCCGCAGTGCGCGGTCCCTACAGGCCGAGCAGGCCATTTCTGATAGCCCTCGCCCTCTGCGGGCTGAGCGGCGCACTCCTGCTCACGCCGGCGAGCGGCATTGCGACTCCACCGATCACGACCATCGCCCACGTGGCCCGGCCGACGACAACTGTTCTTCCTGCTCCCGGGCCGCTGGACAGTGCCGCTCTGGAGCGGGAGGTTCTCACTCGCTACCGCCAGCGCCCGCTGGCCAGTCTCCTGGGGCGCCACACTCGCCAGCAGGGCGTCGCCAACCGGATCGCGCGGGCAATCGTCAAGGAAGCCCAGCGACTCCAGATCGCTCCCAGTCTGTTGACCGGAGTGTTGCTGACGGAGAATCCTCAGCTCGATGCCGATACGGTGAGCAATGCGGGTGCGGTCGGTTTGATGCAGGTCATGCACTTTCACGCCGGAGAGTTCGACTGTGGGTCGGACGATTTGGCTCAGGTTGAAGCCAATATCTGCCACGGAGCGCGGGTGTTCGGCCAGTACCTCCGGCGCACCGGCGACGTGCGCCGCGCGCTGCTCCGCTACAATGGCTGCGTCGCCAGCACCAACACGCCGAACTGCCACCGCTACCCGGCTAAGGTCCTCCGGGTTGCCCACCAGGTCCGGCAGCAGATTCTGATGTACCCACCCTCTCGGCCGGCGGTTGATTCCGCCTGGATCGCTACCCTGCCCACCATCAAGGTCATCTCGGGCGACTGAGCCGCACCAACTCCCTCAACGCTCGTCCCAGCCTGTGGCCCAGCTCCTCGAGCTGATCCATCAGTGGCGCGGTATGCCCCTCGCAATATCGAGTAGGCTCAGTGCCCGGCTTGAACCACTCTTGCTGGGTTACCGGACACCACTCATTGGCAAGATCGCCGTTGAAGGCATCGACGGTGCGCTCCACCATGCCGGGAGGCGGGCGCCAGGAGTCCTCGGACCAGCGTTCTCTCCAGCCGTTGCGATAGAAGGCAGCCCACGCCGGCGCGGCCAGCCGCCCGCCTGATGCATTGGGCGCTATTCGCCGAGGCACATCGTAGCCGAACCAGACCGCCGCGACGAGATTCGGCGTGTACCCCACGAACCAGACATCCGCGCCATTGTTGGTCGTTCCGGTTTTGCCCGCGACCGCGTCGGTGACACCCAGGTCGCGCACGATGCTGCCCGTGCCGCCGTCCACCACGGACCGCAGCATCGAGGTGATCTGGAACGCCTCCGCATCTCCCAGGACCCGCTCTATCCGGGCTCGCGGCGCTCGCCAGAGCACCGTTCCATCGGAGCCCTCGATGCGGGTCACCAGTGACGGCTGTATTCGAAACCCGCCATTGGCGAATGGGGCATAGGCGGTGACCAGCTCCAGCGGTGTCACCTCGAGCGCGCCCAACGCGAGTGCGGGGACCGGGGCCATCGCGCTGTGGATGCCCGCGCGCCGGGCATAACTCACCACCCGCCGCTCCCCCACCGCCTGGCTCAACCGCACGGTGGCCGCATTGGCCGAGCGCATGAGGGCTCGGCGCAGCGTGAGAGGCCCGCCGTATTCTCCGCCGAAGTTGACCGGCCGCCAGATCTGGCCATGCTCCACAACCTCGACCGGAGAGTCGTCCACCAGCGACGCGGGAGTAAATCCGGCCGAGAGGGCTGCGGCATAGACGAAGGGCTTGAAAGCGGACCCCGGTTGCCGCCGGGCGACCAGTGCGCGGTTGAAGCCGCGTCGTACCAACCGCCGCCCACCGATCAGCACTCGGATCTCGCCATCTCGCGGATCCAACCCGACCAGGGCGCCTTCCAGCTCGCCATTCGCGCTCCCGGCGCCCGCCCCGGCTTGCGCTTCGATGGCGGCGGCCTGAGTCCGCACGACCCGCTCGGCGACTTGCTGGGCCCTCGCATCGAGTGTGGTGTGCACCACCACATCCCCCAGGCCCTCAGCGCCGCGTCCCAGCACCGAGTCCACCACCGCGCGAATGGGATCCAGGGCATATGAGCGGTCCTGCTTCGGACGCCACTCCGAGACCGAGAGTCGGAGCGGCTCGTCCTTGGCCCGCGCGGCCTGCTCGGCGGTGATGTAGCCCTCCCGAGCCATGAGCGTGAGGACCAGATTGCGCCTGGCGATCGCGCGGTCGGGGTGACGTCGAGGAGCGTAAAAGGAGGGGCCCCGAGCCACTCCGGCCAGCGTGGCCGCCTCGGCCAGCGAGAGGCGGCCTGCGCTCTTGCCGAAGAGGTCGCGGCTCGCCGCCTCTACCCCGAAGGTGCCGTTGCCGAGGTAAATGAGGTTGAGATACAGCTCGAGAATCTGCTGCTTGGTCCGGGCCCGCTCGAGTCGCCGAGCCAGCTCCAGCTCGATCAGCTTGCGGCGGAGGGAGCGCTCCTGCGAGAGGCGCGGGATGAACGCGTTTTTCACCGCCTGCATGGTGATGGTGCTGAACCCCTCACGCACGTCGAAATGGGAGAGGTTCCGGGCCGCAGCGCGGGCGGCGCTGTGCCAATCGATGCCGTGGTGAAAGTAGAATCGGCGATCTTCGGTGGCGATGAATGCGGCCCGCACCTGCTTGGGAATGCGGCTGAGCGGAAGATTGATGCGCCGCACGTAGGTAAGCCGGCCAATCGGTATGCCGGCGCGATCCAGGACTCGGCTGCCTTCGCTGGGTCGGAAGGCCTGGATGGCGGCGGTGGAAGGACAGCCCTGGAAACCGCAGGTTCTCATCCAGGCCACGGCGCTCAGAGCCGTCAGCAATGCCAGCGCGGCGCACGCCGCCGCCATCCAGCGGACCGGGTGGCGGCCAAGGTTCAACCTCTCGAGCGGCTCCAACCAGCTTCGCATACCCGGCACCGCCTAGCCAAGAAAAACGGCCCCGCGAGGCGGGGCCGTTTCGCTGCCGGTACCGGCGTCAGCGATCAGCTTGCCTGGGGGGCATCATTAGACGGGAATACCGGGGCCGCAGTTTCGCTCCGGCTGGATCCCGCGGTGCCGGAGGAATGGCCATTCGGCCCAGTCCGGTGCTTGAAGCGGTCCCACTCGTCCGTGGCGCGATGGCGCACAGTGTCCGCGGCTTCCTTCACCTTGATGCGGGCGGTCGCGGTGCGGTCACTGGTCAGGAAATAGGTTGTCGCGATTCCGGCCGCGACGGCCAGGATGCTGCCCAGGGATCCGGACTCCTCTTCTTCCTCCTCTTCCGCCCAGTCGGCATAGCGCTCCTGTGCCTGTTCGAGGACTTGCTCTCCTCTCTTGCGGAGCTGGCTCAGCCCGTCACGGGCACCCTTGCGAGCTTTGCCACCCAGCTCCTGAGCTTCTTCCAGCGCCTCGCCCAGGTCTTCACTCAACTGCGCCAGCCGCTTGCGTACGCGCTTGCGGGCACGACCACTGACCTCTTGCGCCTCTTCGAGACCTTCACCGAAGTCCTCGCTCAACTCGCTCAGCCGTTGCCTCAGCCGCTTGCGGGTCTGCACGCCAGGCTCGGGTGCGGCGAGGAGGCCGAGACCCACGCCGAGTGCCGTGGCAAACAAGAGGGTTCCGAGAGTGGCGGCCGGCCGTCTACCCTCCCTGCGGCGAGGGTCAGGCAGATCGTCAATTCTGCGATTATGGCTTGTCATCCATCCTCCAATCGCCGCGCCCGGCGGCGAGATCCACTGCATGAGCGTGCCGGGACCATCCCGGCCAGGAAACACCCCGCTAGACTAACGTATCCCGGCGGGGAAGGAAATATCTTGCATTCCACCACCGCCCACCGAAAAACGCACCTTCCGCTACCGGCTCAACTTTAGCCACCCCTCGAAGGATACTGAAAAGTCGGTTCGGTCCCTCGGCTCGATTCCTTCCGATAACTGCCTGCAGCACGTCGAGTTACATAGGAAACCCCGGTCCGAGCCCGACTGCGGCGGCGACCGCCCTGGGAAGGGCTTCAGATGGAGCACGGATCTGGCAACCCAAACCCCGGCACTACCTGCGGGACCCCCCTGTCGCACGGCAGTCGCCTCCACCCAGGCTTGCCCTCGTTGAGGGCGCGAGCCTAGAACCAACCGAGAGTGCACCCATGTACCTGGTCGAGCTGAGGCCCGGAAGAGAGGAACTGTATCGCACGGGCGACGAGCTCGCGGCGGCTATCCGCAACGGCGATGTCGACGTTCACTCGCGCATTTACCACCGTGCGACTTCCAAGTGGATCTCCATTACCCTGCATCCCCAATTCAAGGCAATCGTGACGCCGAAGGCTCCCGCGCCCCACCCGGAAGCGGAGCGGACGACCTGGAGCAGTGGCCCGGGCGCTGCCGGCCAGTCGGAACGTGGGGGTCAGAATGGCCAACGGCATCCCTTCCGCCGGCCCCTCGCCTTCAGCATCACCGGCCTGTTGCTGGTGATCGGCGTGCAGCTCGCCTTTTCGGGGCCCCGGCCACCATGGGCGATCCAGTCGGGCGCCTCGACCACCGCGCAGTGGCGCCGCACGGCCGTGGCCCCCAGCCGGCCGCAAGAAGCGACCATCTCCCTCGCCGGGTCGTCCAACTCGTGGGACACGGCTGAAGGTCCCGGGGATGCGGGGGAAACTCTCGATCTGGAAGCACCGGCACCCAAGCGCGACAGCGTCGCCAAGCTTCCCAGTGCGCCCAGGATCAAGGTCAAGACCTTAGCCGAAGGAGTGGAACAACCAGCCGCGTCCGACCCCAGCGAGAGTCAGAGCGTGCGCGGTCTCCTGCGTCGCTATGCCGCGGCCTACGATTCGATCCGCGCCCGGTTGCAGAGCGGTATGCGGGTCGCGCGGCTGGACCAGCTGCTCGCCGCGTCGCGCCTGGGCCCAGGGGGTGAGGTCACCGAAACCCGGCTCGGGCTGGCCGGCGCGGCGAACTTCATCCGGGTGTACCGCCAGCAGGAAGCGGCCATCGAGAAGCGCTATCAGGAGTCATACGCGGCGCTCTCCCGGTCCCGTGCCTGGTCCCCTCGCGAAGTTCGAGATTGGTACGCGCGGATGCCGGAGAAGGAGTCGAGCGCCTGCGCGGCGCTCACGACCTCGCTGCTCACCAGCGTCGACAGTTTGCTCGGCGTGCTCGATGCTCAGGCCGGGGCGTATCGGCTGAGCAGGAACGCCATCGAGTTCGAGGATGCCGCGGCGGCGCGAGAGTACTCGGCGCTGCGCCAGCAGATTACGGCGACAGTGGATTCGGCAATCGCGGCTGGTGGTGCGGAGTCTCCCGGTCCGCTGGGGTACCTGTTGCAGGCGATCGGTACTAGCCGGCTGCCTCGCGAGAGCTGACCGGAGCGGGGGCAACGACCGGCGGAGGTTGACGCAGCAGCTCCGCCGGCGAGCTGCTCATCGATCGTGCGGCGAGCGCGCTTTCGCCCCTGGCCACTAATTCCCGGTAGGCTTCCAGGGGCGACACCCCGGCTCGCCGGATGCCGTGGTGGTCGGTCGCGACGAGATCCACCAGCCCCTCGGCTGCCATTTCCCACGCAAGAGCATAAGGCGCCCCCTTCTGACCACCGTAGTATCCTGAAAAGCTCCCCACATTCACCTGCAGCAGCGCTCCGAGATCCCGCCACCGGCGCATGAGCTCGAGCGGTTCGGTCCCGGGCAGATATCGATACCGCTCGGGATGGGCAATGACGATCATTCGGTCGGCATCTAGGGCTGCCCGCACGACGTCCAGGTGGGTGCCCTGCAGGTCAAAACCGAACTCCACCAGAACGGCGCGGGTGCCGCCGAGGCCGACATCGCCGCGGTGGACAATCCTCCTCAGCGAAGTGGCGTCGGGAGCCCAGATCTCCTGCCCCAGCCCAATGGTTGGCAGATCCTCTCGACTGGCGCAGGCGGCTGCCAGGCGATCGAACGCGCGCCGGTGGAACTCCAGCTCCCGGCCGATGGCGCCGTCACTGCCCAGACGGGGCAAGAGCAGATGTGGAGTGCTGACCAGGTGGCGGACGCCTTCGCGGTACAGCAGGGCCAGGGCCTCGAGCGACTCGGTAACCGAGTCCGACCCGTCGTCAACGCCGGGAACGAGGTGGTTGTGAAGGTCGGTAAATGGCGGGGGAGCAGTGTCGGGTGCCATGGCTCGAGTCGGGGCCTTTCAAGGGTTCCAGAGGAACCCTAAGGCAACGATCGGGCCAGGGCTACCGCTGGCTCAGCAGTCCCCTGATTTGGTCCGTCGTTCTTCGAAGATCAACGGGCTGTCTATCCGCTTCACCTTTACGATCTCCATGGGGTGCACGAAGGACGGAAACTGCTGGCATTCCACTGTGGTCCGAACGACGGCAACCATGCGCTGGTTGCGCCTGCCGATGCTGTCCACGTGGATCTGATCGCCGGCCCTCATTCGGCCGGCGGCGACGAGCAGCAACATCTGGTTCTGAAAATTGATCTCCGGCAGGGCTGGGGACGTGGCCTGCCGCTGGGTGGCCTGGGCCCATACTCCGCGGAACGTCTCCTCGTCCCGAATGATCATGCGGAGCGAGTCGGTGAATCCCGTCTCGTCGTCGTAGTACACCTGGGCGCTCGTGTCCACGGCCTCCATCGAATCAGCCGGCGGTGGCGGCGGGGTATAGGTGGGAACGGTGACCGGCGTCGCCACAACGGTCGGCTTCCGATGATGGCAGGCGGAGAGCAGCAAGCCGCACGCCAGTATGCCAAGTAGGAGTCGCATTCTCGCCTGAGCTGAAAATGAAGGTGGAAGGTTTATCGGGTGATCCGACCGCTGCAACTCACCCCGGCGAAGAAATTCCGGTCCAGAATCGGCTTGGCGTCCACCAGATTGACATCGAACTTGGCCTTGAGCGGAGGCCCGCCGCTAGGGTTCCGGAGGGGCCATTCTACCGAATAAAAGCCTTCGCCGGGGAACCAATCCGCCTGATTGAAGAGCTTGAAGATGGCCCATGTCCCGTGATAGCTAAGCTGAAGTGGCCGGCCTTCGATTTGCCCGGAGAGCATGGCCTCCTGCGCTGTCTTCGCCACCCAGTTGATCCGCTTCACTGCAGTCGAGGTCCGGGTGAATGTCGCCGGCTGTCCATCGATCGTCACGGTCAGCGCGGGCAAGGTCTCGGAGAGCCGCGGCCGCATGGTAAAGGCCAGGCCTGGCGGAGCATTCTCGCCATGGTAGATCGAGGTCGCGAAATCCGCGGCCCGGTTGAGAAAGGCCAGGAAGCTGGGTGAGATCCTCACTGGTGTGCCCGGCTTCTCGGCAAACTGGGGGCCTTGCTGGACCACGTAGTTGGCCAACTGTGACTCCACGAACTTCCACAACGCGCCGGTCCCCGGCTGGAGAAGAGCGGCCACCTCATCGAGAGTGGCCGGCACGTCACCGGTCGGGTTGAAGGGGTACTTGGCCATGAGCTGCTGGAAGGGAGCACAGAACACCCTCCCTTTGCCGTTGAGCTGGGCCGGGCCCACCGTCTGCAGGGCGAACTGCACGTCCTCGATGGGCGCCTCCATCAGGCGCTGGACAATCAGGTGCACCTTCCCGACCTCGTCGATCCGGAACTTGTTGGCTACCTGCTTGGCGGCGGCCAGAGCCTGTGAGGCGTCATTCTGGGCCTGGCTCACCATGGCATCCGCGCCGTCGGGCGGAGCCTTCCCAATCTGATCGAGGGAGGCCTGGAGCCCGCTCAACGCGTTCACGTAGGCCTCATTCGCGGGCCCGATAAACTTGGCCGTGTCCCCGGGTGGGGTCACGACCTGGACCGGCTGGAATTGTGGCGCAACCAATTGGGTATCGACCGTCGTATTGCGAGAGACTAGCGAGAACAGCGCCAGCAAGGGAGACTGGTTGCTGACGATGGGCGCCAACTTGCGCGCCCCGTCCTGGACTCCTCCGATTCGCTCTACCGCCGCGGCATTGAGGAATTGGCGCCACTGGCTGACGTAATCCTTCACGTAGAGGGTTCGCAGTTCCCCCACCACCTTGTCCCGATCGGCCCTGACCGGCGCCTCGTCTCCCACGACCCAGGTCTCGCCCTTGAAGTAGCGGTCCACGTCCTTCAGGGCCGCATGCACCTCGGCCCATCCCTGCTTGGTGTAGGGGCCAGACACCACGAATGGATCCCGCACGATGCCGGCCGCGTTGGGATACTTGCGACCGAAATCGATTGACGGAACCTTGGCCGACACGGCAGCGAGCAGGGACCGGTAGATCGGCTCGATCCCGGTAAACTGATTGAGAAAGCCACGGGCGTGTGCGACGGTGCGCGGGTCGTCCTCCGCGGTGAAGGGATTGTGGACCGGCAGCTCCTCGGCGTAGAAGGCAAACTGTCGCCGCGCCAGTTCTGCCCGGGTGGGGTCAATCTTGGTCGCGCCAAGCCAGCGATCCTGTAGCACCGGGGCCAGGAAGTCGACCGTGCTCTTCTCCGGATGGGTGGTGGTGATCTGGTAGGCCTTGAGCGTGGCGTAGGTGCGGCCGTAGTCGCTGGACTGGGTGGGCGCGTCGGGAAGGGTCCGCAGTGCCGTGACCAGGGAATCCCGAGCAGGCCCGAACTGGAGCTGCTCGAAGGCGCGGAAGTAGTCTCGCCAGGCGGCAGGGTAAAGGGCGGATCCGGTGTAGAGTCCCCACCGGAGCCGCCAGGGCGGCCCATGGCGTTCGTATTGGGTCAGGGTTGCCAACTCATCTCGAAGGGCGTCGACCCGTCGCAGGGCATCGAGGGTTGGCAGTCCCTGCTCGTCCTTGCCCTGAGCGGGGAGATCGCGCCGGGCCTCCAGCACCGACTGCTGTAGCTGCCGGTTCCCCAGGTAGGAGATGGTAAATCCCAGCGCGACGAATACCGCGCCCGCCATCACGCCTGCCAGCAATAACCTCCGGAGGAGATCCACCCGGCGCCCCCCCTGGGTCAGCTTCATGGCGGCTGGATCGTTCAGTATGACCTCGGGAAAGAGGCGATCCAGGAAGAGCCATTGGGGAACCTTGCGCGCGGTCGGCGCCGCCTCCGCGAGCTTTGCCGCGACCGCTCCCCGGGCCTTCCCGGGATTGAAGACGGAGGTGGCGCCGATCGGCACCGACATGGGCTCGTTCGTGGCGGACGTCTGCGGAGCCATCTCGAACGCGGCCTCGGTGACGACCACCGGCCGAACCCCCACGAAGTAGAAGCCTCGCAGGAGCGGGCTCACCTCCAACTGACTGGGCCGGCACAGATCCAGGAGAAACTGGGTCGCGTGCGGAATGATCTTCCGGAACTCGCGCGGGAACTCGTAGGCACTCGCGGCGCTCTCCGGCAGGTTCTCTCGCGGGAGGAACTTCAAGCGCTTCGAGGCGAGAGAATGGAAGAACCGCTGGAAGACACGGTCTACCCGTTTGAACTCGCGCTCGGCATAGGAATCGGCTCCCTGCGTATCGAACGGCAGGGTGATTCCAAATACTTCCCGAGACTCGTCGCGGGTGAAGTTGCGGACATACTCGGCAAAGTGAGGGATCCGGTCCGTTTTAGTGAAGACGACGTAGACCGGCAGGCGAATGCCCAGCTCCAGCGCCAGCTCGGACAGCCGGCTTCGTATCGATTGGGCCCTGGCGGTCACCGACTCCGCGGCGTCCGGTCGCAGGAACTCCTCGCAGCTGAAGCAGACCACGGCCAGGCGGGGGGCCTGCGCCGAACCGGAGAGCGCCGCACGAAGCCTGCGGGGGTGGAGGTGGTGGACCAGGCGCTTCCAGCGGCCGGCCTCCGCGACCACCCGGCTGCCGGCTTCGAGCAGGACAGCATCTTTGGAGTACCAGATGTTGATCGAGCGGGTAGGCGCTACCGCGTCTCCACGGAACACCTCTCCACTGAGAAGCTCCAGGTCGAGGCCCGAACGAACCACCAGCGTGGTCTTGCTGCTCGCTTCGGGCCCCAGGACGAGCACCACGGGCAGATGGTCCAGGCCCGAAGCTCCGGCCAGCTGGGAGCTGGAGAGCCGGGACCGGGCCGCGGCGACGGCGGCGTCAATCTCTCGCTCCTCCTCCGGCGCTCGCTTGGGCGACTTGGGTGAGCGCCGCAGCAGGAACCAGACCAGCACACCCACGACGATGGCATCGAGCAACCACAGCCCGCCGCGCAGTACCCAGACATCCTGCCCGCGGAGGCCCAGCGCAGGGGCCAAGAACCAGGCCCCGATGGCGAACAACAGGAACAGAAAGATCCCGAGGAGCCAGATCTTGAGCTTGCGCGTCATCGGAGCGATTGGGAAACGCTGCTCTGGCCAACCGAGTCGAGCGATACCCGGTAGAATCCGAACAGCAGGCCGGCGATGAGAAGGCAGGTCAGGGCACCGAACGCCAGCCAGCCCACCCACGGATCCCGCGACCGGGCAACCTTCTCGCCGCTGGGTGGCGCCCAGCCGGGAGCGAGCTCGCCGAAGCTCCCTCGAATCCTCCGGATTTTTTCATCGGTCATGGTCGACATGGCCCGCAGATCGCCCCGCTCGGCGGTGTAGCGGCCGGAGAAGCCCAACAGCAGGCAGAGCTGAAACACCTCGAGCAGATCGGCGAGGTCCTCCGATTCTTGGCGGGAGAGCAGTTGCCGGAGGTGCTGAAAGAAGATTTCGCCCCCCATGTGGCCGCCGAAAATTTCCTCCTGGAGTGGGCGGCTGGGCCAGGAGGCGAACATCGGCTGGGTCGAGTTGAGCACGGACTCGTCGAGAAACGCGACCACGGCGTAGATCGCGAGCGCGACATCGTCGCTGGAATACCCCAGGCGCCGGGCATCGCGATCGGCGGTGCTCAGCAACTGTTTGACGTGGGCGCGGAAGGACTCAGCGTCGGTTGCCACCTGCCGATTGCACCGGAGGCGCACCACCGCGGTGAGCACTTCCTGAAATACCAGGGCCAGCTGTCCTCGGCGGGACGGGGCGTCCCGACCGGCTTCATGGCCATGGCCTGGGGTAACTGGCATGCGGCCTAAGACCTCGGCTGATGCGCGAGCAACGGCGACGGTGGGTTAGCGCCTGCGATTCCTCATGTTGCGGCGATGGGAATAACCTACGTCCGGGTCGGTCATCGCGCCATATTGTGGTGCGGCTCAGGACTCGAGGACGATCAGCAACTCCAGGGAGGCGGCCGCGATGGCGGCGGGCGCGTAGACGCCCACCTCCCGGGTCTGGGTGATGCTGGCCCAGCACGCCTGGGTGGCCTGCCCTCCGCTGCGTCCGATGGTGAAGTATTCGGTACCCACCTTGGGAGAAACTGCCGCGGGGGGACTGGGCAGGTGGTGAAGCGTCAGACCCTCGTAGGCCTCCTTGACCAGCCGCTCCACGTGCTTGCTGGAGCAGATCTTCACCAGCGACGGCACCCGGGTGATCAACTCGGCCCGGCCGATCTCGGAGCGCACCCCAAGCAGCCACTGCGACCGTCCAAAACAGCGCTGGTCGTTTACCGGAGCGGCGTACAAGTATTCGCGCACCCGCTTGAAGGGAATGGAGATGCAGTTGGTAGGGATGATGATCTCGAGGTGCTTCCGAATGTGCCGGTCAAGCTCGGCAAAGCACTCACCCAGCCGGTCGTGGTCGTAGACCGGGAGGGACCGCGGGTCCGCGTCGAGCGCGAAGGTGCACAGCGCTCCAGCCAGCCGGGCCAGCTCGGAGTACAGTTGTTCCGGATGTGTATGCTTCAGCTCGAGATGGTGCCGGAGGGGCGCCATGCTGGATCGGACGGCATGGAGCAGCCAGAAATTGGCCACCTCGTGACTGGCGTACTCCCGCAGGTCTTTCCGGCTGGCCCGCCGCTCGGCTTCCATGGCGGCGCTCTTGGCTTCCAGGATCTCCAACAGCCGGCGGGTGAGCAGCAGGAGCCGCTCGCTGGCGCCGATCTGGACACAGGGCGGCACGTATTCCGGGTCGTACACGAAGTGTCCGGCGCCGTCGCGCCGCACCCGCGCCAGCGGCAGGGCGACCTCACCCTCGCCCACCTCATCGTCGAGCCGCAGGCGAAAGTTCTTGCGGCCGATTACGACCGGCTTCTCGTCTCCCCCCGTGGTGTCGTCCGGCACCAGGGTTGACTGGGCGACATACCGGGCCTGCGAATCCGCCTCCTCGAATGAGGTGGCGCAATTGGCCCCACCCAGCCGGAATGCCGGGATCGCAAGCAGCACCAGATGACTGTCCTGGGTGGGAGAGAAGAGGCCACGGATCTCCCGGGGAGGGGGCAGGGGATCGCTCTCCGGCATATGGAAGGGAAGCCCGTCAGGGAGAACCCCGCGGCCATGAATCAACGCGACGGTCCCGTTGAGCAGGGCCTCGCGATCCAACTCGTAGCCGGCCAAGCCGTAGCTCTTGAAGAACAGATGCGCTAGGGCGAACTGAAGGGAATCCTCGAAATACCTGCCCTGGAGCTGGAAATGGTGCTGAGCGAGGTACATGCCCTCGTTCCACACGACCCGCGACAAATGCTTCATGAGTTCACTAAGTTCGCCACGATTGCGCCTGGCAGTTTTTGCGGACTATACTAGCCCTATCCCCGGGGATCAGTGGATCAACCTACGCCTGCCCGGCAGCCGATGACAAGTGAAGAGTTCGACTCCAAGTATAGGCTTCTCAAGCAGATTGCGGGGGGCCGCTGGCGGACGTTTACCGCCGAACAGCGCTCCGGCGGCCGTGCCGTTCTGGCCCATTTCGTCAATCAAGGCGCCTCCGCCGAAGTGTCCCCCCTCATCGAGCAGCTCGATACCCGCGACCGGTCCCGAGTGCTGGAGACGATGACCGTTGGGGGGTCACTGGTGTACGTGACGGAGGTGCTGGAAGGGTTTGAAGGCTTCGAGGGCTGGCTTCGCTCTCGGACCGCTCCTTCCCCCGAGCCGCTACGACCGGCTGGTCCCGCTCCCGCCCCCGCTCCCGCCGCGCCCTCCCTCCCGGGTTACGGCGAGTTTACTCAGCTCTTTCGGGGTCACACCGGAGAGCCGCCGCCTGCGCCGCGGGCCAGTCCGCCCCCTTTTGAACCGCAGACCACCAAGCCACCGCCGGCTGAACCTGCCGGCGCGGGGTTTACCGAGATGTTCCGGGCCCCGCCTGTTCCTGAGCCCACGCCTCAGCCTATGCCACGATACGAGCCGGTGGCTCCTCCTGCACCTCCCGCTCCCCGGCTCGATGCCGCACCACCGCCGCCCAGACTCGATTCCGTGGTGCCACCGCCCCGGCCCGAGCCGGCGCCTCCGCCGCCCCGACTCGATCCGGCGCCGCCGCCCCCCCTGCGAGTCGTGGGGCTGCGCTTCGGGCCCTCGCAGGAGGTGGGACCGCCACGCCCTCCCAAGCCGAATTTCGGAACGCCGAATTTCGGAGCGCCGAATTTCGGAGCGCCTTCAGAGCCCCTCCCCTCGGCACCTGTCCCTTTGGAGCCGCGCCTCCCGCAGGGGTTGTTCCCCAACGACCCCGGACCCGCGCCGAGGCCTCAGGCCCCACCCCCGATCTGGAATGGTCCGAGCGAGTTCACCCGTCAGCTGGAGCGCGTTCCGGCGATCAGTGCCGCCGTTCCCGCTGCCATCCCCGCACCGGAACCCCCGCCGCCGCCCGAGAAGAAGTCCATCGTGCCGCTCCTGCTGGCCCTCAATCTCATCGTCATCATCGTCACCGGACTGGTCCTCTACTTCGCGCTCAGACGCAGCTGAGCCTTCGCCCTACTCCCTCGCGGGCAGAATGATGACCAGCTCCATCTGAGGATCGGGAATCTCCGCGGGTACGAAGGCGGCAAGGTTCCGGGCCCGGACGATCGATTCCCACTCCTTGCCCGACTTGTTGAGCAGGAAATAGTGGTGGCTCAACTTGACCGGGATTGCGCTGGGAGGGTTAGCTACGTACGTCATGCCCAGACCGGGGAGGGCTTGTCGGACTAAGCGATCAATACCGTCGTGTGAACTCAGCTTGACCAGTTGAGGCGTCTTGCGTAACAAGTCCGCCTGATTGGAATCCGCGCTCACCGCGAGGTAGAACTGAGGCGCCTCGAAGTAGCGATCCTGATCGATGGCGGTGGCGTAGATGGACGGCTGTACCAGCCGCAACGGGAGCGACACGCAGTTGGATGGCACCACGGTGTCGAGGAGAATCCGGAGCTTCTCGTCGAGATCGGTAAAGCAAGCCGACAGGTTTTCGTGATCGTAACTGGGCAGCAGCCGCGGATGGATGTTGAAGGAGAACGTGGTCAACGCCCCGGCGAGCGACACCATCGCAGAGTAGAGCCCGGCCGGGTGTCCCCGCCGGGTCTCGAGCAAGTGGCGGAACTGTGGCAGGTGGCCGTTAATGGTATAGAGCAGCCAGAAGCTGGCGACATCGGAAATGCTGAAGTCCGCCAGACTCTGGTTCTTCTGCCGCCGGGTGGCCGAGAGGGCCGTGCTCTTGGCCGAGAGGATCTCCACGATGCGCCGGGCAATCGATAGGAGATAGTCGCTGGCCGCGATGTCGATCAGGGGAGGCACAAACCGGGGGTGCAGCTGGTAGCTGCCGGTCGCCGAGCGAACCACCCGGGCCATGCGCAGGACCGAGCTGCCCTCGAGAGACTCTCCCTGCACCAGCAAGCGAAAGTTTTTCCGCGCCACCTGGATGGGTTTCTCGGCCAGGCCGGTGTTCTCATCCCGACGCATCAGGACTTCGGCCGCGAACCGCGTATTGCGGGCCAGCTGGGTTACCGACACGTTGTACCCGCCCGGGCGGTACTCGGGGATGGCGAGGAAAATGTCCAGGGACTCCTGATCCGGCTCCCAGCAACCCTCGAGCGGCCGGGGTGGTGGCGCCGGATCGGCAAAGGGCATATCGAAAAGCAGCCCGTCCGGAAGAATACCGGCGGCGGAAGAGACCGCGATCGCCCCTCCGGCCAGAGCCTCCCGATCGATCTCCAGCCGAGAGAACCCCCACGGGAACACCGTCAGGGTCGAGAGCTGGAACTCGATCAGATCTTCGAGGAAACGGTCCTGGGTCTGGAGGTGCTGCGGATTGAGCAGGACACCCTTGGTCCAGAGCACTGGTTGCAGCTGGCGCATGATCGGATAACGTAGCATCTCATCCGCATAAATCCAGCAGAACGGCAGACCCCGCCGCGGCTGCTCCAAGCCGCCCGCAACTCGAAGGACGGTGCAGTGATGACCTCAACGACCCTCACGCCGGCCCGACCGGAGCCGTCCAGCCCCCCGCGGCCGGGCAGTCCGGAAGAGCTCGCCGCGGTGCGGAATCTCCTTGCGCGGGCCGGGTTCACGGCTCCGGCCGTCTGCACCCGCGTCGGCATCGACTCGATCTATGATTTCCGATCTCTCAGGGAAGGCCGGACCGCGGGCAAAGAGCTGAACGATCAGCTCGACGCCCTCATTCGGCTGTTCATGGATGTGGAGCTGCTCGAGCGAAAGACGGTCGACACGCTGTTGTCGCCCGAGGGAAGCACGGCGTTGGAGCGCCTCGGACTCCTCGCGACGTACCGCTCCGACGCCACGCTTTGCCACGCGGCGGTGCTGCTCTATCCCACTGAATCCCTTTGGATCATCTCCGATCTGAACGTCGCTCCCACCGGTCCAGCCGATACAGTGCTGTCCGACGACTCGGTATACCCGGCGGTGACCAGGAACACCCGGCACTTCCTGTCCCAGCTGCCCAAGACTCCCTGCGACAGCTTTCTGGAGCTCTGCGCGGGGACGGGCATCGCCGCGTTGCTGGCTGCCAGGTACGCCCGCCACGCCTGGGCGGCGGACATCACCGAGCGATCCACCCGATTTGCCGAGTTCAATGCCGCGCTCAACGGGATCGAGAACTTCACCGCGGTGCGGGGCGACCTGTATCAGGCGGTGGCAGGCCAACAATTCGATCGAATCGCGGCTCATCCACCCTACATGCCATCC
>DATBKD010000128.1:0-50654 GCA_036556025.1 Gemmatimonadales bacterium | reverse complement strand
CGGGCGATGGTCATCTGTCTTGGACGGCCGTCGCCGGCCGTCTCCAGCAGCCTACCCGCGGCTCAGACGGTGTGGGTTGCACCTCGCCGCTGCTTGGCCTTGCTCCGACTGGGGGTTGCCGTGCCGCCACTGTTGCCAGTGGCGCGGTGGGCTCTTACCCCACCGTTTCACCCTTACCCCGGCCGGCTTGCGCCTGCCTGGGGCGGTCTGTTCTCTGTGGCCCTTTCCGTCGCCTTTCGGCGCCCAGGCGTTACCTGGCAGTCTACCCGATGGAGCTCGGACTTTCCTCGGAGCCTGTGGGCTCCGCGACCATCGCGCCCAACCAGACGCAGGGCAAATCTAATCTGGACAGGAGGTTAAAGGAAGTGAGCGGCGAGCAGTGAGCAGTAAGGGGTAAGGGGTAAGGAGTGAGGAGTGAGGAGTGGGTGGCCCTTCTCACTTCTACGCCTCACTCCTTACTCCTTACCCCTTACTGCTCACTGCCGTTCACCCCGCCTCCCCCACTCGCGCCAGCCCCTGCTCCGCCTGCTGAATGAACGGTCGGAGCGACCGGTCCGCCGACTTCCACTGGCTCAGCACCTCACGGTACTCCTGACGCGCCTCGGCCCGGCGGCCGAGCTGCTCGTAGGCCGCCGCCCGGAGGAGCCGCACCCGGCCGAGTATGCCCCAGCGAGAATCGAACCCATGGGTCCTGAGCGCGGGCTCGAAATCCTCGAGAAGGCGTAACGTGCTTTGATAATCGCCCAACAGGTAGTACGCCTGCGCGGCGAGCGGCCGGGAGTACGAGGTGTACATCATCTTCTCGCCCTCGGGAGCACTTGGCTCGGCGAGTGTCCGCCGGGCCGTGATCGGATCGCCCCGGCTCAGAGCCAGCAGTGCTCGGACCTCCTTGGAGAGACTGTCGCCGCTCATCGCGCGATACTCGGCCAAGGCTGTGGTATCCGCCGCCGGGCCGGTGAAGAGGCCAATCGCCGCGGAGGCTCCCGTATGGGCCACGTGCTTCCGTTTGTCGCTGCTGGCAGTGCGGCCGGCCTCGGCGGCGCTTTGCCAGACCTGGCGCAGCGAGGCAGCGGGGACTCCCGTCGAGGCGTAGAGATCGCCCAACTGACTGCGATGCCACGACTCATCCGGCGGCCCGACCGGCTTGCCGGGCGGATCGGACACCTGGTGCCACACCTGGTCGGCCAGATCGAGCGCCTTGGCCGCGTGGGTGAGGTCGCCCTGATAAGCGAATACGTTCGCGGCCGCGGCGATGTCGTAGACCACCGTGGGAGCCCCTTCATACGGCCGGAAGTCCTGCGGTGCGACCGTGTCCAGTGCGGAGCGGAGCTGAGCCGCGGCGCGGTCCACGTCGCCGGAGGCAAATCGGATGCGGGCTTCCACGAAGGGCAGCTCGGGATGCACCGGGGAGATCTGCCGGAAGCGGTCCACCTCGCCCAGGGCGGCGTTGTAGTTCCCCGAGGCGACGTAAGCGTCGACCATAGCGCCGTGAGCCCGAACCGTGGTGGGCTGGCTCGCGACCCAGTTCTGAGCTGTGGCCAGCGCATCATTCCGGGCCCGTCGCACCGCGGCGGCTCGGCTGGTGCTGTCGAGGAGGTTGCGCCCGTCAGACCCGATCGCAAGCGCGAACGAATCCGGAGCAACCAGGGCGTAATACGGTCGGGGGCTGGCGGCCATCCCCAGCATGCTCTGCACGTGATCGTAGGCCAGCGCGTAGTCCGGATCCAGCTTCAAGGTCCGGCGAAACGCTCGCATCGCGTGCGTCCAGGCCGGAGCCTGGTTCACCCCGGCGGTATCGTGGAACCAGGCCTCGCCCAGACCGTACCAGGCGTCCACATCCGTGGTATCGCGGGCGATCAGTTGCTGGTAGAGTGCGCGGGCGTCGACAAACCGTCCGCCAAGAAAAGCTCGATAGGCGTTGATGACGTTCCGGTCGTGTTTAGGCAGGTTGGCCGAATAGGCGGTCGCTCTCACAGTCGCCCAGTCGGCCACGGAGTCCACCATCCCCACCAGCCAACCGCGAGTGAGCGCCAGTTTGTAGTACGCCAGCCCGAAGGTGGTGTCGATCGAAACCGCGCGCTGCAGCTCCCGCTCGGCCCGATTCAGGTCCCACCGATTCAGGTGCTCGACCCCCACCAGGTACGCGCGATAGGCCTCGAGCGAGGGCGTGGTCGAGCGCGCCAGCCCGACGGGGACCTCGTTGGGCGCGCCGGAGAGATCGAGGAGCTTGAGCGCGAGCTGGTCAAACAGCGGACGGACGTCTTCGCCCGTCCGATCGTCCACCCGGGTCACATCCAGCCGGGTTCCGTCGGCCACATCATAGACCCGGGCCACCAGGTGCAACGAGTCTCCCGCCTGGGTGAATTCGCCCAGGACCACCGTCCAGACGCAGGCCTCTCTCGCGAGTCGGCGGGCCATCTCCAGCCCGATGTCATCACCGGGCTTGAGCCGATGTTGGGCCAGGAGATCGTGGAGCCGCTCGTGGTCCACCACGGTGAGGTCGTTCCACTGGGACAGGTTGAGCCCCAGCATGCTCACGCTGCCTTCCCGGAGCCAGTCGAGCGAGCGATCCTGACGCAGGTTGTTGAAAGGCAGGATCAGGATCGAGTGCCGCGGGTTAACCCCCTTGGGCGGACCAGGCGTGCGATGCTCCAGGCCGACGGCGGCGGCGATCGCCACCAGCACCGCGCCAACCGCGATCGCAGCTCGACGCCATCCGCCGCGCGGCGCGTTGTCCTCCGCTCGATCGCCCAGGATCGCCTGGCGAAAATCTTCGCCACTCTGCCAACGCTCTCCCGGCTGCTTCTCCAACGCCGTCATGACCGCCGCCGCGACGGGCCGGGGGCAGTCCGGGCGCAGCCGATCGATCGGCACCGGGCGCTCCGCGATATGCTTGGAGACCACCACCCGGTTGGGCCCCTGGAAGGGCGGATGTCCGGCGAGCATCTCATAGCCCACGACCCCGAGAGCGTAGAGATCGCTGCGGCTGTCGATCTCTTCGCCGCTGGCCTGCTCCGGACTCATGTAGGCCGGGGTGCCGACCGCGACCCCTTGCCCCGTGCTGGAGCCATCGGGGGAGGGCGCCATCGCGCGGGCAATTCCGAAGTCCGCCAGCAGCGCGCGGCCGCTGGCCTGATCGAGCAGGACGTTTTCCGGCTTTACATCGCGATGCACCACCCCGGCGCGGGCAGCCGCGTCGAGCGCGGCTGCCAGGTCGGCGAGAATGCGGGCGACGTCGGCGGCCGGGAGTCGCTTTTCCCGGGCGAGGCGCTGGCGCAGGCTTTCGCCGGCCACCTCGTCCATGACGTAGTACAGCAAGCCGTCGATGTTGCCGGCGGCATGGACCGCGACCAGGCCGGGGTGGCGAAGTCGCGCGATGATGCGCGCTTCGGCGAGAAAACGTCCAGCAATGGAGGGGTGGGCGGCGAGGTCGGGATGGATCACCTTGATGGCGACCCGACGGTCGAGTGCGGTATCGGTCGCGAGGAAGACTACGCCCATACCCCCGCGCCCCAGTTCCCGCTCGAGCCGGTACTGCGGGCTCAGCGCGCTGCGGAGCGCAGAGAAGAGATCCACTGTAGGGTGACTCATGGCGCTAACCGGCTTGAGCGGCGAACTCAAAATATACCCGGTCCCCTCGGCGGTTCATACAGACCGGCCAGCTCCCTTGAGATGCTTTCCTCGCGGAATTGGTTGCCGGTCGTCGAGATTGTAAATGTTTCGGGTTGAATCCAGGTTGACGTGCCAGTCCTATCCTCTTGCACCTTCAGCCTGGAGCAGGTCCTGTGGTGTACCTCGCCGACCAGGAGTCCACCACCGTCGCCGCGGTGCTCTTGCCTGGCGAGCGTCCCCGAGTTGACGCCGCCGGGAGCGGGTGCTTTTCGGTGGTGCACCGGGACAGCATCCCCGACGCCATGCGGGTGGTGCGGGAGCGGCCGGTGGACGCGGTTCTGGTGTCGGTGCATCGTTGCGGACCAGATCAGGTAGAAGTGCTGGGCCACCTGGTGCGCGAGTTCCCCGGGATTCCGACGGTGGCGCTCATCTCCCAGCACGATTCCAGCTCCACCGAAATGTTGCTCCGGCTGGGTGCGTCCGGGGTTCGCCAGGTCGTAGACGTCACCTCGCCCGCGGGTTGGAGCCGGCTTCGGCAGCTGGTCGGGCAGCCGGCCACCAGGGCAGTGGCTCGCATCCAGGCGCCCGTCCTCGCGGCCCTGGCCGACGCGCCGCCCGACGCTCGGCTCTTCGTGGAGGCGATGATCCGGCTGGCTCCTGATACTCCCACCGTCGCCGGCTTATCCGAGCGACTCTTTGTGCGTCCCAGCACTCTGATGTCGCGATTTGCTCGGGCAGGTCTCCCCTCACCCAAGAACTATCTCGCAGCCATTCGGCTGTTACACGCGGCCTACCTGTTCGAGTCCTCCGGGCTCTCTGTAGCTGACGTCGCGTACCGGCTGGAATATTCCTCGCCCCAGAGTTTCGGGCGGCATCTCCGGGCCATGCTGGGAGTTACCGCCCTCGAGTTCCGGGGACGGTTCCCTTTCCCTGCGGCGCTGGATCGCTTTGTGTCGCTGATGGTTCTGCCGTATCGGGAGGTCTGGCGAGAGTTCCATCCGCTCGCCGCGGGAAATTAGCGCCGGAGGAGGTTGTGACTCGCCAGCACCTGGCGCAAGCGGTCGTGCGGAAGGGCGGGTACGACGTAATCGTCGGCCCCTTTCATGGTCCGGGCGGCCAGCATTGCGTTGATGATGGCCTCCTCGGTGGCTTGAACCGTGGCTTCGTACACCGGGTCGATGAACTGATCGCTCAGCGCCACCTGCCGGATGAGACCGGTGCTGTCGGCGGCGCCGATCCGCGCCGTGGAGAAAGCGATGAAGAGGTCTCCTGAGGCTACTCCTGCAATGCCACCCATGCGGCCGATGCCGAGCGAGGCGCGCCGGGCCACCCGGCGGAGCTGATGGGGCAGGAGCGGAGCGTCGGTGGCCACCACCACAATGATCGAGCTGTGCCCGCGCGCTTCCCCGGCACTTCCGGTTGGGCAACGCCGAGTCGCCTGGGTGGAGTCCAGTGGCCCTGGCGAGTCGTAGCACTCGCGGGGCTCCCTGATTTCCTGCCCCACCGGTACGCCGGCGATACGAAGCTGGCGGCGGTCGCCGAAGTTGCACTGCACCAGCACCCCGACCGTGTACTGTCCCCGCGCTTTGATTCGGCGGCTCGCGCTACCAATTCCACCTTTGAATCCGAGACAGATCATCCCTGTCCCACCACCCACATTTCCCTCTGCTACCCGACCCGGCAGCGCAGCCGCCAGCGCAGCATTCACATCGCTCTTGGTGACGTGAAAGCCGAAGATGTCGTTGAGGTCGCCGTCCCACGTCTCCGCGACGACCGGCAGGCAGCAGATCGAGGGATCCGACAGACGGGTGCGACCCCATTCGATCAGCGCGTCGCGCACCGTCCCTACGCTGTTGGTGTTGGTGATCGCGATGGGATACACCAGCAAACCGTAATCCTCAATCCAGGCACTGCCGGTCATCTCGCCGTTGCCGTTGAGACTGAATAGCCCGGCGTACACCGGTCCCAAATCGTCTTTGCCCCGGGGAAAGATCGCGGTCACGCCGGTTCGCACCGGTCCGATCCCGACCCGCAGGCGTCCCGAGCCCTTGATGATGGTGGTATGCCCTACCGCAACGCCGGGGACATCGGTAATCCCATTCAAGGGGCCGGGAACTCCCTCGAGAGGGATGCCGAGGTCTCGAGCGCGCTCGGGCCGCTCCTGTGCCAGGAGCTGAGCGTTGACACATCCCAGCAGGGCCAGACAGCCCAGCGCGAACCGCACCAGTCAGCCTCCTACTGGGCTGGGCAACCGGTCGGGCCGGAGCTCCGCGTCCAGTGCTCGGCCCTCCCGGGCTACGATTCCGGGTATCGATTCGGCGTCGCCGAGGGTGGTGCGGAAGTTGACGATACAGGCCCGCAAGACAAACCGGCCGTCCAGGACAGCATTGGTGACGAAGAGCTCACCCCCGGTCTTGAGTCGCCGGAGTAGGGTTTCGTTCAGGCTGTTGAGATATTCCTCCACCTCGGGTGCGCCCGCTGCGAGGCCGTCGGGGACGAAGCGGAATGTCGCGATGCTGAGTCCGCAGGTGAATGCCTCGATCTCAGGGTGGGCTTTCGCCGCGCGGTACAGTGCCTCGGCCTTCCGGCAGTCGTCCGCAATCATGCGGACGTAGCCTTCCCGCCCCGCCTGCCGCAGGCCCAGCCACACCTTGAGCGCGCGGAACCCACGGGAGTTCTGCAACCCCAACTCGTAGTAGTTGATCGGCGGCTCTTCCCCCGCGGTCTGGAAGCGATAGTAGGACGGTGAATAGCCGAAGGCCTCGCGGAGGCCGCCGGCGTTTCGCAGCAGGACACATCCTGCTTCCATGGGGGCGTAGAGCCACTTGTGTGGGTCCACCGCCAGCGAGTCGCCCAGCCGGAGTGCCTTGAGATCTTCCGGTGCATCGGGCAGGGCCGCGGCGGGCGCGCCGTATGCGCCGTCCACATGAAACCAGAGCCGATGTTCCCGGCAGATTGCTGCCAGCTCACGCAAGGGGTCGACGGCACCGGTGGCCACCGTTCCGGCGGTGCCGATCACCATCATGGGCCGGTCGCCTGCGGCAACGTCCGCCTCGATCTGCCTTCGGAGCTGGTCGGCATCCATTCGCTCAGCGCCGTCGGTCGGAATCCAGCGAATGGCGTCGGTGCCGAGCCCGGACACATCGGCCGCCTTCTGGATCCAGGTGTGGGTAGCGCTGGACGCATATACCCGGGCTCTCGCCGCTCCTGCCCCGGACAGCCCCAGGTTCCGCACCGGCTCGCCCAGCATCGACCGCCGGCCGGCAAGGAAGCAGACGATGTTGGCCATGTTCCCGCCGCTCACCAGCAGCCCGGTGCCGTCCACCGGATACCCAACCAACTCGGCGATCCAGCGCACGCTTTCGGCCTCGATCTCCGAGGCGAGGGGGGACAACTCCCAGCCGCCCACGTTGGGATTGACCGTGGCCGCCAGCAGATCGGCCAGCACGCCGACCGGTGCGGCCGAGGAGGAGATGTATCCCATGAATCGCGGATGGCCGTTAAACAGCGAGTGGTGCAGGAGGAGCTCGGTCGCATCGCGGAGCAACGCTTCAGGGTCTGCGCCGCGCTCCGGCAGGTTCGATCGGCCCATGAGGGCGCGCACCTGAGCCGGCGTCTCGCCCGGGGTCAGCTTCACGTCTCTGATGGATCCCAGAAAGTCAGCGATTCGATCGACCAGCTCGTGGCCCATCCGCCGGAACTGGGCCGGCTCCATGTCGAGAATTGCCCTGCGCTGTTCCACGCTCGGCCTCGGCGAACTTGGGAAAGCTCAATCTAGTCCAGACAAGACTCGTTTTTCACCGCAGAGGCACGGAGCCCAATCAGCGACCAGCCGAGGGCACCTTCGCGAGCCAAGCAGGCGATCTCGTGTCCGGCCCGGAACGCGAGCGCCTGAATGGTGCAGGTCGGCTGGCCCCGGCCTCCCGTGACGAGGCTGCTGCCATCAACCAGGAAGAGATTCGGCACATCGTGGGTCCGATGGAATCGGTCGACCACGGATCGGCGCGGATCATTGCCCATGCGGCAGGTCCCCAGGAGGTGTACGACGCCGGCCGGCCCGGAAATCCCCAGCTCCCATTCAGCCTTGGTGTAGTAGGGCTCCAGCTCGGAGTAGGTAATGGGCCAGTCTTCCAGCCCGGTGCCCTGGAGGCCGCCGGTCCGGCTCCGCTCCATGAAGTCGATCTCGCGGAAGCGCCAGTAGTTGCCGGTGAAGTGGATAGAGCCCCCACCCACGGCTCGACCGTATCGAATCGCCTGCGTCTGGACGGCAGTCTCCGACTCGCTCATGCGGAGCGTATTGGGTTGCAGCCGAGGATCGTTCGTCAGGCCGTGCCCGGGGAGAGCCCAGACCTCGTCGTGGCGGAAGTCCCGCTCTCGGAGATACGGCCCCTGTTCCAGCACGACGATTCGAAAGCCGGCCTGCGCCAGCTCCTTGGCGACGACTCCGCCGGCCGCCCCCGCGCCGATGACGACAAAGTCCACCGCGCCGCGAGCCATGTGCCGATGTCCCCCCCGGCCCCTACCCCCAGCCCATTCGCTGGCGGAGGGAGGTGATGTGGGCGACGTGGTGCTCGCCGTGCCAGGCGTACAGCGCGATCAATTCATCGACGGTGAACGTCCGCTGGTGCTCCGGATGCAGGAAAGTTCGCGCGCCCTCGGCGGGGCCAAGCTGCCGGAGCAGCGCAACCCAGCGATGGTGCAAGGCCTGCAGCAGCGAGAGGGAGATCTCGATCGGTGCGCTGCGCGCATCGGGCAGCTCCGCCCATCGGGCCTCTTCATAAGGCCGGATGGTCGGCGAGCTCTCGGTGAGGGCGAGCCGGAGCCGGGTGTACGCGTTGAGATGGCTGTCGGGAACGTGATGGACTACCTGGCGCACGGTCCAGCCGCCCTCGCGGTAGGGCGTATCCAGTTGCGCGTTGTTCAGTCCTGCGACCGCGGCGCGGAGCCGCTCCGGCGCTGCGGCTATCCGTTCGACGCACTCCCCTCGGCGCCGGGGAGACATCTCTCCATCATAGGAGAACTTCCCGATGGGATAGCGGAGATCGGTCATCGACTTCCACCTGGTTGGATTTCAGGAACCTTCGGCGGGAGACTCTCGGTCCTCCGAGCGCTCTCGGAGGTTGCTGCGCTGCGGCTCGGCGCCGCCGCGAAACTCGAAGTGGGCCTCGTCCAGGGCCCGATCCGGGCTGGGCGTGTCGGTCATCTGCTGGACGAGGTATCGGGCCAGAATGACTCGGGCTATCCGGGCGGCGGGCTCCCATTGTCCCGGAACAAGCTCCGGATAGATGTGTGCGAATTCGGGACGAAGCCGGGCTTCGCGCATGGCCCAAATCTAGCTGTGTAGTGGCTCCGCGTCGCGGACCCGGACTCCCGACGCAACGAATTGCAGGTGTAAGGCATCTAATCAAACGCAGTACATCCCCCGCAGTATGGGTCCCCGTCGTCGCGGCCACGCAGTACGGCGCCGGGGACCTCCCCTTCCTTCACTACCGTCTCGCCATCCGATCCGTGAGCCCCTGGGAGTTGATCCCCGTTTGCTTGATCAAGGCGTAAAGTGGCTCCAGCTCAGCCGGAACGGCCGCCGTCAGGTTCTCCGCGCCGCCCTCGGTGATGATCACCGTGTCCTCCAGCCGCATGTGGATCTTCTTCTCCGGAAACTCGATCAGGGGCTCGACGTTGAAGACCGTACCCACCTGAAACGGCTTTTTGGCCCATGCGCCGTTTATGTCCCCTACATCGTGGACAGAGAGTCCAACAAAGTGGCCAATGTAACGGTTAGAACCGAGAAACTGATCCCGATAGCCGTGCTTGGCGTACACTGACTCCGCCACATCCCGGAGCCCATCAATCGTGGCCCCCGGCCGCATCGCCGCGATGATCGCGTTCCGCGCCGCCAGCACGCAGCGGTACATCTTCTCCTGTTCCGCCGTGAACCGCCCGGAGACCGGCCAGGTCCGGGTGATGTCCGAGACGTAGTACTCGTAGTCGGAGCCGTAATCCAGGTACACGATCTCCCCCGCCTGCATCTGCCGCCGGTTGTCCATGTAGTGCACGATCGGTGTGAGGGGCCCCGAGGGGGCGATCGGCGGGAATCCATCCCCCCGGGCGCCGAGCCGGGTATTCACGTACTGCGCCGCCGCGGCAATTTCGTACTCATACATGCCCGGGTGCGTCGCGCGTATGGCCTCGGCTACGGCCGCAGCGCCGATTCGACCGCTCTTCCGCATGCGCTCACGCTCGTACGGTGTCTTCACCCATCGCAGACTATCCAGTAGTGGGCTCACGTCCGCGACCGGAAGGGCCGGCGCCGCAGCCCGCAGGCGCTCGATCGCCTGGGCCGCCATCGGCTGATGGCCGAGCACGGGCTGCTCCATGATCTGGGCATCGAACGCACGGTTCTCCCCTCGAGCGCCGAGGAGGTTATCCGGCGGCGTTAGCTGGAGGTAGAGCTTCTTCACCTCTCGGTTGCCGGTCGCGAAGCTGAAGTAGGTGAAGAAATTCTCCATCGGCAGCACCGCGACGCCGTAGCGCTCCTTTGGCTTGTCCACAGCCCGAAGGTCGGGAGTGGGGCCCGGGGGGCCAAACTGCAGCCGCTTGAGCGCAAACACCGCGATGTTCTTGGTCACCCCATTCAACACCAGCACCGTGCCCGGCTCTTCGATTCCGGTGAGATAGTAGAAGTCGGGGGACTGGCGGAAGCGGACCGGGTACAGATGCTCTTCCCCGCCGAGGATGACGGCGATGCCGTCCGGGACCATAGCGAGGAGCTTCGCTCGACGGGCCCCGAACTCCGCGGTGTCGACCGCGGTTTGGCCGGAGGCGGGAAGTGGCTGGAGTGCGAGCAGGACGGAGAGGGCCATAGGGGTGCGAATCAGAGCGGGCCGGAGCTGCCAATGCATGAGGCCAGTACCTCGGAAGAAGCGGGGGAAGAGGGGGTGCTAACTCCTTCTGACGCTCGCGTGAGCGCCAGGGTTTCCCGATAGGCTCGATTTTCGCTTTACGTTGTCCCCGAACCCACCCCACTGCAACAAATCGCAGCCATCTGTTTGGAGGACGACGCATGCCCGCACGTCTCATTGCGGCGGCCTGCCTGCTCGGCGTCTTCGCCGTCTCGCTGCCCGCCACCGGCCTTGCTCAAGGGCAGCAACCTCGCGTGCACGGCCCCTGGGTCGGCGGCGGTCTGGGCACCGCATCCGCGCGGGTGAACTGCGAGATCTGCGCGAACGATCGCAACGGCGGCCTTTCCGGCTATCTCACCGGTGGTCTCACCGTCACGCGCGGGCTGCGCATTGGCGCCGAAGTCGCCGGCTGGTTCGATACCACGGACGACATCAAGCAGTCGTTGGCCCTCTATGGCGCCTCCCTGTACTGGAACCCTCAGCCAGCCGGGGCCTGGTATCTCAAGGGCGGCCTGGGACTCCTGCACTATCACGCGGATACCAAGAGCGATCCCGATGACGATCCGCTGGGCGCGAGCGCCGCGGCTGTCCAGCTGGGCGGTGGCTACGATGTCCGGGCGTCCCGTCGGCTCTGGTTCACCCCGTTCGCCAATTTGATCGTCTCGACCAGCGGAAATCTGACCAGCGGAAACACGATCGTCACCGATGCCAGCTTCTCAATGCTGCAGCTTGGGGCGGGGCTGACCTGGCGCTGACGCTGGTGAGCGTGCGAGAAGTTGCAGAGTCAGCGCAAGATCGTTCGCCCGGCAAGATGCGCGGGATTGGTGGCTTCTGCACGGCCCAACCGGCGAGACCGCTAAATCGTCCGTAGTCAGTTGCCGCCGAAGAGTGGCACATCAGTCGCTTTTCTGAGTGCATCCCCACGAGTGGGAGCTTCGCCATGCCAACGCCTGCAGCCCGGCGCGTCCGGGCACGTCCTCAAGGTGTCGCCGATTTCGTTCTCGTCGTCGGTCTTGCGGCCAGCGCGGCGTGCTCCTCGGATGAGCTGATCGATCCGAGCAGTGCGCCGCATAGTATCGCGTTCGGTATCTGGACGCCGGGCCCCAACGATACCTGCACCAAGGAACAGCATGATGCCTATGCCGTGCTGGGTCCAGACGGGAAGGTATATCCCACCTGGCACCCACCCACCGGGCCGGGCGGCTGCAGCTTCGGCCACGAGCACGGGCGCGACCCGCACGGTTCCAATCTGTACAGCGATGCCGACGGGCTCCCGTTCGGCTATGCCAACGAGCAGCTATCCATCTCGGATCCTGCCAATCCCCGCAATGAGGACCATGTGGGGCACAAGGTGGAATGGCAGAATGACGTCGAGCTGCAGTTCGGTGGGGCGGGCTCGGCGATCTTCAAAGGGAAGTGTGACGTGCTCACCAAGCTGCATCAGGGCACTCACTCGAAGGATGCTTTCACCAACAATCTGCACGAGCTGATCTATCACATTAAGTGCAGCGACGGCACCGAGATGCACGTCACCTTGATGAGCGCGATCGGCAAGCCGGGTGAGTTCGTGCGCTCCTGCGATCACTCGGTGCACATCGTGGCCGGCGCCCCGACTCCGGTCAACTCGCCCGAGGGCGGCGGCTTCCGCGCCATCCCCGACCGAACCTGCGTCGACCAGAACGTTTTGGTCCCCCCGGGGCAGCAGTCCAACTTCGGCTCGCTGCACGAGACCTGGGAGACGTCCAACGCAATCCGGGCCGAGAACGGGCACACGCTCGCGTTCTTCAATCCCTATTTCCAGGTCCGGCTACCCAGCCGATACCACGACCCGGCGATCGCGCCCGTGGTCGGCCGTCCCATCGATCTGTGTTACGAGGTGACGGCAACCGGCAACCAGGCCAGCGGTGGTCCGTGCGCCCGGTCGACCGATAACGGCCAGATCGCCGGCATCACCTTCGACGATCCCCGCTCCGAGTTCAACGGTGCCGGGCACTTCGTCGACATCAACGCCAATCAGGTCTCGAACGCCGACGGCCCCAGGGACTGGTATACCGATGCCTTCGGCCAGCACGGGCAGACCAGCCCGTTCCCCGGCTCGATTCATCAGCGGATCGCGAAGATGGACACCAAGGTTGGAGTGGATGCCGGCGGGCCAACCATTGGAGACGACCGGAACTACTCGGTCACCGGAGTGCGGGCGCCGAATTAGGCCTGTCGGTGCTCGCAGCCCACGTCGCGGATGCCGCCCGGCTCGAGCTGCAGCTTGGTGAATACCTGGCTCATGGTCACGATTCGGTAGGCGCAGTCCCAGTCGTGCCGGCGAAGCCGGAAGAGCACGACGCATTGGCGCATGCTGCACTGAGACGTCGCAGCGTGCCGCTCCAGGGTCCCGCCCCGGGTCGCCAGGATGGCGGGCCAGGGTCCGTCGTCGCCTGCCTCGTGTACCCAGCGGGTGGAATCGTCGGTGGCGGGGGCGTCGGTGTACCCGTTCTGGCGCACGAACTCTTCGGCGCAGTGCTTGGCCATGATCTCCATGCCTTCGCCCAAATCGCGAACCAGGAGACACCGTCGGGGATCGATCTTGAGCCAGGGCGCGATCGAGATCGGGGTGTGAGCGGGGATCGGCCTGGCGCAAGCGGCTCCGGCGAGGAAGAGGCTAAGGAGCGACCAGTACCTCATAGTGGGTGACCTTCGGTTCCAGCTCCAGCAGGTAGGCAGTGTCCTCCGGATAGTAGCGCGCCCGCTCGACATCATTGCCGGCGAAACGGCGGATCGCATCCAGCGAGTCCCACAGGGAGGTGAGGAGGAAATGCGCCTCGCCGCCCTCGATCCGGCGAAACACATAGACCCCGCGATTGCCCGGCGTCCGCTTATAGTCCGCGATGCCGGTACGCTGGATATAGTCGAAGTATTCGTCGGCCTTTGCTGCCGGAACTCGTCCGTGCCAAGTACGCGCGATCACAACGCAACTCTCTCCTTTAAAACCCAGACTTTCATCGCGAAGAAAAGCCGGATCATCGCCTCATGATCACCGGCGGGGACCAGCACCACCAGCGCCTCGGCGTCGGTGCCCTTGGTCGGCCGGACGCTCTGTTTGCGCCGCATGCGGCTTTGCAGCGAGTCGAACCAGGGGGGCAGCTTCTGGCGCTCGTCGCCCCGGACGCCGGCCTTGGTGCGGTCTCCGCTCGGATCTGCCAGCGCGACCTTGCAGTACCACTTGCCTCGGGCTTCCCCTCGAGTAGCCGGCACGAAGATCAGCGAGCGGTTGGGGAGTTCGGCCCATACCTTCAGGTTGGGTGTGGTGCGGGGACGCACCTCGACCTGCCCGCCGCGCGCATTGGGAACGCGAACGACGAACTCCCAGAGATAGTGGGCGCCCAGGTTCTCGTCGATCACGGCGTACACGTGCTCCGTCCCGCTCACCGGCTCTCGCCCGTTGCTCCCGGGAAAGGTCCAGGTGGCCGACCGCTGCTCCCGGGCCTCGACCGTCACTCGATCCAGCTGGTAGCGCTTGCGTGGTGCCATGGCCGTCTCCCGTTATGGTGAGTGCTCGGCGCCTTCGTGCTGCCGTGCTGGGTGACTCCGTTGTGCTCGTGTGACGTATCAATGATAGACGAATGTTGCGGATTCGCCGAGAGTCAAGATCGAGGGCTGTTCGGTCTATTCGATGACCACCTCCCCGATCCTGGTGCCGAACTCGCTGGTGACCGCCCGGGTATCGGGCGGCGCCTGCCAGTCACCCCCGTCCACCCGAATGGCGAGGCGGTGCAGTCCCGGAGCGATCGGGAGCACTACCCGCCAGTCGCCGCCGGCCGCCGGCTCGAGCGCAACCGGGCGCCAGTCGGTGAAGTCACCTGCCAGATCCACCCGCTGGGCTCCCGGAGCGTTGAGTCGGATCTCTCTGCCCGTGAGGTGGCTCGGACCGATGCGGAATCGCGCCGTGGGTCCGGCGCTCGGGAGCTCGACTCGGGGCAGTGAGGAACCCGCCCCCAGGGTGAGCCGGAGGCCGGCCACCAGGTAACGCGATCCCGGCAGTGCGGTGACCGGATCCGACCCGGCGCGGCCAGCCGCCATCAGAAGGCCGAGCTGCGGGCCCAAGCTCCGCATGGCGCTCACATTCCAGACGGTGATTTCCGGCGTTGTGCGGCTGAACCGGCGGCCGACGGAAACGTCGAAGCCGAGCGAGCCGAGCGCCCAATGCCCAGAGATCGTCGCATCGGTGAAGTCGGTATGCAGCTCCCGACGCAGCGTGTCCTCCAGAGCGAAGGTCGAGTCGCCCAGCGAACGCTCGCTCAGATTGCTCCCTCGCATCAGATCGAAGGTGGTGCTCGCGACCGAGACTCCCACGCGAACCGGTCCGAGGCTGGTGGAGCCGCCAACCAGAGTCCGGCCGAGGGGGCGCCCCTGATTGAGGGACCACGCCTTGCCAAGGCTTCGTCCTATCCAGATGACGCTCTGCGACGAGGGCGAGACGTAGGCTCGAACTTCACCTTCGAGCGTCGTCGAGCCGTCCACCCGGTGGTGCCAGCTCCAGTCCACCTGGCCCAGCACTTCGCCCCGCACGATGCCGAGCCGGGGTGAGCGGAGGAGCGCGATCGAGCTGCCCTGGAAGTTCCACCGCCCGCCGGGCGCGTCGGTGTAGATCCCCGAGCCGGTCAGCTGCAGAGGACCCATACCCATCCCCATCGTCGGCGCGATCGACGCAACCCCGCCGGACAGTGCTCGATCGGGATGGTAGGTGCCGGCCCCCATATCGACGGAGCCGGTGAGCTGCGCCGTCGCCCCAGTGCTGAGGCTTAGCGCGAGGACAACCATCAGGCACCCGAGCCGGCGGATCATCTGGCCTCCGACGGCGGGTCGGCAGCAGGCGCAGCGGCCGGCCGTTGCAGCGGCTCCGCGCTCCCCGGGTCGCCTCCCTTCTGGCTCTGAACCCGGCGGCGAAGGGCCACGAACTCGTCGTCTGGCCGGCCCTCTCTGGCGAGCTGGAACACCTCTCGCGTCGCCTGCGCCGCGGGTACACCCTCCGCCACCAGATCGGCGAGCACCGCGATGGGCACGGCCAGCGACTGGCGATATCGCAAACGGTGCAGCTCCGCCAGGGAGGCCGGCGCGAGCCCCGCTCGGAGAGCACCGGCTCCCGCGGTGAGCTCCGCCTCGCTTGCTCCGGTGCCCAGGGCTTCCCGGGCGCGGCCCAGTTGACCAAACAAGGCTTCGACCGCCATCCGAATACGATCTCCGCTCGCGCCCATGGTGCTGCCTTCGAGCGCTTTCTGCACCAGCGGCTCAGTCGGGAGTTTCAGGGCCCGCGCGGAATCGATCAGCTGCTGCACGCTGGTGGCGGTCGCGGGGTCGAGCCGGTCGGAGAGCCGGCGATCCTGTGCCCGGAGCAGAACCGGCGAGAGGGCCAGGAGAGCGAGGAGCACGTACCACCGGTCTCGTCGCACCGTCAGCTCACCGTCAGTACCGAGGTGGGGGTGCCGAAGTCGCTTTCGGGGGCCGGAGGCTCAGCCGGGTCTCGCACCCATTTGCGGCCGTCCACCAGGAAGGTGTAGTGGTAGCGACCGGGTTTGAGCCGCAGCTCGACCGTCCAGACACCCTCCCGGCCGCGGAGGGGTGTGGCCGCGGGGTCCCAGTTATTGAAGTCTCCCACCACTACCACACGAGATGAGGCGGGCGCGACCAGCTTGAGGCGCACCGCGCGAGACCCACGCGGCCCGGGCTGGGACTCGGGAGCCCGGATGAGCACAGCCAGGAGCAGTCCGGCTGCGAGTGCCGCACCGGCGAGGCCCGCCAGCAGACGGAATCGCCAGGGAGCATGCGAAGGCAGCCCAGCCCGGCGAATGCGCTCGAGCGCGGCTGCGTCCACAGAGTCATCGAGCTGCACCGGATGGCGCAACTCGTCCACGACGCGCTGCAACAGCTCGTCCCCAGCCCGGTCAGAAGGGTCAACCGGCATGGATGTCCCGCAGCAGCTCGCGCAGCTGATCGCTCGCGCGCTTCACTCGCATCCGAAGGGCGGCCTGGTTGGCACCGGTGAGTCCCGCCATTTCCTCGTATTCCAGTCCGTTGACGTAACGCAGGAGGAAGGCCTCCCGGTAGTGGGGACGCAATCGAGCCAGCGCCCGGGCAATCTCCTCCCGCCACTCCAGCGACGCGACGGCATCGCCGTTGGCGGGCACCCCTTCAGGCAGCGGTTCGGCGAACCGGCGGTTCCGCTTCAGCCGGCGCTGCATGGTACGGCAGCGATTCACCACGATGCGGAAGAGCCAGGCGCTGAACCGCTCCGGCTGCCGGCAGCCGCGCAGCGCGCGATAGGCGCGTACGAAGCTGTCCTGCATGGCCTCCTGGGCATCCTCCCGGGTTCCCAGCATGTGGAGGGCATAGGCGCCAAAGGTGTCCCGGTAGCGTGCCATCAGTTTCGCGTAAGCGTCGAGATCGCCGTCCAGAGTTCGGGCGACCAGCACGGCATCGCTGTCGCTCATCATGGATAGACCCCGGCCGCGCTGGTCTTGTGACTGCCGGCGCGAGCCTGGGACCGGCAGGTCCAACTCGTTATACCCGAGCGTCATCAGGAGTCTGGGAAGAGGTGGATCAGCGCCTTACTCACCTCTCGGAGACGACGATGCCCAGATTCGAACTTGCACTCGGTTTGACCAGCGCCTTGCTGCTCCTGTCCTGCAGCACGGCCGAGACCGGGCCGCAATCCCCGCCCGATGGCCAGACCTCGGTCTTTCTGACGGACGCGCCCTTCCCCTTTGACCAGGTGGCGCGAGTGGACGTCTATATCGAAAGCATCGCGCTGGCGGTCAGCGCCGACACGTCGGAGTCCGGGCCACCCTGGGTCACCGTCGCGACTCCGAATCGGACCTTCAACCTGTTGGATCTGCAGAACGGTGCGACGGCCCTTCTGGGAGGTGCGGTGGTTCCCGAGGGGCAATACCGGGCGGCGCGGGTCATCATCGATCCGGACCGGTCCAGCATCACGGACAATGACGGCCATGTGTTCGCCTCGACCACGATACCGGGGACGCCCGGAATCAACTGGCAGGCCAAAGGAGAAGACCCCAGCCTCTTCGCGCTGGTGGAGGAGCCGATGGCGGTGGACCAGAACGGCGCCGATATCGTGATCGACTTTGACGTGGGGCGGAGCTTCCTCTACGACGGTAACGGAGGGTTCACCTTCATTCCCTGGCTGCGGGCGATTACGCGGAGTGGATCGGGGAACATCGCGGGGGTGGTGCGCCGGGCCGACGGCGGGACACCGATTCCGAATGCGGCCGTGAACATTCGCGTGGCCCTGGACTCAGGGGCGACCCCGGGTCCGGTGGTCGCGACCTCGCGCGCCGGGGCCGATGGGCACTTCACCGCATCGTTCCTGCGGCCGGGGCGGTATCAGGTGCAGGCCGAGGATCTGGCCAGTCAGGCGGCGAGCGAGGTCAAGCAGGCGGAGGTGAGGGCGGGGCGAACAGTTGATCTGGGAGCGCTGGAAATTCAGTAGAGCAGTGAGCGGTGAGCAATAAGCACTGCCTATTGCTTATTGCTCACCGCCCTTCTCCATCTCGCCCAGAAACTTCCGAATCCGCCGCGCGTTGGTCCCCACATCGCTCCCACCCACTCGCGACACCGACCGCACATCGACGCGACTCCCCATCGATGCCGGGGTGACTCGCACCACGACGTCGTCCTTGAAGCCGAACCACGGGGTCGTAGCGGTCGCCTCGAGCTTGCCCCCCGCCGAGTCTGCGGCCACCAGGTCCCAGTGCATGCGCTCGATGACGGTCTCGGCCCGCTTGAACGCGGCAAGAGGCGGGATCTTGAGGAAGAGGGGACGGATGTCAGGGTAGGCCTCTCGCTGGGCGGCGGCGATCTCCGCACCGCCATACGTTGCCGGGTTGGGGGCGCCGGCACGGAGCGGGAGTACGGCCGCAAACTGCGGTGGTTGTTCGGTATCTGTCGTGATGTCGTGGATCGCGGGGAGTCGCCGTGCCTGGTGGAGCCAGCGCCAGGGGATGAAGGCCACACCGGCTCCCACCAGTACAGACAGTAGTAGAGCGGCCACGGCCCCCCGGCGAGCCGGGGTGAACAAGGCGATCAGCGCGATGACGGCGCCGGCTATACCCAGGTACGCTGCCCAACGCAGCATCTGGAAGCCGGTGCGAAAGTCCCACAGGCCGATGCGGACCGTCGGACCGGCGGCCAGCAACAGAATCGCCGCCAGGGTCGCCAGGGTTGGGGCCAGCCATCGCCACCGCATTGTCTTACCCCCATTCACGAAACAGAGTGGCGCCTGCAAGATAGGGCGGCACCTTTTCCAGGCACAACATGGATTTCGACCGGTTGCGACGTTTAGCCCGTTCTGAACGTATTATGAATTATGACCGCCGTTTGGGGGAGACAGATGGATGAGGCCACAGCGCAATTCAGCGATCGAATGGGCCAGATCTTCGAAAACGAAGGGGAACCACGCACGGCAGGACGAATCTTCGGGTTCTTATTGGTGAGTGAAGGTGTCGTCTCGCTGAACCATCTGGCCGAAGCCCTCGGCGTCAGCAAGGCGAGCGCCAGCACCAACGCCCGAGCTCTGGCCCAGATGGGGATCCTGGAGCGAGTGAGCCGCCCGGGCGATCGCCACGACTACTATCGGGTGACCCTCGACTTGTTCGCCCGCACGATGACCCGCCGGCTGCAGCGCTGGGAGCGCTTCACTGAGGCGGTTCGGGATGCTCGTCGAACCATTCCGAGTCAAAGCCCCGGGGTTCGCGCCCGACTGAAAGCCTACGAAACGGGGTGGACCTACATGATGGAGGCAATGGGACAGGCGCTGGAGAAGTGGAACCGAGCACCCCAAAGGAAGCAGGTGGCCACGGGGAGCAGCCGGTGAGCTCGCGCTGGATCAGCATTGCCATCCTCGCCGCAACCTCCACGGCTTGCGTGGGAACTCCTCGGGTCTCTGGCGTGCCGGGGGCTTCTCCCTCGCCTCAGACTCCCTGGAAGCCGCCGGCCTCGGCGATCCGATCCATCACCCAGGCGGACACATCAGCCCAGGCTGCGGTGCCGCCAGGTCTGGCAGCGCGCATCCACCAGCTCACCCTGGCCGAGATCGTGGACATCGGCCTGCGCAACAATGCCGCCACGCGGGTGGCGTGGGCCAATGCGGAATCGGCCGCGGCCAGCTACGGCTCGGCGCGAAGCGAGTGGTTCCCGACGGTGGATGGCGACGTGACTGCGTCGCGCATCAAGACTACGGGGACCGCGGGCCGGGTCTCGGTCCAGCAGTCGCTAATAAACCCAAGTGTCTCGCTCTCCTACCTCCTGTTCGACCTGGGTGGGCGCACCGGACGGGTGGAAGGCGCGCGGCAGCGGCTGCTCGAAGCCGGGTTCACCCACAATGCGGCCATTCAGGATGTGGTGCTGCAGATCGAAGTGGCCTATTTCCAGTACCTGGCCAATCGGTCACTTATCGAGGCCCAAGAGACCACCTTGAAGGAGGCCCAGGCCAACCTCGCGGCGGCCGAAGAGCGGCGGCGGGTGGGTCTCGCCACGATCGCTGACGTTCTCCAGGCCCGAACCGCGGCGAGTCAGGCTCAGCTCGATCTGCAGACCACCGAGGGAAATCGACAAACGGCGCGGGGCGCGCTGGCCTTGGCTCTCGGCCTTCCGGCCAATCTGCCGTACGACGTGGACTCCACGGCGGGTGTGCCGCCGGTGGCAGCGCTCGCAGACAGCGTCGACGCGCTCATCGCCGCCGCGCTCCAGGGCCGACCCGATCTGGCCGCGGCCCGAGCGGAGGCGGCAGCGGCCCACGCCAGCGTGAGCGTGGCGCGCTCGAGTCTGCTGCCATCCCTCAGCCTCGATGCCACGGGTGGGCGGACTTGGGCCAGCAGCATCCCCAACGGCGCCAACAGCTACACCCTGAGCGTCGGGCTCACGATTCCCCTGTTCAACGGGTTCGGCCGGCAGTATGACCTGCGGGCGGCTCGGTTCGATGCCGAAGCCGCCGCGGCCCAGAGCGAGTCGCTCCGGCAACAAGTGGTCTTTCAGGTGTTCAGCGCCTATTACACGCTGCAGACCGCTACCGGGCGGGTTCGTACCGCCGGTGATCTGGTGGCCAGCGCGCAGCAGTCGAACGACGTAGCGCTGGCACGATACAAAGCCGGAGTCGGGACGGTGCTCGACCTGCTCTCAGCGCAGAGCGCGCTGGCCAGCGCGCGGGCACAACTGGTCGACGCGCGGCTCACCTGGAACGTTTCCCTGGCCCAGCTGGCGCATGATTCCGGCGTGCTCGATCCCCATGGCGGCAGCCCTCTCCGCTTCAGCTCCGATACCGTCATCCCTACCCCACCGCAATGACCCACTCCGTGATCGTTCGCGCGCTGGTCGGTCTCACCCTGTTGCCCCTGATCGGGTGCGGCCGGAAGGGCGCGCCGCCCAATCCGCCGGTGCCGGTCACGCTGGGCACGGCTGAGCGACGTGCAGTTCCGTTCGAGCTGACAGCGACCGGTACGGTAGAGCCGCTCCAAACGGTCGCGGTCCTGCCCCAGGTGAGCGGGCTGCTGATGCGGATCGCCTTCACCGAAGGGCAGGAAGTACAAAAGGGCCAGACTCTCTTTGAGATCGATCCCCGGCCCTTCCGAGCAGCCCTCGACCAGGCTCTGGCCAACCTGGCGCGCGACAGTGCCACGGCGGCGAACGCTGAGCAGGACGCCAAGCGCTATTCGGCCCTCGCGGACAAGGAGTACGTCACGGCGCAGCAGTATGATCAGGCCAAGACCACGGCGTCCGCGGCCCAGGCGACACTCGCGGCGAGCCGGGCCGCCGTCGAACAGGCTCGACTCAATCTGCAGTATGCCACGATTCGAGCCCCGATCGCCGGGCGCACCGGCAGCCTGCGGGTCCGGCAGGGAAACCTGGTCCGTACCAGCGACACGACCCCACTGGTCACCATCAACCAGATTCGGCCGATCCTGACCCGCTTCGCGGTGCCGGCATCCAATCTCGGGTCGATTCAGCAATACCGAAGCGATGACCCCCCGGTTCGAGCGCAACCCGCGGGTGGCGGAGAGGTGAGCGAAGGCAAGCTATCCTTTGTCGACAACGCCGTGGACACGACCACGGGCACCATTCTGCTCAAGGGACTGTTCCCCAATCAGGACGGCGCCCTGTGGCCGGGGGAGTTCGTCGATGTGCATCTCCGCCTCTATGTTGATCAGAATGCGCTCGTGGTTCCCGCCTCGGCGGTGGTCTCCGGTCAACAGGGCACGTTTGTGTTTGTGGTGGGAGCAGACAGCACCGCGGCCACCAAGAAGGTCAAAGTGAGCCGCACCGCGACTGACCTCGCGGTGGTGAGCGGCGAAATCCAGCCAGGCGACCGGGTCGTCACCGATGGTCAGCTCCGACTCCGGGCGGGCTCGAAGGTACAGATCAAATCCATGGGCGACAGCGCCCGGGCAGGGGTCGGGGCCTCATGAACTTCACCGCACTCTTCATCCGCCGCCCGGTCATGACCACGCTGGTCATGGCCGGCATCCTGATCTTCGGCCTGGTTGCCTACCGGCTCCTCCCGGTAAGCGATCTGCCCACCGTGGACTACCCCACGGTTTCGGTGAGCGCGTCTCTCCCCGGAGGCAGTCCGGAGACCATGGCTGCCTCCGTGGCTACCCCGCTGGAGAAGCAGTTCGCAACCATCCCCGGCGTCACCGCGATGACCTCGACCAGCAGTCAGGGGAGCAGCAACATCACCCTGCAGTTCGCTCTGAGTCGTGACATCGATGCGGCCGCTCAGGACGTGCAGTCGGCGATCTCGAAGACGTTGCGCCAGCTTCCGGACGGTATCGATCCGCCGAGCTATCAAAAGGTGGACCCTTCCGCCAGCCCGATTCTCTACTACGCGCTCCGGACCAAGACGCTTCCGCTGCAGCAGCTCGACGAGTACGCCGAGACCGATTTGGCTCAGCGGATCTCCAGCATCGACGGCGTGGCGCAGGTGCAGGTGTACGGGAGCATGAAGTACGCCGTGCGGATCCAGCTCGATCCTCAGGCGCTGGCGGCACGCGGCATCGGCATCAACACGGTGAGCGATGCGATCCAGAACGGGAACGTCAACCTTCCCACCGGGATTCTCTGGGGCACCGACAAGGCCTATGCCGTGGAATCGAACGGCCAGCTGAACGATGCGGCAGCCTTCGGCAACCTCACCGTCACCTATCGCGACGGTGCACCGGTGCGGCTCAGGGATCTCGGCCGGGTGGTGGACAGCGTGCAGGACACCCGCCAGGCGAGCTGGTACAACGGTGAGCGCGCCATCGTGCT
Organism: Gemmatimonadales bacterium; assembly: GCA_036556025.1. Classification (GTDB taxonomy): domain Bacteria; phylum Gemmatimonadota; class Gemmatimonadetes; order Gemmatimonadales; family GWC2-71-9; genus CAVVWJ01. Next base: position 27,834 of record DATBKD010000128.1, on the reverse strand, counting down.
CGCGATTCAGCGCCAGCCGGGCACGAATACCGTAGCCGTCGCGGGGCGGGTCAAGGCGCAGATGGCGCAATTGCGCTCTCAGCTGCCCGCCTCGGTCGACATCTCCACCCTGTATGATCGCTCCCAATCGATCGCCGACTCGGTCCACGACGTGAAGTTCACGCTGTTCCTCGCGCTCTGCCTCGTCGTGCTGGTGATCTTTCTCTTCCTGCGCAACTTGCGGGCGACGATCATCCCGAGCCTTGCGCTCCCCATGTCGCTGATCGGGACCTTCGCCGTGATGTACCTGCTGGGTTACAGCCTGGACAATCTCTCGCTCATGGCGCTCACCTTGTCCGTGGGTTTCGTGGTCGACGATGCCATCGTGGTGCTGGAGAACATCGTCCGCCACATCGAGCGGGGCGAAGGGGTGATGGAAGCGGCGCTAAAGGGCAGCCGGGAGATCGGGTTCACGGTGATCTCGATGACCCTCTCGTTGGTAGCAGTCTTCATTCCGGTGCTCTTCCTGGGTGGGCTCATTGGCCGGCTGTTCCAGGAATTCGCGGTAACCATCGGCGTGGCGATCCTGGTGTCCGGTTTCGTGTCGCTCACGCTCACGCCGATGCTCTGCAGCCGTTGGCTCAGGCCGCAGGACGAGTCGGCGCACCAGGGGCGGTTCTACCAGCTGACCGAACGGGCCTGGCAGCAGTCGCTCACCGCGTATGAGCGCAGCCTGGCCTGGGTCATGGACCGCCGCCCGCTGGCGCTGGTCTTCAGCGCCGGGATCCTGATCGGCACGGTGGTGCTGGGGCAGATCGTCCCCAAGGGGTTCATCCCCAGTGAGGACCAGGGCCAGCTCTACGGCACCACCGAGACGGCGGAAGGGACGAGCTACGACAATATGGTTCGCCACCAGCAGACAGCCGCGGCGATCGTGCAGGAAGATCCCAACGTGGAGGGCTTCATGTCGGCGGTGGGTGGTGGCGGCGGTGGACGCACCACCAATCAAGGCCGGCTCTTCATACATCTGAAGCCGCGGAACCAGCGGCCGCTGGATGCCGATGGCGCGGCCCGGTCAATCACCCAAAAGCTGAGCGTCGTGCCCGGCATGCGGGTGTACCTGAACAATCCGCCGGTGATCAATATCGGAGGACGGTCATCCAAGAGCCAATACCAGTTCACCCTCTCGAGCTCCGATGTCGACCAGCTCTATCAGGCGGCCGGGACGTTCGAGCAGCGCCTCCACCAGGTGCCGGGGCTCGCCGACGTCACCAGCGATCTTCAGATCAAGAACCCGCAGGTGCAGGTGACCGTCAACCGGGATCGCGCCGCCGCCCTCGGCATTGATGTCAACACCATCGAGAGCGCGCTGTACAACGCCTACGGTGCGCGGCAGGTGAGCACTATCCTCACGTCCAGCAACCAGTACTGGGTCGTGATGGAGCTGTTGCCCCAATACCAGCGGGACCTCTCGGCCTTGAATCTCCTGCATATCACCAGCCCGAGCGGGGCGTCAGTGCCGCTGGGATCGTTGGCGCAGGTCGAGCCCTCGGTGGGTCCACTCACGGTGAACCACAGCGGGCAGGTGCCCTCGGTGACCCTGTCGTTCAACCTGGCCCCGGGAACCTCGCTGGGGACCGCGGTCGCAGACATCCAGAAGCTGGCGAACCAGACCCTTCCCAGCTCTATCAGTACCAGCTTCAGCGGGACGGCTCAGGCATTCCAGGACGCGCAACAAGGTCTGCTGATCCTGCTGGTGCTCGCCATCGTGGTGATCTATCTGGTGCTGGGCATTCTGTACGAGAGCTTCGTCCACCCGTTGACCATCCTCTCCGGGCTGCCCTTCGCAGGGTTCGGCGCGCTGCTGGTGCTGGTGATCTTCCAGCTGGATCTCAGCATCTACGCCTTCGTGGGCATCATCATGCTGATCGGTCTGGTGAAGAAGAACGCGATCATGATGATCGACTTCGCCATCGAGGCAGAGCGGAACGAGCACAAGACCGCGCGGGCGGCGATCCTCGAGGCAGCGAGTGTACGGTTCCGGCCTATCATGATGACGACGGTCGCGGCCCTCATGGGCACGCTGCCTATCGCTCTCGGCGCGGGTGCCGGCGCGGAGTCGCGGCGGCCGCTGGGCGTAGCGGTGGTGGGTGGCTTGGCGTTCTCTCAGCTCATTACGCTGTACATCACGCCCGTGATCTACACGTATCTGGATGCGCTGCAGAGCCGGTTCAGCCGGCGCAAGGCGCAGAAGGCTCCGGAGCCGGCCAAGGAGCCGAAGCGGGCGCCGGTGCGGGCCGTGGGGTGAGGAGTGAACGGTGAAGAGTGAACAGTGAACAGTGAACAGTGAAGAGTGAGGAGGCGGTGGCCCCTTCACTCTTCACTAGCTGATAGCTGATAGCTGATAGCTGATAGCTAGAGATTCATCTTCCGCAGCAGCGCGATGAACCGCGGATGAGATCGCAGGGGCGTAAATAGAAAGGACCCCTTGATCCCGAAGACCGCGCCGGTCCGCTCCTCATAGGCGCGCTCCAGGAAATCCAGCGCCCGTTCGTGCTCTCCCAGGCCGGTGTAGGTATACGCCTTGTGATAGGGAGAGACGTACCGCTGGGTGGACAGCTCATCGAGCCGGCGCAAGACCTCCCGAGCTTCCTCCGTCCGACCGGCCATCCCGAAAGCCTCACCGAGTTGCCCCAGGTACAATGTGCTATCGGGCGAGAGTGACACGGCCTTTTGCAGCTCAGCGATCCCCTGCCCGGGCTGGCCCTTCAACAGGTAGACCCATCCGAGCGTCGCATGGCCCAGGGCAAAATGGGGATCGACGTCGAGCACCCGGTTGACCGTGGCGAGAGCTTCGTCGTAACGACCGGCCCGGAGAAAGGTGGTTGCGAGATCGATTCCCCGGTGCACCAGGGGGTCCAGCTCGTGGGCCCGCTGTTGCATCACCAGGGCTTCGTCGTAGCGCTCCAGGGCTGCCAGGAGCAGCCCGTAGTAGTCGTAGGCGTTGCCGCTATTCGGGTTGAGCTCGATCGCCCGCTTGAGCTCGATTTCCGACCCTTGCCAGTCGAAGTCACAGGCAAGCTTGAGATAGCCCAGCACCGCGTGGGCCTCGGCCAGCCCGGGGTCAATCTCGAGGGCTCGGGCGACTGCGGATCGCGCACGGCGGAAGGCCTCGTCCGCCGGGAGCGCACCGGCCACCCCGAGCCCGATGTCGGTGTAGACATATCCGAGCGCGGTGTATGCGAGCGCATAGGTGGGGTCCAGAGCGACGGCCTGCTCCAGATAATCGATCCCTTTGTCGATTCCATCCTGGGTCCACCGCGTCAGGCATTGCTGCCCGATGACGTAGAGCCGGTACGCCTCCAGGTTATCGGTCGGCAGCTTGCGCACTCGCCGTTTCTCCTCGGAGGAGAGCTCGGCCTCCAGCGCGGACGCGATCTGCAGAGCTACCTCGCTCTGGATCGCGAAGATGTCGGTCAGATCGCGGTCGTAGGTCTGGGCCCAGAGATGCCGGTCGGTCTCGGCGTCGATCAGCTGTGCGACGATGCGCACCCGGGTCCCCGCCCGTCGCACGCTGCCTTCGAGCAGCGTTGCCACGTCCAGCTTGGCCCCGATCTCGCGCAGGCTCTGTTCCCGCTTCTTGAAGGGCATCACCGACGTCCGCGAGATCACCTTCAGGGAGCGGATCTTGGAAAGCTGGGCAGTGACGTCCTCCGTAATCCCATCGGCAAAGAACTCGTTCTCAGGATCGGTGCTGAGGTTGAGAAAGGGCAGCACTGCCACGGAGCGAGGTTTCGGCTGAGCGGCATCCGGCGCGGTCAGCGCCTGGGCGAATGCCTCCATCGACTCGAACCGGTCGGCCGGAATGCGCTCGAGGGCCTTGAGCAGCGCCCGTTCGATAGCCATGGGTACCGCGCGCCGAAGCCTCCGGACCGTCGGCACAGGGTCGGTGAATCGCTTGGCGATCACGGCCTGGGCCGTGGGCCCGGTGTAGGGAGGTTCTCCGGTCAGCAGCTCGTAGAGGACGCAGCCGAGGCTGTACACGTCGCTGCGGGCATCCACGTTGGGGTCGCCGGCGGACTGCTCCGGGCTCATGTACTCCGGTGTTCCCAGAGCGAGTCCGGTCGCGGTCATGCGGTCCCCAGCCGCGCTTGCGACCAGGGCGACCCCGAAGTCGGCGACCATCGCCTCACCTTCGTGCATCAGGATGTTCTCGGGCTTGATGTCGCGGTGAACCAGGTCGCGGGCGTGGGCATGGTGCAGCGCCGCGGCGACCTGGAGGGTGAGGCGGAGGGCTTCGTCGATGGGAAGTTGGTGCTCGCGCTCGAGCCGCTGCCGGAGGGATTCACCCGCGATCCAGGGCATCACGTAAAAGAGAAATCCCTCGGCTCCTCCGGAATCGTAGAGCGAGACGATATGTGGATGGTTCAGCCGGGCGGCGATCTCGATCTCCCGGACGAATCGCTCGGGGCCGAGCATCGAAGCCAGCTCCGGCCGGAGGACCTTGATCGCAACCCTGCGCCGATGCTTCAGGTCTTCGGCGAGATAGACGGTCGCCATTCCCCCGCTTCCGAGCTCGCGTTCCAGGGTATAGCGGCCCGCGAGGGCCGCGCCAAGGCGTTCCAGACGCTCGGTCCGGGTGGGAGTGCTCATCTCAGATCAACCTCGCTGGTGGCCGGCTATGCCGCCTTCTGCAATTCGTTGAGCGTCGCCCGCAGGCCCTCTCGGACGCTGGGGTAGCGTGGGCGCCAATCGCTCGATTCACGCAGCTTGCGATTGGAGATCCGTTGCGAGCGAGACATCAGCTCCCCCACCGAGCCGAACAGCCGGCCGATCCATTTCGGCTGCGGCCGCGGCGACTTGACGCCGAGCAGGCTCGCCAGTGTGTCGCCCAGCACGCGCCGAGTGACCGGCTCGTCATCCGCCACGTTGTACTTCCCGGCGGGCAAGCCCAGGGCCGCGACCACCGCCGTCGCCGCATCATCGTGAGAGACGAAGGAGAAGTAGGCCTCGGGATCTCCCGGCAGCGGGATCGCCCCCCAGCGGACACTTCGAAGCAGGTCCCTCAATTGGGTGGAATCCGGACCGTAGAACCCCGCAAATCGGAGCACCAGGCCGGCCCCGCCGCCGCGAGAGAACCGCTCGACCGCCCGCTCAGCGTCGAGCACGGTGCGGTTGTACCGGGTCGGCTGCATCGGCGAGTCCTCGGTGATCCAGGCGTCACCCTGATCAGCATAGATGGGCGCGAAGGATTCCTGGATGACCCGCCGTACGCCGTGCACCAACGCCGCGTCGACCACGAGACCAGAAGTGATCCGCCGAATGCGGTCGTTTTCTTTCCAGGCTCCTGGCAAGAGCGCCCTGGCGCTCGAATGGGGGATGTGCGTGGCGAGGTTGACTGCCGCGTCGTGTCCGGCCAACGCGTGCTCGATGGACGCCCTATCGAAAAGGTCAACTGTGAGGGGCCGTGCTCCTATTCTCGCCAGGAGCGAAGCCTTCTCCGGGCTGCGGGCGACGGTGGACACTTGGTGGCCCCTCTTCAGGAGCTCGGGGACGAGGCGCCGCCCGATTACGCCGGTGGCGCCGGTGAGAAAGATTCGCATGGTTACCAACTCCAAGATGCGGCCATGGTTGTGCGGCCGATCAGAGCCTCGGCGAGCCGGTCCGCAGCAGCCGGGGCGTGGGTAAAGAAGAGATCGGGCTCGATCAGCTCTAGCTCCATCAGGACCGGCCCAGCAGCCGTCTGCACCAGGTCCACTCGCGCATAGAGCCAGGAGTACGACATCGAGTGGAGCACTCGCTCCGCCAATTCGCGAAGCGGCGGTGCCGGCGTGAGTCCTTCCACCCGCCCGCCGAAGTCATGCTGCACTCGGAACTCGCCCGGCGAGGGGCGCTTGAGCACCGCGTGGCTAAACTCGCCGTCGATGAAAATGAGAGACGCTTCGCCTTGGACGATCTCGGGAACGAAGGCCTGTACCAGGCAGCCGACCTGCTCCAGGTGGGGCCATTCGGCCCCCGCCAAGGTGGCGCCGGCGGCCACCACGTGGGTGCCGTACGCCGTAGCCGACACCCGGGGCTTGAGCACCGCGCGGCTGACGCCGAATCTCCGGAGAAAACCGTCAAGCTCCGGCCGCTCTCCGGGCTCGTACCACTGAGTTGCAGGGAGGGGCACACCTGACTCGGCGAGGTCGCGCAGGTACCGCTTGTCGGCGTTCCACTGTACCGTGGGCGACGGGTTCCAGAGTCGCCCGGCTTGCGCACCGAACCCCTGAACCCATCCCTGGAATTCCGGCCACCGGCGATGGTAGTCCCAGGTGGAGCGAAGACAAACCAAGGTCGGTGGACCGCCATTCAGTGCGATCATATCCCAGGGGAGCGGACGGGCCTGCGCGCCGCGCACCTGCAGCGCCTGCTGCAGCAGCCGGTCGTTGGGGGTGAGTTCGGGCCGGTCCCGGCAGGTGGCGAGCAGAACCTCCATCAGAAGCTCTGCGAATCCAGGAAGGCGATCTTCCAATCCGCGTCGAAGAACACCGAAAGCAGCTCATTGGTGTCTGTACCTGCACCCCGGACATAGCAGATATGCTCGATCTGCGATCCCAGCCGGGCGATCCCCCGATCGGCCACGACATCACAGCCGAGCGGAGCCCAGGATTGTATTCGGGTCACCAGTTGGCTCACTCCCTCGCGGGTGTCCCCGGAGATAAAGCGCCGGTAACCTGCCGCCACCAGCCCCGAGTCCTTTCCGATCGCGATGGCTCGGAGGAGATAGGGAATCGGCTGGGGAGATCCCGGCCCCGGCAGTGGTTCGCTCAGCAGGTGCGGCGCGCTGAGCCGGGGTTCCACGATCCCGGCGACTCCCATCGCGATCGCCTCGGGCTCCGCCTCGGCAAGATTCGTCAGAGCAACGACGGTGAGATTGAACTCGGGATAACGCTCGATGGCCGTGCGGAATCCCTGCCACGCCCCGCCGTGCCCGATGCGGCGAAAGCCCCGTTGCTGCTGGACGTCCCAACCGAATCCATAAGGGTAGGTGCCACCATCATTCAACCGTACCGGGGTCCAGCTTGCCTCCAGCCCGGCCTGGCTGGGGATCCGCTTCTGGTTGAGGGCGATGGCCCATCGACTTATGTCCCGCACGCTGAAGTACAGGGAGCCATCAGCGGTGGTGTTGAGCGACGGCGAGACCCACTCCTGGTTCTCCAGCTTGCCGTCCACCAGATGATAGCCGGCCGCTCGATTGGGCACGATATCCGCCTCGGAAATGATCCGGGTCGTCGTCATGCCGATGGGCCCAAAGATCCGATCGCGGAGGAAGTCGCCATAGAATGCACCCGTCACCCGGTGGATGAGGATGCCGAGCAGCAGATAACCGGTGTTGCTGTAGCTCCAGCGCGCTCCGGGTGGGAACTTGAGCGGCAGCTTGGCGGCCAGCCGTACCAGGTCGTCCTCGGTATAGTCGCGGCGCAGGTCGAACGTGCTGTCGACGTAATCCGGAATACCGGAGGTATGGGTAAGCAGATGGCGTATGGTGATGCCCCGCCACGCCCGGGGCGGCTTGGGGAAGTAGCGGGTAATCGAATCGTCCAGGCTCAGCCGGCCGGCCTCAGCGAGCATCACCACAGCCGCGGCCGTGAACTGTTTCCCCACGGAGCCGGACTGGTAGATGGTGCTGTCGCTCGCCAGCGCGCGAAGCTCCACATTGGCATAGCCGTACCCGCGGCTCAGGAGCACACTGTCGCCCCGCAGAATTGCCAGCGAGAGACCGGGAATGCTCTGCCGGGCCAGCTCGGCGCGAACGTAGCGTTCGACGGAATCGAGGGGAGCGCCCTGACTCCGGGCGGAGGTGGCGAGGACGAGCGACAGGCTCAGCCAGCTCACGATGCCGGGGACGCTCAGTCGGCGATCGGGGCTCACCGAGTGGCGAGGAATCGCTGAGCCGCTTGCAGCTCCGGTCGCTGGCCGTCGCCCTTGGCCATGAGCGCGACGTACTCCTGATAGCGTTGACGGGCTATCGCGCGATCGCCCGATTGTCTGGCCGCTGTCGCCGCGCCGTAGAGGCTCCGGGCCCGGTGGGGTACAAGCTTGAGCGCCGAGTCGAATGCCGCGAGCGCGTCGGAGGAACGGCCAGACTGAAGCAGCAGCTCGCCCTGCAGCTCGCGGGCGAAAAGGTAGGGAGCCTCTGCCCGCATGTCTTGCCGGTCCGCGGCCGCGGCCGCGAGCCGAAGAGCCTCAGCCGTGTCGGCGGTGGCCAGCGCCAGCCAGGCGGCCGCGGCCTGACGCAGGGTCTCGACATAGTCCGCGTCCTCCGGCTTTTTCCGCTCGCGCAACGAGGCCACGATGGAGTCGAGCTGTCGGACCTCGGAGCGGGCCGAGGTCGTGTCGCCGGATCGGGCCGCGCCCAAAGCCCGCCCGAATCGGGTGGCGGCGAGCGCCGTTCCCGGGCCGGATTCGGGAACCGGATGAAGTGGAAGCGCCGCGGCCTCACGCCACTCTCCCCGCTCCAGTGCGTAGCGCAGGGGAATGACCGCCAGCCATCGCGCGGCGCCGAGCGGAGTAGCGGGGGTGATCTCCCTGACCGCACCAGCCTCCTGGACGATCCTCCGGGCCTCGGCATCGCGGCCCTCCTGGAGATAGCCGATTTCCAGAAACTCCAGCGTATGGAGGTTGTGGAACCAGGTTCCCGGCATCTGCTGCTCGGCCTGATAGCGCCGGCCCTCCGCGGTGGCCCGCTCGTTGGAGGCGATTGCCTCGTCCCAGAGGCCAAGGCGAAGAAAGATGTGCGACGGCATGTGCAGGGCGTGAGGCACCGCCGGCGCGATCCGAGCGTAGCGACGGGCGGCGTTCAGTCCCAACGAGGCGAGCTGGGGTGAGTCATTGGCATGAATGAGATAGTGGGCCAGTCCGGGATGATTGGGGTACCTGGCATAGAGCGAGTCGAGAATCAAGTCGGCTCGCTTTTCGTTGCTCAGCGCCGTGTCGCCCGGCGGAGCGCTCGCGACCAGCGCCAGGGCGTAGAAGATGGCTGCCTCCGGATCCCGGGCGTTGCGTTGATGCACCTTCGCCATGGAGTCGGCATAGGCCCGGATCCGAGTCCGCGGCTCCGCCGTGGCGTAGTCCTGGTAGTACGCGCCCACTGCCGTGATGTAGTCCCGTTCGCGCCGGGTCGGCGCGCCGAGCGCGGCTGCCCGCACCGCCGCTGCCTGGCCTTCCGCCAACCCCAAGCCCGCCTCGCGTTGCCACCAGAGCGGGTGGAAGTAACTCATGGCCAAGCCCCAATAGGCCATGCCACAGGTCGAGTCGGCGGCAGCGGCGGCGTGGAATGCCTTGGCCGCCTCCTCGTACCAGAACGAGTGTTGCAGAGCGAGCCCGCGGAGGAATTCGCGCTGCGCCGCGGGCCGGCAGGAGGTGGGAAATGCCACGCGGCCGAGCCGGGTTGAGCCCTCGGTCGCGTGGTGGTGAGTTACCTGAGCCGAGAGTCCCGGCGCGATCAGCAACGCGCCAGCGACGAGCAGCCTAGGTCCGGGCGTACGCCACCTGTAGCTAGCCGTTGTAGGCGTTGATCGAGGCGTTGAGATCGCGGTGGAGCTCGACCTCGCCGCTCACCAGAGACGCCCAGGTGATCTCCTTGCCTTTCCGGGCGCCCTTGGGGGCTATCTTGATGCCTTCAGGCGAGATGGAGACCGTGTACAACTTGCCGTCGAGCTCCAACTCCCGCTTGATGGTCTTGTCCAGTTTGGTGGGCATGCTACTCCTCAGTTCAGAAGGGTGATCGCTCAGGGTCGCTCACTCGCGAGCTGGCTCAGGCGCGCTCACGCTGAACGGCATGGAACGCGACCGCCGGCAGGGGCTCCAGCTCCTGCTGGTCGAGGTAACACCAGCCCCAGGTTTCGCCGGGCTCCAATGACTGAACCACGGGGTGCCGGGACTGGTGAAAATGTCTGGTGGCATGCTTGCCGGGCGAGCTGTCGCAGCAGCCCACATGGCCACAGGTCAGGCAGAGTCGGAGGTGCACCCACCGTCCTCCGGTCGCAAGGCACTCCTCGCATCCCGGTGCCCGTGGGGCAGGGCGAGGTTCAGGTGGCAAGTGATCACAGCGTAACATCAGTCGTCCTTTTCGCTGGTGGGAACCTCGAGGGTGAGGGTGGTCCCCGGTGGAAAGAGCAGCGTGAGGTCGTCGATGCTCGGACTATGGGCGAATCGGATCCCGACGGGGGAGGCGGTATCGCTCGGGTCGGAGCCGAGCTCTACCGCCTCCACGGTCAGCTCGCATTGTGGCCCCCCGGGGATCTTCACCGGAGGTGTTATCAGCCCCGCGATCAGGCTGCCATCGAGCACTTGTCCGGTCAGCAGTGGGTGACCGGCGATCTCACGAACCATACGCACTCGGAACTTGGCACCCATTCATCGACTCCGCCGAGCGCAAAGCTGCGCCCTCTTGGAAGATTGGCCGATGAGACTCCCAGGGGGAAGGGGTCGCCCGCCTCTGCGCCATCTCCGCAGCCCCGGCCGATCGGGCGGTCCGGGCCCAGCTCGTCTCGGCAGCCCAATCTGACCAGTCGGCGACTCCGCCAGAATTGGCATGCCTCAGTCCGATGGTGACGAGTCCGGAAAAGTAAGGTGATAGATTGCAAACGCGGCGTTTCCTGGGAGAAAGGTCACCGGGTGGTGAGCCAGCGCGACCGATGGAAGCAGGTGGCAGCCGAGCGGGCGGCGGACCTGGTGCGCCCAGGTATGGTGGTGGGCCTCGGCACCGGGAGTACGGCCGTGTTTGCCATCCGGCGCATCGCGGCCTTGCTGCAAAGCGGCGCCCTGCGTGATGTCGTAGGGGTTGCCACCTCCAAGACCAGCGAAGCCGAGGCTCTCCGGTTGGGCATCGAGCTCCTGGAGGACTTCCCCCCTGAAATCGATCTCACGATCGACGGCGCCGACGAGGTGGATCCCGCGATGAACCTGATCAAGGGTGGTGGTGGGGCTCTGCTGCGGGAGAAGATCGTCGCTCAGGCGAGCCGGCGGCTGGCGATCGTGGTGGATGAAGACAAGCTCTCGCCGGCGCTGGGGGCGCGGCAACTGTTGCCGGTCGAGGTGGTCGGCTTCGGCTGGCAGTCTCAGGCGCGCTACCTCGAGGCGCTCATCCCCGGAACCACGGCATCTCTGCGACCAGGCGGGGACGGTGACCGCTACGTCACCGACAATGGCAATCTCATCCTGGACTGGGCCAGTGGCGCGCTGGCCCAACCGGCGGAAGTGGCCGCCTGCCTTGGCTCGAGGGCAGGTATTGTCGAGCATGGGCTGTTCCTGGGCCAGGCAACCGATCTGTTCGTGGGATGCGCTGAAGGAGTGCGGCACCGGGAGCGAGGCTGACTCACGATCCGTTCGCTTCGCCAGCATCAATGGACTTGGGCCCGATAGCGATCGGCGCTAGGCTTCGGCTGAACCTTCGGGAGATGGATCCGATGCAAGCCGATGAGCTCCGGGCCCTCCAAGCCCCTCTCAAGCAGCGCTATCGGGATGACCCCGCGAGCGCGGTGGTCACCCTGAGGGCCTCTGGGGCCCTGGACGCACCAGGTGTCAGCTGCCGGGTCGAGACCGGCCGAGCTCTAGTGGAGGCCGGCCTTCATCCGGCTTCGGGAGGCACCGGTCTGCAGGCCTGCTCCGGAGACATGCTGCTCGAGGCGCTGGTGGCCTGCGCCGGCGTGACCCTAAGAGCAGTGGCGACATCCCTCGGTATCCCGGTCAGGACCGGCACCGTACATGCCGAGGGTGATCTCGACTTCCGCGGCACGCTCGGAGTCAGCAAGGAGGCGAAGGTCGGTTTCGCTGCCATTCGGCTTCGGTTCGAGGTGGACAGCGACGCCACCTCCGAGCAACTCGACACTCTCCTCAAACTGACCGAACGCTACTGCGTGGTCCTGCAGACGCTTCGCACACCGCCGGTGATAACGGTCGAGCCACTGGGCTGAGCCTCCGGCGCTACACCGAGCGTGTCAGTCCTCCGTCTGCCCGGATGCTCTGGCCGGTGATGTAGCTCGCGGCCGGTGACACCAGGAAGGCGGCCATGCCGGCGATCTCGTCCGGGTCGGCCACCCGACCCATGGGGATCGCCTGCTGGAACTTCTCCGCCACGGGGTAGGTGCTCATGAACCCGGGAAGCAGGCAGTTCATTCGGATTCCTGCGCCGGCGTAACGGTCGGCGTAGAGCTTGGCGAAGTTCCCCAGCGCGCCCCTGAGGGTGGACGAGACCGGTGCGTCCAAGTGCGGTTCCACGGCCCAAAGGGACGAAATGTTGAGCAGAGCGCCGCCTCCTTGCCGCAGCATGGTCGGAGTCACCAGGCGGGCGAGCCGGATAACACTGAGCAGCAGGAGATCCATCCCCTGGATCCAGGCGGCATCGGAAATCTCGAGCAGCTCGCCCTTGGCCGGATGGCCCGTGTTGGCGATGACGGCATCGATCCGGCCGTAGCGGTCCGCCGCCGTCGCGACCAGGCGCTCCAGGTCCCCGGCGACGGAGACCGACCCTACCACGCCCACACCGCCCAAGTCCTCGGCAAGGCCGGTAACCTCCGGCGAGCGTGCCAGCAGTACGACGGCATAGCCTTCGGCGGCAAGCCGGCGGGCGCAGGCTGCGCCGATGCCCCGGGTCGCCGCGGTAATCAGACCCACGGGCCGATCCGTCACTATGCGCCCGACCCCCTCGCCAGGGCCACCGCGGTCATCAATCCCCAGAGCCAGCTGATCCGATACCGCTCCATGCTGCTCACCTCGAAATGAGCCGCGGCCAGAAGCGCCGCGCATTCCTCCCTCCCGTAGATCCGCTGGTGTGCTGAGTCAACCAAACGAAGCACTCGATCACACACTCTGCAGGCCAGATACTCATCACACCAATCGGTGACCACCAGCCGACCTCCAGGTCTCAGCACCCGACGGATCTCGGTCAAGGCTCGCCCGGGCGCGGGCCAGAAATGGAACGAGCTGACCGACACCACCAGCTCGAAGCTGCCGGCCGGGAATGGCAATGCCTCCGCATCGGCCACCTCAAGGCGCACTCCTGCCGGCAGACGGCGGCGAGCCTGCGCCACCATCGCCGGGGACAGATCCACTCCGGTGACATCGATGTTCGGGTTGCGATCCAACAGCCGGCTCAGGAGCAGCCCGGTCCCGCAGCCGAGATCCAGCACCCGCTCGCCCGGCAGCCATGGCATCCGCTGCAACGTCTGGTCCGAGCTCCGGGCGATGTAGTTCGTCCACCGCCGCTCATAGTGCTGCGCCAGAGCATCGTATTCCGCTCGCACGCGGCGCTTGGCGAGGTCGGCTTGGTCGGGCAATCAGGGCACTGGAGTGAGATCGGCCAGGTTCATCCGCTCCAGCAGCCGGTCGAACGAGGCGGTGCCCCGGATCGGGTCGAGCCGGGGATCGACCTTGAGCCAGGCCATCTGGTGAGCCCGCTCCTCGAACGCGCGCTCCAGCCACTGCGAGCCCGAGTGATTGTCGCCCAAACCCAGGTGAATCGCGGCGAGATCGTAGGCCGAGACGTAGCGGCTGGCCCGCAATCGCATCAGCTCATCGAGCAGGCTGCGGGCGTCGTCGGCGCGGCCCGCAATGGCATAGGCGTGACCCAGGAACGCCAAGCTGCTCACCGAGCGGCCGGCGATACGAGCGGCCTCCTCGAATTCCTCGACCGCCTGAGCAAACCTCCCGAGCTGCTCGGACGCCAGGCCGAGCCAGAGATGGGCGACCACGTAGTTGGGGTCGAGCTCGAGCGCCCGCCGGCATTCAACCGCCGCCTCCTGGTAGCGTCTCGCGAAGTAGTAGCTCCAGCCGAGCGCGCCCAGCTTGAGGGGCGAGAGCGGGTCCAGGGCGACCGCCTCGGAGAATTCGTCCAGCGAATCCTGATACCGGCCGAGCAAGACAAGGAAATTGCCGTACCACTGGTGGGCCGTGGCGTAACCGGGATTGAGCTGGATTGCCAGTTGGAACTCTCGCTCTGCCACCGCCCAGTCCCAGTCGTGATACATCGCCACATAGGCCAGTGCGGGATGAGCCTCGGCCAGGTTGGGGTCGAGGGCAAGGGCGCGCAGCGCGGCCGCCTTCGCCTTGGGAAACGCCTCAGTAGGCGGCAGCGCGCTGTAGAAGCCCAGGATGGCGTATGAGTCGGCCACGCCGGCGTGCGCCACTGCGTAGTTGGGGTCGCGGGCCAGAGCCAGCTCGAAGTATTCCAGCCCCCGATGCAGATCCTGATCGGTCCTCCGGTTCCAGAAGTGGCGCCCCTTGAGGTAGAGGGTGTAGGCCTCGAGATCGTCGGTCGGAGGCTTCACCAGCACAGCCTGTTGCTGTCCGAAGAGCCGGACCCGCAGGGCGCCCGCGATAGCACGGGAGATCTCGTCCTGAATGGCGAACACGTCCTCGGCATCCCGATCGTAGGTTTCGGACCAGAGCAGGTATCCGTCGGCGACATTGATCAGCTGCGCTGAGATCCGCAGACGCCGGCCGGCACGCCGGACGCTGCCCTCCAACACGGTGCGGACTTGAAGCCGCATTCCGATCGCCCGGATGTCCTCCAGCTTGCCCTTGAACGCGAAGGCGGACGTCCGCGACACGACATGCAGACCCTTCACCTTGGCCAGAGCATTGATCAGCTCGTCGGTCATTCCATCGGCGAAATACTCGTTCTCCGGGTCGGCGCTCAGGTTGGCGAAGGGAAGGACTGCGATGGACTGACCAGCTGTCGCCTCACCCGACGATGGGGTCCGATGGTCGCCGCCGGCGGTCAGCTCCCGTGAGCGGAGTGTCTCGGCAAGGGCTCCGGCGCTGGGGAACCGGTCGGCTGGAACCGTGGCAAGGCAACGGGTAACCGCCTGCTCCAGCTCCGAAGTGATTTGTCGTCGCGTGCGGCGAACTGACGGGATCGGGTCGGTGAATCGCCGGGTGATGATCGCCTGGGCCGTCGGGCCGGTGAACGGCGGCTCCCCCACCAGCATCTCATAGAGGACGCAGCCGAGGCTATAGACGTCGCTCCGGCCGTCGACCTGACGTTCCCCGCTCGCCTGCTCCGGGCTCATGTACGCCGGCGTTCCGAGTGCCATGCCGGTCTCGGTCAGTTGGAGACTCGCCAGCCCCGGGGTTCCCCCCGCCAGCGCACGCGCGATGCCGAAGTCGGCCACCAGCGCGTGCCCCCGGGAGAGCAGGATGTTCTCCGGCTTGACGTCCCGATGCACGATCTCCTGGCTGTGCGCGTAGTCCAGCGCTTCCGCGACCTCCCGCGCGATCCCGATCGCCTCCTCGACCGGCAGCTGCACATCCCGGTGCAGCCGCTGCCGCAGCGACTCGCCCTCGACGAACGGCATGGAAAACCAGAGCACTCGGCCGCCCGTTGGGGTGTCCGCCTCGCCGGAGTCGTGTACCGGGAGGATATTGGGGTGCTGCAGCCGGGCCGCCAGTCGGATCTCTCGAAGAAACCGCTCGGTGCCGAGCGTAGCCGCAAGATCGGGGTGGAGCACCTTGAGGGCCACCTGGCGGTCGTGCTTCACGTCATGCGCCAGGTACACGGTGGCCATCCCGCCATGGCCCAGCTCGCGCTGGACGGCATAGCGGTCGCTCAAAGCGGCCTGCAGCCGATGCTTCAGGTCATCCAAGATCGACGCTCCGCAATAGCCTGACTAAGATGAAAGTAGCCAGGTCAAGCTACCCTTCGTTGTCGAGGAGTTCGATTAGTGCTCAATGGCTGGCGCTTTGTCGCCCTCGTTTTGACCGCTCTGGCCCTCACCATGACGTCGGCCCACCTGCTGGAACTGCCTCAAAAGATGCAGTACGGCGCGACCCTCTACACGGCGGTCAATACCACGATGTACCGCTACTTCGCCATCGTGGGCGGGACCTATCAGGTGACCTCGATCTTGGCCGCGGTCGTGCTCGCGGTTCTCATCCGGGGCCGCGTTCCCGCGTTTCGGTGGACCCTGTTCGCCACGGTCTGTCTTGCTCTGGCGTTCATCAGCTGGATCCTGCTGGTGGCTCCGGTAAACAGTCAAATCGGGGCTGCACTCCGAACCTCCCCCCAATCGGTGCCGGCGCTCTGGATGCAACTGCGCGACCGGTGGGAGTATGGCCATGCCACGGGGTTCGTGATTGAGCTGGTCGGCTTCTGCGCGTTGGTCAAGTCTCTGCTGGTGGAGATCCCGGCTGTGCAGGCGCGGTCCGCCTGACCTACCAGCCGGCATCCATGCGCGCCCGCCGGCTGATCAGCTCCGCGATCCGGGTGGGATCGAAATCGATCCCTCGCAGCGCGAGATAGACCACGGGCAATCCCGCTTCCAGGGCTTTGCGGGCGATGAACTGCCGCGCCGGTGGCAGGCGGCGGAGCATCCGTTCGGGATCTTTGAGCTCCAGGTTGACTACCTTGGCCCCACCTATGGTCTGCACCGTCGCCCCCTTGATTTCAGTCCAGCCGATGACTCCGATGGGGAGGTGGGTGTCACGGATGCCGGCGTCGTCGATCACGATGCGTTCGGTCTCCTCTCCCAGCCCGCGCAGCATGATGAGTGCCGGCACGCCCGCGATCACCCCGACGGCCCAGCCCAACCAGGGGGCCAGCCCGATGCTGGCGAGCCCGACGCCGACTCCGGCCGCGGAGACGCAAATGGCCAGCTTCCTATAGATGTGGCGGCGCGCGGTGCGGAGGACGAGCCGTTCCATGGGTCTCGGGTTCAGGAGGTCAGAACGAAGCGAGTAATTTCCGGTCGTACGTTGAAACGAACCTGAGTCAGATGGCCGAGGCCTCGGTTGATGTACATCCAGCGGCCGGGCGCCAGGTCGAAGGGGCCGGCGGTGTAGCGCTTGTTGCGCACCGGCAATAGCGGCGGCGGCAGGAAGGGCGGTTTGCATTGCCCGCCGTGGGTATGGCCGGCCAGAATCCATCCCTGGAACTCGCGCCAAGCCGGATGGTCTGCGGCATCCGGATTGTGGCAGAGCGCCAGGGTCGGACGCTCCGGATCGTAGCTGGCCAGCGCGTCGCTCGGATGGAAACGGTGGGCCCAGAGGTCGTCCACCCCGATGAACTGGAGTTCGCCCAGCACCGTTGAACGGTTGCGCAGCACTGTGGCGCCCCGCGCCTGCAACATCTGCTCGATGGCGTCCGCAATGGGTCCCTGCGACCAGCGAAAGCCGTAGTCGTGGTTGCCCAGCGCCGCCACAGTCGCAATCCGGCCCCGCGGCAAGTGCTCGAGCACCCGGGCGAGGGCATCGAGCCGATCGGACCAACGGTAGGTGATGAAGTCGCCGGTGAAGACAACGAAGTCGGGCCTGAGCGCGGCGGCGCGGTCCAGGGACTCGATCAGGTAGCTTTCGCTAACCCAGTGGCCGGCGTGAAGGTCGCTGAGTTGTACCAGGGTGGCGCCTCGGAGCGTGCGCGGGAGTCCCGCCAGCGGAAGGGGCCGCTCGACGATCTGGACCCAATGCGGCTCCACCTGCCAGGCATAGAGACCGAGGCCCGCGAGTCCGGCGGTTGCGCCGGCCGTGGCCCGGAGGAACCGGCGCCGGGTCCACAGTTCACTCATGCTGCTGGAGCCCTCCCTAAGGACCGTTGCGCGTGGGCGATCCCCCGGTTCGAGTGACCTATATGGTGCGGGCGGATGCTCGGGCGATCGAGGCCCGGGCCGAGGCCCTGATGCTGGAGCAGGCCGTCGAGCTCCCCCGGGCCGCGGTGCACGACGCCCGGGTGATCGAGCGGATTGTGGGCAGGGTGGAGGAGATCGTTCCCGAAGGTGACCAGTATCGGGTGACCATCGCGCAGCCCCTGGCCACAACAGCGCATGATCCCGCCCAACTCCTCAATCTGCTCTTCGGAAACTCCTCCCTCCAGCCCGACCTGCTTCTCGCCGACGTCGAGCTGCCCGATGCCGCCTTCGATTGGCTTCCCGGCCCCCGAGCCGGGATACCAGGGCTTCGGGCTCTCGCCGGCGTCGCCGACCGGCCCCTGCTCGCCACGGCGCTCAAGCCGATGGGACTTACCTCCACGCAGCTGGGGGCATTGTGTCGCACGTTCGCGCTTGCGGGGCTGGACCTGATCAAAGACGATCATGGGCTCGCGGACCATCCATTCTGCGGGTTCGAAGCGCGGGTGGAAGCATGTCTTCGTGCGGTGGACGATGCGTCCCGCGAGACCGGCCGTACCGCCCTCTATGTTCCCAACCTCATCGGCACCCCGGAGCGGGTCCTGACCCAGCTCGGCTTCGCGAGAACGGCCGGGGTCAGGATGGTGATGTTTGCGCCGATGCTTCTCGGGTTGCCCCTGCTACACCAGCTCGCATCGCGGCCCGACGGCCTTCCGATCCTCGCCCATCCGGCGCTTGGCGGCGTGTTGCGGGTTTCCCAAGCTACCCTGTTTGGGAAACTGTTTCGATGGTATGGCGCGGACGGGAGCATCTTCCCCCACGCCGGCGGCCGGTTCAGCTACAGCCGGGAGACCTGCCGCGAGTTGGCGAGCGCGCTCAGGGCGCCCCACGCTCGGCTCCGGCCGGCGTTTCCCATTCCAGGAGGCGGCATTCGACTCGACCGTCTGCCGGAGCTCATCCGCTTCTACGGCCGCGACTGCATTCTCCTCGTTGGCAGCGGCCTGTACGAAGCGGGCGACCACCTGTTTGAGCGAGCCCACGAGCTGGTGCAGCAAGTAGCTCGGGTGGCATCGGAGGAGCCGGCGTCATGAAACCCCACGTTCGCCAGACCGAGCCATTTCGCTGGGAGGGCATCGCCGTATCAGCGTACAAGCCCTCCGGTACCCACTTTTCCGGAATCACTCGTCAATTGGTGTTCGAGGGTGGAGATGGGCTCGCATGCGAGTTGCGCTACTTCGAGATCGGGCCCGGCGGCTACTCCTCCCTGGAACGCCACCGGCATGCCCACGCCATCATGGTCATTCGAGGTACCGGGCGGGCCCTGGTGGGCGATCAGGTGATGGAGCTGGGGACGCACGATCTGGTCCGCGTGCCTCCCCTCACCTGGCACCAGTTTCGGGCCACCGACGCCGGGCCGCTGGGCTTCCTGTGTATGGTGGACTGCAGCCGGGACGTCCCTCAGCGTCCCGACGAGACCGTCCTGGCGACCCTGCGGGCCGACCCCGTCATTGCGGCGTTCATACGGACCTGATTCCTCGCACAACCGGCCCGTTCAGAAGCTGGTGCCGATGGAGAAATGTAGATGGAATCGGCGCGCGCCAGAGGTGGGTGCCGCATCGATCGGCGTGCCATGGCTCAGCGCATCCAGCACGTCCTGCGGTGAGCGCAAGTCCAACGGCGAGGGGTTGAGCTTGTAGCCGAGGGCCACCTGGATCGCTCCCACGACCGTCTCGTAGCCGATCCCGATCCCCACCGACTGGTAGAACTTGTCCTGGTCCAGTTCTCCCGCATTCAGGGCGAACCGGTCATCCGGGATCCAGACCCGGCCGCCATCGTAGAATAGATAGGGTTGGAAGGCATCGCCCAGCAGCGGCATGGGAAAATGCAGCTCGGCGCTGCCGATCACCCGGGCCAGGCCGCCGACGGGGGTATAGCGGTCGGCGGTGGTGTCGCCGGATTCGATCGTCACCTGGGGCAGCTTGGGCCCGACCAGCAAGGTTCCCCATCCCCGAACATCACGGGTGCCGCCCGCGGTGAAGCTCACATCGCTCAGTCGGAGCATGGAGACGAACGGGGACTCCGCATCGAGCGACTCGGTGCTGGAGCCGTAGGGGAAGAGGCGGCCTGCGCCAGCCCGAAAGGTGAACCCGATCCGCTTGGTGAGGGGCACAAAGGCCGTCGCGCCCAGATCCATCAGGAAATATTCGCTGGTATTGAAGCCCGGCAGGGTGACTGACACCCTGGGACGGATCACGTAACCCTTGCGAGGGTTCGCGATGCGATCCAGCCTGCCGTAGCTGCCCTCCAGCGAAAGCGAGCTCTGGTTGCGATTCTTTTCCAGAGTGCCGGCGGTGCTCGAATCGGCCAGATGGAGCAGGGGCAGATACTGCTCCGGCACCAGATCGTTGCCAAAGCCATAGTCGTACACGTGGCGGTGGGAGATGGAGTAGCCCAGCGCGATCGACCGAAGTGGTGCCGGAGCCCATACCAACGACCCTTCCATGCCCACGGCCCAGCTTCGGTCTCTCAAGTCGCTGCGATACTCCACAAACGGGCCGCCCGCGAGAGAGAGCCGCCGGTCGCCGACGTAGGGCTGAAAGGCAGTGAGGTTCAACCGGTACAGGGTCTGCGCTGGATTTTCCAACGCGGCGACGCCGGTCTGCGCGGTCGCCGAGACCGTGAGCGTCCGGAGCCCACTCAGCCAGGCCCGGTCGGTCCACTGGATCTGACTGGTAAGGCCGCTTGCCGACACGAATCCCGCCTCGCCCTTGATGAGATACCCGGGGTTCTCCGTCGCGTGCACCATCACCACGACGCTCGAGTCGTTGGCAGAGTCACGCGGCACGTCGAGCGAGGTCAGCCTCATGATGTCCATCTGAGTGAGTTGCTGACGCCCCTGCTCCAACGCCTTCCCGTCGTACCAGTCACCCGGGCTCACCGGAAGCTGTCGTACGATCTCTCGCTGAGGGATGGTCTTGTTGCCGGTCACGGCGATTCGTCGGATCCGGGCTCGCATCCCCGGGTCCACCTGTACGGTGACCGCCGCGCGATTGGCCGCCGTGTCCACCCGGGCCACTGTCGTCGCCGTGGCGAAGGGGTATCCATGGGCTCGAAACCAGCGCACCGTGCTGTCCGCCATGGCCCGCCGCTCATCCTCGCCGGGCCGCTCGGCCCGCTTCTGCTCGGCACGCACGAAGCGTTGCCAACTCCGCTGAAGTCCCGTCGGCAGGCGCAGCGGCTCCTGCTCCCCGGCAAATTGCAGCGTATCGATCTCCAGCGGCGGTCCCTCTCCGATGACATAGGTGACTTGGATCTGGTCGGACTTGGCCTTGTACCGAGCCTCATACTGGACATCGACCTTGGGGAAGGCCGAGCGGTGATAGTAGTTTCGCAGCCGCACGACGTCGCGCTGCATTTCGACTGGATCGAATGGATGGTTGCCGACTTTCGGCACGCCGGGGATGAACCCGAAGATTCGCCGCAGTCCGACCATGCCTCCTTGACCGGTAAGCGCGATCTTCTGGCGGAGCACGCTCTCGTCCAGCGTTTCCTTGCCGGTGAATCGAAACTCAACCGAACGTACCTGGGTGGTCGGCCCCACTCGATTGAGCGCGTCCTGCGCGGAGAGGGAGCTCACCAGCCCGAATAGCGCGAGGCAAAGGGCGGCCCAGCGCCTAGTAGGCACGGCGAGCTCGAAACACCAGGCCGGGCGACAGGCTGCCACCGCGCACGTTGGCTCGGAGCCAACGCTGGAGCGTGTATTCCAGCTCGAACCCCGGCCCGAGATTCGAGGCGGTGGTCTGCTGGGTCCCGCGTCCTACCTGGAGCGGTAGCTCCAGGTCGAGAAAGAGGCGGGAGCCGAGATAGCGTCCCGCCGTAAGGGTGAGCCCGTGGGTCGGGTCCTGGCGGATCTGGAAGACATCGAAGCCCAGTCCCGATCCTGCCGCGCTGGAGATCGCGCTGGACAACGTGCTCATCGCCATTCCGCTTGCCCCGCCGCCGGTCCCACCACCCTGGCGCTCGAAGAGTGGATTGTCCGATGCCGGCCGGCCGGTGACGATGTAGGACAAGATGTCATCCTGGCTCATCGACGGGTCGGCGGTGAAATCGAGTCCGAGGCTGTCCAGTCTTCCCTTCGCGTGCACGTTGATGAGCACGCCTTCGTCGTTGCCTCCGCCCTGGGTGGGCACCTGATAGGATGCGTTGACATCGAGCTTGGTGGAATCCACTGGGCCGGCCAGGTTGATATCGCCATCGGTCAGACGGAACTGGCGGCCGCTGAGCTCGAGCGTCCCGCGGCCCGGCACCGGTTCGAGATGACCGGAGAACAGCATGTCCTGGCCCGGTTCCTGGGTTACCCGCACCTTGCCCGCCAGCTCGATATCCATCTTCGGACTGCTGGTCCGCCGGATCCACACCTGCCTCGGCATCTGGATGCCGAGGTCGAGCTTCACCCGCTGCATCAACCCCGGCGTCTCCTTGCCCTTCTTGAGCACTGATGGCCCGAAGTCGCGTGCCAGCTCCCGCAACTCCTCGGGTGTCAGGTCCACTTGCTCGACCTTGGACTGGGCGGCTTGCGCGCCAACGAAGAAGTTGGTCCGGTCCAGCCGCAGGTTGCCGCTGAGCGAGGGGTGAAGCAGCGTCCCGCTGAGCTCGATTCGGCCGGAGGCCGCAGTTTGGAGCTGCGTCGAGTTGACCAGCCGGAAATGCTGCAGCGAGGCCTGGAGGTTGAGACCGGGTTCGCTCAGGGGACGGAGGCGTACCGTGCCGGTGGCGGCCAGTTGTTCGTTCTTGCCGGTGAACAGATTCATCCGACCGATCAGGAGACTGTCGCCCTCCAGCCGGCCCGCTAACTCACCGCGCTCATACGCGATACGAATGGCCGGGAGCTCAAGGGCTCCGCGAGTCAGGCTCACGGTCCCGGTCGCCTGCGGCGCGTGGATGGTGCCGCCGACCCTCGCATTGGTCCGCAGGAAGCCGTGGAGTCGTCGGGCTGCGTCGGGCGGGAGCAAGGGCTGGAACATGGCCAGGTCGAAACTGTCGGCCTTCACCGCAAGCGACACGGTGTCAGCCTGGCTCTGCTCTACGCCCACGCTCGATGTGGTGTCCCGCGGCGCGAGCGTCAGCCGATACGGCAGCGTCCCGTTGATCGTGAGAGCGCCCCCGCGGGCCGGGGTCGCGGCTGCCGCAATGCGCAGGTTTTGTCGGTTCCAGTCCACACCGGTGCCGACGGTGCCAAGCCGGCGTCCACCTGGGGACATGACGGTAAGCGTCATCTTGCCCTGCACTTGCGGCGCCGCCGCGCGTCCAATCAGGCGCAGATCGCCGTCAACAACGCCTCCAACCGGCACCAGCCCCGACGCGCGAAGGGTCTCGAGATCCAGCCCCGCGATCCGGAGCGCCAGGTTGCTCGAGTCGCGGCGATCGAAGATGCCGTTGAGGGTGATGCTCCGGTCACCCGCTCGCAGCGCGAGATTGTTCACCTCGACCCGCGATCCCAGGACCAGGTTGGCGGGTCGTTCCAGCGCCCAGGTCCGCCCACCCTCCGCGACGTTGAATCGTTGGAGCTCGGCGTGAATGGTGTCTCGCGCGGTCGAGACGGTCCCGCGCAGCTTGGTGTCGAGCTTGACGCTGTCACCGATATTCAGGCCCAGGTCGAGTGCCAGTGTCGAGTCGTACCGGCCGACGGCTGTGAGTTGGCGGAGAGTGAGCTGGCCGTAGGCCGCGTCCTCCACCCGAAGATCCCCGGACATGGCGCGGGGAGTCCTGGCGCTGTCCAGCGCGATTGTTCCCTTGAGCGTCACCCGGTTGGCCAGGTTTCCTCCGAATGCCAGCCCGTGAGCATCCGCGGCCCCGTTGAAGAGCCAGCGCTGCGCGGGACCGGTCACCGCGAGATTCACCCGAGCGGAGTCGAAGGCCACCGTGTCGGATCCCGCGAGAGCCGCCAGCGGCCCGAGATCGCCCAGCTGGCCGACGAGCGTCAGTTTTCCCGGTGCAGCATCTTCTCGCAGCGCCAGCCGCCCGCTGCCATCGAAGCTGCCGGCATTGGAGCGAACCTGGAGGGTGTCCAGCACCAGCTGCCCCTGGGCCGGGCTCAGGGCCAGGTGGAAAAACGGCACCCGGACCCCGCCGATTCCTCCGACACCGTCCACACTGCCATCGGCTGACCGCAGGCCGGCGCTGTCGGTCTCGGCGTGAAGCGAGAAACGTGACTCGATGCGCCCGTCCGCATCCCGGCGGCCGGTCCACCGCGCCAGGCGCTCGATACGAACGGTGCCGCCAGCCTTGAGCGCCAGACTCTTTTCGTCGCGCTCGCCCGTGAGCTGAGCCTGGACCGCCAGATCCGGTCCGTTCGCCTGCAGCTTCCCCTGGACACTGCGTCCCTCTACCCCTGCCTGGAGTGAGCCACCGCTCAGCTCTGCCTGATTGATGGTGGAAGGCAGCAGGACCACGCCGAGGGTGGCGCGGAGGCTGTCGGGAGAGCGGCCGGCGACCTGCGCGGTAAAGGAGGTGTTGATCGCGGTGCGCAGACCAGCTCGGTCGAGGAGGGTGCCGAGGTTGATGGCGGTGACTTGTCCCCGGAAGATCCGATACACCGGGACGTCGGCCATCGGAGTGCCATCACCGGCCAGCGAGAGTGCTCCAGCGCTGGTCTCCAGCGATGCGTCGTAGCTGACGCGCTCGCCCGCGAGCTCAAGGTTGGCGCGGCCACCGGCTACTTCGACGTGCCCCAAGCGCGAACGGTCCACGGTGAGCTGCGCTCGGGCCGAGCGGTCTGCGCCGTGCCAGCGTCCTCGGCCGGTTAGGCTCAGCGTGACCGGGCCGGCCATTGCCGGCTGCCCCAGGAAGGTGCCGAGATCGACCTGCTCGAGCGCGGCTCGCCGGAGCACATAGGACGCGGTCGAATCGAACGGTCGGCCCAGGGCTTCCAGCACCAGTCGTCCGCCTTGCAGCGCGCCATCGCCGCTCAGCCGCAGGTGTCCCCGATCGAGTCGGGCGACCGCGTCAACCCGCTCGACCCGACGCTGCCCGAAGCGGACTCGGTCGAAATGAACTCGCGCTGTCGCCCTAGCCTCGGCAGGCGCGGTGCCACGGCCATCGAGACTGAAGCTGCCATTGAGCGGGGCGGCGATCGTGTCGCCGGAGAGCTTCCCCAGGTCCACGCGATCGATCCTGCCGTCGCGAAGCCGATAGCTGATGGTGTCGCCGAGCGTGACGCTGCCCAGTGCCGTGACGCGGCCCCCACCGGCCAGCAGCTCGGGCTGGAGGGTGAGCCGTCCGGCGGCAAGCTCGAGAGTGCTATGCCCGACCGGCACCTTCTCGCCTCGGTCCCGCACCGCGGTCAAGTCCACCCGAGCCCGCACCTGAGCCGAGTCGGCGGATTTCCCCTGCCCGCTGAGCCGGAACGTTACCCTGAGCGCAGGCGACCCGGTCGGCCCGGCGAGCGTACGAGCCACTGCGGCGGTGCCGGGAAGCCCGCTCACCAACCCGGAGAACCGGTAGGTTGGGATGGAGTCAAACGGACGGGCTCGACCGGTCGCCGTTATCGCTCCGGAATCGAGCGCGCCTCTGAGGCGAAAGTCGGCGGCTCCCTGGACCAGGGCCGCAGAGAGATCGAATCGTCGGACAGTAGTTGTCCCGATCCGGGAGCGATCGAGGTGAAGGCTGGCACTTCCGGAAGCCTGCGCCGGAGGACCCTCGAGCTTGGCGTCGAGGTCGGCGTTGATGTCGCCGGCAGGGGCAGAGGCATGGAGCCGCGCGGGATCGAGTTGGCGGACGACGCCGCGCACCTGATAGGTCTTGGGCTTTCCCCCCTCGAGCCGGGCTTTTCCGTCCAGCCTGACCGAGGCCTGGTCCAACGTGGCGCCGAGGTGCGCGGTCACCAGGTCGCCTTGACCGGACGCGCGGGCATCGAACTGCAGCTTCCCCTTGCCCGGCACGCTGGGCGCGAGGGAGGCAAGGTCGGCGAGATCGAGAGGCCGACCGGCGAGCCGGATGTCGAGGCGATCCACCGATCGGGTTTGGGCGAAGCTGCGGGGGACCACCGCCCGGCCGGAGAGCTGGCTCAATTCGGTGTGGATCCGCAGGGGGTCGAGCTGGAACTCCTCCGCGGTGAGCCGGCCGCGGGTCTCTACCGCGAGCCATCGGCTGCTTCCCGGGGGCTGGGCCGCGAACGAGAGCGATTCGATCGATGCCAGCGCGGTATCGCCCAGGCGCAGGGCGCGCGCCGAGAGATCAAAGCTGCGCACGCGAGCGATGGAATCGGGCGACAGTGCGGCCGCAACACCCGCGTCCCGGACCTGGAGTCGACCCACGGCAAACCCACCGCCTCCCGTAGTGTCGGACGACTTCCGCATGACCTCGACCAGGTCCCATTGCCCGGCTCGGCGGCGGGCGGTGATTCTGGCGCCGTCCAACTCGATCTCGTCGAGCCGCTTCACGGTCGCCAGGAGACCGGGCAGGCGGTAGGCGACTCGGAGCCGGGGAACGTAGGCCAGCTCCCGGCCGGCTTGTCGCAGCCGCACATCTTCCAGTGTCAGCCCGCCGAAGAAACTGCCCGACACCCGTCCCACCTCGAGGCGGTTACCGGGATTGAGTGGGGCCAGGGTGAGCAGCTTTCGGACGACTACGGTGGCTACCGGCGGGAGCTGCAGCAGGAGGACGAGCGCAGCCAGGAGCGCCACCAGAACCACCACGCCGCCCCCCAGTCGGCGGAGCCATCGGCGGGACGGCCGAGGGGTGGTGCCCTGGCTGGTCGGTTCGGAGAGAGGCATTTCGCTTCCCGAGGATGGTCGGGGTGCGTGCCGCGGGTTTGCGGCGTTACGCCTCAGTCTGCGAAGTGTCCCAGCGCGGGACTATGTCCGGCGTCACACCGTTCCTCGCGGCCGGGCTCACGCCCCCGGCGGGCGGTATGGGATGGACTTCTTGGTAGCGGCGTCCACCTCTTCCGGCAGCAGGAGGACGGTGGAGCGAAGGTGGACCACACCCACCGAATTGACCGCAACACTCACGGCCAGGGCCGTGGCATGATCGGGAAATTCAACGACCGAGAAGACGTCGGTTTCCCCGAGGGCGTAGTAGAAGGAGTGAAGCTTGCCGCCCGCTTTCTCCACCATTTGGCTGACGGCTTGCTTCCGCTTGGTGCCACCGTCCTTCATCAGTCCCTTGGTTCCTTCTGCGGTATACGTCGCCTGCAAGAGGTAGAGCGGCATTTGGACCTCGGTGAGAAATGAGACGTAAACCTGAGCGGTGAGCCGCCGCGCAGCTTACTGCTGACTGCGCTTCAGGTGCCGATTGACCACCCATATGGCATACCAGACCGGCTGCGGGCGCTCCGACTCCCAGTAGAAGAAGTCGTCGACCCTGGCCCGGTAGACATTCGCGCCATAGGGGAATGTGAGGCCATTCTGGCGCCGCAGCGTGGCGATGGCGGTGCGGAGGGCAGAGGAATCTGCCGCTCCTTCCTGCATTACCTGGCCGACCGCTGCGCCGGCCAGGAAGCCTTCGAGCCAGGCCTGCCTGGCCGCCGGGTCGAACGCGACCCACTCGCGCCCCGTCACCTCGAGAGGCTGCTGCCGGCGGGCTCCGGCTGTCAGGCTGAGCGCCACAGCGAGCGAGACCAGCCCGAGCATGGGGCCGGCGGTCACTTGGCCGCCGGCTTCTGGGGGGCCCGCATCAGACTGGGCGTCTTGGCATCGCTGCTTACCTTGAGGCCGATGTACATGCCTGACTGTCCATGGCCGGGGACACCACAGAAGATGAAATAGTCCCCCGGAGGGGTCGCCGTGAAGGTCATGCCGTTGGTAGCCTGGGGCGGCAGGCCTTCTTCGAGCTTATCGGTGTAGGCCCGCTCGATGGCGGGATCGGTGGCCCCCGACGGCACCGGCAGCTTCCCGGCGATCACTTCGGCACTGTGGGGCAGCATCCCGTCATGGTTGGTGAAGTCGACCACCACCTTGCTGCCCGCGGGCACGACCAGGACCAGGCCGGCGTCCCGGTAGCCATTGAAGTTGAGTGCCCCATTCAGACCTGTGAGACCGGCGATCAGCTGAAAGTGTACCGTCTTGCTTGCCGCGTCGTAGCTCAGCCAGCTGGGGTCGATCGGCTGGGGGGCTCTGGTGGACTCCTGAGCCCGAAGCGAAGCCGGGAGCGACGCACCGGCGAGAAAAACACAGATAGCCAGTGGGCCAGCGAGCTTGGACATGCTGCGTCCTCGACACAGGGTGACAAAACGAACCGGCGGAGATGGCTC
>DATBKD010000127.1:0-7790 GCA_036556025.1 Gemmatimonadales bacterium | reverse complement strand
CCGGGGGCTGGGCCTGTCGCTGGTGGGCTCGTGGGACGGCAGCGACGGGCACGACCTGTTCTTCCCCGAATATCAGCAGCCCGGCCTCAGCAGCGGTGTTGCGCACGACCACGATTGGGAGCGGCGCTGGAGCGTCTTGGGCTCCATGGCCGGCGGTGGCTTGACGCTCCACGGCGCCTTCAGCTCTCGGACCATGGCGATTCCGACCGGCGCCTTCGACACCGATCTGAATGGGACACCCAATGAGACCCGGGACGACCGCGGGTTTCTCGAGCTGCGATTCGAACGGGCGGTGGATGCGACCCGGCGGGTCTCCGCCCGAGCCTATTTCAACGATTACCGCTACGACGGCTATTACACCTCCGCCGGCAACACCAGCACTGATGGTGCCCGCGACCAGGCGGTCGGCGGCGAGGCGATGCTCCAGTGGGATGTCGCGTCCGCCAACCGGCTCACCGTGGGTGGCGAAGTGCGTCGAGATCTGAAATCTCGCTATTTCCTGCCGCTTGCCGCCCCGTATGAGCTCGACTTCAACATTCCCAACACTATCCTCTCGGCGTACGTGCAGGACGAGTACCAGATCGCGGCTCCTCTGTCCCTGCTCCTCGGCGTAAGGCACGATGCCTACGAGACCACGGAGAACGCCACCAGTCCCCGACTCGGGCTGATTCTGACACCCTCCGGGCGTACCACGGTGAAGCTGCTCTACGGTGCCTCCTTCCGAGCTCCCAGCTCGTACGAGGCATCGGTCAACGGAGACGGCTACAAGCTGAATCCGAACCTGGAGCCGGAGCGGGCCCGCACCGTCGAGCTGGCCGGCCAACAGCGTCTCGCCAACGGACTCCTGGGGAACGCCTCAGTCTTTCTCTACAAGGTCGAGGGGCTCATCGACCTGACCGTCGATCCCGCCGACTCGCTCTTCATGTACCGCAATACGGGCGACGCAAAGGCGATCGGCTTCGAGGTAGAGCTGGAAGGACGACTGGAGACACGGGGGACCGGCTATCTGAGCTACACCTTCCAGAATGCGCGAGACGAGGCGGGCGTTCGTCTCAGCAACTCACCGGTCCACATGCTGAAGAGCGGTGCTGGATTTGAGCTGGCCCGCTGGCTGGGGGCCTCAGTGCAGAGCCGATATGAGTCCGGCCGAAGAACCGTGTACGGGACGAGCACCGACCCGTCGATGGTCACCGACCTTCATCTCCTCGTTCCTGCGCACACTCCAGCCAGGTCGGCACGGAGCCTTGACCGCCTGCAGCTCTCGCTCCGCGTCAGCAACCTGTTCGACGCCTCGTGGGCAACGCCCGGCGGGGTGGAGCATCGTCAGGCGGCAATCGTCCAGGACGGCAGAACCGTCTCAGCCGAAGTCCGCTGCCGCTTCTGACCATGAGGGTGGGTCGCGCTCCTCGGCGCCGCGGGCTGGCGATACAGGCCCTGCTGCTGATCCTGCCCCTCTGGGCCGGACTCCGAGTGCCTCAGGCGATGGCGCAAGGCATGGCCACACCGGTCGAGGTGCAGGTCCCGCTCATGCTCAAGATCCTCAATTTCGACCGGAGCCTCCGGGTCGATGTCCAGCGGACCCTGGTGGTCGGGGTGCTCTACCAGGCCGGATACCGCACCTCAGCCCAGATAGCCGAGCAGGTGCGGCACACGCTGCTGGAACAGCGAGAGCAGGGGGTTGGAACCTGGGCGCTGCGCGTAGTGCCGATCAATCTCGACGAGACCGGTGACCTCGACACCGTTCTGGTTCAGCAACGGGTCACGGTCTTGTACGTGAGCCCCTTGAGGGCGGTCAGCCTGCGAAAGATCAGCGGGGCTGCCCGAGCCAAGCAGATCACCACCCTCACCGGCGTGCCCGACTACGTGGAAGACGGTCTCGCCATCGGGATCGATCTGCAGGACGAGCGCCCTCAGATCATCATGAACCTGGCCGCGTCGAGGGCCGAGGGGGCCGATTTCACCGCTCAGTTGCTGCAGCTCGCCAGGCTGGTCGATCAGCCGGCGAAGCCTGGCAGCGACGTGCATTGACGGCCCGCCGCCGATGACTCGAC
Source organism: Gemmatimonadales bacterium (assembly GCA_036556025.1). Lineage (GTDB taxonomy): Bacteria > Gemmatimonadota > Gemmatimonadetes > Gemmatimonadales > GWC2-71-9 > CAVVWJ01. The sequence goes on along the minus strand of DATBKD010000127.1, from coordinate 5,739 downwards.
CGGCGCAAGGGCCTCGGCTCCGGCTGCGGACCCAGTTGGCGGCGCTGGTGATCCTGCTCATCGGCGGGATTGCCGCGTTCGTGTACGTCTACTTCCCCCTTCAATTCGCCGAGCAGGCCAGCGAGGCGATGCGAGACCGCGCCAGGAGCATCGCCCACATGGCGGCGTTCAGCGTGGCTCCCTCACTCTTCTTCTCCGACCGCACCAGCGCGGCCGAGGCGCTTCGGGGCGCCCGGCAGAATGCCGACGTGCTCTACATCGTGGTGCTCGACACCGAAGGCCGGCAGGTGGCCGTTGTCAACCGACTGAATGTGCCGCCGGGCTACGGCACTCCCGCGGCGCACAACGAGGTGAGCCCCGACGGGTCGGTCTACAACGTGGTCGTGCCGGTCATCTTTCGCGGCCGCTCGATCGGCACGCTCTTCCTCGGCACCTCGCTGGCCGCACTGCGGGACCAGACTCAGGATGTCCGCCAGACCATTGCCTTCGTCAGTCTCCTGATTTTCGCGGTGGGCGTCGTCGCGGTGGTCGGCATCGCTACCATCGTCACCCGTCCGGTCAGCGCTATCGTGAGCGCAGCCGAACGAATCAGTGCCGGCGACCGAAGCCGTCGGGCGGAGGTGTCGGGCGCGGACGAAGTGGGTCAGCTCGCGCTGTCGTTCAACCGGATGCTGGACAAGCTGGAAAGCGCTCAGGACGAGCTGGCGGACGTCAACCGGCATCTGGAGGACCGCGTCGTCGAGCGAACCGCGCAGCTTTCGGCCGCCAAGGAGGAGCTGCAAATGGCGAAGGAGGCCGCTGAGGCCGCCAGCAAGGCGAAGAGCGAGTTCCTCGCCAACATGAGCCACGAGATCCGGACCCCCATGAACGGGGTGCTCGGCATGCTCGAGCTCGCCCTGGACACCGACCTCAACGGTCAGCTGCGGGAATATCTCGGCGTCGCCAAGGGCTCGGCCGATTCACTCCTGACCATCATCAACGACATCCTCGATTTCTCCAAGGTCGAAGCCGGCATGCTCACGCTGGACCAGGCAACCTTCGGCTTGGGCGAGTGTCTGGACGTGACCTTGGGCGCCCTCGCCCTGCGGGCCCATGCGAAGGGACTCGAGCTCTCCTGTCGCACCGCGGCCGAGGTATCCGATCGTCTGGTGGGAGACCCGGGCCGCCTGCGCCAAATCCTGGTCAACCTGGTCGGCAACGCGATCAAGTTCACCGCGCGAGGGGCCGTTGCCGTGGACGTTGCCTGCGAGTCGCGGAGTGCGGACACGATCGTCCTCCACTTCGTGGTCAGCGACACCGGCATCGGGATCCCGGAGGAAAAGCAGCGCCACATCTTCGACCCGTTCGCTCAGGCCGACAGCTCGACGACGCGGGAGTACGGCGGCACCGGCTTGGGGCTGACCATCGTGTCACAACTGGTGCAGCTCATGGGAGGAGAGATCTGGGTCGAGAGCGCGGAGGGCGAAGGCAGCAGTTTCCACTTCACTGCCTGCTTCGGTCTTCCCTGCGAGACTGAGGCGGACGGTCAGCCCACCGACGGCATCGAGGTCGTCGCGGTATACGAGGTGGCCGGCAAGCGGTCCATCGAGTCCGTCACGACGGCCCGGCCCATCAGCACGTCGGTGCGCGCCAAGACCGGGCGCGACCTTCGAATCCTCCTGGCCGAGGACAACCCGGTCAATCAACAGCTCGCGCTTGGCATCCTGGCCAAGTACGGACACTCGGTGCAAGTGGCCTGCAATGGACGCGAAGCCGTCGAGGCCATCGAACGGGAGAACTTCGACGTGGTGTTGATGGACGTTCAGATGCCCCGGATGGGAGGCTTCGAGGCGACCGGCATCATTCGGGAGCGCGAGCGCCGTCTGGGAAGACATACCCCCATCGTCGCGGTCACCGCGCACGCCATGAAGGGCGACCGGGAACGATGCCTCGAAGCCGGCATGGATGACTACACCACCAAACCTCTCAGGACGGCCGAGCTGCTCGCGGTCATCGAGCGCCTCACCGCAGGCCCCTCCTCAGACCGGGTGGCCACCACCTGCATGGTGGAGAGCTCCGATACCGCCACGCGGCTACTGGCTCGCTTCGATGGGCAGGAGGAGCTGCTCCGGGAGGTGGCCCGCACCTTCCTGAATCATTCCGCCGTCCTGATGGATCAGGTCCGGACTTCGATCGCCGACGGGGATGCCGACGTTCTGCAGCAGGCGGCGCACAGCCTCAAGGGCTCCGCCGGAAACTTCGACGATCCGGCGGCGAGTGCCGCCCGCCGCCTGGAGGAGATTGCTCGCGCGGGCGACCTGGCGCAGGCGGGGACTGCCTGTGCCAGGTTGGAGGCCGAGCTGGCGAGGTTGGAATCGTGGCTCACGCCGCTGGTGGCTGGGCTAACGGCCGACGGCTGACACCGTTAGCTCGGCCCGGTGGAAAAGTGGATATGTGGTGCGGTCATCCGTCACAATCCAGCGACCGCGACAAGACCTCGCTAGGGGCGAGTTCCCAGAGTATCCGCCTGGCTGCGGCCTACGGGAGGAGGTAACTCGACGGTGTTGTAGTGACCGTGAACTGCCTGCCAGCGGCCTGCCCGACGTACCCATACCTCGGTGTAACGCGACGGAGGACCAGCCGGTCCGGTGGGGTTCTCGAAGGTGATCAGCCCGGTGACGATCCCGACATCGCCGTAGATGCGGACCCGGGTGTCCTGTAACCGGTAGGGCAGGGGCGCTTGTTTGGCCCGGCCGAGATCGGCCAGGAATTCTGCCTTGGTCAACACGGTGGGACCACCGGTCGCGATAAAATCGTCGGCCAGCGTCTGCCGAAAGAACGCGGTATCGTGGGCTTCGAGGGCACGCCCCCAGGCGACCTCGACCTGAGCCAGCTCCATCTGGGCGCGCTCGGTGGCGGGTCCGGTCGAGGGCTCGGGCTGTCCGGTGTGCGAGCCGCCGCATCCGGCCGACAGCAACAACAGAACGATTGGCATGCGTCTGCGGGCCATCACGGGGAGATCGTCCTCCCGAGTAAGCTGCATTGGGGCCGCAAATGGCGAATGACCAGCCTCCGAGGAAGCTGGTCATTGGTCGTCATCGGGGCGCCCGGATTTGAACCGGGGACCTCCTGCTCCCGAAGCAGGCGCGCTAACCGGGCTGCGCTACGCCCCGTCATGCAACAGCGTGAACCGTCAAACATGAACGGTGAACCGTAATCGGTAAACGGGGCAGGTCCCGCGAGGCGGGCGGGGCAGTGCGACTCGTTCACCCTTCACTGTTCACCGTTCACGCCGGTCCTCTGATGCGCCCTGAGGGACTCGAACCCCCAGCCTTTTGATCCGTAGTCAAATGCTCTATCCAATTGAGCTAAGGGCGCGGATCAATGGGCGGTACAAGACTCGAACTTGTGACCTCCACGATGTCAACGTGGCGCTCTAACCAACTGAGCTAACCGCCCCTTCAGAGGGTGGTAAGGACGGGAAGGGCGGTAAGGTCGGAAAAGCGGGTGGGACGCTGTGCCTGCAGATGCCCGCAGACGCGGCCCGTCCCGCCCTTCCCGTCTTTACCGCCCTTACCGTCGTACCGTCTTTACCGCCCTTCAAATAGCGGGGGTGGGATTTGAACCCACGACCTCCGGGTTATGAGCCCGGCGAGCTACCAGACTGCTCCACCCCGCGACGCTGGTCGTACCAATTTACCGCTTTACTACCCTACCGTGGAGAGCGGGAAACGGGACTCGAACCCGCGACCCCAACCTTGGCAAGGTTGTGCTCTACCAACTGAGCTATTCCCGCGTGGCGCCGCGAAAATCTAGGCGGTAGCGCGCCGCTTCGCCATGGAGGCGAGGGGGATCGAACCCCTGACCTCGTGAATGCCATTCACGCGCTCTCCCAACTGAGCTACGCCCCCGTTATGTTTGTCCGGCCTTGTACGGGTATCATGCGGCGCCTCGGCAGCACGGAAACGTAGCCCGCGTAGCATCGAGCGTCAAGCGGAAACGCGCCTCCCCCACTGCAGTCTGCCACGCTCGAAAACGGATATTTTTTCGACCATGAGCAAGAAGAAGCCCGACGGCGAGGCGCGACCCAAGCGCGAATCCCAGCGCCCGCCAGACGTCTCCCCTCACGCGTTGCCGGAAGGGCTGACGACCGCCGAAATCCTGGCCCAGTCCCCGCCGCCCAAGCCCCGGCGCCCTCGCCAGCGCGACACCAGCACGAACCTCGGCGCCACTGACGCCGATCGCGACATCCTGGACCAGTATCTCTTCGAGGTGAGCAAGACGCCGCTGCTCACCGCGCAGCAGGAGATCGCCATCGCGCGGCTGGTCCAAGCGGGCGATACCGAGGCCATGCAGGAGCTGGTCAAGCGCAACCTGCGCTTCGTGATCTCGGTGGCCAAGAAGTATCAGAATCGGGGACTGGCCCTGACCGACCTCATTGGGGAGGGGAACCTGGGGTTGATGACCGCGGCCCGAAAGTTCGATCCCGATCAGGGCGTCAAGTTCATTTCGTACGCGGTCTGGTGGATCCGGCAGTCCATCCTCGCTTCGCTGGCGCGCCAGGGCAGGACGGTGCGCGTGCCGCTCAATCGAACGGCAGACCTCTCGCGTATCATCCGCGCCTCCGAAACGCTCCGCCAGGAGTTTCTCCGCGAACCTACCCCGGAGGAGATCGCCCACGCGACGAAACTCTCGCTCGAGGTGGTCCAATCGCTCGCCGCGCTGAATACCAGCGATGTGCGGCTGGACGCGCCTCTCGATGCCGAAGGCGAGCGCTCCCTGATCGAGCGCTTCGTCGCCGACGAACGCGATGACCCCGAGGCCCAGGCGATCGATCAATTCCTCTCCGAGGAGATCGAGCACGCGCTCCGCACCCTGCCGCCCCGCGACGCCAAAGTGCTGCGGCTCTACTTCGGACTTGACGGAGGCCGGGAGCACACGCTGGAGGAGATCGGAGGCATGCTGGGGGTGACCCGAGAGCGGGTTCGGCAACTGCGGGACCGCGCGCTCAAGCGGCTGCGCGAGGGTGAGGTGGGAAGGGCGTTGGCGAGTTTTGCGGCTTGAGGAGGGCGCAAGTCGCCTGAGCGTGCGACCTGCGACTTCCTTTACACCCCCTAACCATCCCCCTACCTTCCCAACGTGTCGCCCTCCGTGGCTTCCCGTGTCGCCGCCCGGGACGGCTTCGTTGCGCACGTAGGCCGCCGCAGCCTCGAAACCGCCCGCGCTCTCGCCGATATCCGCACCTGGGCTCCGCTGCTCGTCGGGCAGATGCGGCGGCTGGGCGTTGACTCGGTGCCGATCGCGATGTTCATCGCGGTCTTTACCGGGATCGTGCTGTCCCTGCTCTCCTCCTACATCTTCACCGGCACCGTGCCGCTCTACTTCGTTGGCGCGCTGGTCGGCAAGACGGTGATGATGGAGCTCGGACCGGTGCTCACCGGCATGGCGCTCGCCGGCCGGGTCGGCGCCAGCATCGCGGCCGAGTTGGGGACGATGAAGGTGACCGAGCAGGTCGATGCCCTCGAGACCCTGGCGTACGATCGGAACTCCTATCTCATCGTACCCCGGGTCCTCGCTGCCATCCTCATGTTCCCCGTGGTCACTGCCTTCGCCATGGCCGTCGGGGTGGCCTCCGGATGGATCACCTCCATCAATCTGCTGGACATCTCGACTCCCGAGTTCCTCAAGGGCCTGAAGCAGTTCTATCGGTTCAAGGACATCTGGTTCGGGTTGGTGAAGAGCGCCAGCTTCGGTGGCGCC
>DATBKD010000126.1:0-5175 GCA_036556025.1 Gemmatimonadales bacterium | reverse complement strand
CCGAGGTACGTCGGGTGATCGAGCAGAATCTGGAGAGGTCGGCGCTCTACGGCGGGGGAATCAGTGGTAGAGGCCCGCGGTATTGTCCTTCCATCGAAGACAAGATTGTGAAGTTCCCTGACGCTGAAAGGCACCAGGTCTTTCTGGAGCCCGAGGGGCTGGATACCGCAGAGCTCTACGTGAACGGTCTTTCGACGTCCCTGCCCACGGATGTACAGCAGGCCATGCTCCAGGCGGTCCCGGGGCTGGAGACAGCCCGGATGACCAGGGCCGGCTACGCTATTGAGTATGACTACCTTCCGCCGACCCAGCTGAGCGTTACACTCGAGGTCAAAGGCATCTCGGGGCTCTATTTCGCAGGCCAGGTAAACGGAACCACAGGATACGAGGAGGCCGCCGGTCAGGGGCTCGTGGCTGGGGCCAACGCCGCACTTGCGGCGCTGGGCCGCGAGCCGCTCGTGCTGCGTCGCGACGAGGCGATGATCGGTGTGCTGATTGACGACCTCATCACCAAGGGTGTGGACGAGCCCTATCGCCTGTTCACCTCGCGAGCCGAGTATCGCCTGCTCCTCCGCCAGGACAATGCGCTCAGGAGGCTGCTGCCAATCGCCGCCAGGCTGGGGTCATTGAGCCCCTCGGAAATGGCGAACGCCGAGCGCCGGCTGGCGGGAGAAGAGGCGCTGCGGCGGCATGTCGAGGAGAGCGTGATCAGGCCCCACGAGGCCAACGTCCTGCTGGACTCCGCCGGGACCCAGGTGATCACCGAGCCTGTGAGGATCGCGGACCTGGTTCGCAGGCCGGGCCTGCGATTGCAGGACCTGCTTCGGGTGACATCGTGGGAAGGGGACGAGTCGCTGGCTGAGTGGGCGGATATCGAAATGAAGTACGAGGGGTACCTGCTGCGAGAACGTGAGGCGGCAGAGCGGTTGGTGGTCATGGAAGACTACAAGCTACCTCCCGACCTTCCGTACATGGGATTCGGGTCGCTCGCCTACGAAGCGCGCGAGAAACTCGCTTTGCTCAGGCCCGAGACGCTGGGCCGTGCGGGAAGAGTGCCGGGCGTTTCTCCGAGCGATCTCCAGAACCTGGTGCTCGAGGTCATGAAATGGCGCCGGAACCGGGAGCTATGTCTGTCCTGAGGAGCTGTTTCACGTGAAACAAACGGCTGTTTGACGCCGGTGTTGGCGTCGTCAGTTTCGCTTTACCTTCGCCGTCCTTATATTCGCTGGATTGTTCCCGCCCCGATAGTAGCCTATCGCCGCGCAATTGCGATTCAACCAGCTTAACAGCAGCGGTTTGAGAATGGCCAGGATCATCGCAATCGCGAACCAGAAGGGCGGCGTGGGTAAGACTACGACCGCAGTCAATCTCGCGGCCTCCTTGGCCATCTCCGAACGCAAGACCCTGTTGGTGGATGCGGATCCGCAAGGCAACGCTACCAGCGGGATTGGCCTGAGAAAGGAGCAACTCAGGTTTGCGCTGTACGACGTCCTGATCGAAGGCCGCCCCGCCCAGGACGTTCTGGTGAACGACGCTACCCTCCCTTACCTCGACATTCTCCCGGCGACGCAGGACCTGGTCGGCGCCGAGCTGGAGCTGGTCGAGCGCACGGGCCGGGAGGGCGTCATGCGACGCGCGCTCGAGGGGCTTCGCGGGTCGTACGAGTTCATTCTGGTTGACTGCCCGCCGTCTCTGGGACTGATCACCCTCAACGTCCTCACCGCGGCGGACGGAGTACTGATCCCGATTCAGTGCGAGTACTACGCGCTCGAGGGTATCTCCCAGCTCCTGAACACCATCAAGCTGGTCCAGCAGAATTTCAATCCTCAGCTCGCGATCGATGGCGTCCTGCTGACCATGTACGACTCGAGGGTTAACCTCTGTCGTCAGGTCGCGGCGGACGCAAAGGAGTACTTCGGTCCGAGGATGTTCCCGACCGTCATCCCGCGCAATGTTCGTCTGGCGGAAGCCCCGAGTTTCGGCAAGCCGATTCTCCTCTACGACATCCAGTCCGTCGGGGCCAAGAGCTACCTGTCGGTGGCCCAGGAGCTGGTTCGCCGCGTCGAAGGCGGGAACCAGGGTGCGAGGGAAGAGTCCTCTGATGAGGCAATCGTGCCGGCCACCACTCTTGAGGCGGATTCGTGAGCGAAACCAAGCGTCTTGGCCGAGGCCTCGAGGCCCTGCTGGGGCCGATCTCTCGTCAGGAGGCCGAGGCCAGCGGCTCGCTGCAGGAGCTGCCGGTCTCGAGCATTCTTCCCAATCCATACCAGCCGAGAGTCCGGCTCGACGAGCCCCAGTTCTCGGAACTGGTCACCTCGCTGCAGACCTCGGGCCTGCTGCAGCCCATCGTGGTCCGTCGCCATCTCGATGGCTACCAGCTGATCGCCGGCGAGCGCCGCTGGCGCGCAGCCCAGAAGCTCGGCTGGCAGAAGATTGCGGCGGTCATCAAAGAAGCGGACGACCGCACACTGCTCACCCTCGCCCTGGTCGAGAATCTCCAGCGCGACAACCTCTCTGCCATCGAGGAGGCAACGAGCTATCAGCGCCTGCTCGACGAATTCCGGCTCTCGCAGCTGGAGGTGGCCAGGCTGGTCGGCCGTGATCGCTCAACGATCGCGAATGCGCTACGGTTGCTCAAGCTGCCTCCCGAGGTGGCGGAGATGGTGGATGACGGCAGGCTCTCGGAGGGTCATGCGCGGGCACTGCTGGGGCTCACGGACCGCGCGCAGATCATTCGGCTTGCGGAGCGCGTGGTCGAACAGGGGTGGTCGGTGCGGGACCTCGAGGCCAAGGTGCGCACCGGGCGTCCGGCCGGTCAGCGCAAGGAACCGGTGCGCCACCTCTCACCGGCCCACCGACGGGTCGAGGACAGCCTCCGCAAACGCCTGGGCACCGACGTGAAAATCACCGCACGTCGCCGAGGACGCGGCCTCATCTCGGTGAGCTACTACTCGGAGGATGACTTGGCCCGGGTCCTCGAGTTGATCCTGGGCGAGCCGTTCCGGGGATGACTGCGACCGGCCGCCATATAACGATTGTCGTCCACACCGACGGCTCGCTCACCAGCCGCACGTTCCGTCTCCCGCGCTGGGCCTTCCGCGGCTTGATCGCCGCCGGGATCTGCCTGAGCGCCCTGATTCTCCTCGGCATGGCACTCTACCTCCCGATCGCGGCGGGAGCGGCTCGTGTGCCGGGCTTGGTGCGCGAGGTCGAACGGCTCGAAGCCGAGAACCGGAAGATCGGGGACCTCGTCGCCGCGCTCGACAGTGCGGAGCGGAGGTATGACCGCATCCGCGCTATGCTCGGGGCGGATATTGTCCCCGACCCTGTTCAGCTTGCCTCTACCCTGCCAGTTGCCCCGGCGATCCGGGCGCGGCCGGTCCGCGCGGGCTCTGGCCTGGAGGCCGGACCCTCGGAGCCGAGACACTGGCCGCTCGATGATCCCGGCTATGTGACGCGCGGCCAGGCGGACGTGACGCCCGGGGGCAATACTGGCACAGAGGCGCATCCGGGGATTGATATCGCGATCCCCACCGGCAGCGCGGTGCGCGCCTCGGGTGGCGGCACTGTGCTCCAAGCTGGCGATGAGGCGGAGTACGGCCTCTTCGTCCTGCTCGAGCACCCCGGCGGGTACCAGACGATGTACGGACACCTGAGCCGTGTCACGGTGGCCGCCGGGCAGGCGGTCGATGCGGGGCAGGTCATTGGATTGTCAGGCAACACCGGACGGTCCAGCGCCCCTCATCTGCACTTCGAGGTCCGCCGTGAGGGCCAGGCAATCGATCCCCACACCATGGTCAAGGAGCAGAGCTGATGGCGATCTTCTCGCGACCGACGCACCCGGGCCGCCCCGATTCTCCGGCCCGCCGGAGTGAGCCCGCAGGCCTCACGATCATTGCCATCGGAACCACGATCGTTGGCGACGTGGCGAGCGAAGGCGTGGTCAAGGTCGAAGGGAACGTTGAGGGGACTATCCGGGCCGGCTCCCAGTTGCTCGTCGCGCAGGGTGCCATGATCCGCGGTGATGTCTTCGCCGCCGAAATCGTCGCCGGCGGCGAGATCCATGGCGGCGTGAACGCCGGCGAGCGGGTCGAGATTCAGGCTGGCGCGATGGTCGACGGCGATATCCGCACGCCCCGCATTCACATCGCCGACGGTGGACGGGTGAACGGGCAGATCACCATGGAGCCGCCCGGAGAACGGTCCGACCGCAGCGTTCCTGATCGCAGCGAGCTGGTCAGACTCCCAGGGGAGTAGGAGGTTGCGAGTTCCCACATTCGTTGATAAGTAAGCCAAACTTGTGGAAACCGACCGGCTTTCCTCCGTTACAAAGCCAGATGTGTCTCTATACTGTCGCACGACTGTCACTATGCTGCGTCAACTCCTTCTGAGGCTGGGGCTGGCCGGGCTATTGGTCGGCTGCGCCGAGCGCTCAGCGACGGCCGGGTTTCGCGTCGGCCTGGTGACACCCGGGTCGATCGCCGACGCCGCTTGGAACTCGGGTGCCTACCACGGTCTTGAGGCCATTCGCGATTCGATCGGGGCGACTGTCAGCCACGTGGAAGCGAGAACGCCGGGCGAGCAGGAAGAGGCGCTTCGCACCTACGCCGCCCAGAAGTACGATCTGGTCTTCGGGCACGGGTTCGAGTTTCAGGGCGCGGCGGAGCGGGTTTCCCGGCAGTACCCCGGCACGGTCTTCATCGTGACATCCGGGGAGCGGGTCGCCGAGAACGTCTCGCCGCTGATCTTTCGGCTGTCAGAGGCGAGTTATCTCGCCGGGATGGTGGCCGGTGGAATGACTCGCACGAACACCATCGGTTTCGTCGGTGGGATCGAGCTCCCGCCGATCAAGCTGGCCGAGGACGCGTGGGAGGCAGGCGCGAGAGCCGTGAATCCCGCCGTCACGGCGCGCTCCACGTATCTCAACACGTTCGATGACGTGGCCGCGGGGCGGGAGGCGGCGATTGCGTTGATTCGCGCGGGCGCGGACATGCTGCACCACAATGCCGACCAGGCAGCCTTGGGTGCCTTCCAGGCGGTGAAGGAATCGTCCGGCGCCTACATCTTCGGCTCAAACCTCGACCAGAAGGATCTGGCCCCGGAGCGGGTACTGGGATCCGCTGTGATCGATCTCCCACGGGCCTTTGTCCTCGTGGCCCGCGAAGTCAAGGCGGG